>JAGDZK010000117.1:0-1752 GCA_049115935.1 Bermanella sp. | reverse complement strand
GTCCTAATTGACGCGCTTGTTATATTTTGGCTGGTATGCCTTTCCGGCTTGTTGAGGACGTCCATTCTTTTATGCTTCCAATAAAGTCCCATACATCACCAACTTCTGGCTTAACATAGTCATCCAAATCTGGGTTTTCTCCCATTTTTTCAAAAACCTCAACAAGCCATTTAGGCCCGTGCCCTGATGCTTTCAGGTTCTTCAACCAGCACTCAAGCTCTCCATTTGGCACCACAAATAAGCCATACTCTCTGAGTTGGTTTAAAAGATTTTCAGCAGCTTCCTTTTCATCACCCGGAAGTGCGGATATACCACCATCCCTTTTCATATCTATAGTTAAATCGGTAAACTTTTGTTTGATTGCTTGACGAATTGAGCCTAGTGGCGTTTGAGAGATCAGAGGGACAAAGCCACTACTTAAGAAGTTGCTCCATACTTGACCACCTTCCTTCAAAATATCTATATCAACAATGGCTACAGCTGGAATACCAAGCTCTCGTAGAGGCTTGATAATTTGGTGTACTGTCTGCTTATTTTGTGCGTTTATAAACAGGCAGTTGGGCATTCCTCTTTCAGGAGAATTCTTCAATAGCCTCTCATTTATCTCTTGGTAGAAAGCCCTGTCTGCATCAGATTCGGTTACGATAACTGCCTCATAGAACAAACCATCTATGACACCCGTGGAACGCAAAAGAGGGTTTCGCATTAACTGTAGTAGCTTTTCATCAGGGAGTAGCCTTGCTGTTGCCGCTCCTTGTGAATACGTTAGTCGTACGATGTTTATAGGCACTCCAGATTGAACACATCCCATAATAAAATTGGAGCTATGTGTAGAAACAAATATGTTTTTACTTTGCGCAGAAGCTGTAACAGAAACTTCTTTGCCTAATTTATATGAAAGTGATGGGTGTAGAAATGCCTCAGGTTCATCTACCATTAGAACCATAGGGTCACCAGCCACAAGCTCTAGAACAATGCCTGTGAATGCTTTTACTCCATCACTAAGTTCATCAATTTTTTTGGCTTTACTATGGAATTCCACTGCATCAGCATGTACCCCTCTTTCTTGCATTTCGTTTGAAGGAGCCTCTTCAGACAGCCTCACTTTTAGTTTTCCCAAGTCTGTCGGATCAATAACAAAATGAAGACCAAATGCATCATGTACAATTCTTCTAACTTCAGCTCTTTTTTCATCATCTCTGAATAAAGCACTCAAGCTATTGTGAGGTGGCGATTGCAAATTTCCACCTTGTTGCTCCCGAGCAAGCTGCATTCTTCCCTGTCCATCAAGTAGCAGCGTATTAAATTTTAGGAACCATTGGCAAAACCACTCACGAAAGTGCCCGTTATTAACTTGCCCAATTGTCTGTGTAAGATTTTCCTTTCTGATATGTATGCGTTCTTGATAATTTCCTACGATCATATTTCCTTCTGGCAAAGACTCATTTTCATTGGGCTCCTTTTCCAAATGAGACAACTTTTCATTGAATCTTTTCTCCTCTATATTTTTAAGGATTGCCTCTTCAATAATCACTCCTCGTGCATCAAGGCTGCCCTGCTGACAAAAATGAAGGATTTCTTTGAGTATCTTTGACTTGCCAGAATTATTTGGACCGACGAAAACCGTAATTGGGGTAACCGACAGATCCAAAGGATCTTCCGTTGCTGCACTACCAAATTTTAATTTTATTCTTTCAAACATCTCGTACTTCCATGAAAAATATAACGCTTGCCAGCAAAGGCGAGTGAAAC
>JAGDZK010000116.1:0-648 GCA_049115935.1 Bermanella sp. | reverse complement strand
GTATCGATAACTGGGCCGTATTCATCAACCGCTGACATGGAATAAGACTGGCGGCCTGAACCAGAGCGACCAGTGCGACCGACTGGCGGCTGAATAGGCTCATTTGGATCAACGTTTGGCTTGATCAAGTAAAACTCTAACTCTGGCGCCACGATGGGTTGCCAACCTTGGGTGTTATACAGCTCAATTACACGCTTTAGAACATTGCGCGGTGCGTATTTGATTGGCTCACCTTTTTGATCAACCAAGTCATGGATTACCTGTAATGTGGCTTCTTTTGCCCACGGTACAGCCATGGCTGTGCTCATGTCAGGCTTGAGCTGCATATCACCTTCGGCCCATTGGTTTTCAATATCCATTTCAACATCTTCGCCGGTGATGGTTTGATAAAAAATTGAAATAGGTAAAAACAGGGTATGATCGGGTGAGAATTTACTTAAGGGCATGGCTTTACCGCGCGACATACCCGCAAGATCGGGAATGATGCACTCCACCTCATCTACTTTGCGGTTTCCGCGGTAGGTTTGAAACGCTTCAGGTAATTCATTTAACCAAAAAAAATTGTTTTGCTGACCCATAGTCAACTCCAGGGTGATGTTTAAACGCTCGCATTTTAGTCAATATGAACACTAAATAGATTAAGGGTGA
>JAGDZK010000115.1:292-975 GCA_049115935.1 Bermanella sp. | reverse complement strand
GTGTAGGTCGACGTTTCCAAGTATGTGGTGAATTTAAACTAGGAGACGGACAAGTCATGTTGGTTGATGATTATGGTCACCATCCAACAGAAGTTGAAGTAACCATTCAAGCCATTCGTAAAGGCTGGCCAAATAATCGATTAGTGATGATGTTTCAGCCCCATAGGTATACGCGTACCCGAGATTTATATGAAGACTTTGTACGTGTATTAAGTGAAGTTGATGTNNTGTTATTGCTGGATGTTTATCCTGCAGGCGAAGATGAAATTGCAGGAGCGGATGGACGCTCATTATGCGGCAGTATTCGTCAGCGTGGTCGTGTTGATCCTATATTTATTGAGCGCGGCGCGGATGTGAAGCCCGTCCTAAAAGATATTTTAAAACCTGGTGATATTTTAATGACACAAGGTGCTGGCAGTGTCGGTGCGTTGGCACTTGAATTGACACAAGAGTTACCGGATTTATTGGAGAGTATTGATGGCTAATAATCATCCCCATCAATTTGGAAAAGTAGCGGTACTGTTTGGTGGTAACAGTGCTGAGCGTGCAGTGTCATTAAATAGTGGTGCGGCTGTTTATGACGCGTTGAAATCTCAAAATATTGATGTTGTTAAAATAGATACAAAAGAAAATTTAATCGCTCAGTTAGATCAACATGATGTTGATGTGGCGTTTATTGCATT
>JAGDZK010000115.1:0-230 GCA_049115935.1 Bermanella sp. | reverse complement strand
GTAAAAGCCAGTGCAATCTGTATGGATAAATGGCGCACTAAACTGATTTGGCAAGGCTTAAATTTACCGACGCCTAATTTTGTTTTGGCTCAAGCGATTAACGAACTTGAATCGTTTGCTTGCGATGCGGGTTTCCCATTAATGGTTAAGCCAGCTTTAGAAGGATCAAGTATTGGTATATCTAAAGTAAAAGGAGAAAGCGAATTATCTGGCGCATTTGATGCAGCCTT
>JAGDZK010000114.1:0-666 GCA_049115935.1 Bermanella sp. | reverse complement strand
AACTGCTTGGGGTGGTTTTGTCTTGATATTGGCCATAATCGAGTACCACTGCCTCCGGCAAGTATCACAGGATATATAGCCATTAGATCAAATTACTCTTGAGTTTCAGCAAGCTGAACTTCAATTTGAGCGGACACATCGCGGTATTTTTTATCAAGCTTTTTCATGCCCTTTTTAGAGATACCACCTAGCACATCAACTGCGTGACGAACGCGGGAGCGACTCATATCTGGGCCAATGATTTGCATACTATCTAACACAGAGAACGAATTCGCTGTACCNNCAATCGCCACAAAAAAACCAAATAAGAAGTCTTTAGGCTTAACCCCTTCAATTTTTGCTAGTGCAAATAAACGCTGCTGAATTTCTTGCTTCTGCCAGTCGCGAATCGCTTCAAGTTGCCAAAGACCCATCTGCAGCAACTCAACCATTTGAGTAGGCTCAATGGATTTATGCACGAAACTTTCTTCGGTTAATGTCGGCATACCTGACAACAAAAAACCAGCCAGTGGCACAACATCACTGAATCGCTCAACACGAGGCTGAATATGCGAAACTGCTGGCATAAGAGCGTCTTTATTTAGGCCCCACTTAATAAACTGAGCAACAAATTCTTCTTCAGATAAGTCACGAATCCATTGGCTGTTTAGCCAGCTAAGCTTCTCT
>JAGDZK010000113.1:0-493 GCA_049115935.1 Bermanella sp. | reverse complement strand
CGTGCTTCGTTCATTAACCAAGCCAGTACATCTTCAAAACTAGATACTTCTGACTTACGTTCGCCACGCTGAATATAAGCACCCTCTTCAACTAAATCCTGTAAGCGCTCACCTAAAGAGCAAATGTTTTTATAAACATTGGACTCAAAGAAGTCATGGCTCAATACATAATCCGTTGGGATACTGTGGTTAATCACTTTAATATCAGGCAGGTAAATGTGACGCTCATTATCTTCAACAATCTCAAGCACCACGCGGGAGTCATTTCCTTTGGGATCGATAAAGCGACTTTGCAATTCTGCATTCCAAGCTTCTACTTTAGCGCGATCTTTTAGGTCGTCTTGAGTAAGTTTAGGCATGTAGATCATGGCTTTTAATACACGCTCAGGGTACACACGACCAAGACGGTCGATATTTGCCAATACACCACGATAGTTATTCACTAACTCTTCTAGTTTCTCACCACCAATGCCTGGGGCCTGTGCATTTACAT
>JAGDZK010000112.1:0-422 GCA_049115935.1 Bermanella sp. | reverse complement strand
GCTGACCCAAATACACGCCAAGTGGTGATTAACCCAATTTTAACCGGTGATAAAAGTCGCCAGCTAGATCAGCGTTTTTGGTTTTATGCGCTTTATGCTGATAAAGGTATTACCGATTTAATCAGTGCCGTTTATGAAGGCCGAGTGATTCCTGCACTGCTGCAATACTCTATGGTTAAACGTGAATACCTAGGTCCGTTATGGGATGTAGCGGATGGGCTGGGGTTGGTTGAAGTAATGAAGCAGGGCATGAGAATCACTGTGCCCTATTATCGTGTTACATCGTACTCAGGTGCTCGTGATTCTAGCCTGAGTGTTGGCGGGTCAAATTATCCCTTAATATCAGGGCAATCGGTTGCACATTTAGCGGTGCAGCAGCAATTACTGGATGCCAGTGTGGATATTCAAGAAGCCATGGCCCG
>JAGDZK010000111.1:0-445 GCA_049115935.1 Bermanella sp. | reverse complement strand
TGGGCATCGACATCGACCCACAGGCTATTCTGGCCAGTAACGAAAATACCGAACGCAACAATGTCAGCATGGATTCGGTTGAGTTCTACTTACCTGAAGATGCTCCTGATTATCAAGCGGATATGGTACTGGCGAATATTCTAGCAGGGCCATTGGTGGAACTTAAAAGCGCCATTTTGTCTTACCTTTTACCCGGTGGGCAATTAGTGCTTTCAGGTATTCTTGCTAGCCAAGCTCAAGAAGTGGCGGACGCTTATGCGCAAGAGTGCACCATTAATTTAATAAAAGAAGAAGATGGCTGGGTACGCATTGATGCAACTAAGTTTGCTTAATACGTTTGCTTAAGCCGCGAAATATTGATTGGAAAGTTAGCATACAACCATGAACCAAACACAAATCACAAAGTGCCCTAAGTGTGACACTACGTTTCGTGTCAGCCCTGCCC
>JAGDZK010000110.1:0-483 GCA_049115935.1 Bermanella sp. | reverse complement strand
GAATGCGTAAATGTACAAATGAATCGGCCATGCTCTACCCCTTAAATTCCGGGCCTATTGTAACTAACTCCCCGCTCCCTTGCAGCGCATTCACAGGCTTTTTTAGAAACGATTTTTTAAGTTGTCTAAAAAGGATTCAATGCGAGCGGCATTGGCGCCCAAGTCACTTTTACCCACACGGCTCATGCTACGCACATCTACTCTTGTTTTGGCTGGCACATCAACGTGTTGTTCTGGGGTTGTGAAGGATTCAATACGAATCACCACATCGTCTTTAAAGCCAAATAATAAGCTTTCATCCACGGCTTCAATGGTAAATGGGGATTGCTCTGCATTGCTTGCCAGTACTTCCCAGCCCATAGCTTGAACCACTTCTTGGGCCTGGGCCATAACCGCATCAACGGGTTCATTAAGCTCTAGGGTTGTTAAGTTTGGGTAACCAGCCACTTGAAGCTGCGCAATCGCATCTCCTTCATAGGCAAC
>JAGDZK010000109.1:0-789 GCA_049115935.1 Bermanella sp. | reverse complement strand
GTACGAGCAGTCGAAGTGTGGCCTCATAAAAATTCAGCTAATAATGCAATCAATGCACAATTGAAAACAAAGCTACTCTGAAAAAATACATCGCTTAGTGGTTATAGATTTATTGGATATTTATTTAAAAAGGTATGTCAGTTAAAACTAGCGAACTTGAGTCAACCAAGACCGTTCATACTGAGCGCGCGGCACGAACGTCAGTCGAAGTGTGGCTATTTATAAAAGATGTGAAAAGAAAAAAGCCGCCAGCAATTTGCTTGGCGGCTTAGCTTAAAAAGCTACTGCGTTAAAACAAATAAATAAATTACACAGCCAACTGCTCAGTCAAGGGCAACAGCGTAACCGGCACCCCGTTAACAGCGGCATTGCCAGAAAGTGCATCAATCATGTGGTCATCGGTTAAATCATTCACACTCACACCGGAATTGGCATCAGCAATGGTTTGACCTGTACCTTTGCGGTTATGACCCCAGCCATGGGGAATACTCACCACCCCTGACATAATTTCATCACTGATTTCAGCAGCAATCTCAACTTGGCCTACCCGTGATGTCACCTGCACCATTTGCCCTTCAACAATATTCAACGCTTGCGCATGTTCAGGGTGAATCAGCATTGTGCAACGAGATTTGCCTTTCACTAATCGTTGACTGTTATGCATCCATGAATTATTACTGCGCACATGACGACGGCCAATTAGCAATGCATCGCTAGCAGACATAGAATGTAAAGACTCATCCAATTTATGTTTTAAACGAGCAAGGTCTGCAAAATAAAAATCCAAGT
>JAGDZK010000108.1:0-630 GCA_049115935.1 Bermanella sp. | reverse complement strand
GCAACAGGACGCTCTTCTTCAATATTTATTTTTAAAGTATCTGGCCAAATTTTCTCAACACTTACCTGAGAAACCATCACCATACTATGAAGCTCGTCCTTGATGGCATTCACATCTAGCGTCAAGTAACCATCAGGAAACCAAGGTGATATTTGCTCATTAATCATTGGCAATGTTATATGCCCTAACCCTGTATTAACTTGCAACTGGTTAATTGGTTTATTCACTGTTTGTAAAAGTAGCAATACGAGCGCAACTAAAACCGAAATCACCGTCACACCGATTGAAACAGATTTTAATAACCCTGCCATATTGGCGCTGGTTAAAAATGACTTCTTTGCTGCCTGACGTGTTGCTCCCTTTCCTTTCATCGTTCAACNNGCTGCCAATATCTCAATCACTAACTGCTTAAAATCAATGCCAGCTGCTTTTGCTGCCATTGGCACAAGAGAGTGATCCGTCATACCTGGTACAGTATTCACTTCTATCAACCAAAATTTTTCGTTTTCATCTTGCATAACATCAACACGTCCCCAGCCTTTACAATCCAATGATTCATAAGCTTTAAGGGCTAACATCTGCAGTTCCAATTCTTTTTCAGCGCTAAGACCACACGGCAATAAATATTCA
>JAGDZK010000107.1:0-754 GCA_049115935.1 Bermanella sp. | reverse complement strand
GGTATGATTGTGGGTGGTGCGGACAACAGCACGGGTGAATCTTTGGTTGCAGTGACTAGCCAAGAAAAAGCCGATCGCTTTGATCAAAAGCCTGCTTCTATTGTTCTTACTGGTACCAACAAGCACGTACTGGCTGGGGCCCTAGATCGCAAATTATTTACCTTAGGTAAAGCGGCTGCCTTAGTGAGCCGTGACGATCTTGGTGATAACAACCCTGATGATATTGCGCGCATCATGAAACAAGCCGGTCTTATTGCACTGTGCACGTTTGAAACGGCTCAGGCAGACCTAGCCATTGATGCTGATAAAACCAGTATTGATGCTGCCATCGCTGAAATTCAAGACAAGGGCATTATTTAAAGCCCACGGTCTTGCTCAAACAGAAAAGCCTGCTCTTAGCAGGCTTTTTTGTTNNCCCCCCCCTCTTTATATCCGCACAAAGCCTACGATCATCTCGAATAGGCCTAAAAGCATAAGCCGTGACGCATTTGGTCATTTAGTGTCCGAATTTACCCCTTTTTCATTAGTTGGTCAGTGGTATCCTTAATCCCATCAATAACAGTGAATATGATGACAGGCCTTGATCATTGGCCAATATGAGCATGTTGAGCAAACTAAAGCTCCCATATCATTAATGCATGTTACACCCAGCAGAATTGATACTAGGTGTCAGCAAAGGGCGGACAACGTCAATACCCGCAGCCACAACCTAGGCAATATAAGAAATTCCAAACTAGGCAAACAATAATAAAAG
>JAGDZK010000106.1:0-542 GCA_049115935.1 Bermanella sp. | reverse complement strand
GTTAGACGATCAATGATGATGAAGGCACCAGTTGCACGATTCTTTTTATAAGCATCAAAGGCAACGGCTTTGTTTAGTGTTAGCTCACATAGGCCAATTTCGTTTAGGCTTAGCTCTTTGCTCTCATGTTGCTCCATGGTGTTTACATCCACACGATGATGCACTTTAGAGAACGTGCCGGTGTTAGCGGCCGATGCAAATTTCAAATCGTATTGTTTACCGATCTTCATTGCGTCTTCGCTCATCCACACGATGTCAGCGTTTAGCTGTTTGCTGATCTGTGGTTTGTCAGCGGTTTTAACAATCATGTCGCCACGACTGATATCGATCTCGTCTTCAAGAGTAATGGTAACTGCTTGATCAATGAAAGCTTCTTGCATGTTGCCGTCATAGTTAACGATGGATTTCACTTTTGAGGTTTTGCCTGATGGCAGTGCAGTGATTTCGTCACCAGGGCGCACGATACCAGAAGCCACTGTGCCGCAGAAACCACGGAAATCTAAGTTCGGACGGTTAACAAATTGAACAGGGAAACGGAAGTT
>JAGDZK010000105.1:0-1070 GCA_049115935.1 Bermanella sp. | reverse complement strand
GCCATTGAACCCAATATACGACAAATAATACCCTTGTCGGCATCCTGCCCAGTCTTGCTGATAATTTGTACTTAAACTTGAGACTCGATATACGACCGCTCACGCCCTTATGAGTATTTTGCTCACTTTTGTTGAGATTTTGTTCTAATTTAATACTCGGTATATGACCATTCGCGTCCCTATCAGCGACTTGCCCATCCCCACAAAAAAATTCACCTTTCCCTTGAAACCCATTGTGTCCACACTTTAAGATTAGCCCATATTACTGATAACGACATTCTGGCGTTAGCAGGCACTAACACCTCATATTTACACACTTATTACCCACAATTTATCCACAAGCCAATTTAAGCCTAAACACTATATATAGGGTTGATTCAAAGCGACAACCGCAATATGCTGTGCTTATTCCGAGTTTGAGCAGTATTGTATGTTCATATTTCGATCACAGTGGCTTAAAATAAGAACAAAGTGATCAGTTAACAGCCAAATCTTCATTCGGAACATCAACAAACCAATTTTTATCTATCCACCCCTTCATTTAGGGATGGTGTTTTTTGTATGGGCAAGGGTCAGAAATGAACAGCACACTTCATGTGACAAAACGGGACGGAAATCGTGCCCCTTTGGATTTAGACAAAATCCATAAGGTGCTGACTTGGGCAGCCGAAGGCCTAGATAACGTATCTGTTTCTGAGGTTGAATTACGCGCGCAAATCCAACTAAATGAAGGCATTACTACTTCTGATATCCACGAGACGCTAATTAAGTCAGCCGCTGACTTAATTTCTGAAAATACACCTGACTACCAGTACATGGCTGCCCGTCTTAATATTTTCCATTTGCGCAAAAAAGCGTACGGCCAATTTGAGCCGCCTGCTTTATATGACCAAGTTGCCCGCTTAGTTGATAGCGAACGCTATGACCGTCATTTATTAGACGATTACACACAAGCTGAATTCCAAGAAATGGATGGCTTCATCGATCACAGCCGTGACCTTAACTTTGCTTATGCCGCAGTTAAGCAACTTGAAGGTAAGTACCTTGTTCAAAACCGTGTAACCGGTGAA
>JAGDZK010000104.1:0-1196 GCA_049115935.1 Bermanella sp. | reverse complement strand
CAAAACTGGTACCCAGGTGATGAAAACGGCAAAGGTGGTATTTATAACTTTGTAACCAAACGTGCGGTTGCTCATACCAATGCTAAAGTGTCTTGGACACAAGTTGAAACCGGTTCTGCGGTCACTTGGAAATACCCAAGCTGTATCTTAAAAGGTGACAACGCAATTGGTGAATTTTATTCAGTTGCGTTAACCAATAATTATCAACAGGCCGATACCGGTACCAAGATGATTCACCTTGGTAAAAATACCCGTTCAACCATTATTTCAAAAGGTATCAGTGCGGGTAAGAGCCAAAACGCCTATCGCGGTTTGGTGCGCATGAATCCAAGTGCAGCCGGTGCCCGTAACTTTACCCAATGTGATTCGTTATTGATTGGTGATAAGTGTGGTGCTCATACGTTCCCATATATTGAGAGCAAACACCCAAGCGCGGTGATCGAGCACGAAGCAACCACTTCAACCGTAAGTGATGACCAAATGTTTTTATGTCAACAGCGTGGCATTGATCCAGAAAAAGCGGTTTCAATGATCGTTAACGGTTTCTGTAAAGAAGTATTTAAAGAGTTGCCAATGGAATTTGCCGTCGAAGCGGGCAAGTTGTTAGAAGTGTCATTGGAAGGCTCAGTCGGCTAAGTATTTATGTAGGGTGGGCATTGCCCACCAATTTAAACGCGGTGATTGAAATTCCCGCCCTACACACAGATTGGAATAAAAAATGTTAAGCATCAAAAATTTACACGCAAGCGTTGAAGAAAAAGAAATCCTAAAAGGCTTAAATATTGAAATTAAGCCTGGTGAAATTCACGCCATCATGGGGCCAAATGGTGCCGGTAAAAGCACATTAGGCAACGTATTATCAGGTCGCGAGGGTTATGAAGTAACCGCTGGCGAAGTAAGCTTTGATGGCAAAAATATTTTAGAAATGGATACCGAAGAGCGTGCCCGTGAAGGTTTGTTTTTAGCGTTTCAGTACCCAGTTGAAATCCCTGGTGTGAGTAACCTTGAATTTTTAAAGGCCTCGGTTGACTCTGTGCGTACACATCGTGGTGAAGAGCCAATGGACAGTGTTACCTTTTTAAAGCTGGCCCGTGAAAAATGCAAAGCGGTTAACCTTGATCAAAACTTTTTAAAACGTGGCGTTAACGAAGGCTTTAGTGGCGGCGAGAAAAAACGTAACGAAATCATGCAAATGA
>JAGDZK010000103.1:0-996 GCA_049115935.1 Bermanella sp. | reverse complement strand
ATTATTGCGTCATTGGTAATCGTGGTGGACCAAGTACTAAAAGCATATGCCTATGAAATTAGTAAGCAGCTTTCAGTATTTGTTGGTTTGATCATTACCAACTGTATCGTGATGGGTCGTGCTGAAGCCTTCGCTATGAAAAACCCTCCGGGTCTTAGCTTTCTAGATGGTATTGGTAACGGCTTAGGTTATAGCGTTGTATTGATTTTTGTCGCAGTATTCCGTGAATTGTTAGGTTCTGGTTCATTATTTGGCTTTGAGATTCTTCCTCTAGTCACTAATGGCGGCTGGTATTACAGCAACGGTTTATTGCTATTGCCACCAAGCGCATTCTTTATTATTGGTTTGTTTATTTGGGCATCTCGCAGCTTGATTCCTGCTCAAGTTGAAGAAGCTGATTTTAAAATTCAACCAAATACTGAAACATCAGGGGCCCACTAATGGAACATTATCTATCTCTATTTGTGAAAGCCGTATTTGTTGAGAATATGGCATTAGCCTTTTTCTTGGGTATGTGTACCTTTTTGGCTATTTCTAAAAAAATCCAAACCGCTATTGGTTTGGGTGTTGCTGTAATTGTTGTTTTAGCAATTACAGTACCTGTAAATAATTTAATTTATACATACTTACTTAAAGAAGGTGCATTGGCTTGGGCTGGTTTCCCTGAAGTAGATTTAAGCTTTCTTGGCTTGCTAAGCTACATCGGTGTAATCGCTGCGATTGTTCAAATTCTTGAAATGTTTTTGGATAAGTACGTACCTGCACTTTATAACGCTTTAGGTGTGTTCTTACCTTTGATCACTGTGAACTGCGCCATCATGGGTGCGTCATTGTTCATGGTTGAGCGTGATTATCAATTTGGTGAGTCAGTGGTTTATGGTATCGGTGCGGGTGTTGGTTGGGCGTTAGCCATTACTGCGCTTGCGGGTATTCGTGAAAAATTAAAATACAGTGATGTGCCAAAAGGCCTTGAGGGCTTGGGTATTACCTTTATGA
>JAGDZK010000102.1:0-1477 GCA_049115935.1 Bermanella sp. | reverse complement strand
GTACCAAAGTCATCAATGGCGATATTGAAACCAAGTTCATTAAGTGCCCATAGGTTTTTAAGGGCATGATGGGTATCTACCATCATTTGTGTTTCCGTTATTTCTAATATGATATTTTTTGCGAGGTCTTCTTTGTCTTTAATTAAAATAGAAACGGCTTTTATAAAGTCAGAATCTTGTATGTTATGAGCGCTTATATTGATGGACATTAAAAAATCAGGAGTGACTTTTTTCCAGTGTTGCAATTGATGAATTGCACTTTTTATTACCCAAAGACTAAGGGCTTGGATGATGCCTGTTTGCTCGGCTATCTCAATAAACTCGTCAGGCATGATCATGCCGTACTCTGAATGAGGCCAGCGAATAAGCGCTTCTGCGCCGATCATGTTGTTTGTCTTTGCACAGACAAGAGGTTGGTAATGCAACTGCATGTGGTTTTGTGTAATGGCGGTTTTGAGCTCATTAACCAGGCTTAAGCGACGTTCATCGTATGTATCAATTGATTTACGATAACAGCTTATGTTGTTTTCAGAGTGGTTGGCGTAATCCAGTGCAATGCCTGCGTTTCTTAAGAGGGTTTGAGCTATTTGCCCATCACGAGGGTAACTTGCATGTCCTGTGATAACCCACGGATCAATTTCCATCTCATTTATGATGATGGGAGTATTTAAGCGGTTATTCAGTTTGCATAACAGCGCCTTAAGAGTATCTTTTTTTGTATTGTTAACTACAAATCCAAGGGTGCTATTGCTTAAGTTGGCTGCATAAAAGTTTTCACTATGATCTAAGCATTCAATATTTGAATGGCTCTGCACTTCGCTATTAAGTGAGATTGCAAATTGCTCAAGTGCATAGTTACTAATATCTCTACCAAGGGTTTTATCTAGCTCCGCGATGCGTGAGAGGCGCATTAATACAACGGTAAAGGGTTGCTGTGTGTCTATATGGTTTTCAAGCCATTGACTGAAACTATTTCGGTTTGGAAGGCCCGTTACCTCATTGTGTGTTGCATTATAAAGTAGCTCTTGTTGCAGTTTTGCACTCTGTCTGCTGCTATCAATAATTATTTGCTGAGCCTGAATGCGTGTTTCTTTTTCAGAGTGCAATCTTCTTGCAAGCGCAATGGCGAAGGTGAGTAGCTCTAATGTTGAACCTATTTGTATTGCATGATTAGTGAACGTGCTAAATGGGATAAACCCAAGCCGAGCTAATGCAAAGACAATTATTCCGATGATGAACCATGTCCAGGCAACTAGATAAAAGAGTCGATTTATATTGTTTTTTGAGTGGTAGAGGCCTACAAAAAAACAGGCAGGTAGAATCAAGAGTGTACAAATGATGGTTGCTTTTATTGCAAAGACAAAGCTTACTAAAAAACCGCTTACTAAAATGAATAATGGTACGAAGCTCATTAGGTACAAAGGCTTGCCTTTTGTTTTTGGGTCAAGCTGCAAGAATAATAAATTAAAAATTGTGG
>JAGDZK010000101.1:0-1429 GCA_049115935.1 Bermanella sp. | reverse complement strand
CTCGCGCCGTTGTTATGAAGAAAACCTGTGACGAAGTATTGGCTGAACTAGGTCTTGAAGACGATCCACAGCTTAAGATGGCCATGAAGCTTGAGAAAATCGCACTTGAAGATGAATACTTCAAGAAACGCGGCCTATATCCTAACGTAGACTTCTACTCAGGTATTATTCTTAAAGCTATCGGCATCCCAACTGAACTGTTCACTGTAATCTTCGCTACAGGTCGTACACCAGGTTGGATTGCTCACTGGAACGAAATGATCGGCAACGAATACCGCATCGCTCGCCCACGTCAGCTTTATACTGGTCATACTCAGCGCGATTATCCTAAAAAATAATCAGCCTATGACACAGTAAATATTGTGACAAAAAACCGCCCTGCTTGCAGCGCGGTTTTTTTTTACCTTATATTTATTACACTCAAAAAATCAGCAGCAAATTATGAACATAGCATTTATAGGCCTTGGCAACATGGGCGCACCCATGGCAAGCCACCTAGCCCAGCACCACCAAATCACCGCATTTAATCGCAGCTCAAAAAAAACTGAGGCATGGCTTTCACAAAACCCCAATCAAAAAACAGCCAGCAGCGCAAAACAAGCCTGCCAAAACAGCGACATTCTGATTTTATGCGTAGGTAATGACCAAGATGTTGAACAATTAATTTTTGGCAAACAAGGTGCAAGCGAAAGCCTAAAAACAGGTAGTCTTGTTATCGACCACAGCACAACCAGCAGCGACCTTGCTAAACGTATGCACAAACAACTAAAAGAGATTGGTATTCATTATGTAGACGCCCCTGTATCCGGCGGACAACAAGGCGCCATCAATGGCCAACTCACCATCATGTGTGGCGCAGATAAGCAGGTCGTTGAGCAGGTCAAAAGCATCACCCAACCCTACACAAAAACATTTAGCCATATGGGCGAAGCAGGTGCTGGCCAACTCACCAAAATGGTCAACCAAATATGCGTAGCAGGCTTAATTCAAGCCCTCGCAGAAGGCATTAATTTTGGGCAAAAAGCAGGACTTGATATGAACAAGGTCATGAACACACTTGGCAACGGCGCGGCCTCTTCATGGCAAATGCTGAATCGCTCACAAACCATGATCCAACAAGAATTTGATTTCGGCTTTGCCGTAGACCTAATGCATAAAGATTTAAATATCTGCCTAAATACAGCAAATGAAATTGACGCCGCCCTACCCATCACAACACTGGTAAGCCAATACTACGAGGAACTGCAAAACCAAGGAAATGGCAGCTTAGACACATCAAGCTTACTATTAAGATTAAACAAACTTAGATAAAACAGATACGCGCGATGAATTCGAACACAATTGTCGCGCAAATATAAAACAATAAATAAGAATAAACGGAGATATAAAACAGAAGTCATTTACTTAAAGTAAATGGTGCGGAGGGAGA
>JAGDZK010000100.1:0-997 GCA_049115935.1 Bermanella sp. | reverse complement strand
AGATTGTTTGCAAAAGCGGCAAATATAGTGGTGTTATCTAAGGCTTTATTTTCGATCGAAATAGCATCGAAAGTGGCTTCATCTTGACGGAAAGCAACACCACCTACATGGCGCTGGTTATCAAGATTAATACGCTGATTACCTAGCTTAACATTTGAAGAGAAACCTGAATATTGAAGATATGCCTGGTTTATTTGAGTGGTTTCTTGATCAAGAATCAAATCGTACTCGGTGTTTGCATTGCCATTATCACCGCCGTCAAAAAAGTCGTCGGTTAGTTGAAAAACGTTATCACCTTCAACCAATGCTGAGAAACCATACATGTTGCCGGTTTTAATTGTCGCCCGTGATTTCAAGGTATTAGCTAGTGCTGCATCCGCACCACCTTGTACATCGGCACTTTCAACACGGTAGCGGAAGTTCAAATCAACACTGCCGCCTTTTACAAGCTCATCAAAGCTTTGGGCTTGTACACTTATAGCAGAACTTAAAGCGATACTTGCAATGCTGGTAGCCAGTAAAGTTTTTTTCATGATGTTTTCCTTTTATAGGTTTTAAGGGTGAGATCAAAAAGTAAGTTAAGTTTTTTACTATCTTGTTTCGTTTTTAATTTTCGATACCTACCTAGAGCAACGCATATGCCAACGTTTAAAAAAAATATAAACAAATATAGAAATGCATGGCATGCACAACCCTGACACAAAAAATCAATCAAAAATCAAAAATGTCGTCATCATGGTGCGAAACCCTAGGTCTAAAAAAGGGCGGAGTGATATTTAGTTATGTATTTTTGGTGCGCGCCAAACGCACTGAATTAAGGCGTGTTAGGTTTAAATGGTGCTCGTATGTGGGGTTTTTCGGGCTTATTTACGGTAATTGTCTGACAATTAATGCACTTTTTTAGTATTTAGAGGCGTAAATGGCGTATTTGATGGTTTTGGCATGATGCCTGCTCTAGTGGGGTTAATGAAATTAAAACCTTATGAAATTAGGAGTT
>JAGDZK010000099.1:0-11517 GCA_049115935.1 Bermanella sp. | reverse complement strand
TTAGATTTTACCTACTAGGTCAAGAGATGGCGCAAGCGTCGCTTCACCTTCTTTCCATTTAGCAGGACATACTTCACCCGGGTGGTTACGTACGTATTGCGCGGCTTTTACTTTACGCATTAGATCTTCTGCATCACGACCAATACCTTCAGCAGTGATTTCCATTGCTTGAATCACACCATCAGGATCCACAAGGAACGTTGCACGGTCCGCAAGACCTTGGCCTTCACGCATCACACCAAAGTTGTTAGTGATGTTGCCAGTTTGATCACCTACCATGAAGTAGTTGATTTTGCCGATGGTTTCAGAGCTGTCGTGCCATGCTTTGTGAGTGAAGTGAGTGTCAGTAGATACAGAGAACACTTCAACGCCTAGCTTTTGTAGCTCTTCATATTTATCTGCAACATCGCCAAGTTCCGTTGGGCAAACAAAGGTAAAGTCAGCTGGGTAAAAGAAGAATACTGACCATTTGCCTAGGGCGTCTTTTTCAGAGATTTCTACAAACTCGCCTTGTTTAAAAGCGGTAGCGTTAAATGGTTTAATTTCTGTGTTGATCATTTTGTCATCCTATTGATGTGAGTTACTCAATTAGATTCTTGCTGCGAATCCATGAGATGTATTGTGGGGGATGAGCGCAGATAGTTGAAATTGATAGTTTAAATACAAGCGATAGCCTAAAACTATCAAAAGAGATTCACAAACGCCTCTCAGCTCGTGACATACGCTTCAGCCACCGAGTCCCCACAGAAAGATAACGGTATAAAAAAGAGAGAGGAATTAGCCCATAAAGCGCCACAACCCTATGGTTAGGGCAGCCACTAATGGCTTAAAGCATGGGGCCTTATACCTGAACGGTGAAAGTGCAGACAAAAACTTAACGAAATACGCGCCCAGCCCAAACTGTTAAACCACTGGCTACACTGCCAAAGTGATCTCCATCCAGCACCTCAATATCACCTAATATCGATTGAATTGCCTGACGAATAATCGGTGACTGACCAGAACCACCCGTTACATAGACTAGATCAGGCTGCACACTAGCTTGTTTAATGGCATCGGTCATTAAAGCAATCATTTTCGATAAGGGCCGATCTATAGCCTGGGCCAGTTGCTCTCGAGAAATATCACAACCTAACGCTTCTTCCACATAACCCAGATCCACATGCGTGCTCATGCCTGTAGATAACGCAATTTTGGTTTGCTCGGCACTGCGCACTAGGTGGTTGTTTTGTTTTTCGTTACGCAGCTTTATAAAACGCTTAATTAAATCGGGCTCACTGGTATCGCGTAACAATTGCTGCAACAAGGCCGTGGTGGTTTTATCGTTAAATGCCGACTGCGCGCCCACATCATTGGTGCGCACCGCGTCCCAAAATGTTTGCGTGGGCATGGGCAAACCATTTTTAAGATTTGAAAACATGCCAAAGAGCGGCATCAAATGTTGCCCAGCTAACTGGATATCTAAATCATTACCGCCAATACGCTCACCAGTATGGCCAATAAAATCTTGCACGCGCTCATCTTTATTACGATGGTTTGGCCCCATACGCACCATGGCGCAATCGGTAGTACCACCACCAATATCCATGACCAACACGGTTTTATCTTCGGTGAGTTTTTGCTCATAACTTAATGCGGCACCAATGGGCTCAAATAAAAACTCAACCCCTTTAAAGCCCGCTCGTTTTGCCGCGCGCGTTAAAATAGTAATGGCTTGCTCATTACTTTGCTCGGCATTTAACCCCTGAAAATTAACCGGGCGACCAATCACGGTGTGGGTAATGTCTTGCTGAGTAATGGCTTGGGAGCGCTGCTTCACCGCCATCATCATGGCCGTTACTATGTCTTCAAAAAAATGGATAGCCGTATCGCTTAAACCACTGGCCCCTAAAAAAGATTTTGGGGATTTCACAAAATAACCTTCACCCGGCCAAGCAAAGTATTCTTCTAATGCCTCATTACCAACAAATAAACTGGTTTCATTGGGGCTAAAACCCTCTTCATCGCGCACTCTGCGCGCACGATTTAACGCAATGCGTCGTTGCTCAATAAAAACCTGTTTTTCTTCTGGGTTTGAAATTTGCAGCGCCACCTGTTCGGTAATCAAGTCACGATCAAGGGCATACAGAGTAGACGGCATAAAAGCTTTGCCATGTTCAATTGGCAAAAGCTGCACGTTTTGTTCGCTGGATAACACGCCCATAGCACAATTGGATGTGCCAAAGTCAAAGCCTGTGATCATGTGTGTCTCTGCCCAATATTGAAGATGTGAGAAAGTGGCGCAAATTAGCACATATTAAAAGAGGGGGCCAGAATTTAGCCCTAACAAGACATAACCCAACTTCTAGGTTATCTATAGCAAACAGATTGTTCTATTTACGGTGATACAACAACATGAATTAACACATAAAAATAAGGTCTTATATTTACAAGAATTAATATCAAACATAAAACAGGGACGTTTATGCCGCGCAACCACCTCATTTACAGTTTAATATTCCTATTATTATCAACCCACACATGGGCAGGCACATTAGACGACTTAGAAGATGATGCCACCAAACCTATAAAGCGCTCATCCTCAAGCCAAAGCAGCAGAGGATATTCTAATGACGACAATGACTCATCTCTTGATAGCTTTTTTGCCGAGCTGTTATTTAAACTCACCGCCAAAACTCTAGAGGCAACCGCCACTACATTAGTCGCTGGCGGCATCAACAGCCAAACCCGCTACCAAGAAGATAACGAACATTCAGGGCGCTCATTATTTCGCACAAAAGGTGACCCAATTTTACCCTCCATTGGCTACACCGCCCATTGGTTAAGCGCCAATGATGACATCAACGCTCAACTTAATCGCATAGAACTGGGTTATGGTTTAATTGGCATAAGCTATTCAGAAAACACATTAGATGAAAATGGCGACAAGCTCACGCTAAGTAACACCATGCTGCATTACAGAATGAGCTTAGGTAATAACCTAAGTTGGGACCTAGCTTGGGGCAAAGGAAAAATGAACGGCAATCAAGCTCATCAAGGGGATGTGTTTGCCATGCCCATACGTCTGCGTTTAAACCCAAGCATGCATTTGGAATATTACCCCGTATGGTCAAGCTACAACGGTGGCGAATTATCCGAGCACCAGTTTAGTTTTAATTACCGTGGCTTAGGCGCTTTCAAATATTATGGTGTATCACTGGGTTATAAAACATGGTCTGCTGGTGATACCACAGTAAATGGATTTTTTACGGGTTTGAATATTACTTTTTAAAACACAGATGTGCGCAATTTGTTAATACAGTTCTCGACTGGTTACACAGTCTTTTGTGATTTTAAGAAAGACGCAGCCAACGCAGAGACGCTATGAACATGATTGCTTTAATTCAAAATGGATCCCCGATAAAAGCACTCGGGGATAACGACACTCTGGAATGAGAATTACGATAAAAGTATTCGGGGTGACATTAACCTTTATAAGTAAACGGAAACGCCTGCTGCTTTAAAAAACCATCCGGTACGTAATCCCCTTTCACACCATAATGATCAGGCCACTCTTTTTGCCCTCTCACCGCAGTACCTAATAAATAATCAATAAATGAAAAATGAGCGGCATAGTTTTTATCAATAGCCGCTTCATCGGATGCATGATGCCAATGGTGGAATTGCGGCGTCACAATAATATATTTTAACGGCCCAAAATTAATGCGTACATTGGCGTGATTAAACACCGCCTGAAATCCTACAATAATCACATAGGTATCAATTACTGCTTTATCAAACCCAAGTAAGAAAATGGGTGCTAACACCATTGAGCGCGTAATCAATAACTCAACAATATGCTGGCGAGAACCCGCTAACCAATCCATGTGTTTCACACTATGGTGCACAGAATGCAAACGCCAAAACAATGGTACTTCGTGATAAATACGATGAAAAGCATACTGGGCTAAATCGGCAACCAATAAAATTAAAAATAGCTGAATCGGAAAATAAAGCGACGAAATAAACGCTTGAGTATCTTCATTTATTGCCCAGCCAAACACTTGATTCACAAACTGGTTGACTACCAACAATGCAAAACCAATCAATAGATGATTCACAAAAAAATGATCGAAATCGGTTTTCCAGTGAGGCCTAAATATCGCTTGCTTACGAAAAGGGAGTATTTTTTCAATAAATACAAAAATCAAAGTCGACCCAAGTAAATCTAAAATAAACCAATCTAGACCGATATAAGGCGTGTTATCTGGGAAATCACCCACCGGTACACGATGCCCGCCTAATAAAATAGCACCTGCCACAAATACCCACGCGACTGTGCCCAAACGCTTGTTTTTATTACGCACAAAATTGAGCAACCCCAAGCTGCCCGCCACCACTAAGCCGTAAAACAAAACCATGCGTAAAGTGTCAACATCATAGTTTTTACGTAATTCAGGCGTGGTTAGATATTCAGGAAAGTGAAACGCAATCACGCCTAAAAAACCTAATATGCCTAAAAAACAGGCAATGTAACCACTCACCTGACCTTGGCCAATTTGTAGGTGGCCTTCTTTGAAGATTTTATTAAGCATGTACTTGCCATGAGTGTTTAACTTAGGGCAAGAATAACTGAAACGGTAGGTTTAGTCAGTAGTCGATGGCTCTGAGTAAACGGATATCACCTGCATTAGTGCTAAAGATGCCTTACTAATGCGTTAGTTTATGTGCCGTTTATTATATTTCAAATAAGGTAAGAAAAAAATGACTATTGATCAGCATCCTTAGGATTATCTTCTGCTACCTTAAACGCTTGAATAGTCATAACAATAAACATAAAGGTAATAATTAACTTCCATGGGTTTTTATCAACTATTGCCAATAACAATGAAACTATTACACCTAATGGAAAAAATATTTTTGCCATTATCAATTCCCTTTATCATATTACTGAGGTTTTCGTTTAAAGATATTTTTTCTCAAAGAGCGCAGTATTTTTTCATTTTCTGGGTCATTTTTCACATCATAATCAGCCTGAACTGAATGCAGCATAGGTGCCTGCTCAATCCCTTTTAAGGATGTAATTTTTGTATCGTTAATAATCAAACGCCTTAGACTTGGATAATTTTCAAAATTCGTTAGCTTAGATATATTTGTTTTAGACAGCTTTAGCTCTTCTAGATTAGGAAGATCGCCTGTTTCAAATAATTCTAAAGGACTATTCTCCAATTCTAATTGCTTTAAATTTGGTAAATTTTTAATATTAACAACTTTTTTCATATTCTTATTTCTGATAAGAAATAATTCTTCTAGGTTGTCCATATCATGTATATTATCAACATCACCAATTTCACTACCGAATATTGCTATATGTTTAAGATTTTTAAACTTATGTAAATCTGGTATTTTTCTAATAGGTGAATTACCTATTCTTATTTTTTGTAAGTTTAATAGATCACTACTAAGAGGTATTTCTTTAACGTTAGTATTCATAATTTTAAAAGTCTTAATTTTTTTCAATCTATTTATAGCATTGACATCTTCTAAATTTACACCCTCAATTTCAAGCACCTCCAATCCTGATAAACTACTAAGAAGATCTATTTTTTTTTGTTTAATTCCCATTTTCAATATTTTAAGGCTAATCAAGTGTGATAAAGGCGCTAAATCATCAATCAAGCATAAATCACATAAGAATCGTTCTAATTTTGGGAGATTCTTCATACCATTAATAGAAATATTTTTTAATGTTACTGCATCTATTTCGACAAGATTAGGGAGATTATTGATCCCTCCAATATCTATTAATTTTTTATTACCAAGAATCTTTAACTTTTTAAGTTTTTTTAACTTATTTAGACCATTTAAGTTCGTTAAGTTATTTGATGTTATCTCCAAAATTACAATTTCAGTAAATTTCTCAACCTCCCTTAAATCATTTAAATTCGTCTTACTAATACGAAGGCGAGAAACATGTTCAAATTTATTGGTAATAACAGATAATTCAAAGTTATTATCACTTTCATAAAAATACCTAACGCCAGCATCAAAATAGTCACTATAGTAATTAGTTTGATGTTCATTCTTTCCAACTATGATATCTTTTTCATCAATATTCAGTCGGTTTAATAATGCGTCCATTGCAGCCTGTTCATCAGGGTGTACTTTCAATCTAGCTGCATGGCAATTTACTTCGACTGCTAACAAAATAATAGCGATTAAAACTGCTTTAATATTCATTTTTCATGGACTCTACTACTGATTCACAATCTTAAAATGCTCATGATCCCAAATCACATTTTTATAACGAGTTTGAAGCATTATGAACTGACTAGAATGGTTCACTATTATGTCATCAACGCCTTTTAAATGCTTAATTACATCATCGGTTTCACCCTTAGGAATATACGTCCCCTGTTCAAGCTGATTCATAACCGCTTGGTAGCTCAACTTGGTGTCTCCATTTACAAAATATATTTCTTTCGTTGGATTTTTTTGCTTTGTTTCTTCTAGGTGCAAATAAAACTTAACAATGGCCTCAGGCGAAAGCAGTCTTTCTATTAATGTTTCATTGCTTAATACAGATGAGTGATTACTAATATCACCTTCAATTTCGGGTACTTTCGAGATAAATTCAATCATCTTAATCAATTGTGATTCTGGCATTCCCATGCGTCGCCAACTTACAAATATCGGTACGGCCCCACGCCAGCTCAAGTGCCCCCAACCATTACCTGTGTTGTTTTTTCCCAGCTGCTCGCTATTTTCGTAAATGTCCATCAATGCTTTATAAGCCACTTGCTCATCGTTTGTACCAAGTTTACTTTCATCATCACTGGTATAGCGTTCACCATATTCACGTACCGATTCAAATTCTTCCCAAAAGTAATATCCGACTGGTGCGTCACGCTTAAATCGATAACCTTGCCACATAACATACAGATTGAGGCCCAATTGCACCAACATTATGATGACACCAGCGATTAACAGCAGTTGACCAAGCCCTGGGATTAAGTACGCTGAAATTAGAGGGCAAAATAATTTATCGAATGACCCGCGTACCATCAGATAACCAAGGGTTGTCACGGCATTGGCGGCAATATCTAAATATTGATCGGTTTTCTCTAATAGAGTTTTATTATTATAGGTTTCGTATAACTCTCGGCTACTGATATAAAGCGAGATTACACTGCCAACAATAGCTAATCGATCGGCATGATCAGCAATAAATTTCCCATTATCTTTTAAAAATGTCCCTCCCTTAAAAAGCTTGCTTTCACTACTGACCCAGCGGTTCATTAAGACCAGCGCGCTCGAGCACGCCACGGCGGTATCCGTCATGGTTTTTGCATAATGCGCCATGACAATATCCATATCGACCGGAGGCACAGATGGGTCAGCTGTTAACCTAGATAATTTATTCCAGTCTTCGACAAGCCCAACAACAGTCATCCCCCAAAGGACTGACTTATATACTCGTGCATTTCTACCATCTGCTTGCTGATAAAATTCGTCAACATTATTTTCATTACGCCCTCGTCGTTTTGTTTGCACGCGCTCAATTGATCCTTTTTCTCTGGCGATTTGTTTCTCTATTTTATGATCAATTTCATCTTGCGTGTCAAAGACGTGCTCCATTTCTTCGTTGAGTCGTTTCTCTAAACGACCTTTCACGCCATTAAGTGTGACTTTTTCTCCAGGGCTGGCCGTTGCAAGTCTTTTTTCTACTTTAGCTAATGTAGCTTGTCTTTTTTCAACGGCTGTATTACCTAATTTTAATTTTGCTTCTAATGTTTTAACTTTGGCTGAATGTCTGACGGTTTCATTACTACGTAATATCTTAAGGATGTCACTTTCTTTTAACTCCCCACCATCACTAAAAAAACCAAAACCATGCATAATCATCATCATCATGCGAATATGGTAGCCCTTGGTGGCCCCATTGGCAAACGCCTCACGCACCAAAAAACTACTGTAGCTTTCAAGAATCACCATTAAAATCGATGGCGCACCGGGCATATCATTTACCCATTTATTAAGCTGATCTTTTGACCATTGGGCCGTGGAATACAAGGGGTGATTAAAAATTTCACTTAGAACTGTTTTTTCTGATGATACGATATCCGTGTCTCTATAAATGTTTTCAACAGCATATTTAAGCTGACTTGCAGTTTCGACAACACTATCGCCTTGTCGGTTAATTGGAATGCTATCTCCAGGTACAGACTCCATTCCCTCTACTACCCCTACAATTCCGTTATTAATCAGCTCCGTCACCATTTCACTGGTGATAAGTGGGTCTAATACGGGTTTCAGCAGTGTTTGAAATACATCATCGGCATCTGGTGTCATGGCAAGACAAGCCAGTGCATCTGCTATGGTTGCGAATACACTCTGCCAAGATTCATCTAATGACATGTATGGGCTTATGTCATCTTCATCATTTAAGTAGGCATTTTGATATAGTGACAACTGCTCACGAAAGCCTTCTGACTGTAATAGTTCACATATTGTATCTTTGCATTGTTTCATGCTGCTAAGCGCGTCATGTAGGCCTTTATTTTTATCTTCTTTAGGCGCACTTAAAACATCTTGAATGGCTTGTGTTAAATCATCCACTTTTCCAGCAAGATCATCTCGCATAGCTGAAGTCGCCGCGTCTTTTTCTTCATATTCGTAAGGATATTTTTTATATAAATCCAATAAATTATCCATACGACCAAGTGAACTGATATTATTTTGATAACTGCTTGAATGTAATTGAAAGCTTTCTATTGCCGCTTTTAATTGATTATTCTGAACTTTTAAACGACGCTCCCATTCTTGTAATGTACAGGGGAGCTGAATGAAATCGCCCTCTTTTTCAGGTGAATTTATCGCACCTTTGTAAACGTACTTCCCTTCGTTACCTAATTTGGCTAAATCTTGGGTTTGAATAAATCCACCGTCTGGCGGGTAAACCATAAACCCCCAAGTATCTTTACTCCCAGAAGAGTAGTAATTAAACCGATGGTTATTGGTTGATACTCTTAAGTTTTGATAATAAATTGGGTGGTCATCTTTAAGTTCTACTAGATTTTTAATTTGATCGGCATAGGTTTCACTGTTCTTAAAATCAAGATACGCACTATATGCCCAATAATTTGTGTGACCTGTACCGCTATATACTCTAGAACTGTATTCAGGCAGGTGTGAATTAATGTTGTTAAATAATGTATTCCACTCGCCTTTTGGGGCTTTAATACCATTTAAAGATCGTTGAAAATCCGATTTATTCGCGTAGCGTGCCATAAAAGGCTGGAGGTAATCATAGGTTATACCATCTTCGTCAATAGCCCCACCATGCATTGAAAATTTACCGTCTTCGATTTTCATATACCGTTTGGTGTAATGCCCATCAAACGGCAGACTTTGCACTAAATAGCCTTGATCATCCGTTTTACCGATACCAATTGGCATCATAATACGGGCATTGCTATAAAACTCTTCTCGCCCGGTTTCTATTTTATTGGTATCGGCTTTATCATATCGCCAATACAATACATAGCTGTTTGCAATAGGCGTATCTGGATCATCTTGATAACTAAAACGTACTTTTGAGGTAAGCGGCGGAGAAACAATTTTTGTGGTTAATTTATCTTTTGCCTGTTGAGTACTGTAAAAGGTGGTAAATACATCCTTAACTTGAGGGATATGTTTAATATCACTTTTTGGGTAGCGCTTATCTAGTATTACATCTTTTATGGATTCAGATTCAAATTCTGAACGCCACTTTTCAGTGATCTCAGTTAATTTTTTATCGACTAATACATGAGACCTTAAGCGCATTAACGCATCAGCCGATGCGGCTTTTTGAGTATGCGCATGCCATAATGAGCTAAATTCACTAAACCAATAGTTAAAGCAATACTGGAAATATTCTTTGTCTATTTCTGCCTGAAGATACTGTGAGTTCGTTGTATCATAAGGCTGTTTATTCGCTTTTAGCGATTTTAGTTCTCGCTCTAATGATTCAACCTGATTTTTGGATATTTTGAATAGTCTTTCATATCGTAACATTTCCCATACCACTGGATAATATTGAGGCTGAAAATTAATTGGCGCAGGTATTGGTAATAAATTTGAGCCATTGTTATCTATAGACTTTAGCTGATGCTCTGGCCACTCATTATCTGGATAGCAACTGTTATCTACCCGGCCAACGCTTTTTTCATAATCTACGTTTGGAATATAACCGTTGTATAATCCCTCATTAGATAACTTTTGTAGCTGTCCCTCTTTGTTATCATTAGGGTCAAAATTAATATGAATGATATAGTCATCATATTGTTTTGGTTCATCAGCATTTGTGTATAGCTTCATTTTTATTGTTGTGAGTTGTAATTTTTCATCAACCGGAATTAACTTGCTATTTACATCCTTTAAATAATCACTAATGAGTATTAATTTTCCATCTTTTTCAATTTTAGGTAACTCTATTTCAATATCACCATTATCCGTTGTTTCATCACCTTTAAAGGTTTGATCTTGAAAATCGGCTTCGAATCGGAATTTAGATAATGGATACCCTTCAACATCATGAGGCTTGAATCTAATAAATCCTTTTCGGGACGGTACCCTAAATATACGCTTTCCGTTTGCATCTGCCTCAAATTTTGCTTCTTTTTTGACTGGGATATGAATGATATCTCCTGGATATATTCTATATTCATTTCGTTTACTTGAAGAAAATAGGTCTTTATTCTCTTGTACTGCGAGTAAATCTTGCTCTGACTTAAAACCATGATCTATTGCAATTGACCATAAATTGTCATTTTCCTTAACTGTATATGTATTCATGTTTCTACCTATAATCCTTTATTCTGGCAATACCGCACTATGGTCGTATTCTGGAAAGATAACTGTGCATTGATCTGAGGTGAAATGCTCTGCTTGCGCATAACCGTTTTGGTCTAGATTCCCCTTTCCGACCTGCTTACCAAGCGCGTCAAAAATTATATATTTAGCTCCCGCTACCGGCTCATCATCTTCGTCCAGCAGTTCTATCTCAATATAATTATTGGCAATTGGGTAGGTAAAGTGATG
The DNA here is from genome assembly GCA_049115935.1 of Bermanella sp. Classification (GTDB taxonomy): domain Bacteria; phylum Pseudomonadota; class Gammaproteobacteria; order Pseudomonadales; family Oceanobacteraceae; genus Bermanella. The sequence continues at coordinate 453 of JAGDZK010000099.1, read as the reverse complement.
CAGTATCGCCCCATCGGCGCGGGTTTCTTGTCCGGTTTCTGTAAGGGCTTTTATTAAGTCTTTTGATTCAGAGTCCGCTAGATTTTTATTTTTGTTTAAGTCTTTGCGTACTTCTAATAGGCTATCGGGTATGGCATAGACCTTTAAGCCGTCGCCTTTTTCTGTGCTGAATACTTTGCTGTATGGGTTGTATATGACTTCTGATAATTGCCTTGCTGCGGTGGTGCCTTGGGTGGTGTTTTCAACGTATAAGGTGATATTGTGTTTGAGTGGCAACGGGCGATCGTTTTGGCCTTCTAGGTTGAGCAATATGACGTGTTTTTCACGTTCTACTTTGGTTTGTTCTTGTTTAGCCTGCGCCGGTTTTGGTTCGTCCCGTAATACGCCCATGGGTTTAGGCACAGGTATGTGTCTTAAAGCCGACCGAAATGCGCTTTGGAAATATTGGCTGGT
>JAGDZK010000098.1:0-1018 GCA_049115935.1 Bermanella sp. | reverse complement strand
CACAAAACTAAAGCCTTCACAGCTAAACTTGCTGGCCTGGATCTAGACAAGGTTCTTATCGTTGATTCTGGAATCAGCAAGAACTTGTACCTAGCTTCTCGTAACGTGCCACACGTTGCTGTCGCAGAAGCAGATGGTGTTGATCCAGTGAGCCTGGTTTCTTTCGAAAAAGTACTGGTTACTGTATCAGCACTTAAGAAAGTAGAGGAGATGTTAGGATGAACCAAGAGCGTATCTACAAAGTTCTACTTGGACCTCACATTTCTGAGAAGGCAACAGTTGTAGCGGATAAGAGCGGTCAGTTCGTATTCCGTGTAGCACCTGATGCAACCAAGCCAGAAATCAAAACGGCTGTTGAGCAATTGTTCGAAGTTAAAGTTCGTTCAGTACAAGTGCTTAACATTAAAGGTAAAACCAAGCGTACAGCGCGTGGTGTTGGCAAGCGTAACGACGTGCGTAAAGCATACGTTAGTCTAGCTGATGGCCATGACATTGACTTCGCTGACGTCGAGTAATAGGAGTAGTTAAGATGGCATTAGTAAAAACCAAGCCAACTTCTGCTGGCCGCCGTCACGTTGTTAAGGTTGTTCACGCAGATCTTCACAAAGGTCGTCCGCACTCTGCATTGACAGAGAAGCAGGGTAAATCTGGTGGTCGTAACAACAACGGTCGCATTACCACTCGCCATATTGGTGGTGGTCATAAGCAGCTTTACCGTATCGTTGACTTTAAGCGTAATAAAGATGGTATCCCAGCCAAAGTTGAGCGTCTGGAATATGATCCAAACCGTAGTGCAAACATCGCACTAGTTTGTTATGCCGATGGTGAGCGTCGTTATATTTTGGCCCCTAAAGGCCTAAACGCAGGTGATCAGATTATTTCTGGTGAAACTGCGCCTATCAAAGTAGGTAGCACTATGGCAGTGCGCAATATGCCTCTTGGTAGCGTAATTCACAATATTGAATTGAAACCAGGTAAAGGCGGCCAAATGGCTCGTTCTGCTGGTACTTCAGCTCAG
>JAGDZK010000097.1:0-3225 GCA_049115935.1 Bermanella sp. | reverse complement strand
ATTACTGGCATTTCTGCTTAATTTTCAAAGAATTGAACGGCATTAATCCAATAGCGGATTAACGCAAACACTAATTAAAAGCTGTATATATTGTTGGTGACGGTGATATATCAGTGAAGGAGAAAAGGCATGGCTCACAAAAAAGCCGGTGGTTCTACCCGTAACGGTCGTGATTCCCAGAGTAAACGCTTAGGTGTAAAAGCCTTCGGTGGTCAGTTTGTTAAAGCTGGTTCTATCATCATTCGTCAGCGTGGCACTAAAGTGCACCCAGGTGACAATGTTGGTTGTGGTAAAGACCACACTCTATTCGCGAAAGCCGATGGTTTCGTGAAGTTCGAGCAAAAAGGTCGCATTTTCCGTAAGCAAGTTAGCATTGTAGCTTCTAACTAATACGGCCTTAAAAACTGGAAACCAAGCACGCTTGGCTCCAGTCAAAAAGCTCTGTTGCTTAACGCACAGGGCTTTTTTTAATTGCAGGTTAGGCTTTTAAGCAAAACTGCAATACAACTGGTTCAGCCCAAACCAGTTTTGAACGTCTATTTAAGACAAGTTGGGCTAATATCAGATGTGTGGGTTGCCCAGAGGAATAATATGAAATTCGTTGATGAAGCTTCTATCAGTGTTGAAGCAGGAAACGGCGGCAATGGTTGCTTAAGCTTTCGTCGTGAGAAATATATTCCAAAAGGCGGGCCAGACGGTGGTGACGGTGGTCATGGCGGTAGCGTATTCTTGCTCGCGGATGAAGCCGTAAACACCCTAGTTGATTATCGCTATGTGCGCCGATATAAAGCCGAAAATGGCGAAGGCGGCATGGGCCGTGAAATGAGCGGCAAACAAGGCGAAGACACCTTCCTTAAAGTACCAGTGGGCACCACGGTAATAGATGAAGACACCTTAGAAGTATTAGGTGACTTAACCGAAGACGGTGCAACCTTAAAAGTCGCCGAAGGCGGCGTACGTGGTTTGGGTAATATTCACTTTAAAAGCTCAGTGAACCGTGCCCCGCGTCAAACCACAAAAGGTACGGCTGGCGAAAGTCGTAACCTTAAATTAGAAATGAAAGTACTGGCTGACGTTGGCCTACTTGGTTTACCCAATGCCGGTAAATCCACGTTTATTCGTGCGGTATCGGCAGCGAAACCAAAAGTAGCTGACTATCCGTTTACCACCATGGTGCCTAACCTAGGTGTCGTGAGTGTGGCCAAACATAAAAGCTTCGTAATTGCCGATATCCCTGGTTTGATTGAAGGCGCGTCAGAAGGCGCAGGTCTTGGTATTCGCTTCCTAAAACACTTGGTACGTACCCGTATCTTGCTGCACATTGTGGATATGAATCCGTTTGATGAATCCACACCTGCCGAAAACGCAAAAGTCATCGTAAATGAATTAGAAAAGTTCTCACCAGAACTGGTAAACCGTGAGCGTTGGTTATTACTGAACAAGCTAGATTTAGTGCCAGAAGATGAACGCGAAGCGCGCTGCCAATCTGTCATTGATGCATTAGATTGGAAAGGCCCGGTTTACAAAATCAGCGCCATCAGTAAAGAAGGCACACAGCAAATTAGCTTCGATATCATGAGCTTCTTAGATGAGCGTGCTGAAGCGGCTATTGAAAATCCAGAGCTAATCGAGCAAGAAGCGGCACACCGTAAACTGGTAGAAGATGAAGCTCGCGAACGTATGGAAGAGCTATCAGAGCGTCGTAATGAACATCGTGCCGCCCGTAAAGCCGCTAAACTAGCGGCAAAAGAAGGCGATGAGTTCGGTGATGACGACGATGATAATGGCGACGGCCCAGAGTTCATTTACACCTACGAATAAATCGAGCCTAGCGGCTAGAATCGGTCACGGTGCAACCTCGTACTACAAATTTGTAGGAGGCTGCCAGTGTGCCCCGCTTTCGAAGAAAGTGTTTTGGGTATTGCAGGCGACCAGTTAGTAGGATGGGTTAGAGATGAGAGTAACGAATCTCGTAACCCATCAAATTAAACCTGTAAAATTGGTTGCGCGCCGCGTCTAAAACAAGTTAACCCATCAAATTTATACCTGTACGAGTTAGTAGGATGGGTTAGAGATGAGAGCAGCGAATCTTCGTAACCCATCAAATTAAACCTGTAAAATTGGCTGCGCGCCGACGCCTAAACCAAGTTAACCCATCAAGTTTATACCTGTACGAGGGCGCCCTGCGCCCGATAAAGCAAAAAATCCATTTATAGCCCGCCTCTAATGAATTAACATTAGCCAAACTTCATATCAGATAAAAAAACAAACACATGTCCAGAGAAGCACTAACCAGCGCCAAGCGCATCGTCATAAAAATTGGTAGCGCACTACTCACCAATGATGGCGCCGGATTAGATAAAAAAGGCATCGCCAACTGGGTAGATCAAATAGCCGCGCTTAAACAGCAAGGTTTAGAAATTATCCTCGTGTCATCCGGCTCAGTGGCAGAAGGCATGACACGCCTAGGCTGGAAAAAACGCCCAAGCGCATTGCATGAGTTGCAAGCCGCAGCCGCCGTTGGACAAATGGGCTTGGTGCAATGTTATGAAAGCAACTTTGCTCGCCATGAATACCTAACAGCGCAAGTGCTGTTAACTCACGCCGACTTAAGTAACCGTAACCGCTATTTAAACGCCCGCTCAGCCATTCGCACATTAATTGATTTAGGTGTGGTCCCCATCATCAATGAAAACGATACCGTCATTACCGATGAAATCCGTTTTGGTGATAACGACACCTTAGGCGCTTTAGTTGCAAACTTAATAGAAGCAGATGCGTTAATCATACTTACCGACCAAGATGGCCTATTTACCGCCGACCCACGCATTGATAAAACCGCCACGCTAATTGAAAGTGCCCGCGCAGAAGATCCAATGATCCAAGCCATGGCCGGTGACGGTGGTGCATTAGGGCGCGGTGGAATGATCACCAAAGTACGCGCTGGTCGATTAGCCGCCCGCAGCGGCGCATGTTCTGTGATTGTAGGTGGTCGCATCGAAAACGTATTAACCCGTTTATACCAAGGTGAAAGCCTAGGCACATTATTAGTAAGCGACCAAGAACCCATGGCTGCGCGCAAGCAATGGATCGCAGGGCATTTACAAACCCGTGGTGAAATCACAATTGATGATGGTGCCGTAAAAGCATTAACCCAAGGCGGTAAAAGTTTATTGCCAGTGGGTGCGGTAGCAGTAAGTGGACACTTTGGTCGTGGTGAAGTAG
>JAGDZK010000096.1:0-409 GCA_049115935.1 Bermanella sp. | reverse complement strand
CACTGTTTAATCTTGCGTTTGCACGCCAGCACGGCGGGCAGTTTCTATTGCGTATCGAAGACACAGATCAAAGTCGTAGCACGCTTGAATCTGAGCAGACCATTTATGATAGTTTGCGCTGGTTAGGCTTGGATTGGGATGAAGGTCCAGATGTGGGTGGTGATAAAGGCCCTTACCGTCAAAGTGAACGCAGTGCTATTTATGCTGAGCACACACAAATGCTGCTGGAATCAGGTCATGCGTTTAAGTGTTATCGTACAGCAGAAGAGTTGGATGCACTGCGTGCCCAGAAGCAAGAGGCAGGTGGTTTTTCTGCACTTAAATTCAGTGACCTAGAATTACCTGCGAATGTTATTGCTGAGCGTGAAGCCGCTGGTGCGCCCTATGTTGTTCGTATGCATGTGCCAGA
>JAGDZK010000095.1:0-7090 GCA_049115935.1 Bermanella sp. | reverse complement strand
CTTCCATATTCAGCAAATCGTCTGCCGGTTTTGCGTCTTCTAGTTTTTCTTCACTAGCAATGGCTTGGGTTAGCAAAATGTCTTTTGCACGAGACTGTAACTCATCAACAATTTCTTCATCGAAACCATCAATGTCTAACATCTCTTCACGTGGCACATAGGCAACTTCTTCAAGGCCTGTAAAGCCTTCTTCTACCAGTACCGCAGCTACGTCTTCATCAAGATCAAGGGCGGCCATTAATGTTTCAACTAATGAACCTTGCTCTTCTTCTTGTTTCGCACCTGCTTCTTCTTCGGTCATTACGTTAATGGTCCAGCCGGTAAGCTCAGATGCCAATTTAACGTTTTGACCGCCACGACCAATTGCGATAGCCAATTGGTCTTCAAGCACGGCCACATCCATCGTGTTGGTTTCTTCATCCATCACGATAGAAGCCACTTCAGCTGGGGCCAGTGCATTAATTACTAATTGCGCTGGGTTATCATCCCAAAGCACAATATCAACTCGTTCATTACCAAGCTCATTAGATACCGCTTGAACACGCGCACCACGCATACCAACACACGCACCAATTGGATCAATGCGCTGGTCATTGGTTTTCACTGCGATTTTCGCACGAGAACCGGTATCACGCGCGGCTGCTTTAATTTCAATCACATCTTCGCCAATTTCAGGCACTTCAATGCGGAATAATTCAATCAGCATTTCATTAGATGCTCGACTTAGCATAAGTTGTGGACCACGATTTTCTGGGTTCACAGACATTAATACACAGCGTACACGATCACTAATACGGAATACTTCACGGGCAACCAATTGATCACGTGGAAGCAAACCTTCAGCGTTAGCACCAAGATCAACAATAATGTTGTCACGGGTTACTTTTTTAACCGTACCGTGTACTAATTCGCCGATACGATCAGCATACGCTGCGGTGATTTTCGCACGCTCTGCTTCACGTACTTTTTGCATGATAATTTGCTTAGCCGCTTGAGCCGCGATACGTCCAAAACCTGGGTTATCAACTTGCTCTTCGTAGACATCGCCTTCTTTTAAGTTGGTGTCGATGTCTGCCGCTTCTTGCATGTTTAATTCAGACCCCAAGGCCGGAACCACATCATTGCTTACAATGACCCAGTTACGGAAAGTCTCATAATTACCGGTACGACGGTCAATAGAAACTCGAATCTCAGGCTCTTCGTCTTCGTAACGTTTTTTCGCTGCTGCCGCTAAAGCTAACTCAATAGCTTCAAAAATTACTTCCTGCTCAACGCCTTTCTCGTTAGAAACAGCCTCGGCAACTAGCAGTATCTCTTTGCTCATAACCTTGCCCCCGGTAATCCTATTTACCCTTGTGATCTTGAAATATTAAGCTGGCTTTATCGATAGCATCAATCGGTAACAAATACTCATGGTCATCTACATGCACCACGATATCTTCGTCATCTTCAATACCAACTAGCTTGCCTTTAAACTTACGACGCCCTTCAAAGGCATAGCGTAACTTCACATCAACAAACTCACCAACGTAACGCTTATAATGCTCAAGTGTGAACAATGGACGATCCACACCTGGGGATGAAACTTCTAAGTTATATTCTGAGGAAATGGGGTCTTCAACGTCCATTATCCCGCTAACCTGACGACTCACTAGTGCGCAGTCGTCTACATGAATGCCATTTTCACTATCAATGAAAACACGCAGCACAGAGTTATTACCTTGAGCAATGTACTCAAGGCCCCAAAACTCAAAGCCTAATGCTTCAATTACCGGCTTTAGCAAATCAATTAATTGCTGTTCTTTACTCGCCACATGCGCTCCACAGATATAAAAATTGGGCTAAAAGATGAGCCAGTGTTATCACTACCAGTCACCTGAGCCCAATCTTTAGCGTTTAAGTACAAAGTACTTCTATTAAAACTGCTAAATGTTGATTGCCTTACGCTACCAACAAAAAACCCCTTATCGGAACCACTTTAATATTCAAAAGCAGCTCCACAGGGGTTTCAATCATCAAGCCCGTGAGCTTGGAAATAAAAACAAGTGGCTAAGCCACCAAGTAAGTTGATACTAGATCATTCTCACTTAAAAATCGGTCTACTCGCACCAATTGGCACTTTCAAACTTACTCAGGCTCCGGTTTTTCACGTAATACCTGGTTGCGGGGGCCGGATTTGAACCGACGACCTNNCAATATTTGTGCACATTATAGAGACATAGCCTTTTTTCATCAAGGGAAGTCTCACTTTATGCCAAGAAGCCCATTTAAGAGCCCTAAATAGAAAAAACGAGCAAAGCTCGTTTTTAGTAATATTGGTGCGGATGGAGGGACTTGAACCCTCACGCGCTTTCGCGCACAACGACCTCAACGTTGCCTGTATACCAATTTCAGCACATCCGCAGAATATTTTTAGTCGATGATAGGGGCTTCAGAACCCTGAACAGGTTCGTTAATTACCGGCATCTCACCATCGAACGTCTCTACTTCTTGCTGAATTTGAGGTAAGCCCTCATCAGCTAAACCCGTGGCTTTTTCTTTTGCAAAATAAGCCAAAGAGAAACTTGTCACAAAAAACAATGCTGCCAAGAAAGCCGTGCTACGAGTTAAGAAGTTACCAGAGCCAGCACTACCAAATACAGTTTGCGAAGCACCACCACCAAAGCTTGCACCTGCGTCAGCGCCTTTACCTTGTTGCAATAGTACCAAGGCAATAATGGCCACGGCGATAATAATGTGAGCGACTACAATCAAGCTTTCCATAGTTTTTCTCTAACCTGCTGCGTTACAGATTTTAACAAAATCATTTGAATTTAAAGATGCACCACCCACAAGGGCGCCATCTACATCAAGCTGAGCAAAAATAGCATCAGCATTATCTGGTTTAACACTACCGCCATAGACGATTTGCAATGCCTGAGCGATATCAGCATCAAAACGAGCCAAGTATTCACGAATTGCTTTGTGCACTTCTTGAGCTTGCTCGGGTGTTGCTGTTTTACCTGTGCCAATGGCCCATACAGGCTCATAAGCAACCACTGCTTTTTTAAATCCAGCAATACCGGACTTAGCCAAAACAGCATCTATTTGTTTAATAATCACGCCCATTGTATCACCGCTTTCGCGCTGCTCTAGTGTTTCGCCCACACATAATACTGGCAAAACAGAGCTATCTAACAAAGCTGCAAACTTATCCGCCACAACTTCGTTACTTTCGTGAAACAACTCTCTGCGCTCACTGTGCCCAACCAATGCGTAACCACACGCAAAGTCTTCAAGCATAGTGGTAGAGATTTCACCTGTGTAAGCGCCACTTTCGTACTCGCTCACATCCTGCGCACCCCAGTGTATGCCTGAGGCCGCTAATAAACTCTTACACTGAAACAAATAAGGGGCCGCAGAAAATACCGCCACATCGATCGCTTCTTTATTTTTTAACGCGGATACCAACTGCGTTAATCTGGTTTGATTCTCAGCTAAAGAGCCGTTCATCTTCCAGTTACCTGCGACTAATTTACGACGCATATTTATTCCCCTACTTCAGGAAGGTGGCGATACTACCTAAGATAGTAAAATCTAGCAAGCCAAGGGGACTTGCTAGAAGCCTAGTTTTATTGTGATTCACGTTAAAAAACAGGAAGTTGGGCTGGTTAATGACCGATCAACTCCTCTAAAATAATCAGGCCGCATCACCTACGATAACAACCAAGCGATCCACAAGGGTTTCAACAAGAGACAAGTCTTCACCTTCAATCATGACTCGCACCACAGGCTCAGTACCAGATGGGCGCAATAGCACTCTACCACGGCCAGCTAACTCAACCTCAGCTTGAGCAACCGCCTGCTTAACAGACTCATGCTCAACAACAGACTTATCAGTTACGCGAACATTTTTCATGATCTGCGGAAACTTACTCATCCCCTGCTTGTATTCATGTAGCTTTTTACCACTGCCAGCCAAGGCTTTAAGTACTTGCAGCGCAGCCACAATACCATCCCCTGTGGTGGTAGCATTTAAGCACAAAATATGACCTGAGTTCTCACCACCCAAGGCCCAGTTATGCTCTTGCAATAACTGCATAACATAACGATCACCAACATTGGCGCGCACAAATGGAATACCCATATCTTTAAGAGCAACCTCCATCCCCATGTTACTCATTAAGGTTCCCACAACACCGCCTTGCAGTTGGTCGGTATCTTGCTGATGACGGGCAGTCATAAAGATTAATTCATCCCCATCAACCAATTCGCCTTTATGATCAACCATCACTACGCGATCACCGTCGCCATCAAACGCAATACCAAAATCCGCTTCCAGCTCTACCACTTTTTGTTGCAGTGCTTTTGGTGAGGTTGAACCAACCTGCTCATTAATGTTCAAGCCATCAGGTTTATTACCAATGGTAAAGACTTCTGCACCCAGTTCAGAGAACACTGCAGGTGCAATTTGATAAGTGGCACCATGGGCACAATCCAGCACAATGCGCATGCCTTTTAGGCTTAAACCAAATACAGTACTTTTACAGAATTCAATATAACGACCCGCCGCGTCTTCAATGCGCTTGGCTTTACCTAAGCGATCTGAGGCCACAATTTCCATGGGCTGATCCAGTAAATCTTCGATGGCTTGTTCCGTTTCATCATCAAGCTTACTACCGTTTGCAGAGAAAAATTTAATGCCGTTATCATAATACGGGTTGTGCGATGCACTGATCACAATCCCAGCATCCGCATGAAACGTGCGAGTTAAATAAGCGATTCCAGGGGTCGGCATGGGACCAAGCAGCCCAATATCCACACCCGCTGCAGATAACCCAGCCTCTAGAGCCGACTCAAACATGTAACCAGAAATACGTGTATCTTTACCAATTAAAATTTTACGTTTTCCCTGACTGGCAAAAACTTTACCCGCCGCAAAACCTAACTTCATAACAAAATCGGGAGTGATTGGCGCGTCACCCACTCGACCACGAATACCGTCTGTTCCAAAATACCTACGAGACATCTTATTATTCCTACCGCGTCTTATTTCTAAATTAAATATTGTATTAACGTTCTATTTTACAACTTTGCCATTGTGGCTTGCACCACTTTTAATGCGTCACTGGTCTCTTTCACATCATGCACCCGTAAAATCTTAGCGCCTTTCATGGCCGCAATGACGGCACCAGCCACACTTCCACTAATACGATTATCCACCGATGCATTATTTAATACACCAGCAATCATAGATTTACGGGATAACCCAACAAGTACAGGGACATGCAATGCTGCAAAGCTTTCTAATTTCGCAAGCAATGCATAATTATCTTCAAGGGTTTTACCAAAGCCAAATCCTGGGTCAATCAGTATCTGGTGACTCTCAATGCCTACCTCTCGACACGCGGCAATACGCTCCTGTAAAAACGTCGTTACATCATGAACAACTTGCTGATAACTTGGCTTGGTCTGCATGGTTTCAGGCTCACCTTGCATATGCATCAAACAAATCGGCAAACCTGTTTGCTGCGCCGCCTGTAAGGCACCCTCACGCTTTAAAGCTCTGACATCATTGAGTAAGTGAGCACCTGCATTCTTGGCTGCCAAAAAGACTTCAGGGCTACTGGAATCAACACTGATACAAACATCCAATTGTGATCGTATGCTTTCAATAACAGGGATCACCCTATCTAACTCTTGCTGTAATGATACAGGAGAAGCACCTGGGCGAGTGGACTCACCACCCACATCAATAATCGATGCACCCTGTTCAACCATATTTCTAGCATGACTTAGAGCGTTATCTAATGAATTGAATTTCCCACCATCACTAAAAGAATCAGGGGTGGCATTCAAAATACCCATAACCTGAGGCACAGAAAGATCCAGTGATCGATCACCACAAATAAACTTCATTGCAGGGTCCTAAAATGGAAAAAGGCAACACAACAGAATTGTGTCGCCTTTTAGGGATTTAACATTGCGACTTAATTGCCGCTAGCAGGGTCCGCTGATGGCTTGATCTCAGACTCTTCATCTGCCACATCAACATCCACGTCTACATCTTCAGCTGTTGGCGCTGCACCACCTTGATCATCATCAGACCAAGACTGAGGCGGACGTGGTTTTTGACCATTCATGATGTCATCAATTTGTTTGCTATCAATGGTTTCATACTCCATCAATGCATCTTTCATCATTTCAAGCTTATCGCGATTATCTTGCAGTATTTTCTCGGCGCGGTCATAACAGTCTTTAAGTAAACCTGTCACCTCTGCATCAATAGTGCGGGCAGTTTCATCAGAAAGGTGAGACATTTGACCACCACCGCCACCACCTAAGTAGCTGCCTTGCTCTTCTTCTGTGTACAACTGAGCACCTAGCTTATCTGACAAGCCCCACTTTGTTACATAGTTACGAGCGTACTGGGTAGCTCGCTCTATATCGTTTGAGGCACCTGTGGTGACACCGTCTTTACCAAGTGTCATCTCTTCTGCAATTCGACCACCATAAAGAGAACAAATATTACTCTCTATGCCTCGCTTGCTAATGGAATGGCGATCTTCTTCTGGCAAGAACATCGTCACACCTAATGCACGACCACGAGGGATAATCGACACCTTGTAAACCGGATCATGCTCAGGCACCAAGCGACCAACAATTGCATGACCAGCTTCGTGATAAGCCGTATTTTCTTTTTCTTTATCACTCATGACCATGGACTTACGTTCAGCCCCCATCATGATCTTATCTTTTGCTTTTTCAAATTCTTCCATTGAGACCGTCGTGCGACCACCACGAGCAGCAAATAATGCTGCCTCATTCACTAGGTTGGCAAGGTCAGCACCAGAGAAGCCTGGTGTACCACGAGCAATAACGCGTGCATCAATGTTTTCAGCCACAGGCACTTTGCGCATGTGAACTTTTAAGATTTGCTCACGACCACGAATATCCGGTAAACCAACCACCACTTGGCGATCAAAACGACCTGGACGCAATAGCGCTGGGTCCAATACATCAGGGCGGTTAGTTGCAGCAATTACGATAATGCCGTCATTGCCTTCAAAGCCGTCCATTTCAACCAATAATTGGTTCAACGTTTGCTCAC
>JAGDZK010000094.1:0-23744 GCA_049115935.1 Bermanella sp. | reverse complement strand
TGGGCAGGATGCCGACAAGGGTCTAAATTAATGTATATTAGAGTTAATTATCTATTCTAGGACGATCTATGGAACAGGCACAGCAAACGGATGAATCTTGGCAGATATTGATCGTCGAAGACGATGAGCGTTTAGCCAGTCTGACGCAGGAATATCTAGAGTCCAATGGTATGCAGGTAACCGTTGAAGGTGACGGCTCTGCGGCGGTTGGGCGGATCAAAACAGAACAGCCTGATTTAGTGATTCTTGATTTGATGTTGCCAGGTGAAGACGGTTTATCCATTTGTCGTCTCGTTCGACCTTACTATAGTGGGCCAATTATCATGTTAACGGCTCGCGATGATGATCTGGACCAAGTACTGGGCCTTGAGATGGGTGCCGATGATTATCTCGCTAAACCGGCTCGTCCTCGAGTGTTATTAGCCCGCATTCGCGCTTTATTGCGCAGAGTCAAAGAAGGGCCGGTTATTTCAGCAGCGGATGATGCTAAGTCTGGGGAGCAGAGTCGCGTCACATTCGCTAACCTGGTGGTGGATAACGGCATGCGTGAAGCCTGGTTAGATGAGGAACCCATTGATTTAACCAGTGCAGAGTTTGATTTGCTTTGGCTACTTAGTTCCAATGCTGGTCGAGTACTCAGTCGCGAAGAGATCTTCACAGCACTGCGTGGCATTGAATACGACGGCCAAGACCGTTCAATCGATGTGCGTATTAGTCGTATTCGCCCTAAAATTGGTGATGATCCGCTACAGCCTAAACGAATTAAAACGGTGCGCAGTAAAGGTTACTTGTTTGTAAAAGAAATATAGGCACAATCGTTTTTTTGCCAGCAGGAGAGCCACCATTTTTTCTCGCGTATATATTGGGGTTTTAACCATCTTGCTGCTGGTAGCCATTTCGACGTTGGGGTCGTTATGGTTGGTTGATCACATCAGCAACAAGCAGCATCAGCAAAGTATTATGGGCGGCATTATCTTGCTGGCCACCGGTGAAATCAAAGCGTCCAAGGGCAATGTCTCTGGCGTTTCTAATCTGTTAGGCGTGCCATTATCTTTAACGCCGATTCAACAAACCAATCTAGGTGCAATTGATCAAGCCAGAATTGCGGATGGCCAGTATTTATTAACGGATATTGGTAATGGCGGTCTTAAGGTACAAGCTGGTTTAATCATTGGTGACGAACGCTATTTGTTGGAAGGGATCTTTCATGATTTTCGCACCACTCATATTCGCGGTGCGGGAGTTTTGATTCGTAAGTTAATCCAACGAGAGCAGCGCAGTCTTTCTGAATTAATTGAATCGTACTCGAGTAATGCCCCGTTACCTGTACGCATTCTCAATAATGAAGAAGCGGCTTTGTATGAGAAAGAATTACCTTACATGGCGGCACCTGATTATTTAGCCTTTTACGATTTAAACGGCAGTATGGGTCGATTTTATACCTACTTGCCTGAAACCAAACAAATCATAGAAATGGGTCCCATCGTGTTTCGTCAAGGTTTGTCGTTACAGTCTGTGTTAGTGGTGATTGCGTTTGCCATTATCTTAACGGGCATCGCGGTTTATTGGCTGGTATACCGCTTTGAAGTAAACCTACAACGGCTTGAACGAGCGGCTACGCGTATTTCAGCAGGGCACTTGAACTCCAGAGTAAAAGTGGATTCTGACGATGCCTTTGGTCGCCTTGGTGATGCATTTAATCGAATGGCGATTCACATTCAAAGATTGATGGGCGTACAAAAAGAAATGATACGAGCGGTGAGTCATGAACTGCGTACACCAGTTGCGCGCATGCGCTTTGGTGTACAAATGTTAGAAGACACCACAGAAGATGAATACACCCAAAAGCAATTGCGTGAAATGGACCAAGACCTACAAGAGCTGGATGAGCTTGTTGATGAAATACTGACCTATGCTCGCCTAGAAGAAGGGGGGCCAATATTAGAATTCAAACAAGCCAATATGCTTGATCTGGTTGATCAGGTGGTGGAAGAAACCCGCAGACGCACCGATAAAGTTGAAATTAATTGGCACAGCCAAACGGTTGATGAGGCACAAATATTCAGTGATGTTGAATACCGTTATATGCACCGTGCCATTCAAAATTTAGTGGGGAATGCCTGTCGATATGCAAAAGGAAAAGTGTGGCTTGAGTACAGCTTTGATAATGGCATCTGCCGCATAGATGTAGAAGACGATGGCCCAGGGATTCCAGAAAAAGACTGGCAGCGTGTGTTTTCGCCTTTTACGCGGCTAGATGACAGCCGCACCCGTGCATCCGGTGGATACGGTTTAGGGCTTTCAATTGTACGCCGAATTATTTATTGGCATGGAGGGCAAGCGTTTGTTGCCAACAGTCGCTGGCAAGGGGCAAAAATGAGTTTGTTATGGCCGCAAAATCATCAAGTATCCATTACTAGGTAGACCAAGTTGGCCAATCGGTTAGAAAAAAGCCTTTATTTACAAGATGTTACAATAGGATACATTTCTACTACAGATAAGCATTTCAATAGGTTTCATGATGCTTTTGTGTTTCCGCAAGGGAGCACGGTGAGAATGTAGCGAGAACTTAGGTTCTACTTTAACCCGCCTTTGGCGGGTTTTTTTATGCCTAAATAAACGTAAATTGGTGTAAATTTCATCAAAATGGCGAAAATCCTTAATTACTTGATCGCTCGGTCAATTTGTTGTCGCCTGATTTTCTCGACTGTGACAAAATTCGCATCATCGCGTTAAACTGACCTTGGATTACGTCCATTTAATCGGTCAGTGCACATATTTTTACAGTTCAAAAGAGGCTTCCCATGAGCGTATATGAAATCAGTCACCCTCTGGTTAAACATAAACTTGGCTTAATGCGCGCAAGTGATCGCAGCACCCGCAGCTTTCGCCAGTTAACTGGTGAAATCGGTAATCTGCTCACTTACGAAGCAACAAAAGACCTTGAATTAGAAGATTACACCTTAGATGGCTGGTGTGGCGAAATCACCGCTCAGCGCATTCGTGGTAAAAAAATCACGGTTGTGCCGATTCTTCGTGCGGGCCTTGGCATGTTAGATGGTGTTTTAGAATTACTGCCAAGCGCAAAAATCAGCGTAGTGGGTTTGTACCGTGATGAAGAAACCCTAGAGCCTGTCAGTTACTTTGATAAATTAGCAGGTGATATTGATCAGCGTATTTCTTTAGTGATCGACCCTATGCTTGCTACGGGCGGCTCAATGATTGCGACCATCGACTTATTAAAAGCGTCAGGCTGCGAAAGTATTCGAGCATTGGTTTTGGTTGCCGCACCAGAAGGCATTGCAAAAGTACAAGCGGCTCATCCTGACGTCGACATTTATACCGCTTCAGTTGATAGTCACTTAAACGAGCAAGGTTATATCATTCCTGGTTTGGGTGATGCGGGCGATAAAATTTTCGGTACCAAATAAAAACTAAGGGTGTTTTATGAGCAATCCAACTGAAAACAAAACATGGCGAACGGCATTAGCCGGCCTGCAAATGCTGTTTGTGGCATTTGGCGCTTTGGTTTTAATGCCATTAATTACGGGTCTTGATCCTAGTGTTGCATTATTTACCGCAGGTGTGGGTACGCTGATATTCCAAGTGGTCACTAAACGCAGTGTGCCGGTATTTTTAGCCTCTTCATTTGTGTTCATTGCCCCCATTGCCTTCAGTGTGCAAACGTGGGGAACGCCTGCCACCATGGGTGCACTTTTTTGTGCAGGTTTAGTCTACGTAGTGCTTGCCAGTGTTGTGGCAATTCGTGGCCCAGGCTTTTTACATAAAATCATGCCGCCTGTGGTGACTGGCCCAATTATTATGATCATTGGTTTGGGTTTAGCGCCCATTGCGGTCAACATGGCCATGGGTAAAACGGGTGATGCATCTGCTCAGTTGTTTCCTTATGGGCAAGCATTAATAGTATCAATGTCAGCGCTGGTCAGTACTTTAATTGTAGCGGTTTATGCAAAAGGTATTTTTCGCTTAGTACCCATTTTAGCGGGCGTGGCAGTGGGTTATGCGGTTGCTGGTTTCAGTGGCATGTTAGATATGGCTCAGGTGAATAATTCAGATTGGCTGGCTATGCCAAACTTTGTTGCACCAGAATTTCACTTAGCAGCTATTTTATTTATGTTACCAGTGGCTATAGCGCCTGCCATTGAACACGTGGGTGATGTGCTGGCTATTAGTAGCGTCACCGGTAAAAACTATGTTGAAAAACCTGGTTTACACCGTACCTTATTAGGTGATGGTTTAGCCACTTCTGCCGCTTCTTTATTTGGTGGTCCACCAAATACGACGTACTCAGAAGTAACCGGCGCGGTGATGTTAACCCGAGCGTTTAACCCAGTGGTTATGACATGGGCGGCGGGTATTGCAATATTATTAGCGTTTATTGCCAAGTTTGGTGTTTTATTGCAAACCATTCCAGCACCTGTCATGGGTGGTATTTTAATTTTGTTGTTCGGCTCAATTGCTGCTGTGGGTATGAATATTTTAATTCGCGCAAAAGTGAATTTAAATGAACGCCGTAATCTAGTGATTGTTTCAACTACATTAGTATTTGGTATTGGCGGAATGGCATTTACCTTTGGTGATTTCAGTCTACAAGGTGTCAGCCTATGTGGTTTGGTGGCCATTGTATTAAACCTAATATTACCGCATCACGATGATGACGTTGACGACTTGCATGAAGAACAAGCGTTAATGGAGCAAATGGTAAAAGAAGACAAATAGATTCTTAAATCTAAATGCTCAGGAAAAAGAAAAAGCCGTTTATGAAAATAAACGGCTTTTTTGTTTTTTGATAAGGTACTGGTAAAACACGATGAAGTAATCAGTTTATATTCTGTAGAGTTTCGCTGGGCAGTTCACCAAACACATTTTTATAATCTTTTGCAAATTGCCCTAAGTGCCAAAAACCCCAGTGTGCTGCAATATCACCCACGGTTTCGTGTGTTTTAGCTTGTTTTAAATCTCGCCTAACACCGTTTAGTCTAGTAAAACGCAAATACTGAATAGGGGATAACCCTAAAATACTTTCGAAGCTATTTTGTAGGGTTCGTCTACTGGTATGGCAAGCTTCGCATAGCTCACTTAAAGTAATCGCGCGTTCTTTGTTATTCACTAAAAATTCACGGGCGGTATCGACAATGGCTTTTCTGTGTTGGTAACTGGTATGAATCATTTGGTTAGGGGATTCTTTACTAAACACATCCAGCAGTCCCATCAAAATAAGATCTTGAGTCAAATGATCAGGGGTTGCCCCTTGAGTAAGCTCAGTATTCAGCAGGCGACTTAATAAAAAATCCATGGCATTCAGAGTGCCTTCGGGTAAACCCAGTCGCTCATTGTGCAGGATATCTTGCCAGTTTAAATCCACCCCTTGTTTATTGGCTTGAGCCATTAATTTATCTTGGGTGATCACGACACCATAAATATCAAAATTATCTGGTGTAGTGAGTTCAAATTCAGTATTGCCCGGGCGACACATGATGTCGTTATCAGCGAGGGTGAGTCCATTTATTTTGCTGTTTGTATTTTGATGTTTTGGGGTGATGCCTAACCAAATACTATCAGGCCATACTAAACAGCTTTGGCTTAAGGCTTGGCTCGTATGTTCTTTAAATATTTGTAAATCTTCAAATGGTCGCTCGATAATTTGGCCTTTGAATTCACCGGCGCTGATCTGATCATAATGTTGCTGCCAGTCGGTAAGATTGTGTGCATGCTCGTGGGCATCTTGGCTATTAATAACGGCCAATAAGTCGCATGGGATGCTGTTAGCGATGTGAATCATGTGAAATATGCCTTAACTTCTTGCGATATTCTGCTTTATTTTGGTGCTTTATGCCCGTAAATGGATTCAATTGAATCATTTAACCCAACTAAGATTTGCCATAATTTGATAATGTCTTTTGGTTAAGCTTGTTAAAGTAGCGTCACTGGGTAGCAGCAGTGATTTAATTTAATAAAGATTGGGCTGATCTAAAATTGCTCAAAGTCATAAAGGCTTAACAGAGCAAGTGCCATGCCTAATCTTAAAGTTTATTAGACGTAGTGATGACCATGTTTAGATTCACATTAGGCCAAGAAGTATTTAAGTTTGCCAACTTGGTCGAACTTATGGCAAAAGCAACACCCTTAAGAAGCGGCGATGTGTTAGCAGGCGTGGCTGCAAAAACAGAAAAAGAGCGTGCCGTAGCCCAATTGTGTTTAGCTGAAGTGCCACTTAAGCAGTTTTTAAACGAGGCATTAATAGATTATGAAAAAGATGAAATCACCCGTTTAATTATTGACGAACATGATGCACAAACATTTAAACGAATTAGTCATTTAACCGTGGGGGACTTTAGGAATTTTTTATTAAGTGATGAGTGCGACAGTAAAACACTAACCGCATTACGTTTTGCCATCACCCCAGAAATGGCCGCCGCTGTCAGTAAAATAATGCGTAATCAAGATCTCATTTTAGTGGCAAAAAAATGCGAAGTCATAACTCAATTTAGAAATACATTGGGTTTAAAAGGGCACTTCTCAACACGTTTGCAGCCTAATCATCCAACCGACGACATGACAGGCATTGCCGCCAGTATTTTAGATGGCTTAATGTACGCCAATGGTGATGCGGTAATCGGCATTAATCCCGCAACCGATAACGTGCAGCAGTGCACCGTATTATTAAAAATGATTGATGATGTCATTCAGCATTACGACATCCCAACACAATCATGTGTATTAACCCATGTTACCAACACAATTGAGTGCATTGAAAATGGCGCGCCGGTTGATTTGGTGTTTCAAAGTATTGGTGGTACCCAAGCCACTAACGACAGTTTTGGTTTTAACTTAGATACACTAAAAGAAGCACAGCAGGCGGCCCTTGAATTAAAGCGTGGCACCGTTGGGCAAAACGTCATGTATTTTGAAACCGGCCAAGGCAGCAGCTTAAGTGCCAATGCTCATCATGGCTTAGATCAACAAACCTGCGAAGTACGCGCTTATGCCGTGGCGCGCAAGTTTGATCCGTTTTTAGTGAATACTGTGGTGGGATTTATTGGCCCAGAATATTTATACGATGGCAAACAAATCACACGGGCAGGGCTAGAAGATCATTTCTGTGGCAAGTTACTTGGCCTGCCGATGGGGTGTGATGTGTGTTATACCAACCATGCCGAGGCTGATCAAAATGACATGGATAATCTGCTTACATTATTAGCCACAGCTGGCTGTACGTTTGTCATGGGTATTCCAGGCTCTGACGATATCATGCTCAACTACCAAACCACTTCGTTTCATGATGCTTTATACGTGCGTAAATTATTAGGTTTACGCCCAGCGCCAGAGTTTGAACACTGGCTCACTAAGATGCAAATTATGAATGATGGTTTTCAACTAAATGCCCAAATTCCTAACCCGTTTTCAAAACAATTAATTGATGTAAAAGGGGGCTTTTAACATGTCAAATAAAACCCCGTCAGCAAATATAGTGGTGTTAAATCCGTGGCAAAAGTTAAAGGACTTTACCGATGCTCGAATTGCATTGGGCCGAGCAGGCAGTTCAATTCCAACCAATGAAATGCTGAAGTTTCAATTGGAACATGCCCAAGCCCGTGATGCCGTGCATTTACCGTTAGACAGTCAAGCACTCTATGAAAACCTTAAACATCATTTGACCGACTGCCCCCAAGCCCTCGATTTATTTGCCAGTGTAGAGCCGTTATTGGTTGGCAGTTGTGCAAATAATCGGGGCACCTATTTACAGCGCCCAGATCTTGGTCGCAAATTAAGTGATACAAGCATTAAACAAATACAACACACAAAAGGGCAGTATGATTTAGCCATTTGTATAGTTGATGGTTTGTCATCTATGGCCATTGAAAAAAATACACTGCCATTTATTCAGCAGTTATTAAAGGTATTAGATACTAGTCCACTAACCTTGGCACCATTGACTATATGCACACAAGGTCGAGTGGCCATTGGTGATCATGTGGCGCAATTGTTAGGTGCTAAAACCGTGATGGTATTAATTGGTGAGCGCCCCGGTTTATTAAGCCCAGATAGCATGGGATTGTATTTAACCTTTGATGCCCACGTGGGATGCAATGATGCACAACGTAATTGCATATCCAATATTCGCCCAGCGGGTTTGAACTATGAACGTGCAGCCCTTAAAGCTAAATATTTAATTGATGAGTCCCAACGGCTGCAACTTAGTGGTGTGAACTTAAAAGAGCGAACAGAAGAAGTGAGCAATGTATTAACAAATCATCAAAGCTTTTTGACTCAAACAAAGTGATGTCGAATTTTAGCCTGTGGTTAGTGGTAGCTGGTTTTTATTAAACGAGAAAAGGATGTGGATTCCCGCGTTCGCGGGAAAGACTATATGCGATAGAGTCGTATAGGTATCCAGTCTTGTGGATTCCCGCGTTCGCGGGAAAGACAGTTTTTAAATTCTGTTTTCGAATAAACACAACGACTTTTCCGCGCAGGCGGGATCACCGAAGGAAACTCTAATCGTAGATATTAATCTAGGAGAGGTGAATAAGCACAACGTCTTTCCCGCGAACGCGGGAATCTATGGTCATTAATCTAGGGGAGGCGAGTACACACAACGTCTTTCCCGCGCAGGGTGAATCACCGAAGGAAACTCTAATCCATAGTCATTGATTGATAGAGGCGAAAAAACACTAAACCTTTCTCGCGCAGGCGGGATCACCGAGGGAAACTCTGATTCAGTGCAAAAGTAAATTAAATACAAAAACACATAAAAGCTAAAACCAAAAATTACGTGCAAACAATAATAAAAAATGAAAAATCGGCCCTCGCGAATTTAGAGAAAAAACTAAAACAACGAGGAGAGTCCAATGGACGACACAACCCTAACGCTTGAGAGTTTGCAGGCCCAGCTTGCCGCTCAACAAAGCACCTTTGATATGCACCAAGCCATGAACGTCGAAGTGTTCTATTGGTGGTGTACCGCCATCATGATGATGATACACGCAGGCTTTTTAGCCTACGAAATGGGCGCGTCACGCAGTAAAAATGCACTGGCCGCGGGGATTAAAAATATCCTCGCCTTGGCCGTGATCATTCCGACTTTCTATTTATTTGGTTGGTGGATTTACAACGCCTTCCCTGGTGGCTTAATTCCAACAGATGCCTCCGCGGCATTGCCTTGGGCGGCCAGCATGGGGCCTGATGTGTCTGACATGGGCACAGGTATATTTTGGGCAGCGTTTGCCTTGTTTGGTGCCACGACCGGATCTATTTTATCCGGTGCGGTGATCGAGCGAATCCGCGTCAGTGCGTTTTTAATCTTAACGGTATTCTTAGGCAGTGCCATTTGGATTTTAGCGGGCGCATGGGGCTGGCATCCAGACGGTTGGTTGCTAACGGACCTTGGTTATCATGATGTGGGCGCATCTGGCGTGGTTCACGCAGTGGCGGGTTTCTTTACGTTGGGTGTGTTAATTAACCTGGGTGCCCGTAAAGGCAAATTCATAAATGGCGTGGCACAAACCATTGCACCGCACAGTTTACCCATGACACTCATCGGTTTGATGATGATCATCTTTGGTTTCTTTGGCTTCTTAGGCGGCTGCATTATCTTTAATGGTGGTGAAACCGGCTGGACAACCATCTACAACACACCAACTAACTTATCGGCATTTGCGTTTAATACCTTGATGGGTTTCTCGGGCGGCATTATCGGTTGTTATATTGCAACGCGCGACCCGTTCTGGACCATGTCAGGTGGTTTAGTGGGTATTATTTCAGTGGCTGCTGGCCTTGATTTATACAGCCCAACCTTGGCATTTATCATTGCGGTTTGCATGGGCTTTGCAGCGGTTTGGTTTGCTAAGTTCTTAGAAAAACGCGGCATTGATGATGCAGTGGGTGCTGTGGCCGTACACGGTTTTACCGGCTTTGTGGCGGTGATATTAGTGGGCGTATTTGCAGGCGGCACCCCCAATATGGGCGACAACCCAGAGATCAGCTTTTTAGGTCAAACCCTAGCGGCGGTCATCATGGCGCTATTAGGTTTTATCCCAGGTTACGGCTTATCGCTAATGCTTAAAAAGCTAAACGCATTACGTGTACCAGAATCTGCGGAAGACCTAGGTATTGATGAAGTGGAGCTATTGGCGAAGCCATATCCTGAGTCAAACACACCAGCGGTAACCGAAAGCGACGTACCAAATAAACTCGCCAATGTTGAGCCACAGGGGATTTAATCATGGGATCATCAATTACCACATGGGAAAACGTCACTGCGTATTTCACCTTTGCGGATTCACCTATCATGCTCATGTTGTTTGCACTGGGCGTAACGGGAATTGTCATTGGATTAATAGGCAGCATCATCAAACACGAAAATGAAGCGTTTGATAAACTCAAATAACACTTTGGCCTAGATAGCAAAAAAGTGTTTTAAATAAAAAACCGGCTTAAGAGATTAAGCCGGTTTTCTTTTTCTGGGGAGCGTAGCTCCCGAACGCAGTGCGCTCCAGCACCACCGTTCATCCTGAGCAGTGAGGAACGAACGGAATCGAAGGGTGGTACTATCAAAGGTGAAAGTGCGGTTTTTTTGATCGTGTGAAGTATCAAAACCTTCTCATTCTGGGTGATCAAAGCTAGCACGGTTCCTTTTCTGGGGTGCGTAGCACGCGAACGCAGTGAGATCCCCAGTCCGCTCTTTCCTCATGCTTCACACCGCTCGCCTTGTATATATTAACAAAGCGCTTTGGTTGTAGCGGTGTTCAGAAATTGCATTTTGTTTTCGTGACGGGTTTTATTTGCGAGAGTCTTAGTGTGTCATTTTGTGGGAGGGCGCTCGGCGTGCCCCTTGTGGGTATGCGCGCGATAACTTTTTAATGAGTTTGGTTCTTTTCTGGTGTGGCTATTTCTATTTCAAGAACTCTTACCCCTTGATTACGCCTAGCTATCCACGGCGGCTCTTGAATCGTTTTCAATTTCGTCATACTCGACGCGAGGCACGAGCAGATCGGGTATCCATTGTCGCATTTTGTTTTCGTGACGGGTTTTATTTGCGTGAGTCTTGGTGTGTCATTTTGTGGGAGGGCGCTCGGCGTGTCCCTTGTGGGTATGCGCGCGATAACTTTTTAATGAGTTTGGTTCTTTTCTGGTGTGGCTATTTCTATTTCAAGTACTCTTACCCCTTGATTGCTTAGGTTTAATTGCTCTGGCTAAATACATAATAGTACGCTCAAACTGGGATTCAGTAAGCTGCGAAGCTAAGTATGAATGTTATGCAAATTAAGAAGGTAGGTATTTAATTGGTTATGCCATGGTGTTTTAAAAAATTGCTCGAATACAGCCCGTTAAATCATTAATATAACGCTTAATTGATAAAAAATTTACCCCCAATTACTCTTTAAGCCAAAGGAATGTGCTTTGAATACGCCTTTTAGAATCACCTTTACTCTATTTTTCTGTCTATTATCTGGGTGTCAGCTCGATATTTTTGAAGAAGATACAGATAATCAAGATAGTGAAAACGATATTTCGGGTGTTTGGTCGGGCACTCAGCAATCAAGCATAAGTGTGTCCGATTCTGGTTTTAGCTCGTATCAGCAAAGCCAATCAGAATTACACTGGGTTATTAGAAGAAAAAGCGATGGCACCATCGAGATTCCAGATTGTTATAACGGCTATGAAAAAATAGAAGTCATAAACAATGCGTTTACTTACAATGACATCGACTACCGTATCATTAATGAAGAACGGATCACCGCTTCACTTGAAATCAGTGGCTATACCAATATATCAACAACAATAGAGATGCATAGAAAGAGTAAAGATATAAATCCTATTGGTGAAATATCAGGCACTTGGAGTGAGTATGACAATCATACTGTTACTACTCCTATTTACTGTGCCAATATTTCCTCACTCAGTATTAGTACAAGTAATGGAGATAATTTTTCAGAGGACACCATTACCGTTAATAATGGTACAGACTTTAGCCTTCTATCTATTCGCACGGGTACAAATGCCCACAAATATATTCAAATAAAATATGATAATAAAGATATGTATGGGTTTGAACGAAATGGTTTTGATTACATAGAGATAGAATTCCCAGGTGCTGAAAAGCCGTTTTTTAGCTTTTCAGCACAAGAAGGGAGCAATACTTTAGAAGGCCGAATTACGTTAAACAAGCCGCTATAATAACAGGCGAAATCGCCTCTCTTTTGCATCGCAATAATGTAATGCTGTTTTTATCATGGGTGCCTGATTGTTCTGTATGTGCTCCAAACAGGAAAGATAACGCCCTTCACTCTAAAAAAAATTGTCTCTAATTTGGTGCGTTATATGAAGTTTAGATTTATGAAGTCGATTGGGCTTATAGTCACTATTTCTTTGATACAAGGTTGTGCTAAAAATGTAATTTACCCTAAAGAATCAATCACAGACACTTATCCGAAGCAACAATTCAGTACTAATTATCCAAGGGGGCAATTTGGTATAAATAATTGCTTTAATTTAGAGAGTTGTTCGCTGAACATAATGCTTAGGGTAAGGGGTAATGCAAAATGGATATGTGACAAAAAATCCAGCAATAAAGAAGTATGGATACTGGCTAAATTTACGAGAGGCGGTCTAATTATTGACACCGTTGTGTCTAATTCAAGTGAAGATGATGAGTTTGATAAAGCGGCCTTGGAAGCTGTAATTCTATCAGCTCCTTTTACGGAGTTATCTAATTTAAATGATAAAGATTTTAAAGAGGCTGCTGAAATAACCTTTAAATTTACTGGTAATAACCGAATTACAGATGATTTTTAGTTAATAAATCATATTGAAAGTAAAAGCAAACTAACTGGAAAATCTAGTAAGAATATGAGTATCCAACCCATATATTTACTAGGATCTTGTAATTCGCTTATCAGTAACCCAAACCAATAAACAGCAAGGAAATGGGCTGCTGGCAATATAAGCTTTATAAATAACTTCAAGTGGACGCCTAACGCCTGCCAGCAAAGGCGAGTGAAACGAGTCCAGCCAGCTTGCTGGCGAATTGACTGGCTTTGTTACACATTACCACTGATAAGACAACTTAAGAGAAGCTTGAGTTATAGAATCAGAAAAATAAGAGGCATTATTTGATGATTTCCCATAGCCTAAACTTCCTCCAACTACCCAGCTATTATTTTCAAATTCATTAAAATAGTAATTATAAGTGGCGGCCACCCCGTGGTACGTCGTTCTTTCTGTATTCACTGCTGAACTACTGATAGCTCCTAAAAACAAACCTAGAGAGTTATTTCTACTTTTACCAATTAGTTTCTCCCATCCAAGCCCGTAGCCTAAATTCGTTCCAGAAGCCTGTGAGTAACTATGTAATCCTAAAGCAATGTAATATTTTGAATTATTGTTGTTGATCGAATACTGAAAGCCTAACCCACCTTGATCTGTACCAAGACCAAATGATAAATGATTCGCATCACTGGAGTATGATGAAACTGACATGAGCGAGCCCAGAATCAAAAATATCAAACTTTTCACTAAAATTTCCTTATTTGTGTAACGCCTGCCAGCAGGGGCGAGTTTACGAGTCCAGCCAGCTTGCTGACGATACTGGCTGGCTATGTTATATTTATTTTCCAGCATTCTTGTACATATTGTAATGTTGAACAATAAATACTGGCAACATAATCCCAAAGATTGCTAGAAGAAAAGGAATAAACTCAAGCTCAATTTTTATATTATTTGAAACTGGATAAACACAGTAAAAGGTACAGCCTAAACAATAAATCGCCATATAGAGTTTGATTAAAGGATAGTTATTAACAATTTCATTAATATTCTCTCGACCTTTGCTAACTTGGGACTTTTTTGATTTTTTTGAAAGTGCAGTGATCAATAAGATTAAAAGAAAAGAAGGCCATTTTAGGCTCTCCCAGTTTTCTGTAATTTGTTGTTCGTAAGAACCTAATACTGCTAATAACAGGAGTATACCGATCCAACCTGCTACTAATTTTTTCTGTTCCTTTCGCATGATTTCCCTAATAAATATAACGCCTGCATAAAGCGCGCGAGGAACGAGCGTCACCTTTCATGCGCTTGTTAGAGCCATTACTGAAGAATGTCATCTTCAACTTTTTGAATGCCAAGAGGGGATATAAACACTGCTTCAATTTCTTTATCAAACTCGATTAGTTTACTTTCATGCAAAGGGATCACAACTGACTTTCGGTACATAGAAAGACTGGAATATTCAGTCCACTCAAACAAATCCTCGATGAGCACTGCATCATTTGGTGTCGTGTAACAAAGCAACAGAGTTTTATCTTTAAAATTCAGATCATTTCGCAATATCCTCTTCCGACCCATGACCTCCCATACATCCGGTAAAGTGCGAGTATTTAGGGTATCTACAATAGCTTGGGCTTCTTCCAGGGAAATGGCATAGTAGATTCTCAGTAACTCACACATAATCCATGTGGAGCTACTTACTATAGTCCCTATATCAGTTCGATTAGCGTCAATATCACCTCCGGAGTGACCAATCCCTCTTTTGTTTCTTACCGTATATATAAAAAGCAGGCATCTAGGAATAATAATTCGCAGGGATTCTGGTCCTGCATCTCGGGGGAGATTTTCAATTTTTCTGCACTCATCAGCGAAGTTTCTGATGGGAGATCCAAACTGTGTATGCTTTCCAGTAAGCTCTTGCTGCAAAAACCTAAGTAAGGTTTCACAAAACTTCCCGGCACTCAACCCTATAGCATCATATGCTTGATCAGAGTACACAGCCTGTGTAAAACGCCGTTTTAACTCAAGAAATGAGTCTACAATTTTTTCTTTGAAGTTATCATCAATGGCTGAAAGCGCACTAACAAGTAACTCCTCAGGGCTTGCTGTATCCATACTGGCCATCTTCGCTCTTTTCTCTCTTTAATTTGTTTGATTTTACAGCTCTTGCTAAAGAGACAGATATTTCAGTATTGCTGTATGTCAGCACCTTTGATTCTTTGCAATAGGCCACCACATCTGCGGGACCTTTTTCCTTATCAAAAAAGCCCTCTGCTATAAGGGAGTCAATGATTGCTCCCGGTCCAGGTCTACTTGAGCTGGAAGAGGATTTCTTGGCCTCTGTAGATTTGGAAGAGGATTTTTTAGATGAAGATTTCGGTGCTGGCTTTGATTTGGCATTGGCAAAGAAATCTCCTATATCGTTGTTTTTCAACCTAGATACTAAATCCTCAGCTAAATTCCTCCCTGGCACGGTGAGTTTGATTGTTGATGACTTACCTGATCCGGATTCTAAAAATAGATTATTGTAGGATCTAAGGTAGGTTGCGAATTTTTTGGGGTTATAGCAGCCATGTCGCTCACACTCTGATCGAATATCTTCAACCAAGGCATTGTCAGCCCCAGACTTTATATTGCCAAGACATACAAGAAGGGCTGCTGAAAGTGTTTGTGCCTTTACATGAGGGCCGGGTATATCTTTGATGATGTGTAATTTTCCATCATGCATTTCAAATACATCGGCAAGATCGTCTAAGCCTTCGCTTTTATTCCCGGCTTGCTCTTCACTCAATCTAGTGGTTTCGGTATTTTCTATAGAACTCTTAGAAGAAGGTCTCTGCAGGCTTGAAAACGACTTATTTATAAGGTCTTCAAATCTTGCTATTTGCTGTTCTACGAAAATTTCTTCTCCTTCAAACTCAAGAATACCATCATGTACATTTATTATTACTTTTGCATCCGCCATTTAAACTCCTTTTTTAGGTTAAATTCTTGTAGCTCTAACATTTTAATCGTGCGCGTGCGCGTTTAGACATTGTCAGACAATGCTGTTTTTCGGCCATAAGTATTTGAAGGGAAAGCGGTTTCTTTGAAATCCATTTCAAATCTTGCAGGAAAAACGCGCACGCACGGTGTATTGAAATAACAGGCGCCTGTTATTTCTGAGCACGTGTTTGTATGTGACTGATTTTGCATGGTTTTTAAATAATCATCCAGTGTAAACGCGCATTTTGTTGAATAAAAAATAGGCTTAAATCAATCAAAATGTCGGTTTTCAAAAATACACTGTTTATATATCAGGTGGTTTATCATTTGCTGGTCTGAGTGATTAGTTGAGCTGACAGGCTGGGGTGGGCATTATCCGCCGTGTTGCTGGGTGTTTTGATCATCAGTGTTGAAATATGTTGTTAGGCCGTGCCTAACAGACTTACTCAAGGCAAGGTTGCTGGTTAGTGCTGCACTTCAAATGGAAATCCGGTTACCATAACCCTTTTAATTATAAGTCTGTTTATATTATGTCTTTACCTGCTTGCCCAAAATGCCAATCAGAATTTGTTTACCAAGATCAAAACCATTTAATTTGCCCTGAATGTGCGTATGAATGGAATCCGGATGAACCCGATGCGGATGCCATTGAAATGAAAGACGCTAACGGCACCTTGTTACAAGAGGGCGATAAGGTGACGTTTGTAAAAGATCTTAAAGTGAAGGGCAGTTCTCAAGTACTTAAAATCGGCACGAAAGCAGTGATAAAACGCATTGTCGAAGGCAAAGACCATCAACTTGACTGTAAGGTCGATGGCACTGGCGACATGATGGTGACGGCAAAGTTTGTTAAAAAAGCGTAAACAGCGTGATTGTTATAAAGCGGAGAGTCTTTGTCTATTTTTGAAGTTGCATTATTAATCACAACCATGTTTGTGCTGCTCTCAATTGTATGGGGGACGGTGACGTTAGGTATTTCGCCCATGCCCAGTTCACATAAAGCGCGCCAAGCTATGTTGAGTTTATGTGATGAAACCGGTGATGGGCCCATTTACGAATTAGGCAGCGGTTGGGGGCATATGTTGGTTGCGTTGGCTAGACGTTACCCACATCGAAGTATTGTGGGTTATGAAGCCTCTTTATTTCCTTGGCTGGTAAGTGTTGTTTGGCTGAAGGTGTTGGGTGTACATAATGTGAAAGTTTATCGTCAGAATTTTTTGCAGGCTGATCTTAGTGGGGCCAGTGTGGTTGTGTGTTATTTGTTCTCAAAGGGCATGGTGAAACTGCAAGCTAAATTAGCGGACAAGGCAGTTTCACTGAATTACTTGATTAGCCATTATTTTGCTTTACCTCATCGTGAGCCAATCAAAACCTTACGGCTCAATGATGTCTACAAAACGCCAATCTATTTGTACAAGCTGCATGTTTAAGTTGTTTCTATTTTAATCATGCACCTTGTATTGAGCTTTATTTAATTCTCTTTGTTTTATTCTCTTTGTTCAGTGAATGATTAGCGCTCACTAAACCTTAGTTTCATATTCTTGGCAATTGCTTGTGCGTTAGCGGGTTTACCCTGTCGGGTTGTTACGCCATCAAGCCATGTTTCAACTTGCGCTGGGTTGTTGTGCATCCAGTTGCGTGCGGCTCGTTTGGCCGGCACAAATTGATTGATGACTTGCTCCATCATGCTGGCTTCCATAGCTAAATTAAACTTCAGGTTGCTCAATAAGCGTTGGATGTTTGGGCAATCCTTAGCAAGGCCTGTACGCACATTGGTGCTGACGGTTGAGCCACCATAGTTAGGCCCAAAAAAATCATCACCACCTGCTAGGTATTGAATGTCAAATTGATTATTCATGGGGTGTGGTGCCCAGGCTAAAAAGGCGATCCACTGATTTTCCTGTATGCGTTTTTTCACCTGCGCTAACATGATGTTCTCTGAAGTTGCCATTAAGCGAAATCTGCCCAGGCCAAACTTGTTGGTATCGATCATTTTTTGAATAATCAAGTTACCGTCATTGCCTTTTTCAAGCCCATAAATTCGCCCATCAAAATTCTTTTTGAATCGGACTAAATCTGCAAACGTTTTTACGCCTGCTTCATACACATAAGCGGGCACCGCTAACGTGTACTTGGCACCTTCTAAGTTTACGCCCAATGTCTTGATTGAGTTTTGTGCTTCATAGGGTTTAACAATGGGGGCCATGGTTGGCATCCAGTTACCTAAAAAGGCATCCAGTTTATTTTGTGAAAGGTGCTGGTATATACCCTCTACTGAATGAGTGCTCACATCAACCTCATAATTGAGGGACTCGAGTAACGCTTGGGCGACAGCCGTAGTGACCTTCACATCGCTCCAATTCACAATGCCAAGTTTCACGGTTTCACATTGCTGGCTGGCTTGGGTTTGCCATGAGATTGTCAGTGTCAGGGTTAATAAAAGTATTCGGGTAAACATATAAGGCTATTGCGCTCTGTGAAATAAGTGTGTGTAAGCTCATGCAATGCCGCTGTTAATATTCAACACAGCGGATACAGACAGATAAAGATGGGTGATTCATGCCGAGTGATGGTTGCGGTCAGGTTAGACAAAATCGGCCAGCATTATAAATGAGAACCCAGCAGGATTGATACGCAACATGGATAAGAAATTGAGAGATATTTCACAATTTAGTAAAAGGGTGCTTATGAGGAAACCATAGGGCCTAAGCCCCATGATGTTAAGCGTGTTTAATGCCTTCTAAGTGCTGATGACACACACGTTGTGCGATGTTTTTAAAGTCCTGTATGAATGCGTTTTCGGCTTGTTCAGCTCGTACCGCAGCATAAAGGGTGCGCCATACCCCGTGACGACCTAGCGGCTTATCCACCACAAAACCTTGTTTGACATAATCATGTACGGCCCAGTTTGGTAGGCAGCTGATGCCGCGACCACTGGCCACCAGTTGCACCATCATCATGGTGAGTTCAACTTGGCGCACGCTACCAGGTTCGATGCCTGCTGGGGTTAAAAAGCATTGGAAAACATCCAAGCTTGAGCAATCCACTGGGTAGGTGATTAAGGTTTCTTTGCTTAAATCGTGTGGTTCGATGACGGGTTTTTGCGTCAGTGCGTGATCCGGTGCTAATACCAGCATGGCTTGGTATTTAAACAAGGGTAGATACTGCACATTTTCGTCGTTTTTAGGGTCGGATGTGACCACTAAGTCCAGTTCGCCGTTTTTTAATTTTGCGATGGAATCAAAGTGAAAGCCACCGAGCATGTCCAGTTCCACTTCTGGCCAGTGGCCTCGGAATTCATTGAGTGTGGGCATGAGCCAGTCGTAACAGCTGTGGCATTCTATGGTAATGTTCAAGCGTCCTTTGCGTCCTTGGCGGATGCGCGAAAGGTCTCGTTCGCTGGCTTCGATTTGCGGCAATACCGATTGGGCCAGTTCTAATAGACGCTGACCGGCAGGCGTAAAACGCACGGGTTTGGTTTTGCGATAAAACAGTGGTTGATCCAAACGGCCTTCCAATTCTTTTAATTGGTGCGAAAGAGCCGATTGTGTCAGGTGTATTTGTGCCGCGGCTTCTACCAAACTGCCAGTTTGATCCAGTGCCATTAGGGTTTTTAAGTGTCGAAGCTCGATATTCACGGAAGGCCTCAGCGAAAAGTATTAGGTGCTAATTAAAGTACCATTATTAAAATTATTCAATAATTATTTGAGTGTAATGAGTTTTATTCAATTTGGTTTGGCGTGTATTCTGTATTGGTAAATTTCACTCGCTGAATAATAACGGGAATAATACTAACTTAAATCAAGGCCATAATTTAACGACTCATGTACTTGGTTACCCGCCCATAGTCAGAAACCCGTGAAGCGCTTACCCTGAAGTGAAGGTAGCTAAACAACTGCGTGAACAATCCGCTTACGTTAAGGCTTAACCCTCCGTATCGTCATTTACTCAGGCCTGTATTTGGTTTGGGTAGATTGACCCTCTACTGCAACACACACTTGCAATAAAGCCCCCTAACTGGCCACGATTTTCTCTGTTAGTTAGCGTACAATGCTGTGCTTTATACATTTGTAAGTTGCCAATATGTTTTCTTTTTTCGAAAAGCTTATTAACCCGTTCCCGCCGCAAGACCCGCAACAGCCACCTAATACCCTTTGGGCATTTTGTCGCCACTACACACAAGGTATGGCGATGCCTTTGATTGTAATGGCGGTATTGACAGCCGTGCTGGCCATATTCGAAGTGTATTTATTTGGTTTCATGGGGCAGTTGGTTGACTGGTTGATTGATAAAGACCCGCAAACTTTGTGGCAAGAAGAAAGCACCACACTGTATTTTTTAGCTTTTATGTTGTTGGTGGGTATGCCTTTACTGGTGGCGCTGCATTCGATGGTGATCCACCAAGCGCTGATGGGGAACTTCCCTATGTCCATTCGCTGGATGGCTCATCGCTACCTTTTAAAACAAAGCATGAGCTTTTACCAAGATGAATTTGCAGGGCGTATTGCCACAAAGGTTATGCAAACGTCGTTAGCCGTGCGTGAAAGCGTTATGAAGATGCTGAACGTGATGGTGTACATATTAGTGTATTTCGTCTCGATGCTGGCAGTAATTGCACAAGCAGATTGGCGTTTGATTTTACCGGTATTGGGTTGGTTGGTTTTGTACATCATTGCCCAGATGGTTTTTATTCCTAAATTAAAAAACATAGCCACAGAACAAGCCAATGCGCGCAGCGATATGACGGGTCGCATTGTTGATAGTTATACCAATATCAGTACGGTGAAATTATTTAGCCATTCAAAGCGTGAAAGTGATTATGCCAAAGAAGGCATGGATGGCTTTTTACAAACGGTTTATAGCCAAATGCGTTTGGCGGTTGGGTTAAACGTTAGTGTGCATACTATTAACTATTTATTGGTATTTAGCATTGGTGCTCTTGGGTTGTATTTATGGGGCCAACAGATGATTACGGTAGGTGCCATTGCGGTGGGTATTAGTTTAGCCCTGCGTTTAAATGGCATGGCTCAGTGGATCATGTGGGAAGTCAGCAGCTTATTTGAAAATATCGGTACGGTAGTGGATGGCATGCAAACATTGTCAAAACCACAAGACGTTCAAGATGCAAATAAAGCCCAAGCATTAAATGTGAAAAGTGGCGCTATCGATTTTAATAACGTGGCGTTCTTCTATGACGAAAAACACGAAAATGGTATTACGCAGCGCAAGGTGTTTGAGCAATTGCAGCTGAATATTAAACCCGGTGAAAAAGTGGGGTTAGTAGGGCGCAGTGGCGCTGGTAAGTCTACCTTGGTGAATTTACTACTGCGCTTTTATGATGTGCAGGGCGGTGAGATTTGTGTCGATGGGCAAAATATCTCAAGTGTTCAGCAAGAAACCTTGCGTGCCAAAATTGGTATGGTGACACAAGACACCTCATTGCTGCACCGTAGTGTGCGTGACAATATTTTATACGGCCATCCGTCAGCCACCGACGAAGACGTTATTGCAGCCGCTAAAAAAGCGAAAGCCTATGATTTTATTCAGCAGCTAACAGACCCATTTGGTAATAAAGGCTTTGATGCGCAAGTGGGTGAGCGCGGTGTCAAACTAAGTGGTGGTCAACGTCAGCGTATCGCCATCGCCCGTGTATTGTTAAAAGACGCGCCAATTTTAATTTTAGATGAAGCAACATCGGCATTGGATAGTGAAGTTGAAGCCGCTATCCAACACAGTTTAAATGCCTTAATGGAAGACAAAACCGTGATCGCCATTGCACACCGTTTATCAACAATTGCTGCAATGGACCGCTTAGTGATTTTAGATGAAGGTCGCATTGTGGAGCAGGGTACACATCAAGAATTAGTAAATAGTGGTGGTATTTACAGCCAGCTTTGGGCGCATCAAACTGGCGGATTCATTGGTGAATAATGAATGCCTGCAATGAAGAGTTAGCGGCCCGTAAACAGCTTGAGCGAGTATTTAATCAACGCTATCAAGCGAGTTTAAGTGACTGGCCAAGCTTTGCTGAGTGCTTTGAGCTACGTAAGCTTGCCGAAGATGAACATTGGATTCGTGCTGGTGATATCACCAAGCAAATGTGTTTTATTGTCTCGGGTCTTTTGCGAATTTATTACATCGACCAAAACGGTAATGAAGTCAATCAGCATTTTTATCAGGCTGAAGAAGTCTTAGCACCCATTAGCGTAATGGTGAG
This sequence comes from Bermanella sp., assembly GCA_049115935.1. Classification (GTDB taxonomy): domain Bacteria; phylum Pseudomonadota; class Gammaproteobacteria; order Pseudomonadales; family Oceanobacteraceae; genus Bermanella. Next base: position 1,753 of record JAGDZK010000094.1, on the reverse strand, counting down.
CAATGAGCCTTGCCAATATTATGTGCAAGCCCTTGAGGGCAGTGTGGTGTTATTGGCCAATAGCGATGCGTTATTTAAACTGGGCAGCCACAATATTGAATGGTTGCGTTTAGAAAATAACATAATGAAAACAGTGTTTTTAAAAACCGCTAAGCGTGAAGCCAAATTACTCTTAGGTAATGCGGAGCAACGTTATAAATGGTTTTTAAAAGAATACCCTGAATTAGCAGTACGTTTGCCGCAATATCATATTGCTTCGTTTTTAGGAATTACTCCAGTTTCACTGTCACGCTTGCGCAAGAAAATATCAAGTTAAGTAAAAGCCTCATCCCCGAATGATTTTTTGGGGGTATTCTAAATGTTCCTTATGAGAGCATCGCCAACGTTATACAGTGGACCCCTGTCGGCATTGAGCACTAAAAATGAATGGCTAACGTAAAGAAACTCAAAACATTAAATAACACACTTAACCAGCGTCATCCCCGAATGCTTTTTGGGGGGCATTCTAAATGTTCCTTATGATAAATCGCCAACGTTATACAGTGGACCCCTGCCTTCGCAGGGGAGACGTTGATATTTGATACTTAAGATAAATGTACTTACCTAAATACACTCAAAACATTAGTCAGTAAACTTTAAAAATCGTCATCCCCGAGTGCTTTTATCGGGGATCCAGTTAAAGTGTTACTTAATGCCATATTGCCATTTAAATAAAAGTAACTTGATTACAGCGAAAGCGCTAAACGCAAACCTTGGTCAATAGCGCGCTTAGCATCTAATTCAGCAGCCACATCAGCGCCACCAATTAAATGAAACGGTTTATTTAAACCTTCGGTTAACTCGCGTAAAGGGTCTTGCCCTGCACAAATAACCACATTATCAACGTTCAATACTTCTACGCTGTCTTTTACTTTTATGTGAAGGCCTTCGTCATCAATCTTTAAGTATTCACAACCAGGGATCATGTTGACGCCTTTGTTTTTCAGACCGCTGCGGTGAATCCATCCCGTGGTTTTACCCAATTTACCGCCCACTTTTGATGCTTTGCGTTGGAGTAAGTACACGTCGCGCGCAGCGGGTGTCACATTTGCTTCAACCCCTTCGATACCACCGCGAGCGTTCAATGTCATATCGACACCCCATTCGCTCATGAAGGCTTCAATATCTTGGCTAGTAGACGGGCCGTTGTGCACAAGATATTCGCTAACATCAAACCCAATACCACCGGCACCGATGACCGCTACTTTTTTACCGACTGGTTTTTTGTGTTTGAGTACATCAAGGTAACCTAATACTTTACTATGCTCGATGCCTTCAATCTCTGGTAGGCGAGGGGCAATGCCTGTTGCAATAATCACCTCATCAAAGTCACTGGCGTTAAGTTGTGTTGCATCAATACGGGTATTTAATTTTACTGTGACATTGTTTAGCTCAAGCTGTTTGTTGAAATAACGAATGGTTTCATAAAACTCTTCCTTGCCCGGTACTTGCTTAGCCGTATTAAATTGGCCGCCTGTTTCGCTTTCTGAATCAAACAAGGTGACATCATGACCGCACTGTGCGGCAGTGGTGGCAAATGATAAGCCAGCAGGGCCTGCACCAATTACGGCATATTTTTTCTTGGCAGAACTGGGTTTGATCACAAGCTCAGTTTCGTGACATGCGCGCGGGTTAACTAAACAGCTGGTCATTTTTCCGCTAAATACATGGTCCAAACATGCTTGGTTGCAACCAATACAGGTATTAATTTCAT
>JAGDZK010000093.1:0-98322 GCA_049115935.1 Bermanella sp. | reverse complement strand
CGAAATACATTTTTTATCACTGATTGGCGCAAGTTCGTAGGCTTGTTTTTATTTCACTCGCGGGTGCGAGTTCGTATATTTTAGCACTGGCCGGTACGTCTTCGTAGGAACCCGCACCTGCGGGTGAATCAATTGAATTTAAAGCTATAAAGTAAATTTACAGTTAATAAACCAGCCTATAAAACTTCCGCTTTTTTCCTAAACGGCAAATATTGCCGCTTTTTGTTGAACCTTTAGATCTCATAACTCATTGAATTATATGGAAAAAATACTTTGGCATAGGCGTTGCTATATCCCTACAAAGGCAAACAAAGTCATATGCCAAACAGTTAGAGGTTCTTATGTCAGCATTAGGTTTTAAAAATTCGTTAGGTATTCATCCTCAAACCATGCAACTGCGTGCATCTCGTGCAGAAATTCTAGCCAATAACCTAGCCAACGCGGATACACCGCATTTTAAAGCCCGCGATATTGATTTTAATGCAGTACTTGAAGGCGAAAGTCGTCGTTCTTTAGGCATGAATAAAACCAATCAAAATCATCTAGAAGGCAATGTGCATACCGAAACTGAATTAATGTTTCGCAACCCTTATCAGCCTGCCATTGACGGTAATACGGTTGATACCCAAATGGAGCAATCTTTTTATACCGAAAATGCTTTGCGCTACAACGCTTCATTTGAGTTTTTAAATAGTAAATTCAATGGGCTTAAAGGTGCCATTAAAGGCCAGTAATGAATAAGACAACGTCCTTGGTCAATTCTAAGGAAGGAGAATAAAAAATGTCATTAACAAATGTTTTTAATATCGCAGGTACTGGTATGAATGCACAGTCCGTGCGTTTAAATACCACGGCTTCAAACATCGCAAACGCCGAGACAGTAAGCTCAAGTATTGAGGAAACCTATAAAGCTCGTAAACCTTGGTTTAGCGTCTTAGATAAACAGTGGGATAACGTGAAAGGTTTAAATCAAAAGTTAGATATACGCTCACAGATTGGTGATGGCGTTGAAGTGAAAGGGATTATTGAAAGCGATGCGCCTCTTAAAAAAAGGTATCAGCCTCACCACCCAATGGCAGATGAAGAAGGTTATGTGATGTACCCGAATGTCAATGTGGTGGAAGAAATGACAGACATGATGTCGTCATCACGTAGTTATCAAATGAATGTCGAAATGATGAAAACAGCCAAACAAATGCTGCAACGCACGTTAACGCTTGGCCAGTAGTTATTAGTTAATATTTTATCAACGCTAGGCGCTAACCAGTGTCAGGCTTAAGAAAAAGTCACCAGGAGTAAATCATGGCTGATGTAACAGGTGTCGGGTCGTCACAAACCGTGCTTGACCAGTATGCGCAAAGTGAAAAGGAAGTTGAAAAGTCTAATGAGTTAGGCAAGAACGACTTTTTAAAATTACTGGTTGCACAAATGAACAATCAAAACCCACTTGAACCACAAGACAACACCGAATTTGTTGCACAGCTTGCACAATTTAGTTCGGTAGAAGGGATTGATAATTTAAACAATACCGTGGACGACATGGCGTCTGAATTACGATCAAGCCAAGCGCTGCAAGCGTCTTCATTGGTAGGGCAGTCAGTAGTGGTACCCAGTAATGAATATGGTTTTTTACAAAATGGTGATCTTATTGCGAGTTACAGTGATATCCCTGCCACCACTTCGAATGTTGCATTGCAGATTAAAAACAAAAGCGGTCAAACACTAGAAACCATCAGTTTGGGTTATCACGACAAGGGGCCTATGTCCTTGCGCTGGGATGGCGCGAACTTGGAAATGGATGGCGAGATAGTTGAAATTGATCGCTCATTGTTAAACCGCCAAGAATATTTTGTTGATGAAGAAGGCAATCAAGTTTTAGACGACGACGGCAAGCCTATCCCTGTGCCTTATCCGGTTGGCGAATATAAGTTTGAAATTACCGCCTCCATTGATGGCAAAAGTGAAGGGGTCGATACCGCCATGAGTGGCAAAGTCGATAGCGTCACACTAGGTGCCAACAACCAAATCACATTGAATTTAGCAGGGGGCACCAAAGCCCCAATGTCAGAAGTTAAACAAATTTTAAATTAATTACGTAGCTTGTGCGTTGAGCGAAGGAGTCAATTATGGCATTTAATATAGGCCTAAGTGGTATTAGAGCAGCTTCCATTGATTTAGAGGTTACCGGTAATAACGTGGCAAACGCCAGTACCGTTGGCTTCAAAGAGTCTAGGGCTGAATTTGCAGATGTGTATACCACTACTATTTTAGGCACAGGCTCTAAACCTGTGGGCAGTGGTGTATTGGTTGATAATGTTCGCCAAGAATTTAGTCAAGGTAATATCAGTGGTACTGAAAACGCGTTAGATATGGCCATTGATGGCAACGGCTTTTTTATTCTTAACAATAACGGCACCGAATCCTACACCCGTGCCGGTATTTTTGGTTTAGATAAAGACGGTTATGTGGTGGCCAATAATAGTGCCCGCTTACAAGGTTATGAGGCAAATGGCGATGGTGTGGTTAACGGGGTACTTGGGGATATTCAAATTCGTATTGGCAATCAACCCCCTGCGTTAACCTCACGTGTGTCTTCTATTTTAAATTTAGATGCGTCTGAATTAGTTAAACAAGAATTAGGCTCACGCATGGAGTCTTCGGGTTTGGCCATTGCCACACCTGACTCGGGCATCGCTGAAAACACGGCATCCATTCATGACACCATTGCACAGCCAACCACAGCCGGTACTGCTTCCACATTTACATTTGATGGTGCAACCGATGCGGACTTAGTGGCCAATACTGCAGGTTTTTTTAATACAACCGGTTACCCAACTGCAGCCGAAGTGGCAACCTTAACCATTGACCCACAAGACGGCACAGGTGCGCAAACCATTACCATTGGCGGTACGGCACCGGCTGTGGGTGCGGTGGCACCGAGTACCTCTCAAACCGTCTTTATTAATAATTTGGTTGCGGATATCCAAAGCCAATTAGACACGGCATTTGGTCCTAATGAATTTGAAGTCGTGACCTCCCCTGATCCCATTCCAAATCCGTTAGTGGGACCTTTGCCGATTGCTATTCAACGTTCAGGTTATGATTCAACAATCGGCACCGGCTTTGCGGTTACCGCCAGCAGTGCCGACTGGGATGCGCTAATGGGTAGCCCATTGGCAGCCGGTGTGTCATACAGTGCCGGTGTGGCGGGCAGTAACTTATTTGTGGGCTCAAACCCTATCGTGGCAGATTTTAGAAGTATTCCGGGTACCTCAACGACAACGCGTACCGTGGCCACACCGCCACTTGCTATGACCAGTACCGTGCTAGGGGGCCCAGGTGTTCTCGCATCCACTGTGACCCCTGGTGCGTCCATTGTTGGTGACTTCAGTGGTGCGCAATCGATTGTCTTCGATGTAGAGGTAACGGACTCAAACGGTACAACCACGCCAACCACAATCACACTTGATAACGCAGCATTTACTGGTTTACCTGTGGGTTTAATTTCAGCGGTCACTATTGATGAAGTGCGTCAAGTGATTAACGCCCAAGTGGGGCCTGAATTTACAGTTTCAGGCGCGGTACCATTAACGTTAACCACAGCGGCTGGTCAAGGTAATGGCGCCACCGTGACATTAGTGCCCGTTTCAAATAACACATATGACTTATCCACTATTGGTTTTGCACCGGGTGTTGGCCGCTCTAATACAGGGGCGCCGGATGTATTGGCAAATAACGAATTTCGTTTACAAGTAACTGGTCCTACTGCTGCGGATAATTCCAATGCCTATGACATTATTGTGACCCCCAATACCTATGCATCACTGGATGATTTAGCCGCGGAAATTCAGGATCGTGTGAATGATTGGACCGGTGCAAATGGCTTACAAGGCCGTGTGACGGTTTCATCGGTGGGTGGCCAATTAGTGTTTACCAATACCGATGTGGGTTCTGGTTATGGTATCGCCATCACACCGAGTAATAATTTAACGGGTGCATTTGGTGCCGCCAATGCGCAAGCTTCCATTGATGCCCTTGGGTTTAATATTCCGGCTGACATGTTTGTGGCTGCCGGTACGGACACCGTAGATAAAAGTAATAGCTTTCGTATTAACTTAACCGTGCCTGCGCCAGATTTAGAAGGGCGTTCCGGTACCACCACGATTACCCTTGATGAAGAGTTTCGTTCGGTTCAACAATTAGCCGCTTCAATTAACCGCCAGATCAGTTCCCTTGATGCTGATGCTTACATTGGTGTGCGTGCAGAAGCCATGGAGATAGAACCAAGAGTGGTGCCACCGGAATACAAATTACAATTTGTCGCCACAGAAGATGGTGAAGCATCGATTATTAGTATTAGCGAAATTATCGCTTCAGGTGACGACCTTAGTGCTGCTGAGATGTATGGTTTATTACAGGTGAATGAAGACGATAACAGTTTACTCACACTGGGTATTGAAGGGGTCAATAATGAATACCCAGCGCAAAGTGTGACGTTAACGGACCCTGATGGCAATGAAGTGGAAATTGAAACAGAAGCCAATATGGAAGCAAACGAGATTGCCGCTATTTTCAATCGACAAGCAGGTGTAACCGCCTCAGCTTCTAGTACCATTACATTACCGTTAAGCGGTTATAATAATCCAGGCAATAACATGACGCTGTTTTTAAACGGCCAAGAACTGACGTCAACCAGTCTTGAAGAAATAGCAGAAGAAATTAATTTATTACAAACGACGACCTTGCCCGGCTTTAGCGCTGAAGTAAGCAGCAGTGGTGACCTTGTTATTAATAATAGTATTGGCCGAGATATTAAAATTGAAATTAATAGCCCAACTGTCACAGACAGTTTGGTGGTAAGGGGATCCACTAATGCAGGTCCGGTTGTGCTAGGTGGCACAGCAACAGCCGATGTTGCAGCAGCGGTCGGTGGTACCATCGAGTTCATTTTAAACGAAGGTTATAGTTTATCAGCCCCCGTACCGGCTATATCGGGTGTGTTTGGCGCACTTACGCCAGATGAATTTGAAGACTATGTGTTAAATAGTTTTGACCCAGATAACCAGGACACTTACAACCATGCTACCAGTACCACTATTTATGATAGCTTGGGTAACAATCACATCATGACGCAATACTTTGTGAAAGAGCCGGTTGACCCAACTAGGCCAAATGAAGAAAACCTTTGGGCCATGTATGTACAAATTGATGGGGAGGATATTGGCGATCCTGATGCTACTTTGTCATTCCCTGAAAATTTAGAACCGACACAATTGCGTTATGAATTATTCTTCAACCCAGATGGTACTTTAGATGAATCCGCCACAGGTGACTTATTTGTTACTAATTGGGATCCATTAAATGCAGAAGGTGCACCAACTGGCGCGTTAAAATCCCTTAATGTACTAGAAGGTGGCTTACCTCTAACTGAGCCTGCCACCAACTCTAATTTTCAAATTCAGCTAGATGGCTCCACACAATTTGGTAGTCCGTTTAGTGTGGCAGAAGTTAGCCAAAATGGTTACACCACTGGCCGATTAACCGGTTTAGAAATTGATGCCGACGGGTTTATGTTTGCACGGTTTACCAATGGTCAGGCACAAGTATTGGGGCAGGTTGCATTAGCAACGTTTAAAAACCCTGAGGGCTTAATTCCATTGGGCGATACCGCATGGGGTGAATCTTTTGAATCTGGTGGCCCTACTGTGGGCTCTCCAAGAACCGGTACATTTGGTAATTTGCGCTCGTCTGCGCTTGAGGATTCGAACGTGGATTTATCCGAAGAGCTGGTGGGTTTGATCATTGCTCAGCGGAATTTCCAAGCCAGTGCCAAAACCATTGAAACCTCAGATACCGTCACACAGACGATAATTCAGCTTTAATGATGTGGAGCGTTAGATGTTGGATGAGAGATGTTAGATGGACCTAAAGTATGGGTGACGCTTTTTAAATGACATACATGTTAGGTATGTTGAGTTTGAGAGTCATGTCTTAAAATTACAAATACTGACAACTAAAGTCGGCAAGCAAGGATGCACCTTGCCGCTTTTAGTGAGTCACTACGTGCCTAACTATAAAATGTTTTTCTAAAAAGAAATGAATACCATCTCCCATCTCCCATCTAACATCTAACATCTAACATCTAACATCTACATCTACATCTACATCTTACGTCTAAACCGAACTTGGCATCCCCTTTGCAATTCCCTAATTAGATAAATCGTTTGCCGCTTTTTAATGAGTATTAAGCCAAGCGTTATGAATTAGGAGGTTGTATGGATCGTGCATTATATATTGCCATGTCCGGTGCTAAACAAAACACGTTAGGCCAAACCGCAGAGGCGAATAACTTAGCCAATGTAAGTACCACAGGTTTTCGTCGTGACTTTGAACACGCGCGCTCAATGCCCGTCTTTGGTGATTATTATCCAACCCGTGCGTATGCCATGGAAGAACGCCCAGCCAGTGATTTTAATCCGGGCACGTTAGTTCATACCGGTCGGGATTTAGATATCGCCATTGATAATCAAGGTTGGATCGCTGTGCAAGATGCTAACGGTGAAGAAGCCTATACCCGTCGAGGGGATCTACGCGTGGATCAATTTGGTCGTTTAATTAACGGCGAAGGTTTGCAGTTAATTGGTAATGCAGGTCCCTTGGTGATTCCGCCTTATGAAAAATTAGAAATTGCATCTGATGGCACCATATCTGTTCAAGCACTGGGGGATGAGCCATCGGTTATCGCCGATATCGAGCGTCTAAAATTAGTATTGCCCGATCAAAGTGAAATGGAAAAAGGCGAAGACGGATTATTTCGTATGCGTGGGCAACAACCGGGTGATGTGCAACCGCTTGATGCCACTGTAAAAGTAGAATCAGGACACTTAGAGCATAGTAATGTGAACGCCGTGCAATCGTTAACCCAAATTATGTCGCTGCACCGCCAATACGAATTACAAGTGAAGATGATGAAAACCGCAGATGAAAATGCACAAGTCACACAACAAATTTTAGAGATTCAATAATTAAAATTTAATCGGTGTGATATCGCACCAAGGAGAGCAATTATGCACTCGGCATTATGGGTAAGTAAAACCGGTTTAAACGCGCAAGATTATAATTTGACAACCATTTCAAATAACCTTGCCAACGTTTCAACAACCGGCTTCAAAAAAGACCGTGCTGTGTTTGAGGATTTGATTTATCAAATTCAACGCCAGCCTGGTGCGCTATCCAGTCAGGACTCGCGTCTGCCTTCTGGTTTGCAACTGGGTACGGGTGTAAAGGTGGCAGGTACACAAAAAATTCATACCACAGGCAGTTTGCAAGAAACTTCACAGCCGCTAGATCTTGCGATCAATGGCCGTGGTTTTTTTCAAATAGCCATGCCAGATGGCACCATTGGATATACCCGAGACGGTACATTCCATATGGATGCAGAAGGTCAAATTGTCAATGCCGTGGGTTACTTGCTTGAACCCAATATCACGATTCCTGATCAAACGAATACGTTAACCATAAGCCGAGACGGTATAGTCAGCGTGACGCAATTTGGTGAAACCGACCCTCAAGAAATTGGCCAGATAGACGTAGTGGATTTCATCAACCCTGTTGGTTTACAAGCCATGGGCGGAAACTTATTTTTAGAAACCGCATCCAGTGGTGCTCCGCAAGTAGGTGTGGCCAGCGAAGAAGGGTTTGGCTCCATTGAACAAGGGTTTTTAGAAAACTCAAACGTAAAAGTAGTAGAAGAACTGGTGCAAATGATCACGGTACAACGTGCCTATGAAATGAATTCAAAAGTGGTGAGTAGTGCAGACCAAATGCTGCAATACCTAGCACAGAATACGTAAATTTTTAGTTGCAATAGTCGTCTGTAAAAAGCTTATTTTATCGGCTGATAAAAAAGTTGAATACACCTGTAGGAGGCTGCTTGCAGGCGACAAATAGAATGTGGTGTATTAACCACATATAAACAAACACTGTATCAGCCTCAATATTATAAGAGGCCGCATACAGGCGAGATACAAACAAAGAGGTACACCATGAAACCGCTAAAAATCAGTTTGATCGCCATGGTGCTAACAGGATGCAGCACAGTATTACCCGTTGAAGAAAAGCCGGATGATCCTAGGTTTTCCCCGGTACCGGCACAATCATTAACGCCGCCGTCCTCCACTGGAGGCTCGTTGTATCAAGCGAATTATTCGCTATCACTTTACAGTGATCAACGCGCCAAACGTATTGGTGATGTTATAACGATTATGCTACAGGAACAAACACAAGCTTCTAAATCCAATAGTTCAACCTTACAAAAAGACAGTGAGCTGGGTTTAGGTGATGTGGCTCTGTTTAATCGCACACCGTCCATCTTGTCCGCGACAGCGGTGTCTGAGAGGTCGTTTACTGGATCAGGGGACGCGGATCAAAGCAATAGTTTGCAAGGGCAAATTACCGTAACCATCAGCGATATTTTACCCAATGGTGTATTAGAAGTGCGGGGTGAAAAATGGCTTAGCTTAAATGAAGGGGATGAATTTATTCGAGTGCGCGGCTTGGTTCGCCCGCAAGACATTGGCCCAGATAATACAGTGATGTCCAATAAACTGGCGGATGCTCGCATCAGTTATGGTGGCACTGGGGCAGTGGCTAATGCCAGTAAACAGGGTTGGTTATCACGTTTGTTTGCTAGCCCTTGGTGGCCGCTATAGTTGCAAGATTTTTGAGAACACTTGAATCTAATGCGGCGAGCAAATTGCAGGTATATTGGGTTGTGGCTGAGTTTTGTCACTCATAGAAATAGAGGTTGTTATGAAAATCAGTACCAATGGTGTGATAAGCCTATTGCTCGTGTCGTTACTGACGATGCCTGTTTATGCCCAGCGAATTAAGGATTTAACTTCAGTTGAAGGGGTGCGTTCCAATCAAATGATTGGTTATGGCTTGGTGGTGGGGTTAGATGGCACAGGTGATAAAGCGCCGTTCACGAATCAAACCTTTATTAATATGATGAATGAATTCGGTATTTCAATTCCCCCAGGTACCGACCCAAAGCTGAAAAACATTGCCGCGGTTTCATTAACCGCAAATTTGCCTCCGTTTGCCAAGCCTGGGCAGTCCATTGATGTGACGGTATCCAGCATTGGTAATGCAAAAAGTTTACGCGGTGGCACATTATTGTTTGCACCTTTGCGCGGTGCTGATGGTCAGATTTATGCCGTGGCCCAAGGCAATTTAGTGGTGGGTGGTTTTGGTGTGGATGGTGCGGATGGTTCTAGTATTACGGTGAATGTTCCGAGTGTTGGGCGGATTCCAAACGGTGCAACGGTTGAGCGAGCAGTGGCCAATGGGTTTTCCCGCGGGGACAGTCTTGTACTTAATTTAAATGCGCCAGATTTTACAACGGCAAAACGTTTATCCGATCGCATTAATGCGTTACTAGGGCCAGAAACAGCCTACGCAGTGGACGCCACTTCGGTACGAGTAAGCGCACCACGAGACCCAAGCCAGAGAGTGTCGTTTTTATCCATGATTGAAAATTTGGATGTCACACCGGGTGAAGCGACGGCAAAAGTCATCATAAACAGTCGTACTGGCACAATAGTTATTGGTAAGCATGTGCGTATAGAACCCGTGGCAGTGACCCATGGCAGCTTAACTGTCACGGTGAAAGAAAACATTCAGATTAATCAACCGGGTGCATTGGCAAACGGTGAAACCGTTGTTGCACCAGCTACCGATATTACCGCAGAGGAAGATAAAAACCCCATGTTTGTCTTTGCTCCAGGAGTGTCGTTGGATGAAATTGTAAAAGCAGTGAATGAAGTGGGCGCGGCTCCGGGTGATTTAATGGCCATACTTGAAGCACTTAAACAAGCTGGTGCCCTTAATGCTGAATTAATTGTGATATAACACCGATGATATCACGAGTAAGGATAGCGCATGAAAAAGCCTGATAATAAGCAACAAGCCATTGATGATTTAATGGCAATCGAAACCGAAATTCAAAAACTAGCGCAAGAAGGTAGCCTTGCCACTCTTGAGCATAAGTTAAATGCCCGTCAAAAAAAATTAGAGTATCTGTTTGAACATTTCATGGCGCAAATTGAACAAACGGACTTAATGTTACTGAAAGAGATTCAGCTTAAAAGTCAGAAAATGCTACAAACCATGCAGGAATCGAAACAAGAAAAAACGCAAGAGATTATAAAATACAAAAATACAGGTAAGCGTATTCGCTTGTACTCTGATATTGCTCAGCAAAAATAGTTTGCCGCTTTCGGCAATAATTGCCGCATAACTCGTTCTAAATCTTCAGTAAAAACCAATAAAAACAATACCTTATGGTTTTGGCCTAAGCCTTGCTTTGTCTTACTTATATCGACAAAAAGCAGAAGATGTTGCTATGAATAATATAAGCAATACGTACAACTACAATGACCTAGCTTCGCTTAACGCCATCAGCACCATGGCTGATAACGAAGAGGCTGGGGCCTTAAAACAAGTGGCTCATCAGTTTGAGTCAATGTTTGTGGGTATGATGTTAAAAAGTATGCGTGATGCCAATGCTGTGTTTGAAGAAGACAATCCACTGAATAGCAATGAGTCTAAATTTTATCGTCAAATGTTTGATGACCAATTGGCATTGTCTATGAGCCAGGGAGAAGGTATTGGCCTGGCTGATAGTATTTATCGTCAGTTAAAAGACCAGTTTGACGTAAAAGACAGTGGTGAAACTAAACCGGATCAAGATATTCCTCTTAGACAATACACCGGCCCTAATCCATTTTCGTCATTAAAACCGGATATGGATTTACCGCAATTTAAACAAACTGCAAAAGCATTTGACCTACCAGATGCTACATCGAACGTAAAATCGTTAGAGGAAACGGCTCATAAAGTCGTCCCTTTAAATACTATACCGTTAGGTCCCGTCAAAATAAAAGACAGTGCTAACACGAACGAAGCAGAAAATAAGCCTGAGCAATTAGGCCCAATAAGCAAGCAGTCTGCTTTTGAAACCCCACAAGAATTTGTCGATATTTTATGGCCAGTGGCGCAAAAGGTGGGTGAAGTTATGGGGGTTGATCCTAAAGCCATTGTGGCGCAAGCCGCGCTGGAAACGGGCTGGGGAAAACACATTATTCATCAAGGCGGTGGTAAAAATAGTCACAACTTATTTGGTATTAAAGCCGATCAACGCTGGGACGGTGACGTTGCCAAAGTATCCACACTTGAATATCGAGAAGGCATCGCTAAAAAAGAGATTGCCCCATTCCGTGTTTATGATTCATATGAGCATAGCCTGACTGATTATGCGAAATTTGTGCAAGATAGTGAACGTTATAAAGCGGCAATAGAGAATGGAAAAAGTATAAAAGGCTATAGTGAAGGCTTACAAAATGGCGGTTATGCAACCGACCCTAACTACGCACAAAAAATTCAACGCATAGCCAGTGGCGATATGTTGGCACAAGCCATTGATCGTGCTGGGCGAGGTTAGCCATGTCTAACTTATTGAATATTGGTATATCGGGTTTACGTGTTCATCAAACCGCACTGACAGTGACGGGTCATAACATTGCAAACGTGGATACTGAAGGTTATAGCCGCCAAGATGTGACCATTACGAATCAGAACCCACAATTCCAAGGGGGGGTATGGATTGGTAGCGGCTCCATGGTTCAAGATGTGCGCCGAATTTTTGATGAATTTTTAGTGGGTCAACTACAAAAAGACACATCGACTTTTAATTTTTTCGATACCCTTTCAACCAATGCAGCGCAAATTGATAGTTTATTGGCTGACCCCGGCACAGGTGTACAACCGGGTATTGAAAATATGTTTGGTGCGTTTCAAGCCGCTATCGATGATCCAAGTTCATTACCAGCACGCCAAGTTTTAATTAGCGAATCTCAAGGTTTGGTGGATCGTTTTCATTCAATTAACGACCGTCTAAATGACAGTAATGAAATTTTAAATGGCCAACTGGGTGCCATCACCACACAAATTAGCACCTTAGGTGAATCCATTGCTGAGCTTAATGTTCAAATACAATTTGCAACGGCCAGTGCAAACGGAAACTATCCAAACGACTTATTAGATAAACGTGACCTTGCTATCAAAGAATTGTCAGAGCTAGTCGGTGTGACGGTGGTTAGTCAAGATAATGATTCCGTGAATGTTTTTATTGGGAATGGCCAACCATTGGTACTTGGTAAAGATTTTAATACGGTAACCACGCAAGCAGGAGGGGATGACCCAACCCGTGACGCGATTATTTTTAAACGTGATGATGTGATTCAGGATATCACCCGTGAAATACAGGGTGGTCAAATTGGCGGCATTCTAGAATATAGAAATTCAGTATTAGACCCTGTGACCAATCAGCTGGGCCGAGTGGCTATCGCACTGCAATTCAATATGAATGAACAGCATGCGCTAGGGATCGATATAAACGGTCAAGCCGGTGGTTTGTACTTTGAAGATATTAATGACCCAAAGGTGGCACAAAGTCGAATCGTCGGTAATGCCGATAATGCACAACCTGATGATAGGAAATTAGGCGCTTATATAACAGATCCTAATTTATTAACGGACAGTGAATACAAAGTTGAATTTACAGGGCCAAATAATTACACCTTTAAAGTCACAAGGGTCAGTAATGGCGAAATTATATTATCTAATGCGTTAAGTACTGAGTTTCCAGAAAGCTTTGATATAGAAGGTTTTGACTTGACCTTTGAATCAGGAAGCTACAAAGAAGGTGATCAGTTTTATATTTTACCGACGCGCACAGGCGCAGCGGACATTGAACTGGATATTGAACTGCCCCAAGAAATTGCTTTAGCAACTGCTGTTATGACTGATTATGACGTAGGTAATATTGGTGAAGCGATTATCAGTTCTGGTGTGGTTTATGATGCGAGTACCGAAAGCTTTTCAGTACCGGGTGAATTAACACCACCGCTCATTATTAAGTTCACCAGTGCTACCACTTATGATGTGCTTGATAATTCAGATCCGGCAAACCCCTTGCCATTATTTCCACCCATTATGAACCAAAAATATGTGCCTGGTGTGGTCAATAATTTATTACCTAAAGATGAAAGTAAAACCGCGGTTACCAGTTTAGGTGGCTATATTCCAGCTAATGCATTTTATCAAGATTATACCGAGGCATTTGAAACACCTGGCAATGGATTTTTCCCAGCGCGTTTAAATATCAGTGACCCTGATGCTATTACAGGGGGCACAAAGAGCCGAGGTGTTTTAACAATACCGGCACAAACACCTGCCAATGAAATTGCACAAATATTAAATGATCAACAAGGTATATCAGCTTCTGCCCGTACAACCTTACAGTTGACTAACTTTACAGATGACCCTGCTGGTTTTATGCAGCAAGACCTATATTTAAATGGTGTAAAGCTGACAGATACATTACCTGTTGCTCAAGTTAAATATGAGTTGGACTACCCTGAAGAAGTCCCCAATCCGATTAACGCTAATTTTATAGCTGATCGTATCAATGCAAATTTTGATTTCCAAGAAATGGGCATTGTAGCGGTGAGTGATGGCGCTCGTGTCACCATTACCGCCATCAATGGTGAAGATCTCCAACTTGAATTTCAGGGGGATCATGGCGATAGCATGGCAGTATCAAATGGGGTAGATACATTTATTACACCAACAGGGGCGTCACTGGCAAAACCGTTATCACCGTATGAGGGTTATGATTTTACTCAAGGCGGGCCTTACACATTTGAATTTGATGTACCAGGGCAAGGTAAATTTAATATCGAACTGACAGAAAATTATGCAACCGGTGCCGACTTAATCGCGGGGATTAAATCGGCCATTACAAGCACACCGTACTTTTTTAATGGTGACGTAGATGTTGATATTAGTGAAAAAGGTAATATCTCATTTCAAACCCGCTTAGATATTAGCCCATCCGGTACAAACGGTAGCGCAAAACTGACCATGGGTGGGCAGGTTAAAGTAGTGCTGGATGAAGGCATTACAATTAAATCCGAGCCGCCTTTTAGTAATTTATTTGAAGCTGAACCTGAACAGAAGCCGGTTTATTTAGGGTATGACCTTACTATGGAAGGTATCCCCGAAGAGGGCGATCAATTTTACGTAGACTTTAACCAAGACGCGGTAACCGATAACCGAAATGGAGCATTTCTAGGCGGAATACAAAATAAAGAAATCGTCGAAGGGGATATGACCATCAGTGAAGCCTATGGTCGTATGGTTGAAGAAGTTGGCTCTATAACAGCACGAGCACAAATTAATACCGAGAGTTCACAGGTATTATTACAAAACACACAAGATAGTGTAAATGCAGTCAGTGGTGTGAACTTAGATGAAGAGGCAGCCCGCTTAATTCAATTTGAATTAGGTTATAACGCCTCTGCACAAGTGATCAGCGTGGCAAGGGATATCTTTGATACGCTTATTGGGATTTTTAGGTAAAACGAAGTCATAAAGAATTTAGCTAGGAAATAATCGAGGTCAATATGCGTATCTCAACCATGCAGCAGTTCAATACAGGTTTACGTTCTATCTTAAATAATCAAGAAGGGACGTTAAAAACTCAGCAGCAAATATCAACGGGCCGCCGAGTATTGACCCCTGCGGATGACCCTATAGCATCCACTCGAATCTTACAATTGCAACAAGATATTAGCTTGCGTGAGCAATATCAGAAGAATGTTGATGCGGCAAAAAATAGATTAAATTTAGAAGAATCGATATTAGAAGGTGTAACCGAAAATATTACACGTATTCGCGAATTAACGGTTAATGCCGGTAATGGCTCCATGACGCTTGATGATCGCACTGCCATTGCAGCTGAAATTGAGCAGCGATTATTTGCATTAGAAGACCTGATGAATACAAAAGATGCCAGCAATACTTATATATTTTCAGGTTTTAAAGGTGAAACCTTACCGTTTGAAAAGCGCCCAGGTGGTGGTGTGATTTATAAAGGGGATGATGGAGAGCGTGAACTACAGATTAGCAATAGTACAAAAGTACAAACTAATGACACAGGCAAGGCGTTATTTGTCGACATAAACAGCGCTGAGAAAACATTTTATACTCGAGATAATGAAAAAAATGTTGGAACAGGCTTTATAAGTAATGGCTTTGTGACAGACCAAGAGGCCTATAATGAATTTTACCCTGAAGACATTGTAATTCAATTTAATCCTGATGGCTTTATATCACCACCAGGGCCCAATTACAGTGTGCTGACTAAATCCGATAATAGACCAATAGATGGCATGGTCGGTATGAGCTATACCCCAGGTGAACAAATAGAAGTGAAAGGTGCGAATTTTAAAATTGCAGGTGAGCCAGAACCCGGTGACAGTTTTTTTGTTATAAGTTCAGAAAAGCAGTCAGTAACTGACACGGTTGCCGGTTTGGTTGAAGGGCTAAGGAAATTAGGGGATAACCCAGAAGATAGCGAGTCATTAGATAAGTTATTGGAAACAACTTTGTTAAATTTAGATTTTGCACAAGTGAGCGTATCAGAAGTGCGAAGTGAACTTGGTGGACGGTTAAATACCGTTGAGAATATTGATAATCTTCATCAAGATGTAGACCTAGTAAGCCAAGAAGTCCTCAGTAACCTACAAGATGTTGATTTTGCGGAAGCAGTGAGTCGTTTGTCATTGCAAAGTTTTTTATTGGAAGCCGCTCAACAAAGTTTTACACAAATTAATCGTTTATCACTATTTAATACACTCTAGGCATATAGCTTAATAGTTGGTTCAGTTGTTGCTTTATAGACATTAACGATCATAAATTGACAATAAAGAGGTCATCACATGTTTGATGGTCAAACCATACTAATAACCGGCGGTACAGGCTCTTTTGGTAAAAAATACACTGAAACATTACTAAATCGTTATAAACCTAAGAAAATCATCATATTTTCACGGGATGAACTCAAGCAATTTGAGATGCAGCAAGTATATAACGCAGAGTGTATGCGTTATTTTATTGGCGATGTCAGAGACAAAGAGCGCCTAATGCAAGCCTGCAAAGGGGTTGATTACATCATTCATGCAGCAGCCATGAAGCAAGTACCCGCCGCAGAGTACAACCCTACCGAATGTATTAAAACTAATATTGATGGCGCCGAAAATGTAATTCGAGCAGCTATTGATAATGATGTAAAAAAAGTGATTGCTCTATCTACTGATAAGGCTGCCAATCCCGTTAATCTATATGGTGCAACCAAACTTTGTAGCGATAAACTGTTTGTAGCAGCTAATAATATGGTTGGTGGTGAAGTGCCACGGTTTGCTGTTGTGCGTTACGGAAATGTAGTGGGAAGTCGTGGCTCTGTTGTGCCGTTTTTTCAAAAATTATTGGATGAAGGTGCGGATTCACTTCCTATTACAGACATGAGAATGACAAGGTTCTGGATTACTCTTCAACAGGGTGTGGATTTTGTGATTAAGAATTTTGCACGTATGAAAGGTGGAGAAATATTTGTTCCAAAAATTCCATCAGTAAAAATGGTAGATTTAGCTGAAGCAATCATGCCAGGCATTAACGTACATGAGATTGGAATACGGCCCGGAGAAAAACTGCATGAAAAAATGTGTCCAAGAGACGACAGCTACCGCACATTAGAGTTTCAAGATCATTATGTTATAGCTCCATCTATAAATTTCTATGATGGAAGCATTAACTTTGAAATGAATAATTTAGGAGAAAAAGGAAATTCTGTTGATCAAGGGTTTTCCTATGATTCTGGAACTAATGAATGGTTCTTATCAGTTGATGAGACCAAGCAATTGTTGTTGGATTCATGTAAATGATTTCCTACGGTAAGCAAACAATAGATGACGAAGATATTCAAAGTGTAATCAAGGTTCTAAAAAGCGATTATTTAACGCAAGGATCACTGGTTACAGAGTTCGAAAGAGCTGTGTGTCGCTATGTCAATGCAGAATACGCAGTTGCAGTTAACAGTGCTACTTCTGCATTGCATCTAGCCTGTTTGGCATGTGATTTAAGTGAAGATGATACCGTTTGGGTGCCCGCAATATCTTTTGTAGCCAGTGCTAATTGTGCAAGATACTGCCAATCCAAGGTAGATTTTATCGATGTGGATGCGAAAAGTGGAAATATAAATTTATCTAAAGTGGAAGATAAATTAAAAAAAACAAAAAAAGATAATCTTCCAAAAGCATTGGTGATCGTGCATATGGCCGGGAATCCAGTTGATATGGTTAGGGTAAATACCTTATCTGATACATATGGGTTTATGATCATTGAAGATGCTTCTCATGCATTGGGTGCACAATACCAAACAGGTGAGAAAGTTGGCTGTATGGAATACGCGGATTTTACAGTATTCAGTTTTCATCCTGTAAAAATGATAACCACTGCAGAAGGCGGCATGGTTATAAGTAAAGAGAAAAATTGTAGTGACAGGATAAGAAAACTATCAAATCATGGTATTGTTAAATCTGATAGTGAACTTCCTTGGTATTATGAGCAGAAAGAACTTGGTTTTAATTATCGGCTAAATGAAATGCAAGCTGCACTTGGTATTAGTCAATTAAAAAAATTAGATGGATTTGTAAAGAAAAGAAGAGAAATTGCTAGTTACTATAAAAAAAATATAATAAATAAAAATGTAAGAATAATAAATTATGACGAATTTGGTTTGTGTTCTCATCATCTCTATCAAATATTGGTAGACAATCAATTGGATTTATTTGAAAGATTAAAATCTAAAGGTTATTTGTGCCAAATTCATTACATCCCTATTCCAAATCAACCTTATTACCAAGAGCTTGGATCTGTTTCTTCAGATTTTCCAAACTCAAATTATTTTTATTCAACAGTGCTAAGTTTACCCATATACCCAGAATTAAATGAAAATGAATTAAAAAATATAGTTGAGGTTATTAATTATGAATAAAATAATTAACCAAAAAACAGTATTTTCCAGTAGTGAAGGTGATTCTTGGTTTGATAGAAATAAATCTATCGATATGAGTTCAAGAATATCTGAAGATTTAATTATTAAAGAAATAGAACGATTAAATTTGACTGATATGAACTGTCTAGAAATAGGTTGTGCAGATGGTTGGAGGTTAAATACGTTAAATATAAAGTTTAAATTTAACTGTTATGGCATAGATCCATCAGAAAAAGCAATAAAATCAGGTGAATCTCAGTACCAGAACTTAAATCTTATAAAAGGAACTGCGGACAATTTACCTTATAAGGATAATTCAATGTCTATAATTATAATTGGATTTTGTTTGTATTTATGTGATAGATCGGATTTGTTTAAGATAGCCAGCGAAGTTAATAGGGTATTAGTAAATAATGGAATTGTTGTAATTTTAGATTTCTATACGGAAACCCCATATAAAAATAAATATGCTCATTTAGATGGTGTATATAGTTACAAAATGGATTACGAAAAAATGTTTTCTTGGAATCCAGAATATCAATTAATAAGTAAATCTATAACGAGCCATAATAATGATTTAATAGTTGATGAAAAAGATGAAAGGTTGATGATATGTGCATTAAGAAAGTCAGTATTGGATTCTTATAGTGAAAAACCTAGATACTAAATCATTAATTAGTAAAATTGAGTTGGGGACGGTTCAGTTTGGTCTTGATTATGGTATTAATAATGGAATAAAAGTATCTGAAATAGAAGCTGGAAGAATTATAAATATATTTGACTTTATGGATTTAACCTTAGATACATCGCCAGCGTATGGTTCGTCACAATATATTTTGTCTAAGTTAATAACATCTAAAAATAGAGTGATCAGTAAAACATTATCTTTGAAAAATAATCGCGTTATGGATGTTTTAAAAGAGATTGATAGAACCTGCGAGTTATTTGGTAGTAATTTATATGGGATTATGATTCATGATACTAATGATATTCGGCATGCTGATTTTGACGAAGTGTTATTCAAACTTGAGAGTATCAGGAATAAAGGTGTAAAAATTGGAGTAAGTGTTTACAGTCCTAATCAGTATTACCAATACAAAGAAAATATGAATATTGATTTGGTTCAAATACCGTTGAATATTCTTGATCAGCGTTTCGATTGTGAAGAGTTTATTGGTTCAACTAAGGATATAGAGGTTCATGTAAGAAGTATTTTTCTTCAGGGGTTATTACTAATGGTTGAAAGAAAAATACCACAGGAATTAAGAAAGGTTATTCCATATATTAATGATATTAAAGAAATGGCCTACAAGAATAATTTTAATATATATGAATTATGTTTGTCCTATGCATTTAATAAAACTTGGGTTGATAAGGTTCTAATTGGTTTGGATAGCGAGCATCAAGCTAGTGAATTAATTAAAGGTCTTGAAGGGATGTCAGAAAATATAATAGATATCGATGTAAGGCATTTATCGATTGAGGATGAAAATATAATTAATCCTGCGAATTGGAATTATGAAAATTAATGTTTTTTTGCAGGCAAGAATGAGTTCAACTAGGTTGCCAGGTAAAGTGCTTATGCCACTTATTGGCAAGCCAATGATTTATCGTCAAATAGAAAGAATTCGTTTGTCAAAATTAATTAATGAAATAATAATTTTGACAAGTACGGATAGCTCTGACAATGAAATAGTAGAGTATTGTGAGCTAATTGGATGTAAGGTGTTCAGAGGAGATCTTAATAATGTCTTATCTCGATATATTGATGCTCTTAAAATATATTCTTGTGATCATGTAGTAAGACTTACAGGAGACTGCCCTTTGATTGATTGGGAAGTCATAGACGCTACAATTAATAAACACTTAAATACAAATGCTGATTACACTTCAAATGTACTCCCGCCTACTTTTCCGGATGGGTTAGATGTAGAGGTAATAGCTAAAAAATGTTTACAGGATATTGGATTAAGGGCAAAAAAAGAATACGAAAAAGAGCATGTAACCTATTTTTGTTATCAGAATCCAGATCGTTATCATATAGAGAATTATAAAAATATAAATGGAGATGAATCTTCATTGCGATGGACGGTCGATCATAAAGAAGATTTCGATTTTGTAAATGCTATATATGAAAAGTTGTACTTTGATAAACCGTTTAGAAATGACGAAATAAGACAGCTTTTGAAATTAGAACCCAGTTTAATTAACTTAAATCAGGGTATATTAAGAAATGAGGGTTTGTTGAAATCTTTGGAGTCTGAATGATGAATTACAAGAATTCATTAAATCTATTCGATAGGGCTATAAAATCTATTCCAGTGGCTTCACAAACATTTAGTAAGTCGCATTACTCAATTCCCAAAGGCGGTGCCCCATTATTTTTAGAGAAAGGTAAAGGGGATAAAGTTTGGGATGTAGATGGTAATGAATATATTGATCAAGTAAATGGATTGTTAAGCGTATCTATTGGCTATTGTGATGATGATGTCGATTCTGCGATCAAAAAACAATTAAAAAATGGCATAAATTTTTCACTGCCACATAGATTGGAATGTGAGGTAGCTGAAAAAATAATTGAAATTATACCATCTGCGGAAATGGTTCGATTTGGAAAAAATGGTACAGATGTCACCTCTGCAGCAGTTAGATTAGCAAGAGCATATACCAATAAAAATAGAGTCGCCATATGTGGTTATCATGGATGGCAAGACTGGTATATTGGTATAACGGCTCGGAATTTGGGTGTGCCAAAAGTGGTTTCGGACCTATCAGTCACATTTAATTATAATGATTTAGAATCTCTTGAAAACCTATTTACATGTTATTCAGACATAGGTTCTGTGATTTTAGAGCCCATGGCTGCTATTTACCCAAGTGAGGAGTTTTTAACTGGTGTGAGAGATCTGTGTAATAAATATGGAGCCATTCTTATATTTGATGAAATGATTACTGGGTTTCGATTACATAAAGGAGGAGCACAAGCACTATTTGGAGTAACACCGGATCTATCTACATTTGGGAAGGGTATGGCAAATGGTATGCCTGTTTCTGCCATAGTTGGTAGAAAAGATATCATGGAATATATGGATAAAATTTTCTTTTCAGGAACATTTGGTGGCGAGACATTATCCCTGGCTGCAGCGAGTTGTGTTCTTGATAAATATATAAATTTACCGGTAACTGAGCACTTTTATGAAATGGGTAAGATGTTGACAGATGGTATTGATATTTTGAAATTAAAATATGATATCGATTTTTTTAACTTAATTGGACATGAAAGCTGGAAAGTTTTTTCAATTAACCATACTGATGATTTATTGATTAAATCGATAATAATTGAGAATTTAGCGAAGAATGGTGTGCTGACGATTGGCAGTCATAATATGTCTTACTCAACAAATACACAGAGTATTATTAAAATTTTATCGGCCTATGATAAAACCTTTAGTTTATTAACTGAAGGTATACGGATTAATAACTTGAATGGTCTTCTTTCTGGAGATCCAATTAAGCCTGTTTTTAAAGTGAGATGATTTATGGGAAAAAAAGATGAGAAATTAAGTCTAATTAAAAACCATTGGAACGATTGGGCTGATAAATATGGCGAATCTTTAAGAGCTACCACTAAGTCATCTAATATTAAGCAGCTAGAAATTAAGATTTTAATCGACGCGATATCAAAATACTTTAAAGATAGTATTAGTATTTTAGAAGTTGGTTGTGGTAATGGGTATAACGCAATATCAATTGCTTCTGAATTGGACCATGTTGTTGATGCCTTTGATTATATTCCTGAAATGATAGAAAGTGCTAATTCAAATAAATCTAATTTAGAAAGCGAAGTTCAAAGTAGGCTTAATTTTTATGTTGGTGATGTTCTTGATATTTCTAAAGATAAGAAGTTTGATCTAGTTTATTCTTGCAGATGTTTGATTAACTTACCTGACTTTGATCTACAAAAAGAAGCAATAGATAACATTCTTAAATCAGTAGTTGATAATGGCTATGTTTTTATGATTGAAAATTTTAGGGATAATCATGCATCTCAAAACAAATTAAGAAATTCTGTTGGTCTTGAAAGTAGAAATGTGGCTGAGTTTAATAATTTCTTTGATAATAAAGAATTAGTCGATTACTTAGTCCATGTTGGATGTGAAATTATTGAAACTATAAATTTTTCAAGTCTACATGATATTGCCCAGTATGTATTGGTTCCAATGTTACATAATGGCGAGGTTGAATACGATAGTGAAATTATGATATCCATTACAAAATTATTGTTGTCGTTGAGTATTGAGGATATTAATAAGTTTGGTGAGTTTGGGCAAAATAAATTACTTGTTATAAAGAAGTAGTTGAATGAGATTAGGAATAGTATTTGATTTTGATGGGGTTCTTGTTGAAAGTCTAAATAAGCTATTAGATCTATATGTACTTGTCTGCAATCAATTCAATGAGAGAAATAAGTTAATTGATGTTGACTTAGACTTCAAAGAACTGAATGGTAAAAATATTCATGAGATATCGGAGTTTATTAGTAATAAATATTCTATAAGTAGTATTACCGATGAAATTGAAGTTTTTTATAATAGTCGGTTGTTGGACATTTATAACGATATGGTAATCGAATCACCTATTTTAGATCTTATTATGTTTGTTAAATCTAAAGGTATAGAAATGTCTATAGCATCTGGTTGCGATACCCATTTAATTGAAAGGGTTCTTATTAATCATGGAATAGATGATATTTTTAATACAGTGATCGGAGGAGACAAGGTTGAAAAGGCTAAACCTAATCCAGGAATTATTAATACCTGCCTTAAATATTCAGGATGGGATACTGCAATTTTGATTGATGATAGTAATAATGGTATTGCTTCAGGCTTGGCAGCTGGATGTAGGGTGATTAAATATGATGAATATACAAAAAATAATATAAAAAATATATTACTTCAATCGATTGAAAATAATTATTCATTTTTAGGAAGGTTTAATAATTTAAATTTTTTTGAAATTGGTATTGTTTCTGAAAAATATTCGATATTAGATGAAAATGAATGGGCTTTATTAGAAGCTAATGGATCCTATTGTGATGTGACATATCATGTTAATCCACAAGATATACTAGTAAATAATACGATTAGTGTTTACAGAAGTAACTATAAAAATTTTAGAGTTGGTATAACACCTCCACTATTGGCTGTTACAGGTCTAGTGAGCGATAACAGAGGTTATTTTTTGTGTGCTGAGAGATCCTCTGTTAATTATCAAAATACAGGTTGTTGGGATCTTATACCCTCCGGTTCGCTTGCTGTACTAGATTATATTGAGCAGCTTAAAACTGAATGGTTAGAAGAAAGTTCGAGTAATATCGATCTTGAGTGGAAAGAAGAGGTGAGTGTTATTTATGATCATACTCATAATGTTATTGATATTTTACTTTCTTCAGATAATAACCGTTTTGATGTATCAAGTATGTCTTCACAAGAAACTAATCATTTTATGTGGATTGATATTAAAAGAAATACATCATTACCTATTGCAGGTTCGGCAGCATTTATTACTTCATTGATGGAGGGCGTATGAAAATTGATGGCGTTGAGATAGGTAATCATTGTTCTCCCTACATTGTCGCCGAAGTATCAGGTAATCATAATGGTTCGATTGATCGGGCAAAGAAGATTATGTCCAGTGCAAAAAAATGTGGAGCAAATGCTGTAAAATTACAGACCTATACAGCAGATACGATAACGATCAATAGCCAATCTGAAGATTTTAAAGTTAAAGGAGGTTTGTGGGACGGTTATACATTATATGACCTTTATAAGTGGGCTGAGACGCCTTTTGAGTGGCATAAAGATTTATTTGATCATGCAAGGTCAATAAATTTAACCTGCTTTAGCACGCCTTTCGATGAAACGGCTATTGATCTGTTAGAGTCTTTAAATGCACCTGCATATAAAATTGCATCATTTGAAGTAATAGATTTGCCCCTAATAAAATATGCGGCATCTACTAAAAAACCACTGATTATATCAACGGGAATGGCAAATTTAGCTGAAATCAGCGAAGCAGTTGAAGTAGCCAGAGACGCTGGATGCAATGACCTGATGTTATTGCATTGTATTAGTTCATATCCAGCACCGATAGATCAATCTAATTTAACAACAATAGCAGATTTAAAATCCAAGTTTAAAACTCTGACTGGTTTATCTGACCATACACTTGGTACAAATACCTCTATTGCTGCTGTTGCCCTAGGAGCAAGCTTTATAGAAAAGCACTTTACGCTAAACCGAAGTGACGGCGGGCCTGATAGTGCTTTTTCAATAGAGCCTGATGAATTAAAAAAATTATGTGTTGATGCTCATAATACTTGGTTGTCACTTGGTAAGCCGGGCTATGATTTGAAGGAATCAGAAGCTGGCAATATAAAATTTAGAAGGTCGCTTTATTTTATAAATAACTTAAATAAAGGTCATACTATTACAGTTGATGATATTAAGAGCATTAGACCTGGCTTTGGTATAGCACCTAAATATTACTCTGAAATCATTGGAAAAACTTTATCAAAAGATATTAATTTTGGAGACTCTGTCCAGTTTAACTGTTTTGAAAAATAATTTGTTTCAACGGATGAATAAGTGTTATGAATAAATATGACGTAATTATTTTTGGTGCAGGCTTATCGGGTTTAGTGGCGGCCTATACTTTATCCAGTTATGGAATTAAATGCTGCATTCTAGAAAAAAGTGACCATATTGGAGGTGGGAATGCTTCGTTTAAGAATGACTTAGGCGATATATTTGATACAGGTTATCATGCGCTTGATGAGTCACGATCTAAAATCACTTCCAGTTTGTTTAAAAAAGTTATGCCCGAGTATATTCAGCATACTCTTAGGAGAGGAATCGCTTTAGATGGCAGTGTATTTAAATATAATGCTGATATTGAAGATTGGCCTGTAAATCTTAAAAATAAACTTAGCTTGAAAGATTTTGATAATGTGGGTGATGTAATAACAAGTGATAATCTTGCCAACGTCTATGGTGTTGATTATAGCGAATACTGTAAAAATACAATTTTATATTCTTACCCCTCTGAGGTTAGGTCGCTGAAAGAAGGCGGTTCTAAGTCCAGGATGTTTGATATGGTCTATCCGTGGTTTTTTCCTAAATTAGAAAAAACATCCGATGGTAATTCTGAATCGACCAAGTTTCATAATAAAATGCGCAATCAAGAGCAAACTGTTATTTACCCAAAACATTCTGGTTTCTTTGGTTTTATTGAAGGCCTTTACGAGTCTATAGATAAACAATATTGTGATATTTTTTTAGGGTGCAAAGATATCAATATTAAGTTAAATGATGCATATCAATGTGAAAGCGTTGAGGCTTTAGGAGTAAGTTACACCTCTTCTCATTATTTCTGGTGCGCACCTTTTATAGGGCTGGCTTCTTTATATGGTATGGATCTTCCAAAAGGCGTTCCTCAGAAGTTGGCACTTGGAAGCTTTCGATTTAATTATGAATTACCAGATAGTTTTCATGAAATTCTCGTAGGCGACCCAAATCATAAGATTAATAGAATCTCATTTCCTGGTTTGTTGAGAAATGAGAGGAATAATTTACTTCAAGTAGAATTTATTTTCCCAGCTGATGAATTTGATTATGATGTTGATACATGGAGAAAATCTTGGGTTTCTAGTTTAATTGAGCTAGGTATTATTGAAAACGGGGAATATGTCGACTTTAATTTTAAAGTTGAATTCAAAGGTATGATAACTTCAGATCCATTAGATAGGATTACTAAAAAATATGAAGATGAGTTTAATGATTTAAAGGGTAATATCTATATTCCGTTTGTTAATGCAGGGCCGGAGAATATTAATAGGCTTGTTCCTTCTGTTATTGATAAGACCATTTCATTTATTTTAAGTAAAGGTATATAAAATGAAAACTCAGGATGATTACTACCTAAAAAAAGAAGGTGATGATTTTTTTGATCGAAACTTTGAAGGAAAGAAGGTTCCAGATCTAAGAGAAAATAAAAGAACGATATTGGATTTTCTATTAAAGTCCAATATAGAATTTAATAGCGTAATCGAATTTGGTTGCAATTACGGCGATCTACTTAACTATCTAACTACTAACAAAGGATGTAAATGTATAGGTGTTGAAGCTTCAAAAAAAGCAGTAGATTTTGGTATGAGCTTATATGGAAGTAATATTGATCTTTACCACGGTATTATCGGCGATAATGAAATATCTAACGACGATAGTAATAATGAAAAATTTGACTTGGCAATAATTGATGATGTGTTTAGTTGGGTTTCAAGAGAAAGTATTCTTGAGTCGATTTCCAATGTTGATAAGTCAATTAAGGATGGCGGATTTATATTTATTAGAGATTTTAAACCTCATAAATTCACAAAAAATAGAAATCATCATATAACTGATTCTGAAGTGTTCAATTTTAAAGTTATTGGTTCACACTTTCAGATATTTCTATCTACCGGTATGTACGAAATAGTGAGTGAAAATATTTACTATGATAAATCTATGTCGGTTGGTTATCTTTGTGATAATCCATTTAATTACCGATGGTCGGATGTTATTTTACAAAAGAAATACACAGACTACTTTGACGACGTAACTAAGCTTTAAATTCTTCATATTTACTAGCAAAAATACTGTGCTTTATTTTTAGGCAAGGTATGTTGTCGATAATCGGATAAACAGATAATCCCTCATGGCTATATAAAGCACCATTGATTTTTTCAAGTGGTGTTTTGAATTTTGGGCAGGCTAGTATTGAACTTGGCATGCTCCCTTTATACTCCTTTTTTATTATGGTTATAGCTGTTGGGTTCATTGGATTTGCAGAGTGAGGGAATAGTTCATGCTTGACCACATTATATCCAAGCTCTTTTGATATGTTGCTTATATTTTTACAGTATCCATGCTGATCCATACGTTTTTTTATTTCATTATTTGAGAGTTCGTAAGCTGGCTCTAATAGTATCAAATAATCTCTAGCTACTCTGTATAGTTCCTTAATAATTGCCTCTTCATTCCCACCATTTGGCTCAATTGAGTGTGATGTATATACAATATCAATAGAATTGTTTTGAAAAGGAATATCAAATAGATCACCTAAGCATAAAGTTACATTGTTTATATTCATACTACTTAGCCATTTCCTTGCATATGCAATTCTTGACCAGCTTAGATCAAAACCAAAAAAATCAGTATCTTTGAGGTTTTTTATGACACCGCCGAGAGTGGTTGCTTCACCAACACCGGCCTCAAGTATTGTGTTGGGCTTGAGATCTAAGGATTTAATTATGTTACATATTTCTTTTGTATAGAGACCTTTCGCTAATGCAATCTCTTTTTTTTGCATTGCTTCGCTATAACTTCCAGTTTGCATATCATATGATATTTCAATTATATCTTGGGTGTTGCTTTTTTCTTTAAATTCATCTCTTAATAGTGATGTAATATTATCACCAGAATTGTAGTGTTTTTTAATCTCTCGTGGTGTTTTCATAGTTTATATTCCTAAAACCCATCTATTTCATTTTTAATTGTACTTTTTAAAGAGATATCATTTAAATTACGTTCTCGATTTATTATATTCTTCATGTTGTTTGGTAGTTCTGTTAGGAAATCGATGAAGCCATTTTTCCAAATTTTTATAGCTTCTTCTCTGTGTTTTAAATCTTGACCATATGAAATGGTATAACCTGCCAACATGTAATGCCATATCGACCCTCTAATTATATAGTAGAGAGAACCATATTTATCTTTATAAGTTGTCGATATATAGTTTGCTATTTTCCAGCACATAGCTGATAAGTCATCAGTATTTTCATTCATTTCTTGTAAGTTTAATTTTAATACTCTAGATATTTCATTTATACTTTCTTGTATTGGTTTAGAGATGTTTTTTTCTATGTCTATATTTATATGTCTTGATTTTATTTTAAATTCATCATGATTAATTTTTCTATCATAATCCTTTATATTTATCTCTGTTTTTTTGTTGATATGTATAGAGTTATCTATGATTAAGCCATCTGAACAGTTGTATATATTGAAATTATGAAGATGTTTATTTAATTTTATTGAGAATTCAACTCGCCTTTTTGTTGTGAAATACATGTCGGTAGTATAACAATCACCTAAATACCCATCTGATATAAAGGCGTTTTCTATATTGCTTTTATTTCCTTCTTTAAATGCTTCGGTATTTTCAATGTCTAGGTTATATAGTGAATCTTTACTATGATTTTTATTCTCATCATAAAATCCGAAATCTGTACCAAATAGATATACATTATCTGATTTAAATTGTAATGCTAATGATATTGCAGCATTTACGCATGTTGGTGTTGCATCTTTTAACTTATCTTCCTCTTTTTCTATAAGCCCACCAGCAGCAGATGAGTCTTTGACAAAGAAGTAAACATCTTTAAACATTGTGGTGATAATTGGAGTTGACTGGATCCCTGTAACAAGAGGTATTTTTTTTAATATATTGCTATCTTCTATGGATTGTAATGAGTGAAGAACACTATAATCAGATTCAAGTTCTACATGTAAATCTGGTATTATTCCATTTTTTGTTAGTGGTAATAAAGATGTACCTGCTGATATCAATATGCATCTATTACGTATTTTTTTCAGTTGATTCATTCTTTCATCTAATGACGGCCCGCTTCCACAGATAATTACTGGGCATGTCCATTTGAAGTTGTTTCTTGTTGGTATGAATCTAGAGTTTTTCTGTAGTTTTTTTGATATGTTATAAATAATATTATTGATTTGGGCTGTCTCGTCATCATAAAACCCCCATAGACTCATAAACATTTTTTGGTCATGTTTTATTTTTTTTATTATCTTTCCATATTTACCATGTCTTCCATGATTGTAAAATACAGTATTATATGGAAAGTGAGGGGCTCTTTTAATTAACTCATTCCAAAGACTTCCATGTTCTATATCGGTGTCTTCTGACTTTACTGCTACGAGAGTTAATGATTTGTTATTTTTTGGATCTTGTTTTTTATATATTTCCTTCCAATCAGTGAAAAAACAGCTCAAAGTTAGCAGCTCGTGATCTGTTTCTAAAATTAATAAATTTTGAACGTCTAATCTGTCTAGTATTTCAGATATGTGGAGACCAAGCCCGACCCCCATGACAACTAAGAAATCATACTTTCCGTCATGTACTAATATATTTTGATTTATTGTTCCCTTGGCCTGATACATATTAGTTATCGTTTTATCCAAGTGCCTTTGAAAGAATCGAGGTGCAGTATAAAGCCCTGGCCTTGGAATGCTGACATTTAATTGACGAACTCCTTGTTTATTAATTTGATTAAACTCTTTTACTTCATTTTCTACATACTGGATAGCATCGCCATTATATATACATTTATTATTGTAATTTAGGTCAAACGTTCCATCTTTATTTATTATAATTTTGCTATGGTCAGGCTTTGTATTGCTTATTACGTTATAAATACTAGGATTTTTGTCCTTGAAATAGGCGAGATTTTTATTGAATAATTCTTGCAGAATATCGGGTATGTCACTCATAAGTCATTTCTTTGGCCGGTTCAGTATCTTCTGCTCAATATGCAATATATTGACCACTTATTTGGTGATAATAAACGCTTTTGCAATAGCAAATTATTATATGACTGATTATTAAGTTATCTGTAGTTGGGCCGCTATCTTACATGTGGATAGATCAGACAGTCTGAATTCAGAGCTGTCTTCAGACTCATAACAGTAAGGAGAGCGATTATGCCTCAAATTATTAATACCAACATTGCGTCACTAAATGCGCAACGTAACTTGAACAAGTCGCAATCTGCCAACCAAACAGCATTGCAGCGTTTATCCTCTGGCTTGCGTATTAACAGCGCAAAAGACGATGCGGCTGGTTTAGCTATTTCCACTCGTTTTAATTCACAAATTAGGGGTCTAAACGTGGCTGTGCGTAATGCTGGGGATGGTATCTCTTTAGCTCAGACAGCAGAGGGCGCTCTAGGCTCAATGAATGACAATCTACAACGTGTGCGTGAGCTAGCGGTTCAGTCTGCTAACGCAACCAACTCTGATGTCGACCGTGAGGCGCTTCAAGCAGAGGTTAGCCAGTTGATTGCAGAGGTTTCCCGTACTGCAGAGGAGACCGACTTTAACGGCCGTAAGCTTCTTGATGGTTCTTTCAGTGCGACGTTTCAAATTGGTGCTAATGCAGGGCAAACTCTCAACGTGTCCATTGCAGAATTGACAGCAGATAAGCTGGGGGCCTCTGATGCTGTAGGTATCAGCTCACAAGGTAACGGGAATGCTTTACAGAACGGGGATTTAATTTTAAATGGCGTGGCTATTTCTCCATCTCAAGCGTCTGATGATACATTTTCTACTGATAATGCAGCTGCAAGTGCGATAGCTAAAGCAGTAGCTATTAATAAAGCCTATGACGAAACTGGTGTAAAAGCCGTTGTGAATGAAAACACGGTATCCGGTAGTGAAATGACGGGTACGGCATCCTCTGGAACCATTACCTTAAATGGCGTCGATATTGATATCACGACGACCACGTCTACTTCTCAAACACGAGCAGGTGTGGTTGAAGCGATTAACGCTGTATCAGAACAAACGGGTGTGCGTGCTATTAATAATGACGCAGACTCTGGTGGTGTTAGTTTAGTCGCGGATAATGGCCGAAACATTGAACTTTCGCTGGGTAGTTTAACTGCATCGGCTACAGGCTTAGCTGCTTCAGACACATATGAAGGCGGCTTCACTCTAGTTGCTGATGGTGATGTTAAAGAGGTTGTTATTACAGGTGGTGATGGCACGGGTAATGGCGATCTGAAAAATTCAGGTTTAGTCGCTGGTACTTACTCAACTACTCAGGCACAACTTACCACTACATCGGTAACAAAAGCGGATGGCGTTGATTTGTCCTCAAGCTTTGGTGGCTCTACGGGGATTTCACTGCTTGGTAGTCAGCAAGTGAGTACAACAACTGGTCAAGATTTCTTCGGTACTGGAATAACGTCTGAGGTCATTACAGTGACGGCTGGTGGGCAAGACATTACCATTGGTACATCAGCGAACTCTGCAACTAATGTCCAGATACTTTCAAGTACAGGTTTTGGTGCTGATGCATTAGCTGAAGCTTTAAATAAAGTGGACGGTGTTGAAGCGAGCGCTGAAACCAAGATTCAAATTTCAGCGATTTCGGCTTCAACTGGTACTTTAGCCTTCTATGATGCGGGTAGCTCATCTGGTGAAGTTTTAGGTTCAGTGGCGTTTACTAGTTCGAGTACCCTAGAGACGATTTCAGCTTCGATCAATGCCTTAACAAGCGGTAATTTGACGGCCGAATTTGTATCTAATACTGGTGGTGCAGCAGGGCTTCTAACCATCACTGATGTGGAAGGTAATACAATCTTAACTCGTTCAACAGCAGCGAATACGAGTATTACCATTGCAACAGGTACAGAAACAGGTGGCTTCTCAGGTACCGCTGTTTATGGTGCTGCTGGTACCCAAGGGATTGTTTCTGTCGGTTATATTAAAGAAACAAACGTAACGGATGAAGCGATTACGTCTATTGGTGTTAGCTCTAGCCTATCTGGTTCGACCAGTGGTGCTACAAATAGCGTGACTACGGGTCTAATTTCAGCGGTATTTGCTACAGCTGGTTATTCTGCAGGTGTGGGTGCCTCTGGGTTTAACTCAATTACGTCAACGGTAACGCCATCATTAGTTGGCTTAACAGACGGTGACTTGACAATTAATGGCGTATCTATTCAGGCGGCTGACCCGTTGAGTGATAAAGCATCGGCGACTGTTGCGAGTGATGGCTCTAGTATTCAAACCAGTACCAAACTAGCATCTGCCATAGCGACTGCTGAGGCGATCAATGATGTATCGGCTGAAACCGGTGTCACGGCTATTGTAAATGAGACCCGAGTAGTTGGTGGTGATGAAAACACGACTACGGATGCGGGTACAAGTACTTACCAGGCTGGTGACTCAGGCAAGATTTATATTAATGGTGTAGATATTGGTATTGTGTCTATTGAGGATGATGGCACAGGTGGTGTTGATATTGATGCCTCGAGAGCCGGTGCAATTGAAGCCATTAACGCAAAGGCTGGTCAAACGGGTGTAACCGCTGAAGATAATGGCTCATCTATAACATTAACCGCTGCTGACGGTCGAAATATCTCAGTTGCCATTGATAATGATGAGGCGAATAACCAAGGTACAGGTGTTGGTTTTGGTGTGATTATCGGTCTAGATGCGGATGCAGTAGATGGCATCGGCGAGGCGGATATCGGTACTTCTACTTCTGAGGACACGACTGGTACACGGGGTTCTGCTAGTGAAGGTGCTACCTACGAAACGACTTACGGAACAATCACGCTCCAGTCAGCGAAGCAAATAGAAATAGGCCTTGCCAGTGGTGGTTCTGATGAACTTGCAGCGATGGGCTTAACTGAAGGTAAATTTGGTGGTGGTGAGAATGGACAGTTCCTTACAGAGATTGATATTTCAACCTTTGAAGGAGCAACGGCTGCATTAACTGCAATCGATAATGCTATTAGCTCTATTGCTTCGCAACGTGCTGACCTTGGTGCGATTCAAAACCGAATGGAGTCAACGGTTTCTAACTTGGCCGTAACATCTGAAAACTTGAGTGCTGCAAACTCTCGTATTCAAGATGCTGACTTCGCGGCTGAAACAGCAGAGCTATCGCGTACCCAGGTGCTACAACAGGCAGGTATTTCGATCTTAGCTCAGGCTAACCAGGGTCCTCAGCAGGTTCTTTCTTTACTCGGATAAGTTAGGTGATCAACCAGCGGTAGAGTTTCCTCTATCGCTGGTAGCGTAAGCAGAATCTAACTTTAAGAGAGGTGTATTATGAACGAAATTAACGCACAAAATATTAGCCAGCTGGCTAAAGCGGTTTCTTCTGCACCTCAAGTTCAATCACAAAAGCCAAAAGCGGATGTGAATGCCAAGGCGGCAAAAGAAGTAGAGTCAAGCGGCAAACAATTGCCCATTGATGATACGACTAATGATGAAGCAGCCGAAGCAAAGAGCGTTGAGGTAAAAGAAGCAGTGTCTAAGTTAAACGAGTATGTGCAAAAAACACAGCGAGACTTAGACTTTAGGCTAGATGAAGACAGTGGTAAGACCGTGATCAGCGTTTATGATCGTCAATCAGAACAACTGGTTCGCCAGATTCCGAATGAAGCGGCCTTAGAAATGGCAAAGAAATTGAATAGTGAAGAGCCAACGTTGCTTTTTAGCGCTCAGGTTTAACTATTATTTTTATGCTAACACATCAATATAGGGACGATAGCATAAGTTAGAAAAAGTGGTTTGAGAGGAGCCGAAAGGTGTAATCAAAAAACTGGCATTTTATAACTAAATCTTATAGTTCTTAATTAAAGTATTACCTGATACCGCCGTTAAATGGGGTATCGGGTTTTGCTTTATGTGATTCTCAGATGTGTATTGGTGCTTCTTGGAGGTTTTATGGCTGCTATTGAATCCTTAGGTATTGGTTCGGACCTATTAACCAGTGATTTGGTTGAAAGCATCATAAATGCCGATAAAGCAGCTGGCGAGTTGCGTCTTAATACTCAGCAAGATGTGATTGACGCCAAAATCTCGGCGTATGGTGAAGTGCAAAGTAAACTTTATGATTTCTCTGAAGCCATTGTTGCGCTATCAGATCCTAAAAATATTGGCGCGACTAATGCCACTTCCTCTGATGATACCATTCTAACGGCCACAGCCACATCATCCGCCCCAACAGGCACGTATAGTATTGAGGTGCAGCGCACTGCTAAAGCGCACTCACTTGTTTCTAAGTCATTTTCAACAACCACAGAATCGGTTGGTACCGGCAGTTTAACCTTCACCATTGGTACCACTAATTATTTAGGGGGCGGTGGTTATGATGACTTTGAAGCCAATCCAGAGGCAGGCACGTTTAAAATTGATTTAACCGCTGGGCAAGATAGCTTAAGTGCGCTGCGCGATAAAATTAATGATGAAGTAGAAGGTGTAAAAGCTTCGATTGTTAATGATGGTACCGGCTATGTATTACAACTAACCAGTGAAGAAACCGGTGAAGAATTCAGCATGGAGATTGTCGCTAAAGATGCCAGTGGTGCATTAGCAACATCCGGTTTATCTGCGTTTGCTTATAATAAAAATCAAGACACACCTGGAACAAACCTAACGGAAACTCAAAAAGGTACCGATGCATTAATTAGCGTAAACGGTTTAGCCATTACGCGCTCAAGCAATGAAGTAACCGAAGTTATTGACGGTGTGACATTAAGCTTAAAAAGTGAAGATGTAGGTAATAATGTATCCATTACGGTTGGCCCTGATATCACGGGAATATCAGAAAAAATTCAAGATATGATTGAAGCTTATAATGGCTTTCAAACAGTTTATAAAGACTTAACCAAATTTGATGAGTCATCTAGTACCGGTAGTTTATTGCTAGGCGACAGTACCTTACGTTCTATTAATACTCAGATCAAAAGTTTAATGACAAGTACAGTCTCAGATATTACAGGCACGAACTTTCGCTCGTTTAGCGAATTGGGGATTTACACCGATCAAAATGACAGCTTTAAATTAAAATTCGATTCAAATTTATTTTTGAAAGGTTTAAATGAAAGCCGCGAAGCAGTTGTGGGTGTGTTTGCAACACAAGGCTCAGCAACCGATAATCAAATTAGTTTTTTAAACGAGTCAATTAATACCAAACCAGGTACATATGATGTCAACATCACACAGCTAGCAACTCAAGGTAAATATGAAGGTGGCAGTGTTAATGTGTTAGATTTTTTATCACCAGTAGTTATTAATGATGCCAATGATAATTTTTCAGTTAACTTAAACGGAAAGACATCTGCGATTAGCTTAACGAAGGGCAGTTATGCAACAGGTGATGAGCTGGCGGCTGAAATTCAATTGCAAATTAATAGCGCCAAAGATTTTAAAGATAGAGCTTATAGCTCCACTGTTGTGTTTGATGCTGCAAATAAGTCATTTGATATAACATCGAATACCTATGGTACAAGTTCACAAGTTTATTTTTCGTCGATAGATACGAATACTGCAAATACATTAGGATTTCAAAAGCTGGGAGAAGGTGCTTTTAAGGGTATCGCCCTAACATCTTTAAATAATGAATATTTTAATGGTTACGGAACATCAACGGTTCCAGGATCAACAAGTGTTGATAGTTCAAATGGTATGAATTTTTCTCTTAATAATGCCAATTTTTCTATTAGTTTAAATGGCGGTGCTGCAGAAGCGGTAACTGTTAATTTAAATGCTGACGGTTTAGATTTAAATGGCGATGGCACCTTTGGTGATCGTAAGGACACACTGCAAGCCATACAAACAGCGGTCGATGCAACAGCTCTTAATGGTAGTGTATTAGCAAAATTCGATGACAATGATAAATTGGTATTTACAACAACAACACCAAGTGCCACTGATTCGATAGAAATAACTGCGGTGGGTGGGTCCGCCACGGACTTAGCCCTTGGTTTAGATGCAACGGATGGTGCGCAAATTAACGGTAAAGATCCTGGTTTAACATTTGGCTCCAATGTGGACTTTCAAATTGCGTTAAATGGAACCACAAGTACGAACACAGTCAGTTTACCAGCTGGTACTTATCTTTCAGGCAATGACTTGGCTGCTGCATTACAAGCTCAGATTAATACTGACTTAGCCGGAGATGCAAATTTATCAGGGATGATAAGTGGCGCAACTACCACTGAAGGCACACGTGATATATCAACTAACATCGATTTTAGTACAGTAAATGCAGGCTTCACATTAAATGTAAATGGTAACGAACAAAATATATTGCTTGATGCGGATAGTGGAAACAATATTACTGATATACAAGCTAAATTAGATGCAGCTTATGGTGCTGGCATTGTAACGGCACAACTTGGTTCTGGTAATGGTTTGGAGCTTATTACAAATACAGCAGGACGTGATGAATACATTCAGGTAGTCAGTGATGGTCAAGGTGCTGTTACATCCGGTGGTGCAGTGATTGCTGGTGGTATCGATTTTAGTGGTGCTAATAATGCAACATTCGATTTAGTAGTGGATGGTATTACATTAAATGTAGATGTAAATACCGATGCAAGTTCAGGTGATAAAACAGATTCACTTAGTGCCGTACAGCAAGCGGTAGATTTAGCTATTTTAAATAATGGCCAATTTTCTGCAGGTGATGTTGTTGCAAAATTAGATGGTGCCGATAGGATTTATTTTGAAACAGTATCTCGTAATGGTGTAAAGACGTCGGCTATGTTTGGTAGTGGGGCTCAAATTGAATTGAAAGCAACAGCTGATGCTTCCGGATTAAGAGCAACAACCGCACTAGGTATACCAGCGTTATCGACAGCTTATAATGGCGGTTTCGATGCATTGGGAATGAATGATGAGCTTAGCTTTGGTTCAGATATCACAGCAGAAGTAAATTATGAATATGATGCTACTTCTGATAAAGGCAAGTTAATATTTAACCTAGGTGGTAATGGGAATACAGTTGCTTTTGCAAGCTTAGGTCCAGCCGCGATTTCATTTTTAGGTATGCACGAACCAGATGGTACGGAAAATAATATCGAAACAGGTAAAAATGTAGAGGGAACCATAAACGGAGTTCTAGCAAATGGTAACGGACAATTCTTAACCGCGCAAAACGGTAATAAGGCAGCCACAAACGGTTACTACGTGGCAAATCAATCAGATATTGTGAATGGCCCCGTTGTTATTGATGGTACTAATAATGAGTTCACTATTGAGCTTGATGGATTTGAGTCTGTTATTAGTATTGCTCAAAAAACATATGGAACAGGCGCTGAATTAGCAACTGCGGTGCAAAATGCTATCAATAATAATGCCGCGATTAAAGCTGAAAAATTATCAGTGAAAGTGGATTACACCGACGATTTAACATCCGCAGCTTATGGCACTATTGGTATAATTTCTACGAGTACAGGCAGTGATTCAAAAGTCACTATTTCAGACGTTTCAAGTGAGGTATCTACTGCTTTAGGCTTTGTTAAAGGTCAAGCAGATGGTGAACCTGGTAAAGCCCAAGATGGTAATATTGATGACGCCAGTGGTATTCGTATTAAAGTGGAAGGTGGCAGTTTAGGCGATAGAGGAAACGTGACATATATAACAGGCATAGCTGATCAGCTAAAAGACTTGCTGCAAAACATACTTGACCCAAAAACCGGTACGCTTGCTACAAAATTTAATACCCTTGATACCCAAAACGAAAACCTAGCAGAAGACCGCGAAAGCTTCGAAGCCCGTATTGCTGCAACAGAGGCGCGCTTGAAATCTCAGTTTTTATACAATGATGCAATTATCGCAACATTAAAAACCACAGAAAATTATCTTACCCAGCAATTTGAAGCCATGGCGAACGCAAATAAATAAAGGTTAATTCCGTCAACATAAGCCTTTATCTCTGTGGTTATATGAAAATAAACTAGACTGAGTTATATAACTCATTATACAGCTACTTGGGATCTTCATGCCTTTTAGATTCAGCCTTAGTTTTTTACTATGGATTTTTTGTTTTCAATTATCCTTCGCCAGTGATGTTAAGGTTGCTGTTCCCCCTGCAGGCTATCCTCCTTATATCATTATAAATGGTAGTCACTTACACGGAATTCTCATTGAAACCTTAAAAAAAGCTGCAAAGGCTTCTAGTTTAGAATTAGAATTTGTTTTTTTACCCGAACAACTAGCTAAAGCCAAATTGGATACGAAAGAGATTGATATGAGAATGGAGTCGCCAGGTTGGGTTGAAAATCCCAGTCGATATATATGGAGTGAGCCCATTACTAGTATTAAGGATTTTTTTGTATTTCATCGTAAAACACCGAATGTATTTGAAAATGACGAGTCTTTAATTGGAGCGGTGATAAACACGCATACAGCTTATAGCTATCCAACATTAAATACATTATTTAAAAACGGTAAATTAATTAGGAATGATTTTTCAACTGAAGCAGCGATGCTTTTAGATTTATTTAATAATCAAGGAGATGTAATGAAAGCCGCTGTGATGGATCAATATGTCGCTAAATATCTGATCTCGAGTAATTTAAGCCTAAAAGAAAATATCGTATTTTCTCGTCGGCACATTGACTATAACTATTTACACTTTCAGGTTTTAAAATCTCCCAAAATGCAGAATATACTTACAAGGTTGAATTTTGAGATTAAAAAAATGAAGAAAGTTGGCGTGATTGATAAAATAATAAAAAGTAATTTAAGTGGTATGTAAATATAAATACCACTTAATATAGTTGACGCCAGATATTATTTTGCCATTAACGGATTACAGTTTTTGATTAAAACTTTGCCTTCTAGCATTGCGCCTTTCGAGTACTCTCTAAAATGGCAAGTATTGGTTTTGGAGTCATAACTTTCCAACCATAAATTATCATTCTTCCAAGTAGCCATCATATGTTGATGCCCATCCGGTACAGTTACGGTCATCACTCCTCCCCAATTTTTAACAAACACTTGTTGGAAGTGAAAAAAGTATGCTGCGCTACCAATAATAAAGATACTAGCGGCTACGATTGCAGCAGGTTTCCACTTATTTAGCTTAACACCTAATGCGTAAAGAGATGTCAGCACAAGTGCTAATATAAGTAACCAATAAAAATATGTAATCATAGGTGTTCCTCTTTTATATAAATGAGGCGTCATAGTATCGAAACTGTAAAAGTCTTGCACCTTCTATCAATTATCTCTTTATATCTGTGTAATTGCGCTTTCAGGTAAAACGCATCGTCCTATTATCTTGCATTGAGGCTTAACGGCTAAAGGATTAACCTGATTACTTGCTTATGTTGAGAGTAAAAATGTTTAAATTATCTGTACTTGATCAATCCATGTCACATGGTCGGAATCAAGGTGCAAAGGCCCTGCAAGAAACATTAGCAATGGCGCAATGGTGCGAATCATTAGGCTATGAGCGTTTTTGGGTATCTGAGCATCATGCATTTCCATCAGTAGCGGGCGCAGCGCCTGAGGTGCTATTAGCGGCTATTGGAGCCGCTACAAACACCATTCGCCTCGGTTCGGGTGGTATTATGCTGCCACACTATAGCCCATATAAAATAGCAGAGGTGTTTTCTGTTTTATCTAATTTATATCCAAGTCGAATCGATCTAGGGGTGGGGCGTGCACCGGGTGCCGACATGGAAACCGCTAAGGCTTTAGCAACAGATGGTCGACCTAAATTTGAGGCTTTCCCAAAATTAGTTGAAAAGTTAAGTGAATATTTATGGCAAGAGAACACTCAGCCTTTGGTGTGTCCAAAGCCGTCGGAAGACATCCCATTATGGATGTTAGGCTCAAGCCCAGATAGCGCCCAATTGGCAGCTCAGAGAGGCTTACCTTATAACTTGGCTGCATTTATTAATCCGCAGGTACAAGCAAATTACATGAGTCACTATCGCAATCACTTTAAAGCCAGTGCATTGTGTCGTGAGCCGTATAGCATGTTAACAATCAGTGCATTCTGTGCAGATACTCAAGAGAAAGCGCAAGAACTAGCCAGAGCATTTGATATTAATTTTTATCGTTTTGTAACAGGGCAAACTCAAGGCTCATTTTTAACGCCGGAAGAAGCTGCGCTATACCCCATTACACCTCAGTTAGCTGATTTTATGAAAAGCAGAAGTGCGCTGCGAGTGGTCGGTACACAAGATCAAGTAAAAGAAAAAATAACCAATATTGCTCAGCAGTATCAATTAGATGAAATAATGATAGTGAGCAATATGTATTATCTTGAAGATCGAAAACGTAGTTTTGAGTTAATAAAAGCGGCATTCACATAAACAATATCGAGCCTAATTATTAAAGTAATCCTTTAATAATTAGGCTGTGGATATCTTGCTCACTCATGTCTTGAATATGGATTTTCGTCACTAAGTGATCGGTCTGGTTGTCTGTTAAATAAATGACCGAACCTCTTAACCCTATGGTTAAATACCCATCACCATTACGAGTCTTAAATATGGCTGTTTTTAAGGGTTTGTATGTAATGTTGGAATCCTTGATTGCAGTGTCAATCAATATAGCGTAATCATTTTTTTCATTCGTTTTCTTTAGTCCCATAATATGTGCAGGGTAGTCACGCATATCCACACTAAATCCGATAGACTCTTTTGTGACAGTATGAATAGTGATGGCTCCTTTATCTTGAAAGTTAATTTGAAGGGCATCACGGGTACTGACCTGAGAACCCTTAAGCGCTTTAATCGGCAGCTTCAAGTTCGTAATCGCATTAGGCTGAAAACCGATATTAGCGCCTAGGTAGTTATGATTGCGATTAGCAGCATGGGCGGCAATAGATTGATTGCACACAATGACGGATAAAAGAAAAAATAGGCTCGTGCGAAATACGATAGCTAACGAGAGTGTTTTCATAGAGGAGATACTCTGCACTAAAATAAGGCGCGAATAATAGTCGATGAATAAATACTCACAATAGGTATTAAGTATTAGTTATATGGTAATGAGAACTCGTTCTATTTTAGTAGGCCCAGTGTCTGATTTAGTGAATGTATTGGCGTAATTTGTGCGCACAAAAAAGCAGGATGATATCCTGCTTTTTTGAGTCGTTGCGATGTTTGAAATTTAGTAGCCTAAACGCCAACCTTGTCTTGAGTAATATAGGTTAGGACTTGGATTAGGTGTTTTAATAGTTTTTATGTTGTCTTCTTCATCTAATTGCCAGTTTGAATTCTCAATGAGACCAAGTGTTGTTTTATAATTTGGTTCAATCAATGAATTCATCGACGTCGATTGTATTAGGTTGAACGCATCAATAATGGCAGTACCAGACTTTGATGTTGTATCGATTACACGGCCTTGTGAATTAATGCCAGCGTTATTACGGTTCGCAATATAAATATTACCATCCGATTCAGCGCTGATTACACCGTTATTCTCAATGTCGATTACAATAGGGTTTGCAACAGAATCGCCAACCCGTACTTTTCCTAATAAGGTAAGGCTGTTGCTGGTAATGTTGCTGGAAGCATCACTATTTGAAACATAATCGCCAATGGCATTATTAATATAACCAGCATGAGATTTTATGGTCACATCACCTCTCTCAGAAATAAGCGCGCCTAAGCCAATATTGCCGGTCTGTGAATCCAATGTAATATTGCCATAGTCAGCATATAAGGTTGCGTCTTTTGACATGGATATATCTGAAACGGCATTAAGGTTAATATCAAGACCTGTAGATCGAATTTCATTATTAACACTGATTTTATTCGCTGTAATATTAGCGTTACCAACTAAGTTAATAGAATGATCGAATACTAAATCACTCGAGCTAAAGATATTCAAATCCTGTAACGCTTCAATAGAACCGATTTCACCAAGGGTAATATCATCGCTATATATATTGAGGTCAAACGTCCCATTTATATCAGCATCACCAAAATTAACAATTGTTGGCAGATCTTGGCTTCCAAAGGTCATATCTTTGTGAAGATTGATTGCTCCCACATTAGAGAAATCATAACCAAGTGCACCTACAAGATTGATGTCCCCGTGTAAATTAAGGCTGCCAGCGTTATTTATAATAAGTTCTGTAACTGTACCTTTTGAGCCAATACTACCTAAGCTTAGGCTGCCGCTACCCGTGTCAAAAGTGATT
Organism: Bermanella sp.; assembly: GCA_049115935.1. Taxonomy (GTDB): domain Bacteria; phylum Pseudomonadota; class Gammaproteobacteria; order Pseudomonadales; family Oceanobacteraceae; genus Bermanella. The sequence goes on along the minus strand of JAGDZK010000093.1, from coordinate 56,555 downwards.
ACACCCACGGCATTTAAATTGACGCCTGATAAATTTAAGTCGTAATCATCTGTAGTAAATGTTAAAGGATCAGCTAAATCCCAGTCCCATTTACCTAAAATGCTTAATCCAGATGAGTTCGATATATTAGGGAAGCCAACCATATGCAATCTGCCTTCGCCATTTAACGTCAGTGATGCAAGCTTGGTTGTTTCACCGAAATTATAAAGATATACATCATCTTTGTTTTTTGCATTAAGGGTTAAGTGTTTTGAGCCATTAATAGTGGGGGCGAGTTCATTCGAATCCGTAAAGCGTAAGCCTGTTTCAGTTAATGTTTTAGCATCCAAAAAGTTGATATCACCTTCTAGTGTTAAGTCATTAAGTAGTTCGATAGCGCTTACATTTAAGTCTAAGGTTGAGGGCGTGGCTGAATTTGCTGGATCATTAGCTATTAAGTTTCCTGTTAAATGCAATCCATTTGAAGCATCGGAGTAATTGCTTACTCTGATAGCGGCAGCGTTAATTTCGCCAAGTTTTATATTATCACCTTTAATCGTAATATCGCTCAGACTGGTGATTTTGGTGCCTTGTAGATTAATACCAAAGCCAGCGTTTGTTTTCTCAGCAGATAATGTGACATCACTTGTTAAACTGATACTACCGAGTGATTTCATATCAATATAACCACTGGCAATGTAATCGCCTGATAATGATTGTGTTGTATTGTTATTGCTTGGGCCAGACTTGTTGATGGTTATGTTATTTGCATTAGAAATACCTGATAACTCGAATCCCTTTGAGCCACTATTTATCGTTACACTATTATTGTTAGCGTTTATAGTATTTGTAACTTTAATATTGCCAGACTCCGTAGCAAGGGTAAGATCACTGCCATTTAAGAGTAGGTTGTTCGCATCAAGTGTTAGGTCGCCATCTTGTGTTTCTATTCTTGATGCATTGATATTTAATTTATTGAAACCAGAGATGGAAAGCTCTTTGGCTTTAATGTTACCAATAGTGGCGGTAGGATTTATGGTGTTGTCGGCGCTATCACCAATGATCGTTACTATATTATCAGTGGCATTTATTTTGGCATTATTAATGTCGAAATTTTGTAGACCTTTGATGTTCAGGCTATCGTTTGTATTGATGGTGAAATCTACTTGGTCGTTTTTTGTCAGTATAAATTCTTTAGTATTTATCTGGCCGTTTAGATCCATACTGGTGGCGCTGTTATCAAAGTTAAAATTAAGGCTTTTAAAACCATGGCTTGATTCAGACATGCTTATGTTTTCTAGGTTTAAAGCTTTAAGCTTTTGACCAGTTTCTGAGTCACCAAAATTAATAACTACGTCATTCTCTGTTAAGTTAAATACTGTGTTGCTTAAATCTAGCTCATTGCCAGTGAATTTGATTGTTTTTTCTAAATTCATGTTGGTGAGTTTGTTATCATAATAAGACAAACTGAAGCTATTCTTATAATCATAACTTGATCCGGTTAAGGTTATATTATCTGTTCGGATAGTTAATTCTTCGAAATTGGTTTTAATATCTCCCAATGTTAATTTTTTGGTAATTATATCTAAATTTCTGTCTTTACTGGTGGCGTTGGCGTAATTAAGACTATTAATTTTAATTTCATTATCGGCACGTAATGTTATGGTTACAGGCTTATCTTCCTTCTCCGCATTAAGCACCGATATTGTTACGTCGCCCAATAATGATAGCGTTTCGCTCGCTTTTATAGAATTGCTCAGTGTGATAGCACCGCTATCAATTGTCTCTAACGATATATTTTTAAGACCGTTACTACTGCCAAGGTAACCATATTCGGGACTGATTTCATTTACGTTAATGTTTTTTCCTTTGAGGTTTAAGCTTAAATTGCTACCGACAATGTAACTGTTAACTGCAATATCCTCTGTGCTATTTAAAGTAAAATTTTCAATGCCACTATTATTAAAATTTAAACTTTTAGAGAATTTTGTATTACTGCTTACGCTGGCAATTAAATTTTTAGCCGTGATTTGTTTAGGTAGAGTGATATTACTATTCAATAAGTTGTCTATATTTTTGGCATTTAAAATAACCGTACCATTTTGGCTAGTTATGGTTCCTTGGTCATTGGCGCCTGAAGTGGTTTCATCTTGAATTGTTAAACTTTGAGTAATGGGCTTAATTTCATCTGTTTTAACTGTAAACTCTATTGGGAGACCAGGAATAGTGACGGTGCCTGTAGATGTTTGTGTGTTTAGTGATATATGAGTGTCATTACCTGTAGTTTGGTCGGTTACACTGCCATTGACATTAATGCTTGGGCTGTAAAAAGCAACGTATTGAGTGTCGCCGACTATGTCTAGCTTATTTAAAGTAATTACACCCTCTCCAGTACCTGGCGAGAGGGTTACATCGCTTTCGTTAAGTACGGCAGAAAAGGTGGTAGCTAAAAACCCTTGTGTATCAATTACTGCGTTTTTACCAAATGTGAAACCATTTTCGTTTACTAAAAATACGTGTCCATTGGCTTTTATACCCCCCATTATTTCTGAGACAGATCCACCAACAATTTGATTTACAACAACACCATTATCGGCTTGAATAAATTCAAATGTCTCATTTTCTAATATATTGAACTTTTTCCATTCGAGGTTTACATTTTGCCCTTTATCGCTGATATCAATACTGGTGGCATTGTCAGTGAAATCCATACCTGTAGTATTGAGTTCCCTATTAGGATCATCAGCTTGAATGTAAGAGCTATTGGCTGCAGCAATGGCGAATGCAAGGGTAGTGATAGAGAAGTGTGAAGTTCTAGATTTATAGCTCATATTAAAAACCTCTATCAAAATTAAATAAAATTTCAAACTTATTAGCGCTAGATTCGCCAACGTCATTAAGTGGTATGGCCAGTTCTATTTTACTACTGAATTTATTGTCTTTTATAAATTGTGCATAGCCACCAACAGATGCCATTTCTGCGTTAGCTAAGATATCTTGATTAGGCTCCAGGCGTTTTCCTTTACCATAATCAAAAAAGGCCGCTAATTTTAAATTACTGATGGGTAATACAAACTTACTGGCATTGGCCTTACCTGATATTTCAAGTGTGGCGATCGAAGCATGGTCACCACTGAAATCAGAATTGCTGTATCCGCGAACAGCATTGGCACCACCTAAGTTAGATAACTCGGATGAAAGCAAAATGTCATCCGTGTATTGGAATCTAACTTTTGTGAGAAATTGATAAGGACCAACCGCTTGATTACGCATCATAACTAGGTTGTATTTAGTGAAATCCATCGGTGCTTTATTATTTGAAGTACCACTTCGGCTTATTTTGGAGTCATCATTTTCATAAGCACCGGCAAAACCGGGTAGACCTTTGTGGATGTCTAGCTGAATTGCACTGGCTGACGGGCTGCCAATGTGGTCATTCCACTGCAAGGCTGATGTGATAGTGGCAATGCTTAAACTGTCTTCAATTTGTGCTTGGTTGTTTTGAAAACTAGTAGCTTGTTTTTTACTTAAGGTTAATCCGCCATTAAGTTGTAGGTGATTTCTTAAAATAAAATGCTTACTTATACCAACAAAAGCGGTGTTAGCTTCACCTTCAATTTTAACTAGCTTAAAGTCACCACCTACTGTGTATTGCGACTCTTGATAGCCGATCCGCGTAATAATGCCATGTCGAAAAAAGCTATTTAACCAATCGGATTTAAAATACGGCGACCACCTAAATGAGTAGTTTGCACCAACAAACAAACTATTGGCAGGGTCAATGGTGGCAAGTATATTAAAATTCAATCGATCGGCCATATCCGCAATATTATAAACATCGGCTGATAACATGCCGCGCATGGACCCTGTGTATTCGCTGCCATAGTTATCAAAGCTGAAATTAAAATCCGTTATTTTTTCTTCTGTTACAAAAATATCAATTTGAGTGTTGCCTATGTCGTCTCCTTGCTTAAAGCGAGATTTTACAGACACACCAGGGTATTGGTTTAATTCTAACAGTGAAGATTCGAGCGATGAAATATGAGTAGGTTTACCAATAATATCTTGGAAGGGGCGAGTTAAGCGCTCACTTGAATAGTGATCTTGTTTATGGGTAGTGACTTGTTCTAGGTTACCGTAAACCACATCTAAATAGAGTGATTTATTTTTAACGCTTTGTTCAGGAAAATAAACCTTAGATAAGATATAGCCTTTAGAGCGGTAGTATGTAGTAACCTTGGTGGATAAATTATGTAAGCGGTCAATGGTGTATCGTTGATTATTTTCTTTTATATCCGTGCTGATTAACTTTTCAATATCGTCAATGATAATTGTATCTGGCTTATTTTTATTTAGACGGGATACGTTAATACGTTTGATGGTTACTACGGGGTTAGCGTCTTCTCGGTTACTGCTTCTGACGTCATTGTTATCGAATAACGTAGAATCATTATTTTCAAAATAATGGTTTATTGGTTGCGAGTAAGCGTAATAACTTATAGTGCTAAGAATAAAAACACATAAGAATCGATAATATCGTACTGCTAGCCTGTTAGTCACATTACAATCCTGTAAGAAATACTAACCAGCAAGTGTGAAATTTGAAAAGCGGAGAGATGATAATATAAAAGCATCCTGCCTTTAATGAGTAGGGCGTCATATCCTACAAACGACTTTTCAGAAATCCTTGCTGTTAGTCGGTGGATTTGCTATCAATGCCGCCTTGAATATTATCAGTGCAACTTATGAGCAAATCGTAAAATTTGACGCAGTATATAGACTGAAAATTTGCTTTTCAAACTAAATTACAAGGAGTAAGACGTGGTTAACATAGGAATGGAAAAACTCATCGAAAAGCTAACCCCTTTGATGAAATTATCACTTGAAGAGGCTGCTCAATTAGCGGTTTCGCAGGGCCATTTCAACATTGAGATTGAGCACTGGATTCTGGCCATATTTAATCATTCTCATACCGATGCATTAGAGTTGATTAAGAAGAGTACCGAATCAGACGAAAATGTATTAAAAACACAGCTGACTAATGCAGTCCATGAATTTCAATCTGGTAATACTCGCTCCCCAGCGTTCTCTAAAAATTTACTTGAAGCCTTAAATGATGCTTGGCTTATTTCCTCGGTTGAATTTGACCGCCAAGATATTACATCTGGCCATTTGCTCATTGCAGTACTAAAGCATGGTGGATTACTTCACCAGCTTGGTCGTGCATGCCCGGAATTTTATCAACTTTCCGTTAATGAAGTAGAAAGACTGGCTGAAAAAGTCATTGGTTCAACCAGTGAAAGTGTGAATGTGGATCAACCCGGTGCCACTATGGGGCAAGGGCAGAGTATGCAGGCCGCTCATTTAGATCGATATACTCAAGACTTAACCGCAAAAGCCGCAAAAAATGAGATTGACCCAGTTATCGGTCGTGACTCAGAAGTGAGACAGTTAATAGACATATTGCTAAGGCGTCGCCAAAACAACCCGATCCTCACAGGTGAGCCGGGGGTAGGTAAAACCGCTGTTGTCGAGGGATTAGCAAATCGTATTATCGCCAATGATGTACCAGATCCATTAAAAGGGGTGCGCTTACTGTCATTGGATATGGGTGCACTTCAAGCGGGGGCCAGCGTAAAAGGCGAGTTTGAAAAGCGACTAAAAGCAGTTATAGAAGAAGTGAAAACCTCTCCAGAGCCTATCATCGTATTCATAGATGAAGCTCACACCTTAATTGGCGCCGGTGGCAGCGAAGGCAAAGGCGATGCAGCCAACTTGCTTAAGCCTGCGTTAGCACGTGGTGAATTCAGAACCATTGCTGCAACCACATGGGCAGAATATAAAAAGTATTTCGAAAAAGACCCTGCCCTGACCCGACGCTTTCAAGTCGTAAAAATAGACGAGCCGAATGAAAACACGGCAATCGATATGATGCGCAGCATGGCCCATGCATTAGAAAGCCACCACGGTGTGAGTATTCTGGATGAAGCCATCGAAGCCAGTGTGAAATTATCAGCCCGCTATATTCCCTCAAGACAACTACCCGATAAATCCGTCAGTTTATTAGATACCGCTTGTGCACGTGTATCGTTAAGCCAAGGGGCTACACCAGAAGCTGTTGAAATACAACAACGCATCATAGAGCAAGCAGTTACCAACCTAGAGTTACTCAATAAAGAGCAAGGGGCGGTTGGTGGTGTAGAAGAAAAAATTGCTGAATATGAAAACAAAAAAAATGAAGCACAAAAGCGTCTTGCTGGGCTAGAAGCCAAATGGCAACAAGAAGTTAACCTGGTGACACAAATTAAAGCTGGCAGATCTAACGGCGACAGCACAGCAGCGATCATCCCGTTGTATGAAGAATTAAAAACCCTGCAAGGGCAAACGCCTATGGTGCATTTAGATGTCAATGCAGAGGCCGTTGCTTCAATTGTAGAAAGCTGGACGGGTATCCCAGTGGGTAACATGGTATCCGATGAAATTGAAAACCTATTAACCCTTGAAGACAAACTCAAAAAACGAGTAGTAGGGCAAGACCATGCTATTCAAAAAATCGCACAAGCTGTTCGTATTTCACGTTCAGGCTTAACTGACCCACGTAAGCCCGTAGGTGTGTTTATGATGGTGGGTACGTCTGGTACCGGTAAAACAGAAACCGCATTAGCACTGGCCGATTACTTATATGGTGGTGAGCAAAACCTAATCACTATTAATATGTCAGAATTTAAAGAAGAACATAAAGTATCCATGTTGTTAGGCGCCTCAGCCGGTTATGTGGGCTATGGGCAGGGTGGTGTATTAACCGAAGCGGTGCGTAAAAATCCGTACAGTGTCGTATTGTTAGATGAAATGGAAAAAGCCCATCCAGGTATTCAAGATGTGTTTTATAATCTATTTGATAAAGGCACCATTAAAGACGGCGAAGGGCAAGACATCGACTTTAAAAACACCCTAATTATCATGACCACAAATGCCGCCACCAATGCTATTTCGCAATACTTTGGTAAAGACGATGTTAACGAAGAACAACTACTAGAAGATATAAAACCTGAATTGCTAGAAGACTTCAGGCCAGCCTTTTTGGGTCGCTCAACCATCGTGCCGTATTTCCCACTGACACAAGATGTATTACAAAAAATCATCGAGATTAACCTTAATAGAATCAAAACTCGCCTTGATGATAAATACAAAGCAAGCGTTACATTCTCACCCGATACCATGCAATTTTTATTAGACAAATGCATCGACCCAGATACCGGTGCCCGTAATGCCGAAAACGTGATTAATAAATCCATATTACCAGCGGTTTCAAATGCGTGTTTGCAAGCCTTGGTGGATGGGAGTGAAATTAACCAGTTATCGGTTAAGTTGGTGGGTGGGGAGTTTGAGGTGGGAGTGGCTTAACTAATCACCTATTTACTAAGATAATCAAAAAGCAGGTTGCATCTAGGGCGGTGCAACCTGTACTACACAAAAATAAATTCTTTGGAATTGTTTGGGTTATATAGAATATCAATACTGTCGCCTGTTTTATATTTAAACCGCATATCGTCCCCTACATTTTGGAAAGTCTTCTTTGTACCGCCAAACTCAACAGTTAAAAATGTAGGGTTTGTGCCCCCTACGTTATGGGAAGATAGTGCAGCTTCAACGACAGACACTTGGCTAGGTATAGTGCAGACTTCAAACAGGCGTTTGTTACGCTTGTAAAGTGTATAAAAAGCTAAAAATATTGATCCTGGTATTAGGCAAAGCAATAGAGCAAGAAAACTCAGACCTAATAACTTCAAGCTGAAGCCATACCTGAAAAACTCAATTGCTATGTTATATGACATAATTGATGAGATTAAAATGAATAAAAAGAGTAATAAATAAGGGAATTTAGATTCATTCATAGTTTTTTTCTACTTGGAATTCAGTGTTATCGTAAACATATTCACAGGCATCATTTGGATTATAAAAAATAGGGAAGTGAGTTTCTTTCGAGTAACGTATTCGAATCTCATCGTTGATATTGTTGAATCGTTTCTCATTACCATTAAAATTTAAAATCATGAATGCGCTATTGTGAGCGTCACTTCCCTGTCTTAGTTCTACGCCAATAAATACTATCTCAGCAATATCTTTAATTGTGCAACGTTTGGCTAGTGAAACCCTTTCTTTGTAGTCCTTAATACAAACCTTGATTAACCAAATACAAAAGACGACAGCTAACATCGAAAAGAATATCTTGATATATGACATATAAGGATTTGTAATATATTCATGTACGCTATCAATTAAAGTGGCAACTAACGCGATAAATATAAAGCCTATTTCACCGGGTTCTTTTGGTATTTTAATTTTTATTGGCTAACTACTGGTTAAAAGCTGAATAGAGTAATTATCTTTTGTACCACTTATAATGCAAGGGAATAACCTCCCCGGTGTGTACTGCGCAATGTCTTCTCTAGGAAATTCATGTATTAGACTGCCTTTTTTGCCTTGATATTGACCACCATGAAATTCACCTAACAATTCAAAAATATTGTTTCCCATGTCAAATCTTGGTGTGATGTCGATTAGTTTGAATAAAACATCAGAATCCTGGATTGTTTGTACTTCTTCGTTTAATGATTTATAGAAATCTAGGTAGGCAAGTTCAGTATTGTTAGGGTCATAGTAAACGGTAATGTTGTCACCTATCTTTACACTGCCTTGTATAGCTTTATTGTTAACGATGAAGGTTTTTCTATTGCCATCGTAATGAATGCTTAATTCAGTACTTTCAGCTGTAACATTTTTTCCTATGATTCTTCCTTCGGTTTTAATGGGTTGAGTTGATAGTTTAAAGTTTCCTTTTATGGTACTTAGCTTTTCTGGGATAGCCATAATTGAAGGTGTGAATGAAAAATAAGAGGCTACAAACATACCTATAAAACCTCCAATTAATCCTTCTGGAGCTGACGATATGAAACGAATAAAGCCTAAATCAATTGTCGATTGTGGATACATTCTAAAAAAGAAAAAGTATATAAAAATTGTAAATAAAACAGTGGCTACTAATAAGCTTATAAGAATTTTTTTCATGGTTATTATTAGTTTGTGAAATTAATGAATGAGATATGAGGCTTAATGGCACTGTATTTTATTTCAATTATATCCCCTGGTGAAACATCATGAATAAAATTGGTGGGTAGACTTTCAAAGGTTTTCACTCTATCAAGGTAGGCTATATCGGCTTGATATAAAGGGAGGCGATTTATAAAAACGCCACTTGGCTGTATGTTGATCACACGGCCTTGAGTCACTTCATTACATTGTGAACTATATATATCTTTGGATAGAAACTGCCATGCCATTGGCAGTGCAACAATTGCGCCGATTATCCAAGCTGGACCATGGAGAAATGCCATGATTATCGATAAGACGCCCATGCCAAGAGTGAATATTCCATATTCTTTCATAAAATCAATTTAGTCCGTTAAATTAAGCTTTCAATTTTCTTTAATGAAAGCTAGTTAAATGTATTACCTTAAAGGCGTTGTGAGTTTGTATATCATGGCATATGTTTTATCTTCTTGCCGCAGTATTTCATGGTTTAGTAAACTTGATGTACATATACGCTGACTGCCATTTATTATGATGACACTGACTAAGAGATTGCCATCGTAATATTAAGTTCATCCCCTGAACTATCGATCTTGCAAGGAATGATCATCCCAGGTATGAATTTGGTTAAATTATTGTCTTCAATTACCTGATTTAGACTGACTTTTCTTGTTGGTAAATTTGGCATCATTAATTCGCCAATTAGCTCATAGTTTGAGATCTTTGGTGTTGAATTAATTTCAATTAATTTGAATCTTGCGTTATTTTCACTTTGAGTTTTAGTGTTTTCTTTAAATGTGCCTTTCATATCTATTGACGCATCATTTTTGTTTATACTGTTATATCTCACTAATATAGGATCGCCAATTTTAAAGCGATGCTGAATATCCTCATTGATATAATCAAATTACTTCTTTAGTCCTTTATATGCTACGGTAACTTTAAATAGAGGCTTATTTCCAACTCGTGTATTTGAATATTTTATATCTCGTATTTTACCAGTCGTTGAATTTACATGGTCACTGGTATTCTTGATTGATATTCAGAACTCAAATACCTTTGTATAACATACCCAGAAGCAAAACATAGTTAAAGGTATAGGGAAAAGTATTCTAATTAAATTGTATATGGTGTTTGGCTCATACCCTAATATATAAGGTTCTTTAAGATAACGTGTTAAGTTAAGCGTATATATTGTAAAAATAGCGACAGAGGTTACGCCTAGAATTCTACTTGATTGTAATTTAATTTTATTATTGGAGATCGATTTTTTCTTTCTTGATTCTAATTGATTCTTCAATGTTTAAGTGGGAATCCTGATAATTGGTAGGTGATGGTAAACTATAACAGTGTCACCAATCTTAAAGTTTGTTTGTATATCGGAATAAATTGGGTCAAAAGTTTTTTCAATTCCTGAGTACTTAGCCGAAACTTTAAATTGTGGGCGGTTGTTAATACGAATATTAGAGTAGGAAATGGAGGTAATCGTGGCAATTGATCTTGAGGTGTGGCTGGTAGATTGAAAACTTCCAATAAGTACCTTTGATAGTGATTCAAAAATAACCCACCCCATGAAGAACCCTCCTATTGGTGGAAGTACTAATCGCAAGTATGAACTAAAGTTATTTGGTAGTAGACCTACAAAAGGTTGGGTAAGCGTCGAATAAAACATATAGGAGAAAATTAGTGCTGAGATCAATTTTATAATAAATAGAGTCATTTTTTAACCAAGCATAGTTAATGTATATGATAGCACAGCAACTTGTTCAGTCTTTTTAGTAACAGCCTTTACATTTTCTATGTTCATTTTTTCCACATCCTACCTGGATTATTCACAATTAATAAACCATGTAATGTTTCAACTTTTCCTCTGGCATAATTTCGGTCGCAATAGCGACTTTTAAATCAACATCCCTGACAGTTGTAATTGTTCGATTGCCAGTGTGAATGATGGTTTTATAAACTATTCCAATATCGACCATGAAATTTAAAAGGAATTATCTCTATGTAAAGTTATATGAAAGATACTTTAAGTTCGTCATCTTCACCTTCCAAGAGGCATGGTATGATGGCGCCCGGAACAAATCTTTCTAACTGGGAGTCATTAAACTCTTCTTGTATTTTTGCTTTTCTTGGTTCTTTACCTGTTTGATGAATTTCACCTGTCACCTCATAGAAATTATCCTTAATTGAAAAATTAGGAGTTATTTCAATAACTTTGAATTTTGCGTTAGAGGCTTTAGGCGAATTTTTATTTGAAATTGATGCATCAAGGTCAATGTTTGCTTGGTTTGTATCTTCAGGGTTGTATTTAACTATGACTTCGTCCCCTATTTTAAAATGAAACTGGACAGATTCATCTAAGTAATCGAATGTATTTATAATGCCATTATATTCGACAGTTAATTTAAATCTTGGTGAATTGTTAATGCGAAGGGATGAATATTCAATATTTAATATGCGTCCAATGCTAGTTTCAGTATTTTTTGATGTGTCTTCTAGGCCTCCAGAAGCTGCAAAAAGTGTTGAAAGAGTTGAATAGCAACCAAATGTTACAATTAAAACAACCATATAAGGCGTAATATTTTTAAGAAAATTTAAATTACTATCCCAAGGAAGTTGAGCAATACTGTGGGGGTTGTTAATTGCCGTAATGATTAGGATAATTACAATAACACTGTTTATGATGGTATGTTTTCTCAACTTTTTATTTTTCCAGTAGTTTGTATTGTGGTTTTCTTAGTTGTTGTTGTTGTTTTTCAGGTTTATTGTCTCTTCTAAATCAAAATAGGAATCTTGTAAGTTATTAGGGTTGTAATCGATCACTGCTTCATCGCCTTGTTTTAGATTGAACTGTACCTTTTCAGGAATAGGATCAAATATCTTTTTGATTTCGTTATATGCAATACTTACTCTAAACATAGGACTATTGTTTATTCTATAACCTGAATACTCCATGGAAACAATTTCGCCTATGGTTCTTTCCGTCTGTTCGGCAGTTTTTTTATTTCCTTCATTTAATCCAAATAGAGTACTTATTATTGCATATGGCGAAGCAATGCATAAAAACACAACAAGGTAAGGTCCTATGTTGTTTTTGAAGGGTGCATTTGTATCCCATGGTAAAGTGTTCAGCATGTATCGATTATTAGTGAATACATAAATAATTAAAGAGCCAGAGATAAATAGTAGAATTAAATTTTTAGTCATATTACTTAAATTTATATAGCTTGATAAATATTCTGAGTATGATATTTGAATATCATACTCGTTAAAATTTTAACTGGTATTTAAATCATAATTAAAGTCAACTTTTGACTATCATTGATAGTTTTCGTCATAGCGTGGGTAAATTGCATATTGTTTTGATTATTTATATACAGTTATCTGAGTTAGTAATTACATTTTTTATGAGTTCGACTGGCCTATTATTTTTTTTTTGATTTAAATTTTTTATATTGTAGGTCTAATTTCTTTTCATCAAGTATAGAGTTTATCTCATGCCCCTTCCTATATTTCACAGGTACCTGGTCATCGACTGATATGATCTCTTGGTAGTATGGAGGAGCGAAATCGTAGGTGACACTGACGCCATTTAAATTAACTTCGATATTAATTGGAGCGCCTTTTGACTTGTCATCTGTTGCATGTACAACTTTAGTTACTGTTGCAAGTGCCTCCTCATTACTAAGGTGATATCTCAATACATTTTGTCCACTTGTATATGCTAAAATTATCACCACTGTTAAACCTATTAATGCGCCATAAGGAGCAAAGAATAGGGAATAGGTAGCATTACCAATAACAATTTTATCGCCCCAGTCAGGGAATCCATTTTCGACAAAAGAGAAGAAGTATGTTGTGAATCTATATGCTAAATACAATGAGAATATCAGCAGTGTTTTAGAGACAATCATATTTAACCTATCATAGTTAGGGTTGCATTTTGGATCTTTGTGGCTGCCTTTTCTATCATTGCTTGGCCTTTGAGAATCTGTTGATTAAGCTTAACGATATAAGAGTTGTGTTCAGTTAAATCTGCTGCTTTACCAAGTTCTATTTTACCACCCATATTGATATCGTTTTTCATACCAAGTGTGGAGGAAGTTACCATCCCTCCAAAAGTTTCAGTTTTTATACCTGCAATGAATGCGGTATCAGCAGAAGTTTTAAATATACTGTCATTACCAGTGACTGTAGTAGAACAATCTAGTGCAGTTATCATTTGTGTATATGTGCCTGTAGCAGTAATTGTTTCTGTAATATTACCGCCAATAGTAGCTGTATAATCTTGATTACCCGAAATGGTTTTAGTTATAGCTTCAGCCGCCCCGGTAGTATTTACGGTCACATCGCCTGTCACGTCCTTTTTAATATTACCTGTAACCGTTTCAGTCACATCGCCCGTTATCTCAGATGTATGAGAACCAGTCTGAATATGCTTCATGTCCCCTTTGTGGTGAATATCAATTACACCTTCGTTATAACGAGATTCATCACCAACGGTTTTAATCGCAAGTGTTTCGTCACTGACTAATCCATTAAGCCCGGAAGTATCTTGATCGCCAGTATCTTTTGTAAGTTGGTTTTCAATATAGCGCCCACCAAAATTAAGGGTAATGTGCTCTCTACATGCATCAGGCCCAGCAGCCCAAGTACGGGTAATGCCTTCATCATAAATATACTGATTACCAAAGTTCTTTTGCACTAAGCCAGCTTTTTGGTCGTTTGCTAATCCAGTTTGTAGAGAATCATCAGCCTTGCCAGCAGCCTTTGAGTCGGCACTATCTAAACCCGGAATAGGAAAGGCTTTGGTGGCATCCGGCGTTTCATCCGCATGATTCTCAACATACTGCTGCCCAAAATTATAAGTAGCATTCAAACCATAATTAAAATCCACACCTTCGCGCCACTGATAGCGCTCACCATAGGTGCGGGCAATATGTACATCCCCTTTGATGATATCAACAGGGTTACCAGAATCAGTGCCGTCTTTTTTAAGATGTTGAAGAGGGTGCTTGCTTATATGTTCACGCACTTCTGTGGGATCCAAATCCGCTGTCATATGCAATGACTGGCGAGACTTAAGCGCGCCGGTATATAACATGCCGTCTGTGATCATGGCTGCATGATGCGGATTCTCGTGGGTAACCGGGTGCAATACCGATTGTGAGTTTTCTAGAGCGTTTAGAATATACGGGCGATTCGGGTTACCGCCGATAAAACCAATTTGCACCTCTGTGCCTGGTGTTAGGGGAATATCAAGGTGGTTGCTGCGTGCGGTGTGACTGGCGTGGCGAATCCAGTTTGAGATTTTATCGGCTTCGCCGCGCATAAAGTCGAAGGTCACTTGGTATTTACCCACTTCGTTGCGCTGTGCCAGTGTTTGATCGTTTGCGGCTGAATAAACACGGCCTGTGGTTGACACCACGTTAGGCACTTGGATTTTACGTTCTGGGCGGTACTGAGTGTCTTTTGGTATACCAGTAAACGTACACTCGTAATATGGGTCGGCCGCTTTGCCGGCTGCCAGCGCAGGGTCATCTAAATTATTACCACTATGGGAAACATGGGTGATTAAAATTTCATGTTCATCACCATCAGGTGTCGAGATGGTCAGAATAAAACCGGGGGTAATACCCAAAATACCTGTGGTGCCTGTGAACACAACTTTATAAGTAGACAGCTCTTCTAAGCGAATTTGCGCAAGAAGGTCTGCTTCGTCTTTATTGTCTGCTCCTTCATCGGCCATGTTTACGCTGGTTTTATCATCTGCTACGTCCCCAGCAATGCCTTGGAAAAGCTCCATAGCTTGGTCTGGATTGGTTTCTGAGATGACAACGGCGTCTGGTACAGAGTTATATTTTCGTCTAAGAGTACGAATCGTGGTAAAGCTGTGAGTAGGGTTATTACTTTCGTCTAGATTAACAACACCAATAGGAAGAGGTTCGTAATTGGTATCATCTGCAAATACTAGGCGGCCTTCTTGGTCGTGATCAAAGTAATAATAAATACCCCAGTGCTCAGCGATGCGGCTAACAAAATCAAAGTTAGATTCGCTGTATTGGCAGATAAATTCTTTTTGCGGATAAACCTGTGAAAGGCTTAAGTGGTGATCAAGCATTAAATCATTGCTTAGTTCATCACTAATCACGTCTTGTGCGGTTTTTTCGGTGTAAATATCGTAGCTTTGATTTTTACGTTGGCGCCAAAGTGTGGGCACCATCACGCCAGTATAAAATTTATGGGTGTTGGATTTTTCAAATAACTCTTCAACTTCATTAAACATGCCTTTAATGGTGTAGGGGTCTCGGTTTGTGAGCCCTTCAACACTTAAAGTAATATCTTCTTCAGTGAGTAACGAGTGATCGAGTGATTTAGCAATGTCTTTTTTAATTTTGAACGTGATTTTAAGTTCAAAAAAACTAGATATGGATTCAGTACCCGAAATAGATGTGATTTCTAATTCTGTGGCGTAGCTGTCAGATGCTAAAGAAAATATCGGTTGAGCCATATGTAATATCCTTATCCATAAATCATTGCTCGTAGCAACATTCGATTATAGAGACTTAGCTATATAAGTGTCTATGCTTGTATTTTTTTCTGTTTGAAACTGAGTACTGGTTAAAGCATTACACTAAAATTTTTCTGGTTATAGTAAAAAAGTACTAATTTCTAATGAGCCTGCTAGTTTATTTGTTTGATGCCTTTACACTAAGCCCACACAAGGAGTATCACTATGTATGAATTAGAAATTTTACTAAACCAGCAATCAGCCACCATTAAAACGCAAGATTCCAGTATTCAGGCCATTAGAGAAAATCTGCCTCACCCCATAGAAGTAGAAGCGTTTGGCCCTCAAATCTTTCTTAGCATGTTAGGCAAGGTCAGTGACGTGAGCCTTACCTTAAAAGATCAATCCAATAACGAGATTGATCGTGATACATACCAGCTTAAATTCTAACCCTGCTTTATTTTAAAACTAAAACCTTGGTTTGTGCCGGTGCAATGGTTGTACCTGGCACATTCATGCTACTGCCATTTTGTCCCGTCATAGATGTTAAACGCGCGGCGGGTTTACCACCAAAAAAGGTTGCGGTGCTGCCCATTAAAAATTTAGTTGGTCCCATAATACAACCCGAAATCAAACCACCGGCAACACCGGGTTGGTCGCCATTACTCATGGGAATTTGTGTACCCACGGTATGAGCAAAGCCCCCTGCAATTAACACTTTCATGGCTGCACTAGATGGCATAGCCGTGGCACCCATGGAAATATTAGGGTAGGGAATCGGCACAATGGCAGGGCCCACCGGTGTTTTACATACATCAGGCATGCCCATATTGGTGCCGCCCATTTGGCAATTAGCAAACATAATGACTCCTAACCCATGTGAATACGATCGCCATTGATTTTCACATCGCTTTTTGCGGTGATATCAACTTGGCGAGAGCGCTGAATAAATGCATTTTTAATATTTTGAATGATATCAACAGCCGATACCTGTTCGATTCGTTCAATAATTCGAAAGCTATCTTTTATGCGCTGTATCATGCGCTCAATATTGGACTCCACGGTACGGGATGAAAACTGCGCCGTATCGCTATTAAGCTTAACTGAATCACTTTGCTGGTTAAATTGCTTGGCATTCACCGTCATCGCTTGGTTGTGAATACCAAGGGAGTTCGACTGCATCTCAATGGATGGGCTGTTAATTTCAATCCCAAATGGGGCTGAGATCATGGCAATTGACGGGCAAGAGCGCTCTAAAATATTTAACACATAATAGGTGTGTTGGTTACGCACCGTTAACTCTACGGTGTCGTGAATTTTAGGTTCAAACGCACAGCTAAATGCCTTTTTAGCGCTGATCACGTTATCATTATCCAGTTTGATTTTGATAATGCCTTGTTCAGTGCAGATCACTTCACCAAATACATGTTCATTGGGTTTTTCTTGCGGCTTAGTTAAAGCCAGAGCAATGTCGTGTGTGTTCATAAATACCCTATAGTGCTTCTAATTTAGTCGTGGCTTTTTTAGGTTTCCAGGCTTGTGCTTGTTCTAATTTATGATCTGTACCTAAGGCTAATGACTTACTGCTACCAGACCAGTTTGAGCCGTTATCAATTATGCCGTGTAAGTTGGTTCTAAAAAGTGATGTATTGCCAAAATCAGTTTGATCACATATTGCCATGGATAAATCGGCATAACTTAAATCACAGTTAGTTAATAACGTGCCAATACAATGCGTATTGGCGAGTTGGGCTTGTACTAACTGGCTTGATGAAAAATTACAGGCGGTTAAATTAGAACCTTGAAAACTGGCTTGTTCTAATTGGCATTGCATTAACTTGGACTGCGTTAATTGTGAACCTGTAAATAAAGCCATAGTGCACTGGGCTTGTGTAAAGTCACAGTTGTTTAATTCGGCATCGACAAAAGCAGTTTGTACCAATTGGCTGCCTTTAAATGAACAGCCGTTTAGTATGGCGTTTCTAAACTGGGTTTGTGTTAGATCCATATTTGAAAAATCTTGATTTTCCAGTTCTGGTTTTTCAAATATAGTAATGTGCATAATGGCTTCGCGAAAGCTCACCTCATTAAATACGCATTCAATATAATTTGTACGTACCAAACGAGCTTGATCAAATTGACAGCTGTTTATGTCACATTGCATAAAACTGGCGAACTCTAAATCCGTTTGGGTAAATTGGCATTGAGATAACTTGCCTTCAATGATATTACTTTCACCAGCAAGACTTTGTGTAAAGTCGCAATTGTTAAGAACAGGTTGTACCCAGTTTGTACCGTTTATGCGTGCCTGTTTAAACTGGCATGATGCTAACTCACATTCAATAAAAGAGGCGTCAATTAGGTTTGCGCTATTAAATGAACATGTCTCAAATTTACAGCCAATAAAATTAATTTGCTCAATGGTGCTTTTATCAAACTGGCATTTAATAAATTGGCAGTTAATAAAGTTGGCACCACCCAGGTTTGCACTACTAAATTGACTGCCACTAAACTCAATACTCTCAATGGGTTGACCCTTTGAGATAAGTTGGTTGATATCCTTTAGTGTTACTGCCATTTAGATGGCCTCCAATTCTCTAATTTTGTCCCGTTCATGTTCGAACGGGCAAAATCGGTATTGTGAACATGTGCCCCAAGAAATTCACAGCCGTATAAATTGGCATGTGATAAATCCGTCTTAACTAAATCAGCCTGCATGAAGTTGCTATACATAAAGTTATTGTTATTGAGTATGGCGTGACTGAATTTAGTTTTAATGAAAAGCGCATCTTTACTAGTGGATTCGTCAAATACACAATAGCTGGCGTCCGCTTCACTAAGGTCTGCATTGTTAAGGGTGCAGCTAATAAACTTACTGTGTGTGAGCTCAATGCCTTTAATTGTGCAGTCGGCTAATATTGAGTGGTAAAACTGGCTGTTGATTAATGTGGTTTTATTTAGAAAGCGGCAATTACTAAAATCACTGTGTTTTACACTTAAGCTGTTCATTGTGCATTCAATAAAATTACAGCTAATAAAGGTACTTTGGTTAACCTGCACGCTGCTTAAATTTGACTGCTGGAAACTAGCCGATTCTAATTGGCACTCGTCGAATATACTGTGACTAAACGAGGTTTCTAAAAACGTTGCATCGCCAAAGTTAACGTGTTGAAAATGAGTTTGATAAAACACCATTTCAAGCATGTTTAAACAATCTTTAAATATGAATTGTTTAATGCTTGCATAAGAGAAGTCAGATTTTGCGCACTCAATGTTTTCGGTGTTAGGTGTATCTATGGTTGCATGCTGAAAACTACAAGCACCAATGTTACTGTTATTAAGGTTGGTATTGATAAGTGTTGCATATTTAAAATTACTACGAGCAGTAATTGCATAGCTCAAATTGGCGTCCGTTAAGTTAGCATGTGAGAAATCACATTGCTCTAAATAACAATATGAAAAATCCACGCCCGATAAATCACGGTTTGCAAAATTAAGCCCGGCTAAATCCATATATTTTAAAGAAGCGCCTTTATCGATCAAGGCATCAACCTCTGCTTGTAATAATGCATGCTGGTCTTCTAATGGTGGGCGGCCCAAATCCATCATGTGGGCACCCATTTTATATCCTTCAATTTGCGCTTGATAACCTTGCGTTAACTGGGATTCTAATGTTGCCAAATCTATATTTGATTGGTTTTGTGCACCTAGTGACTCTTGTATTCTGAGTAATGTGGCTTTTGGGTCCGCTGGCCGTGGTAATTTAGGAGGGAGTTCAAAGCGATTAAGAACATTATCTAATTCGTTCGCTACATGAGTATTGCCTTGTACTAGGGCATCTTCAATTTGCTGCTCTATTTGTTGTTTTGCTTTGTTTTTTTGAAACTCAGCGTATTCCATGCTTAATTTAGATAGGTCATCAAATGCACGGAAATCAACTTTTTGTAAATCCACTTGACCGGTTTTTTCATCGATAGGGGCTAAGCGATTACTGATGGCTTCAAACTTAAGTTGCCATTCATCTTTTTTTATTATGCCAAATTCTGCCAGTTGCTTTTCTAATAAGCTGGTATCAAGGCCTTGTGCTTTTTGTTGCTCAATAAGGGTTTGCAATTGTTGTTTGGTTTCATTAACACTTTCGGAGATAGTCTCATTCAATTGCGCCTCTATATGCTCAGCTAACAGCATTTTAGGGTCAGCATCTTGCTGTGTTAAACGGGCCATGCCACATGGAATACCAAGAGGAATTAGGTCTTTAGTGGTTAATGCATATTGCATATTAAGGTCAGGGTGAATACGACCCACCAACGAATTTAAATAATGGGATTTATCGCGTTTGGTTAGTTTATCTTCATAAGCCGATAAAATATGTTGATAATCACTGGCATCGGTGCTGTCAATTTTAATGGTCGCACGATAAACCAACATACCCATTAGTTGATTAGGGAAAAATACAACCGTATCAATGCTGGTTTTAATTTCTTGTAAATCTGAAACACTTAAATCACTGACTTCAATACCCTTTTTCACAATAAAGGTTTTAACAGTAAATTCAGGTATTTTTCCTTCTATGTTTGAAAAATCGGCATGAAATCCTTCTAGCTCAAAGGGCTCTCCACCGTTAATAGGGCTAGGTAGTATTTGGTCAGCAGGGGCACAATTAAACGCTGAAAAATTAAAATCTTTTGGATACCCCGGGAAATCTTCCTTTAACCATTGTTCATCATAAGTACCCATGTTTTTCAATCTTTGAGGGTGGTCAGCCATCAACATAGAAAAACCAGCAGGCTTGGGCCGTTGACTTAAAGAGGTGAGCAGTTTGTCTGGGTATTCAATATTTGGCATTTTAACCAGTTTATCACCAAGATCCGTGGCCACTTTATCAATGCCTTGCCCGCTTGGGTTGTCGTCAAACTGCTTGCCACCAAAGGCATGTTCCCACGATAACGGCATGGTGATAAATGGGGAAGGTTTTGATGTTCCCGTTATTCCACCTAACCAATAACGATCCCCCGTGGCATGCAAACGTTTATTCAAACATGCAAATGTACAACCAATTGGCATACCTTCTATTGGTTTGCCATTACGGGCCATAACATTACCGGCTATAAAGTATTCAGGCGATACTTTTGGTAGGCCTTCATCTATAAAAGGCGTGGGTAATTCACTCATGGCTTTATAAGCATCTGAGAAAAGTTCAGGGTCTCCGCCAGTGAGTGGGAAATACAGCTTAGTAGTAATGGTTAAGTAGTTTTCTTGTCGAAAGCTAAAAGTACGGTAACCGGTTTCTAAATCTAAAGGTTGAATAATATTCATGGTTTAATCCAGTACACTCACCATGATAGAACGATGGCTTTTGGCATTTTGGCCGAGTATTGCGGTAATGCCCAATTGATTCCATGACTCACCAAGCATAAGTTGATCATGCTCTGCATTAACATGTAGCTGAATATCAACGGTTAATGGTTTTCTTAAATAATGTTTAATTAATTGCTTGAGCGTCTCAATTGTTTCATTATTTGATTGAATTTTGTCATATTGTGATTGAGTTAAATTCAATAGATCAATGGTTACTTTGAGGGTTTGAGTCATGATTTTTGAACCCAAATGAGCATCACCTAATTGATGATTTTTCTGGCCAAGCTGACAGCGAAGTTCAGGTTTAATTGTCATAAAACTAGGTGCAAACTCTTTTATTTGCACATCATCAATTTCAAGAAAATCAGAGACGATGGCAAGTAGGCCATCTTTAGATCGCTCTTTGTTAGAAAACAAAGAGAAATATCGCAGCTTTAATGCTTTGATATCGTCACTATCGGTATTTGGCTCGCCCATTAAACTGTATAAAAGGTTCCAATAACTGCTTTGTGAGCGTTCAAGCGTATTAAGGTTAAGCTTATATAGTCGCCATGCTTGATACAGTTTTGGAAACAACTGCTTATGGATAATATCCAGAAACTCTCTAGGGGCTTCTAGTTCATCCCATTCATTATCAAGCAGTTCTTCATTGTAGAAATCAGGCAGCGGTGAAGCGACACCGTATAAACCAGGTAGCTGTGAGATAATCTCATAGCCGCGCTGTTTATCTAAGGCTTTAACCTCATGAATATCTTGGTCGGTATAACCCAATGATAATGTGGGGCGTACCTCAATTTTTCTAGCAGGGCGTCTAGGGGATACCGGGAATGTCTGGTTAACATTCTCTAATAAACGATACGCTTGAAAAAACTCATACTGCTGAGGTTGATCAAGAATATCTTTTTCAAGGCTTGCTAAAGACTCACTAAGTTTGGCTGCCATTGCAACTGCTCCCCAGTGTTGTCATTGATCAGCGTAAAGTTGACATAACTATTAATATCAGCGAATTGCGAATACAGTTTATTTAACAGTTCACCAAATAAATACATATCCCCTGTACTTGCAAAGCCTGAACCATCAACGCTTAGCTCAATTGATTGCCCACGTACTAAGTAACCGCGTAAAAGCTTTTCACTTGGCTCTACCGACATTCTGAGTAATGAATCAATGCGCTTTTCGTTTGCTGCGCGCTCTTTAGCGTCGGTTTGGTTGGTTGGGTTATAAAGGTTAAGTAATACTTTAAGATTGTCTAAATTAGCTAAAGGTAAATAGTTAACCGTTAGGTGTGCTAATAGATTCCACAAGATGCGGCCATCTGTTTGCGGTGGAATATATTCACTTACCGCTGAGATATTCGAAAAGCTTACTAAATCGGGCACATCTGGTGTATTGATGTTCACATCACCCACTTTTAACATTTGTGTGAGCGGGCCGTTAGAGCAACGAATATCGGCGGTTATCACTTCTCTTGTTGGCAGCTCTTTACCCTCAGGAAAGTTAACGCGTAAAATAGCTTGGCTGTGGGATTGGTCCGTTGCTTTTTGAATAAGCTCATATACGGGCTGAGTATTTTGTTGCTTAGCTGACAGCGAAAAATCTAAATACTTGGTTTTTTCACTTGAGCGACGATTTTGGCCTTGTACATCTAAAATAGAATAAATTGTAAATTGGTTATTCACATTTCTAACAGGTTTTAACGCTAAATCACTTTGTTTATGATCAAGTGGAATAGGCTCGGCCGTTGTATCAAATAAATTAACCGCAGGCGCACAAAATAACTTAAAGCTATTAATGTTAACCTGAGTGGTTTCTGTGTTTTTACTTAAACGAAAACGAAGCTTAAAGGCTTTAGGCAGTGGTTTGTTTTTATCAAAACCAGAAACGTTCAAGAACAAGAACTTATATTTATTAATAAAGTACTCTTGTAATCGACGGTAGCTATTTAATTGTGTTTTGCTGGTTTCAAGCAGAGAAAAGTCATCATTCCAACCCATAGGCTCAACTTTAGAGTCAACCAATGTTTGTGTTTGATTACCGTATACAATTGATACTGAGGCCATTTTTTTTGTTAACAAATAGTAAAGCTGACTTGCATTGACATAATCGCCAGAGATATGCAGTGGCAGGTCAGATATGAATACATCAGTATTTGAAAGGCTAGTATTATTGATAATAATATCGAGTTCTGAATAACCACCAAATTGATTCAACTCCACCGCATTAATGGTTAATGGGTGAACATCTATATCGCTACAGGTTTGAAAGCGACAGCTAACCCCTTGAATTTTTTGTGAATCAATTTTTGATTTCGCTTTAATCGTCACCGCATTGTTTAAAATGTTACGTGGTTTAAATTCAATAATGGTTGTAGCAGGTATTTCTTTCAAATAATCTGGTGCTACCAGCCTTAAAATCGATTGAGCAAATTCAGGGAAGTCGGTATCTAACCTGTCTTGAATACCCGCGCTTAAATAAGCGGTACCTTGTAGTATACGCTCAACATCAGGATCGCTGCTGCTACCTGCAAGGTGGGGCGCTAATGCAGGATATTTCTTCGCAAATTCACGGGCGTTTTCTTTAAGAGCTTGCAGCTCTGTTTGATAGCTTTCAATTTTCATAATATTAAACTGTTGGCTCCACTACAATTTGGCCGTTAGAAAACACTTTTATGTTGGCCAAAATATTGTGGGTGAGTTGATTCGTGGTAGAGGTGCCGTTTAATTTCCAGCTATAACACGATACATCGTTATTATCTTCATCTAAAAATAAGCTGAATTTTGCTAGGCGTGTTTCAAATTCAGTTAGTTGTAAACGAATTTGCTCGGTCAAAATATCCAAGTCAGGGATACCATGGGATTGAAACTGACCTTGCAGATCCGGTAATCCCATTGCCTGATCAATAAGAACGTTACCTTGTCGGCTATTTAATAAGCGTTCTATATCGATCAATAGCTGCTCTTCAAACGAGACTTTAGGCACTGAGCCCTGTTTACTATTTTGCCAAAGGGCAACTCGTTTTAAGAAGCGTACCTGAGACATTAGGCCGTGGCTCCAAAGTTATCTTCGTATTCAATGCCATCGACTTCATGACTCCAAATAATACTGTCATAAATAAAGGAGACTTTTTCCATGTGGCCTTTTGCGTTGTTAACCACGTCAGATGTGTGCTCTACAACAAAATCAATGGCGGTAATTTGTGCGTTTTTAAGAATTTGGCGATAGTACAGTTCTTCCATGCCCGCGCCGTCTAAACGGTACCAGTCAATAATCACCTCAGTTAATAATTCACCATCACTCAATGCTTGGTAAAGCATAGGGCTGGTACGATCAATTTCTTTTAATACCGTAATGGGTAAATGCACGCGGCGGCCATTAGGTAGGCCACGATTATCGGTTGGCAGCTTAACGCTATGTTGAATACCTTGGATAACCACAAACCCATCTCGGCTATCTAGATCGCATTCACCTTCAATTTGGCCTTGATTCTCAGCCGTGATTTTCATGTAACCTGGTAATGCCATAATTTACTCCCTTAATTTAAGCTTTTTCTAAACGGCCACGTTCAGTTAAGGTGAAAGATTGCCCCATAAATTTAAAGTGGGGGGTAATACTAATGGTTGATAAAAACCAACCTGCTTTATCTTCCATGTCTCTTACAATGATGCTGGCATTTCTTAGGGGCCTGCGCGAGCGTACCGCTGGTGCGGGGTTATCCATGTCGGATACATATTGCTTTAGCCAGCGATTAATAGACTGATCAATTTGAGAACGCGTTAACCAGGAGCCAATATTTTCACGTTGCATCACTTTTATGTATTGTGAAAAACGACAACTAATCAGCAGGTAAGGTATTTGTGTAACCAATTTTTGGTTAAGCAATGCATGTTTGTCTTGTTCATTAAATACCATGGCATGGCAAGACGGTATGGCGGTAAAACCCGCTCTACCAGTGCGTTTATGAATCGATAGTGGGGTAAAGCCATTGTTAATTAATTCATTAGTGCTGCGTTCTGAAATTAACACTTCAGTTGGAATTAATGTCCCTAATTGAGTTTGCGAAGGATGCATTCGAATCTCATCCAGCAACCCATACTCTTCACCGGTAACATTGACGAACCAACGATATTGGCTAAAGCTATTAATGAAGCGGGTAGCAAGGGCAAAAGCACTGTTGCCCCATAAGCCAATTTTATCTTTAGCTGCACTTTCAATGAATTCAAATCCCTCACCACTTAAGCGGTAACTAGATCGCAGTATGAACCGAGGAAGTGTTAAGCAAACATAGCGGCTATCTTGGTTTTCACGAAAGCTATTCCACTTGGCATAATTAGGTTGATCAAAATGCGCACTGATATCACGAATACGAGAAAAATCAGAAAAATTATCCACACCAAATAAATGCCCAGAGGCCGCGCTCATAAAAGGACAGTGACTCATGGCTGAAATTTTAGAGATTGACGTTAATAGCGCAATATCCTGGGCACGGTTTGTAAATTCGTAATCGCCAATCATAAGTGTATACGGGCGACCACCAAATTGACCAAACTCTGCTGCATAGACCAAGTCAAATAAGCGCGACTGGGTAACATCAGGCGAGTCTTCAAAGTCTTCGATTAATGCCTGCTTGGAAACATTGGCAATAATCAGCTCGATGTTTTCTTTATAATCAATAAACGTTTCTAAAAAACTCAATGAACGCCAACTAGACTCTAAAGCTCTAAATTTTTCATGTTGCACAATTAAATTAAGCTGGCTATTAATACGTTCATGCAACTCTTGTTGTAAAACAAGGCGTTGTGTGTAATCTAGATCAACTTGCGTATTAAGGCCGTAATCGGCTAAAGATTCTATTAAGTGATGAGTACGAACAGACTCATCACCCAGTTGTCGGTACAACTGATAGGCTTGCGCCAAATAGGGTGCTGCCATCAATAAATTTTCAGGTTCAAAATCATCGACGCCATAAAATGCAATATCAAGATCCACAGCGTCATCAGAATCAGGATTGAGCTGATTAGGCAACGAAAGGCTTAAGGATATATCCATCGCCCCCATTAATTGATTGATGCCATTTTCAACGGTTACTAATTCGCACAACCCCATATCTTGGCTACGCGAATCACCTGATAAATCAGACATGACCAATAATCGTAAGGGTAATTCGACCTGTTGTTGCTTGTGGTCTTCATACACTAGATTAATTCTGTCGGTTACATTGTTAGCTGGATTCATAATAGGTTACCAACAATGAGCCGCTACTTCAGGTAGCTGTAAAGGCACACTATCTAACATTTGAATAACGGGGCGCTGGCCTCGAATTTCAAAGTTAATATCAATAAAGCTAACATTTGAGTTTTCTAATTGCGCTTGCTGGTTAGGAAAGTCGCTGGATGAAAAGATATGGCGTCCATCTTGGAACTCTTGCAAGAACTTACTAAAGCCTTTCACACCTGGGTAGTTTTTCATTAACGTTAGCTGACCAATTTCAATTCTTAATGTGGTGTCGCCACAGGTCTCTAGTGCCCACTTAAATGTATGCTGAGTAGGGTAGTTATAGTTGGCAAGTGTTTGTGTGCCATCACTGCAATATAAGTCAACAAACGTTGCATAAGGCTGTATGCGTGCACCAGGGTTGGCACCGGTTGGTAGAGCATTAACGGCCACATCAAACGAGCTACCAACAATAAACTTGCCACTTTCGGCTTGATTTAATACTTCCAATAATTCTTCACTTAGCTTAATACTGCGTTGCTCAACATTTGCACGCACGATGCCACGTTTATATTTTTTCTCGATAAACGGTTCGATCTGAGTATCTAGGAAGTTCCAAAGCACGCCGCCTTCACCAACCACCAGATTACCGATCTGGTTACTGCTGACGCCATCTAGTGTGGCTAAAACATCGTTCTGCCAGCGGTCTTGAATTTCACAGCTGCTTTCGTTTTCCATGTAGTCATAAATGGCGTACATAGGGCCAACAAATAGATGCCAGAACACTTTTGAAGTAGAAACAGGCTTACCAATCAAGGCTTGTAATTCTTTAATGGACATCCATGCGGTGCCCATTGAACCATTACCGCTTTCTAATGCATCAGGTACTTTAAATAAGTCCGTAACAGAGCTAAGTGATTGAGTGCGCGAATCTGACTTAAATGCAATTTCGGCAAGGGCTTGTTTGTATGCATCAACCGCCACAACCGCATCGTCTAGTGCAGAATCCATTTGCTCACCACCTTTTTGACCTTTAGTGGCTTTTTTATGGATTTTCATGGCTTTTTTGGCCATCTTGCCGACTTTACCAAACTTACCAAGTGCCTTTTTAAGTAGCTTGGTATTGGGCTTGCCTTTACGTCCATCAGCAACAGAATAAGACTGCACTTCAGCAAAAAATGCTAGTTGTTCTTTTGAGTTGAAATTAGCACTTTCAAAAACCGACAGTTGCTCATTCATCGTATCGAGTAATGAAAAGTATGGGTTATCAGCTGTGGCGAAACGCTCTAGCAGTTGTTGCCATTCTTTTTTGTCTCGTTGTTGTAATTTGCCTTCATCAAAGCGCTGGGCAAATGACAACCAAGCTTCGATATATTGACGTTGGTAATACTTATCAAAGTCTTCTTGAATTTCAGATAATTGCTTATCTTCACTATTGGCTAGTTTAAACTCAGTTAAAAACTCTTGGATAAATTCATAGCCTTCAAGTGTGTAAGCTGCATCTATGGTCGGTGGATTAACTACCTTATAGCTGCCACCCCAGAAGTCTTTCAAACGATAACCATCAAAGTCTTGAGAATTTGCCCATTGCACAATCCAGTTATAGTCACCGTGGTTATGTTTAACTAAATAAAGTAGCGCGGCTTGCAGTGTTTTCTTTTCTTCTGCTAAGTCGACTAATGAATGTGTCCATCCAACGTAAGCAGAATATACTTCGTTAAATAGTTCAGACTCTTCAGCATCAATAGAATCGTTTTGCACAAGTAAATATTCACTACCAATTGGCATAACCGGAATATCACTATCGGGTGCTAAGCGATTTTGAATCACATTAATACGTCTAACTAAACCACCGGCTAAGGCACTGGTTTGGCCTTCTTTTAGCTGATCAATTGAAAGCTTTAATTGGCTGTCATAGGGTTTCATTAGATTAACGCGTACAAACTCTAAAAATTGATCACGTAGAGTATCAACTTGATTGGCTTGGCCGAGTAAGGTGGTCCAAGGCAAGTATTCTTGCTCTTTATACGCCGTCATAGAATCAATTAAGTTTTTTAGTCGATATGCCGAAACCAGTACATCACTAGGCGTTTGCTCTTTACTAACGGATATAGCGGTATCGCCATAGTTAGTATAAATATCATCCAGTACTGCTTTATCGGTATTATAAAGAGCGGTTAAACCAACGATAGAGCTAAAGGTGACAGCACCGCTGATACCCAAAGCATATTTTCGTGCAGCACTTTTAATGCGAAGAGCAGAAGGTAAGCTAATTAATGAGCCACGGTCAGCGGGTAAAATCTTGGTGAAAAAATCATGTAGGAACAAACCATTACGTACATTCTCGCCATTTTTTTCTTGTAAGCTTGAGCTGAAATACAGCCCACGAAAGTGTGGTGCTTCCTGATAAGCATTGCCCTTTAATGCGGTTTTAATAAAAACGTGTAAACCACTACGAATGGACTCCATAGATCGTGGTAGCGTTAACAGACTGGCATCTGGGTTTTCAGTTTGCTCCATCATTAACAAGCGTACTTCTTTCAAGCGATCCAGTACGTTGTCTAATGCTTTATCTACAACCGTGTCAACATCACTGGTAGTGGCTTCGTTTAAATAACCCATAGCTTGGGTTTTTAACTCTTCTGGTAGATATTCCGCCCATTCTTTAAAACCTGGAATTAAATCAGATTTTGTTACCATTAAATAAACGGGTACTTTCACCTCAAGTTTGTCCATCAAATGGTTGATGCTATTACGTACTTGGCGACCTTCTTCTAAGATCTCTTCTTCGGAGCAACCCAGCAAGCGGTCAGCAGCAATAGCCAAAACTAAACCGTTTAACGGCTCTTTTTGGCGGTGCTTGGCAATCATGCTAAGTAAGGAATTCCACTCTTTACGGTCACGCTCCATATTGTCAGGGACAGCGTAACGACCAGCCGTATCAATGACGATACCTTCTTCATACAACCACCATTCAAGGTTTAGGGTTGAGCCGTCTTTATGTTCAGACAAATCAATAGAAGGGAGCAGTAATTTTGAGTTTCTAAGGCTGGTACTTTTACCCGAAGTTGGACGGCCAAATACCATATACCAAGGTAGGGCATAAAGCGGATCACCTTGATATTTAAGCTGTGATTTTTTCAACGCTTTAATCGTTGTATTCCAGCCATTTTTTAAAGAGCGATTTAGCTCAGCGCTGGTCATGCCTAGCTCATCGTCTACTTCATCTTCTTTGCCTAGATTAAGTAAGCCTCGTACCTGAGCTTTTGCCCGTAAACGAATAAATAGTTTACGTAGCAAAATAAACGTTAAATATAAGCCAAAAATAACAGCAAGTGCCATTAGGCCGTTTTCGAGGGGTTGCTCGAGTAAATAGTTAACACTGAGAACAATGGCGCTGACAAGTAATGCGACAAAAATCCACATTAATATGCGTAAAAATGTTTTCATCTTATTTCACCAATTCCATAATGCTATTTAAACCTTGGCCAATCTGGAAGGAGTAAAAAATAAGTGTGGCAGTCACGACAATAAAAGGGGTGATAGCAAAAAAAGGAATCAAGTTGATTCTTGATTTGCGCAAGGTATTTACTTGGTCATGTTCATGATAAGCATCAGTAAATAAGGTTGATTTTTCAAAAACCTTATTGGCATCATTTGGCAATAGTAAACTTAAATTAAATACCCGAATTTCTTCGATTTTTGGGCGATCCTGCGGGGAGAAGTAACGACCTTTATAGCCTAGGCTTAAACATAATAAGTAAATCTCACGCACACTACGATCATCACCCTGTCGATTCAGTTGATGCAAGCGTTCATAAAATTCATAACCCGAATTAGTGGTATTAAAGAAGTGGCGCTGTAAAGAGTTCTTTTGCCATAAAGATCGAGTTTGCCATTCTGATGTTAAAATGCACTCATCAATATAAGCAATAATAGGAAACAAAGCATCAGCACATGTCTTCTCAGGAAAGCCCGATTTAACCGCGCTTACCTGAGCATCTAACAAGCTGCTGATAAGGTCCGCTTTAAATGACTCCCAATTTTCTTCTAAAAATTGAATGTCCGCTTTGGCCTGATTGATTTTAAGAATCGGGTCAATATAAAAATCTACTAATCGCATAATTTCGTCCCTATCGCTTCAAGATAACCAGTTCAACTTTAAGGTCATCAGGTGCATCATCCCAATGCATAACCAGACTTTGAAAACGCTCAATGGATTGCCATTCATCATCATGAATATCAATACGCACATAACTGGCTTGGTCTTTTTTAGGTAATCCTGCTGGTGCCGTTGGCGAATGGATCAAACCAATACCTGGTAGTGATCGCTCGATCAATACATCAATCGTATTTTTAGAAGCAAGCTTAGCGGTTGTAAATAACGACTGGCTAAATACATCCCACTCTTCAGCGCTGTTTAAGATTAGGTAGAAATCGGCTTTTTCTTCAAAGAAATCTTTCGGAATGTCTGCTTTGAAAGATTGCTCTTCACGAACCATTTCAACTAAGAACTGTGGTCCAACCGAAATTTCGTTTAGTAAGCGGTTAATCAGGCCACGAATATTCGAAAAACATTGCCCAGTATTTAGATGAGTGTAATTAGGTAATAATTTCTCACCTTTATTTGTTTCACCCAGTAAGTTTACTTCGCTTGTAAACGTACTAATTTCGCCACTTAATTCTCTTAAGCCACCATAAACGGTCCAAGGCTGAACTTGAGGGGTAGAAACTTCATGGGCTAAACGAGGTACATAGCGCGATAGGGCCTGTAAACTCATACGGTAACGTAGGCTGTTGGCATCTAAGTTAGAACCAAGCATAGCTAAGCCAGTTTTAAGTTGTATGGCACGACCGGCTAACTCATCTTTTAATTCGGTAAGTTGTTTGATTAGCTTCTGGCTACCTTGAATGTTTAAACAAGGTGGAATGTAATCCGAAATATAAACGTGGTTTTCACCGTCTAGTGCAATTTGCGCAAACGGAATTAAATGATATTCAGTGTAATTTTCTTTTTCAGACTCAAGAACAATATCAAGCTTTAACGTTAACTGATGAACCTGAGCCGATTCACCATGAGTATAACGGTCGTTTAGTTCTGTCGGATCGATAAACGTAAAATAGCGTGTGCTGACATTCGCCGCTTCTGAAATATCCGAGATTTTAGTGGTATTAGAAGAAAAACCAGATTGTTTTTTTAACGCAAGGTACACCGTATTTGGTGATTCAGGGTCAATATCAACACCTTCAATTGAACGAGAACTTACAAATGCATTGTCACCTAATTTAATGTAGGTGCCATCTTCCATGAGTAACTCAGCGCTTTGCAGTTCCACTTTTTTTGATGCTAGGGCTTGTGTTGCAATATCAAGTTGTGTGAAGCCCCACATCCAAGGAGAAACATGTTTTTTAAATACGTTAACTTGTTCATTAACGTATTGCTCACTTTGTTGAAAATGCTGTGGCTGTAAAAACATGCCATGATGCCAGAATATAGGTTGTGATTGGCTCACGATTTCGTCCTTAAAAATGCTTCAAACGATTAAAAATCACTTGATGTTAATACGTTAATTTCTTCTTCTTTCAAAAGCGTAAATTTCTTGGTGCTTTTACGCCCCATTGAGACATCAATGTAGATGTCATCAGGAATAGCTTTGGCTTCGTTAGCGATTAAACCTAAGTTAGATAACGCTAAGTCCACAAAACCTCTTTTTGCAGGCTTTATGGGAATATTAAAAACTTTAATGTCTAACTCGGTGTTTAAACCATAATAACCAGAGATAAGGGCAATATATTTGGCCCCTTGTGCTCTTGGTAGCGTGGCTACTTTTTCTTCGCCTGGTTGTAAAATAATTCGTGAAAACTGTGCAATCGTGTCATCAATACGACCCGTATTGAGTAATTGCAAGGCACCTTCTTTGGTTTCAGATAAACCTAAAAATGTATTTGGATCACTTAACTGAAAAACACCCAATGCAATAGAATGAGGGCGGCCACTAATGGCATTTAGATCAGACGGGCTTACCAGGTGCAAATGAATGGCGCGATCTTCAAAAACCCAATCATCAGGTGCCACTTCTAAACTGGTTTTACCAGCACAAGCTGAAATAAATAAAATAACTGTAATAAGAGATATAACTTTCATAATATACCTAATAAAGCGGCGCCTAAGCGCCGCTTTACCTTGAGCGGATTAAGCTTGGCTAGCACCAAAGCGGTAAGCACCTTCAGTACCTGCAGCTTCGTGAGTCCAAGTAATCGCACCTGGGTTGATATGTAAAACTTCCATGTGAGCAAGGTGAGCCATAGATGGGTCGCCAACGCTAGGAAGAATAGTTTCAATATCAACAAGAACAGCGTTCTCTAGTTCCATTACGTAGTAAAGTTCTTCTTCACCACTTGCAGAAATACGATACCAGTTGATTTCAACGTTAAGTTGTTCACCAGTAGTCAGCGCGTTATGTAGCAACGGAGAAGCTTTATCAATGAACTTAGTAATCTTCATTGGCTTCATTGCAGGCATACTAGTGATCTGACCGCTTTGATCATTTGTACCGCGAGGAACGTTGTGAGTGAAAGCCTGAATCATTATTTCATCTTCGTGGCCTTCTTGAGTTGCTGTGCCTACTGAATCTTCAGATAGGGCGCCAGAACTAATGTCACCTTGGTTTTGACCTTCGATAGTCATATAGGCTGGAATTGCCATGTAATACTCCTTTTATGTTTTAAGGTATGGTAAAAAAATAGTTTCAGGGAATCTGTAACTATTCTTTATCCAACTTGCCAGCAAGAGATAATGTAAAGCTCGAACCCATATATTTAAAATGAGGACGAACATGCATTTCTACTCGATAGAAACCTGGGTTTCCTTCATCATCGCTTACTATAATGCGAGCTTCGCGTAATGGTTTACGACTACGTACTTCTGGTGGTGGATTATCTTGGTCAGCAACATATTGTCTAACCCAGTTATTCAATTCACGATCAAGATCGTTCTTTGTTTTCCAGCTACCAATGTGTTCGCGTTGAAGTACTTTAATGTAATGAGCTAGGCGGTCAATCATGAATAAGTATGGTAATTCAGTGCCAAGCTTAAAGTTTGTTTCGGCTTGCTTATCTTCAGGGGAGTTGCCAAAGAATTTCGCTTTTTGACAAGTATTTGCCGAGAAGAATGTTGCGTTGTCGGTGCCTTTACGTGCAATTAAGCCAATAAAGCCTTGCTCTGCTAATTCAAATTCTTGACGATCTGAAAGCATAACTTCAGTTGGGCTATAAATTTTTGTTTCGCCATTTTCTTTGTATTTGTAAACCGGAAGGTCCAATACTTCACCACCGCTTTGTGGACCAATAACATTTGGACACCAGCGATATTTAGCAAAACTACGTGACATATTGGCAGCAAACGCATAAGACGCATTACCCCAGCATAGTTTTTCAAATTCAGTACCAATGCCTTCTTGGTAATTAAATTCTTTAACTTGATTGTCTTCGCCGTAAGGTGCACGCAACATAAAGCGAGGAACGGTAAGAGCCACGTTACGAGAATCATCAGTATCACGGAAACCATTCCATTTAACGTATTGTGGGCCTTCAAAAATAGATTCAAGATCTTTCAACGCAGGCATGCCTTGAAAATTATCTAAACCAAAAAAGCGAGGACCAGCAGCGGTGATAAACGGTGCGTGTGACATAGCAGATACAGACGCCATATCTTGCAGTAGTTTCATGTCTTGTGCGGTAGGGTTAATGTTATAACCACCAATGATGGCGCCGTAAGGTTTACCACCAAACTGACCATATTCAGCAGAGTAAACATGCTTGTATAAACCGGAGCGAGTCACATCTGGTGCATCTTCAAAATCTTCAATTAGTTCGTCTTTAGACGTACTAATCATTTCGATGGCAATATTTTGGCTAAAGTCAGTGCGATCAACCAAAAAACGTAAACCGCGCCATGCACCTTCAATTTTTTTAAATTCAGGGGCTTGAATAACTTCGTCTAATTGCAGGCTGATCTTTTGATCGATTGCCGCAATCATGTCATCAACCAGTTTTTTCTCAACTTTATCAAAGCTACGTGATGGCTTTAATAAATCACTAATAAAAGCTTCAACACCTTTACGGGCAGTCTCGAAGCCATCATCTTCTGGTGACATGCGAGTTTCAGCCATTACTTGGTCTAGCAGGCTGGTGGTAGGCGCGTCTATTACGGCCTCATCTGTTTCTAAAGACATAATCGCTCCTATTACTCAGTTAGGCCAAGTTCAGTCATAACCTGAGCGCGAGTATCGTCGTTCTCAAGAATGGCTTGGATAGTTTTACGGAATGCAGGCACGTTACCCAATGGTCCGCGCAATGCTTGAAGTGCGCGACGCAGCTCAAGTAAACTTGCAAGCTCAGGTACTTGTTCGGCTACTTTTGCAGGGTCGAAGTCTTTGATGCTATTAATGGTTAGATCAACGTTAATGTCATCATCGGAATTCTCTTCAAGCTTGTTAGCAACAGAAAAGCCCATAGATAAATTATGACTCTTCACTACATCATTAAAGTTTTCTTTGTTGATGTTGATTGGGTCACGATCTTCAATGACTTCATCACTCTCTTTGCCTGTAAAGTCATCCAAAACAAGTAATTTAAGTGGTAGTTCAACACTTTCTGATGCATTGCCAGTGTCGGATTTGTAAGCGATATTAATTCGCTCTTTTGGGGCTACGCTGCCATCGGCCATAACCTTCTCCTTAAGTTATTGTGAAATAAGTGCTGGGTTATACCAACAAAGCTGATCGTAAGCGGCTTCTTTCTTTTGCTGTTTTTGCGCTAATTCGGTTTCGTCTAATTTTTCATATGCATTCACTAAAAGCGCTAACGCTTTTGACAAGAAATCACTTTCCCAGTCTGCAACAGTTAACACACGAACTTCTTCTACTAAACGCTCAAGCATGGGAATACCGACTCTAACTTGACCGTTAAGGCAGGCAAGTTCTGCACAAGCCATTTTAATTTTAAATTTATCGCGTTTGGTTTTTGCTGGCGCTTCGTTAAGCAGATCAAATGCTTCGGCCAGTTTGCCAGAAAGTGCTAGTTTTTTAGCGTCATCAATAACCGGGGCTAAAAGATCACTAGATGCTGTACTAGCAGAGCCAGTATTTGTTTCGTTAAGCGAATGCAGCCAGTTTTTACAGGCATCACTTACAAAAGGCTCGCCATTAGAATATTGAAGGTCAATAATCTTAGGTACTCGCTTAATAAATTCACGCAGTTCAAGTTCAAGCGCATATTTGGCTTTATCGTATTCAGCGCCTAGGGCTTCAAGGCTTAAAACAATGTAACGATTGCCGTCAAACCAGTAAGGCATTTTATCGGCACTTTTTTCAGCAAGCTCAATGCACTCTAAAAATTCGTTTGCTTCATATAACTCAATTACCTTTTTTAGTTTATCAGCAGGTGGTGCGGGTAATTGGGTTTTACTGTCTTTAGCGGGCGGTAATTTATCTAAGCTGCCCCATAGCGCCATGCGGCTATAACGATAGCGTTTTGGATCAGATGCTTTCACTTGCGCGTGGTAGCCTGATAATTTTTTTAGGATATCCTGCGCTTGTTTAAATGCTTTTTTGGCATCTTGCTCAGTTTGTATATCGCCCACTACTTCAGTAGTAATAGGGGATGAACTACTTTTCTTTGGGCTCGCCTCAGCAGTTTTAACAGTAGGCTTTGTGGCAACAGGCTGAGGGCTGGCTTGAACCTGTGCCTGTGCAACTGCTTGCGCTGGCTCTTCAGGCATTGTTGTTTCTTGTGCTGGTGCCTCTTCAGCTACTGGGTTTGGCTGCGCGATAGCTGGTTCGACTGCTGCCTTAGGTGGTTCAACCTTTGCCTGAGCTTTAGCGATTTCTTTTAAACGTTTTAGCGGGCGATTGATGTCGGCAAAGTTAGGCGCGCTTTCGGACATTTTGTCAGCCAACAGGAAATCTAGATTTTTAACTGTACTAGCAATATCACCAATAAAAATAAAATCAGACTCTTTAGGTTCATTACTCTCTAAATAGGCCGCAATTTTTTCAATTAACCATTGAGTTGAATTTTGTCTTGCTCTTAGGCGTTTAACGGGGGGGAAGAGGTTGTCCCAGTATTGTTCTGACATTTTTTCAATTAAAGAAAAACCGTCAAGCATGCCAGAATAGCCGCTTTTAAGGGTCAATGAATATGCGTAATAACACGCAGTAGGGTAATCCTTACTAATGTTGGATAGTATGTTTTTGCAATACTTAGCAACTTGATCCCAATCAGTAGAGTCACTATTAAGTGATTGAGACTTAGAGATCTCAAATTCTAATGCTTCGTAATCTGGCTCATATTTAGCGTTCACGCCACATGATTCAGACTCACTAATTGGTTTGATAGCAAGATCAAGAATCTCTTGATTTACATCCATGTAAAAATTTCCTAACTAAATTTAAAAGCACTAATAAATTTATAAATGTTCAGCGATGCGCATTCCACCTTCTTACAGTGATGCTGTCAAGTCATTAGGAAATAACGATTTAATCTCTTACGGTATTGCTTATTTGTAAGAAAATGCTTACATCAAAAATAAAACAGAATTCAAAATTTGAAGTGGTTCACATTATAATGGTGCGCTGTATTAGTTTTGGTATTGATTTTAATTAAGGTGCGACTTTTTTAATTTAAAAACTAATGCCTAGGTATTAGTTTTTTTGCTCGGCCTGCATTAAAAATATTTTTAGTTAAAAACAAAATTTGTGAACTAGAGTGAATTGCTCATATCTTCGTATAGAAAAAACCAAAGGAATGTGTAGACTGCGCCATCTTAAGATTGTGGGTAATGGAAGTACTCGATGGCGATTGCAAGGCTATTTAAATGGAATGCGTTAGTTCTAATATCATTTTTCCTTATTGCTTGTAGTGATAGTGGCGGTGGCTCAGGCAGCTCTCGTGGGCTAGAAACCCCAATTGGCCATTCCATAATAGAAGGCAATGAAGGTACCTCTGTACTGACTCTTTATTTTATTAGCCCGGTGGATGGTCCACTTACCTATAGTACCTTCAATATCACCGCTGCTGAAAAAAGCGATTACGAGTTACTAGCGGATACCTTTCAAGCTGAAAAAGATAAAGAATACGCATTCGATGTGATTGTGTACGGCGATACCCAGATTGAAGGTGATGAATCACTGGGTATTAATTTTAAAAATGCTCAAGGGGAGTCAGTCGGCACCATCATAGGTAGCATTATCAATGACGACTATCCAGGTCTCTCAGTTACATCGCCTCAAGTGATCGAAGGGGATACTGGTACTCCTAAGTTGGTATTTACTTTCGCTTTATCTGCAGCTGTGGTGGATGACTACAGTATAACCGTTAGCAGTATTGGCGAATCAGGCTCTGTGCCAAGCGCATTTGCAAACCTTGCCACACCAGAAATTGATTTTTTGCCAGTTAGCCAAGAATTGGTCTTTAAAAGTGGGGAGCTAGAAAAGCAGCTCGAAGTCAGCGTGTATGCCGACAACCTCATTGAAAATGATGAAACCGTCGTACTCAAAGTACTGCGTGAAGACCAGCCCAAACTGGCCGAATTATACGCAAGTGGCATTATCCGAACCGATGAAACCCCAGAAATAAATGGCTTTCAACTCTCGGTAAAAGATGGTGAGCAACAAACAGACATAACAGAAGGCAGCTCAATCAACCCGTTCGAGTTGACTTGGAAAAAAATCGATTACGAAATCACTGTATCAAAACCACAAAACATCCTGCAAGAACAAAATCTAGTCTTCACATTGCTGCCTTTTACTGAAGCCCAAACGCAATACGGCGTGACCTACGAAAAACAAAATTACGTCAACCTGACAGACAGCCATGACCTCTGCTTTAATGATTTGTCATTGGACAATGCATTAGAATGTCAAACATCACTTAATTATATACTCAAACAAGACGAAGCCAGCTTTGTTGTGTCCATTTATGTAAAAGAAGACATCACCCGCGAACTAAGTGAAATCTTCATAATGAACATAGGCAATGACCAAAACGTGCTGTTTAGTAATTTTCAAGCAAAAATCATTAACGATGACTCAGAAAACCTACAAATAAAAATAGGCGATGAATTTGTCGATTTAAAAACATTTACCAGTAATCAATCTGTATATGAACTAACAGAGCCAAGAGCGGCGACGCAAGGAACAGCTAAAGTTATCGAAGAAAATACATTAACCTTCAGACTTAATAGCCCGCTAGATATTAAATATTCACCTGAATACGAATTAAATAAGTACTTTAAAGAGCGCCCAGCCGATAATGGCGAATACAGCTATGCAGATGAGAATAAAACATTAATATTCTCAACAGACAGAGAAGCCCCCCAAGATGTCACCTTAGGTATTAACCTAGAATCAGATGGCACCTATGATGGTGACAAATACATCACCTTAACCTTTAAAGAAACAGATATATCACCGCTGATTATCAAAATAATTGATTCAGATTATCCAAAATTAGAAGCGACCACCAAACAAGCAGGGGTAAATCAAGATTCAATTGTTGATAATGGATTCAGTTATATTGAATTACTCGAACAACCCAATGCAGAATCTAAAGCCAATGAAGATGGCTTTATGGAATATCAATACACCCTCTCACAAGGAGTAGCAGCTGAGCCTTTATTAAGTGATATAAGATACAAAGTCACTTTGCAAAATACAGGTATCGGCAAAGGCGAAGCCTTACCCGAATTAACCTGCTTATCGCCAGGGCATACACAAGAATATAACCTAGCCACACTCACTGGTGATGATTCAGATGTGAGCATCTTTGATAACAAAGGCACTCAAATTCCATCCGGTGGCGAAATCCTGCTAGAAGAAGGCGCCACCAGCTATGATTTAACCATAAGAGTAAAAAATGATGCGGCTATCGAATGCCAAGAGGTCTTTCAGCTGACAGTTGTACCCGCACTAGCGCCAGATGACATACAAGCAGAAGTCGCTTTAAGCCAAAACTTTATAATAAAAGATACCGATAAAGCCTTGGTTACCGTACAAAGTTGGCAAACCGCCGAGACCGATGCCGCAACAAAAACGCAAAACTTCCAATTTAACGCCAATAAAAAAGTCAACGCGATCCTTACGCCTATTCTAATGGGGCAAGGGTTAAACTGTAATGCGGATGATTTAAACCCACCAGTAGATGCCGCTACAACCGTAAGCTTTACACCCGACAGTCTAGAACCTACATTCCCTATTTATATAAAAGGCGATATAACCGTCGAGCCGAATGAAGCATGCGAACTAAAAATTGGCACCCTGAGCGCTGATCTAGAAACATTAATTGAAGTGCAATATTTGGATTCAACCGGTGTTGTTATAGAAAATGGAGAATACGCAACGGGCGTGATTGCAAATGATGACAAACTGAATATAGGAATTGTTACGACTGATGTAACAGAGCCTGCCAAAGGTGCGTTAAATATTTCAGTCGGTACTTATTCATGGGATAAAAAAATAGCACCAAACGTCGGTAAAATAGCCATCAAAGCAACCCCTACAGCCTGTACAGGTTTACAAAACTGTGTAGAAGACAGTGATACGACACTTGGGCTACATGACGCAAATCCGGTTGAAGCAAAAGAGATAGTTATTCATAAAGGTGATGAAACCGCCATACTACTGCCGAGCCCATCGACTGATTTACCTATCAGTATAATTGGTGATGATATTGTTGAAGAAATAGAAACACTAAATTTTAGTGTGGCCCAAAGCGCAGGTGGTGAATATATTCGGGAGATATCAGATACAGATGTGTCTATTAATATCACCAGTGAAGATAGGCTTTTAGTATATTTGGATGAAAAATTAGATACCTGTCCTGATGATGGCAGTGAACAAGATTGCACAAAAGAATTCGAAGTTAAATACAGTGCAACCAATATAGATGGCGTTTTAACTGATCTAGATGTGGCATTAGAACTTAGTAATGCAAATACATTAAAACTCAAACAATCATCTAATGATGAAGATTTTTATGATGCGACAGTTTTCATTAAATATGGTGGTGGCACTTATGCTGAGGTCTATCCTAATAGCGGTAAAATAGTTGTCAATTTAATAGATAATAAAGCGGATTTATTACCCATTATAAAAGTAGAATTTAGAGCGGATAACGTCGTTGAGCTTGATGAGAAATTAATGCTTGATCTTATTAAAGACACCACCAGTGACTTATATGCAATTTCGACAGAAACAAATAAGGCGCTAATTGAACAAGAAGTAAATAATGCAGACTTTATCAATGTGGTGGTAAAAGGTGGCCGTGAAATAAATGAACCAGCCTCTCAAGTGGCACCTTTCACCTTGACTTGGCTTGAAGATATCGACATTGAAAGCGATGCTGATTTACCTGTTTTAACTTATAGAATACAAGCAACCTGTTTTGGTAGTAGCACTATAGAGTGTTTAAGTACTGACTCAGATTACGTATTACAAAA
Organism: Bermanella sp.; assembly: GCA_049115935.1. Lineage (GTDB taxonomy): Bacteria > Pseudomonadota > Gammaproteobacteria > Pseudomonadales > Oceanobacteraceae > Bermanella. The sequence goes on along the minus strand of JAGDZK010000093.1, from coordinate 15,906 downwards.
AGACATTAACGGTGTAGATTTAACAGAGTCTTCAATATTATTAAAAAGTGTTAGTAAAGAAATAAGCATGGACTATTTTCAATTACTGCCTGCTGATAATTTGGTTGAGCTTCCTGAGTTGATTAACTTTACCATATTGAATAACTCTTCACTTATCGCCTCTATTACTCATGATAACGATACATTAAAAACAGGTGATGACTTTATAGGTGTTATTGACCCTGTATCAGACATTGTCACTAATCTGGATTGGTCTCTTAAGGTTTTAAGTCAAGAAAAATTAAGCTTAGCTGCAGTATCTGACTCAACTGAATTTCACGAAAGATGTGATATTAATGATGAAGCTTGCACAGCAACCAAAACAGTCGCGACTATTGGCTTAACAGGTGATGTCCAAGTTGCGAATAACGGGCCGACCATTATTTTAGATATTGCTAATAACTGTGTCATCAGTGGCGGTGGTAATAATTCAAATAATTGTGCCTTATCGAGTACCGATCCCAATGCAAACGGCAGTGAAAAAGACTATGTGTTTAACCATAGCAACAATCAATTAGTCCTCCATACTTATAAGGAGGCTTTTTCAGCAGCTAGCAAGAATATTCAGATTCAAGTATCGGATGATGATTGGGTAGAAGTCACAGAGAATATAAACCTTAATCTCACCCCGACGGCAAATTCAAATAATTATATTGCCAAAGTGAGTGGCCAGGATTGGTCCTACACTCAAGACATAACATTATTAAGCGAAGATAAAGCTGATATTAACTTAATACGAGATACCGCTGCTTCTACCTGTAAGTTTGCTGCCGGTACAACGAATTTTACTGAAGATTCATCTAATAATACTGTCTCATGTATAAGTGAATATGATTTAAGCACGACACACCCAATTGCAAAAGAAGTAGAGCATCTTGATGTTCAGCTATTAAGAGGCAACTCGACCTCCGAAAAATTTGTATTTAAGCAAGATGCGAGCAGTACGGTTTATGATGCAACTTTATCATTGGCTGGCACTGAGACATACGAAAGCAATGAGATACGAATACACACTCAAGGCACGATCACAAATACTGGTGTTATCTCCCCGTTACGAGCCATATATCAACCGGATAGCTTGGTTGAGGTTGATGAAACGCTTCACTATTCATTAGAAAAGGTAACCACCAATACGCTTTATTTTATCGATTCAATCAATAATAAAATTAATGAAACCATTTTAAATAATGACTATATAGATATTGAAATCATTGGTAACAACACCCTACAAGAGCCAAGCGCTTCAATAAAGCCTTACAGTGTGACGTGGAATAATCAACTAGAACTGCCTGCTGTGAATTTGCCAACTTTGACATTTTCTGTGGGAACTTGTAGTGGTAATTCTTCACTCGAATGCATGGATACAGGTGATTATACATTGGGTAGTTCAGTTCTAACGCTAGCTAATGGCTTACCTAAGAGCGCAACAATAGACTACTTGACCTTAAAAAGTGATAACGATGTTGAGTTGCCAGAAAAAGTAAACTTATCCCTTGAGTCATCTGAGTCTGCATATATAAGATCAATCGTGCATACAAATGACGTATCAGGTGAAAGTATTAATACTAATACAAGTGCCACTGAAAGTGCTGATGTATTTTCCTTAGGCTGGTCATTAATAGTGAATAGCGAAGATAGGCTCACAGTGACCCTAGAAAACCCTGAGAGTGCATTAAATGAATCATGTGATACCAATACAAATCCTACTTGCGCTACGGTTAAAACAGGTACGCTTAAGGTAGGCGGGACTGTTGCTACTAACGGCCCAACCATCAGCTTGAATGTCGCTAATACTTGTTCTGTAGATACCAATAATACAAATCACTGTGCATTTGAGGCGGATGATGATTCCATTAAAAGCAGTGAACATGACTATATCTTTTCTACCGGTAAGGGTGATTATGTCGTGCATAGATACAACACATCATATGCATGGACTGGTCAAGATATTGAGGTAACACTATTAAATGATGACTGGGTCGAAGTGCCAGAGCTCATAAACTTAGCTTATACTGCAGGTGATGGCTCAGGCTATATTGATACACTGCCGATAAATCAAGAAATTACCATTAATAGTGAAGATAAAACAGAAATTTCAATTTCCAGAAATGCGGCTACTTCTAGCTGTCAATTCATAACAGCCACAACAACTTTTAATGAATTTGATTGTAATGATAAAAGCAGTCAATACGATCTAGCTATTACAAACTCAATTGCTAAAGAAGTCGAAACGATTGAAGTCGCACTTGATCTTTCAGCTAGTACCAATACTTTGACATACAAAAAAATTGACACAGAAAAATCTGGATTCGATGTGGCCGCTTTTATAAATTCTGGGTTTATGGTACCCGACGGTAATAAAAAACTGTATTTACCTGTGCATACTAAAAACAGCGCCACAGAAAAAAACACTCAGTTAAAAACGGATAACTTTACCTCTAATGTCACATTTAAATATTTAGATGATAGCGATGCAGAACCTAGAGAAACATTAGATTTGAAACTTGAACCTAATCCAGGCTCGTTATATACCATAGCAGCTGGTAATGAAGGTGCAGCAAGTGAAACCATCATAGATGATGACAGTGTTAAATTTTGGTTGACGACCGCTACAAACCAAGAAGTAACTGAAAAAGATACCAACGATAGTAATAATACTAAATTGTCCTACGCCCTTAACTGGGGCGATACAATCCTCGCGGATGTAGAAAAACTCACATTTGATTTTGAGCCGATAAGCAATAAACAAACCACTGCGACCTGGAATGTAGATTACAAAATCACTGAAAGCAGTAACTTAATCACCATAAAAAATGATGGCACAACAATAGAATTTGATAATTTAAATGCGGATGTACCGGCAGGTGGAATAACGCTGACAGTTGAAATAATCGGTGATGAACTGGTAGAGATAGATGAAACCATCAGTGCCACATTAAGTATCTCAGATACATACACAAGCCAATTAGCGGCTGTAGGTAATGATAACGTTGCAGTAAATGTAACTATACCGAATGACGATTTCGTAACCGTAGCCCTGTATGGAATCAATGAAGCAGATGAGGGAAATGATTCAGTAACTGATCTTGTAACGCCCTTTAGTTACTCAATTGATAAAAGCATCGCAGCCAATGTACCAACAATCGAAGTTTACATGGATCCATCTATATGTGTGTCTGGCCCGACGATTAACTGTGCTGAATATACTTATGCAGATCCAACCCCTGAATCTAATGATTACTCATTTGGAGCCGTCGCGGCTACACAAATGATAACGGTGCACCAAGGGCCGGTTATGGATGCACAAGGGGAATTAGAATTCGCTGGTATTTATACCGAAAAATCGGCGATAGACACAAACACAGGCGAAATCATTAAAACAGAAGTGCCATTGAATTTTGTAACAGACAATAGAGTCGAAGCCCATGAGACACTAGCTATAAAATTCAATAAAGGTGACAACAGTGGTACCGCCAATACCAACGTAGAAGGTCGCGAATTTATTAAAACACTGATTGATGCTGCGTTACCTGTGCCAAGTGGCTCAATTAACATATTAAGCATGAGTACCCAGATTAAAAATGATGACAAGATCAAGCTTTACATTACGCAAACTGAAGACACTTGCACGTTAGCTGTAGAAAACAATGAGCCGGTATGTGATTTTGAAATTAACTGGTTTGATCCAACGTTTGATATACAGCCTGTTATTGAATCGGTGGGTTCATCGAATACGGCTGAAGAGAGTCTTGCTAATTTAATTACAAACGCACAAACAAAAGATGCTGAAGCTGATACTGCAGCTGAAAAAATTCAGCAAAGAAATAGAGATGTTTGGGATGACGAAAGTGAAGTTAAAGACGCTAAATCTGCGGCATCTACAGCCCTTACTAATGCAACAAGTGCAAAAATGTTAGCGGAGATTGCAATTACAGGTGCCAATGATGCAATTACAGGTGCAGAATTTGCCTTACTGTTGGCCGAAAACAATTCATCTAAAGCAGTAGCTAGTCACGCTAAAAACGCAGCTTTGGCGGCTAAAAGCGCTGCAAATGAAGCGAAACAATCAATTATCGCGGCTCAGGATGCCTCTAATGCAGCACTTGCAGCAGTTTCAGCGGCAACAAGAGCCAAAAATGATAATGGGGGGAATGTGCTTGGACCTTGGACAAAATATGATGCTGCATTAGATGCCGCTAATGCAGCATCAGCTGCAGCCAATAGCGCCACTAATCAAGCTAAAAATGTAATTGTAATTGCCAATACCACCACATCGTTAGCGCTTGAGGCCATTAAAGAAGCACAAGGAACTGCCACCAACCCAGTAGTTGACAATGATGCGGGTGAAATTAGCTTAGCTATGACTCGTTCCGGCGATGCCAAATACGAAGCAACCCCTAAAAGTGATAGTGACGACACCACAATAGACCCGAAAGATTATGAAGTAACCTTTGAAGATGAAAGTGGTGGTGCAACCTCAGTGCAAACCACAAGCGTAGTGTTAAAGCAGGCAAATGAAGCAATGGCCGTCTTACCGAGAACGTTATCGATTAATGTATCCAATGATAATTTCATGGAGCCAAATGAAACGGTGAATGTAAACCTAACGGCTATTACACAGGCTCAAGCGCATGAATACATCAATGTGTTTGGTGGGTTACGTTATACATCAGACATTTTAGCGAATGACACCACAAAGATTACCGTCAAAAATGAAAATGCTAGCTCTGGCACAGAAGGTAATAATACCGATACCGAGTTTATGTACCCTGTCGGCTTATCAAACCCTATTGCCAAAAATGCATCTAGTATCAGTCTGAGGGTCGTGCCGACAGTTCCTGGTGGGGATGGTAAAATAGGAAGTGTCATGGCAGCAGATGCTGATGACTACACAATATCGAATCTTGATATACATACATACGATAGTAGTGCCACGCTTGATGATACATCGCTTTCTTTAACCATTAAATCAGACAATGCTTTAGAGCTAGACGAATTGATACAGTTAAATTTATCGCTTAACTTAGGAAGTTTAGATACGGAAGGTGGTATTAATCAAATTAACTACACCATTGAAAACGACGATGCTGTAATCGTTAATATTACAAGTGCAACATCAGGCTTAGAAAGTGTTACCTCTAACACAGTAACCTATACGTTAAACAATGAGAATATTCCGAAACAAAATACTGAGATAATTATTGCTGATAACTACCCAAGCATTAATATATCTCATACTACTACAGGCAGCACTGCTTCTGGTTCCGATTTTACTGCGCCAAGTGATTTTGACATTCATACGATCGGAAGCGAAAAATCTAACGGAGATAGTGTGGAAAAAACACTTTCAATTAATAATGATAGTGTTGTTGAAAAAGATGAAACGGTCACACTGACATTTTCAGATAGTGTTGACGTCACATTTAATGTTAATGGTTCAGCCAGTAATTCATTGAGCTACGTCATTAGCAATAACGACTATATCTCAATTGAGTATCGCTGCAGTGACACAGAAACACCGTGTAATGGCAGCCTAGAAGAGTCAGGTAGTAATACGCAAATGAAAGCGGTAATAACCGCCGCCTATGAAACACAAGGGTTATCATCGGATGACCGTACATTTGCATTTACGCAAGGCTTAGCTGCTACGGTAGATGCTGCATCCTCTAGTGATTATATTATAGGCACTGTTGAACTGCCGATTTCAGTCAGTGCTGTTAATTTGGATAGCGAAAACGCAAGACTTACTAATGCAATAACCATTGTTGAGAACGACAACATCATCGAAAAAACCGAACACTTCAATTTGGTTTTACCTGACAATAAATATATTCAAGCACAATCAGCACCAACCGCTTTCACCATCACCAACAGTGATTTCTTAACGGTAAACTTAGAAACCACAGAGCCAACAACCGACACCACAAATTACAACTTAAATGTCTGTAGGCCAGTTGGTAAAACCATAGAGGGTGGCAACATCACACTAACCACCTCACTTTCAAAAGTTGAAGATGATCTTTATCAAGTCATTGATGATGTCACACATTTATCCTGCGCGGATATTGGCCTAGCAAGTGGTTCATCACCTGAGTGCAAAGATGATACAGAAGGCAAAATTGCTGAATTTGAAAAAATAATTTCTACTGGCGATATTCTTGAATGTGATACAACAGGTACCACACTATTTACCTTTACGCCTCATAACAGCATACAACCAAACAAATGGTTCAATATAGAAGTCACAACAGACGAGCGTTGCGATATAACAAGCACAGACAGCTGCATCGACTCAACGGATGTCATCGTTCAAAATAATGAGCTTACTAACGTATTAGACACTGGCATCACACAGTGTTTACAAGGGCGAGACAAACGCTGGGCAGGTGATTGCACGACAGTAGATGATGGCACGTTAGTCGGCCCGGTTGACTACCAAAAACAAGACGCCGCACAAACCACAGGCGAAAACAACGTCTACCCAGCACTTGCTTACACCTATGTTAACGAGACTGGCCAGCCTGTAGCGGCCAAGCCAGACCCTGACCTAGTAAAAGCATGTGTACAAGACAACAATACCGGTTTTATTTGGTCGGCTACAGTATTGGACTCATCAAATGGCAATAAAAATATTCGTGCCTATACCGAAGCTGCGGGTCTAAGTGAAAGAGATAACTACGATTGTGATATTGCTGATGATGCAGGCAAAAGCTGGCAGCTACCAAGTGTGCAAGAGCTAATGACAATTCTAGATGCTGAAAAACTGAAAACGGCAAGAGAGTTAGGAATTAAATTTACAAATGAGGTTGGAGAAGATGTTTCTGGAAGCCCTCAATTTTATACAGATTTAGCTTATGATTCCGCCAATTATTGGACATCCACAGATTGTGATACAGGTAATGGTTACTTTGTGTTGAACTTTTTAAATGGCGAGCTGACTTGTGCCGCCAATGATGAAGCACATTCCATTATGATGGTCTACAAACAAAACTGAATCTAAACGTAGGATGGGTTAGCGCAGCGTAACCCATCATTAAAATACAATTTAAAACCATATGTACGAGGCCGCCCCTGCGGCCGAACAGCAATATCGACATGATTAAAATTTCAGGAATGACAAAAACAATGAATGAAATAACCACCTCAAAAACCTTACTGCCCATATTGCTGTCGTTAGTATTAACTGCCTGTGGCAGTGACTCAAAACCCTCTGTGCCCGATGCCGACGGTGACGGCGTACCTGACGCCAGTGACATGTTCCCCAATGACCCAAAAGAATCGAAAGACACTGATGGTGATGGCGTGGGCGATAACGGCGATGCCTTTCCAACTGACCCAACCGAAACACAAGACACAGATGGCGATGGTGTGGGCAATAATACCGATGTGTTCCCCAATGACCCAAATGAAAGCAAAGACAACGACAACGATGGCCTAGGGGACAACCAAGACCCAAATGACGATAACGACGCCAAATTAGATAACGAAGACCCTTTCCCGTTTGACTCAACCGAATGGGCAGACGTAGACGGTGATAACATTGGCGACAACAAAGACTTAGATGTCGGCAATGATAATCCAGCATCAGCCCAACTGGATCGCTTTAAACAAACCGGTCGTGCCACATTATTCATTGGCCCAGAAACTAATCCACCGGAGGCATTACTGGCAGATGTGATAGTAACTCACGCAGGTGATGTGAATGGGGATAATTTTGATGATTTATTAATTGGTGTGTCAGAAAAAAAAGTGAATGATGGCACTGTTTATTTGTTCTTTGGTAATGAAACTCCTTGGCCAGCTGAAATTGATTTGACCAATATTCCTGATTCTGTTCCTCATATTATGTTTAATGGTGAGGAAAATTCACCAGGTTATTCACATAGCATAGGCAGGAGCTTATCTGCTTTGGGTGATGTGAACGGTGATGATATTGATGATTTTATCATTGGCGGCCCTGGTTATGAGATAGATGGCTCCGATAGAACAGGGGAGGCTTTTTTGATTTTTGGTCGAGAATCTTGGCTTAGTGATGCAGGTGAAGACAAAGCCATCACCATGGTTGAAATAAAAAACCAATACGCCATCACCTATCAAGGCCAAGTTGAATTAGGTTCCTTAGGTCAGAAAGTGATTTTAGCAGGGGATGTGAATGGCGATATTCATAATGATTTTTTAATTTCTGAATATGGCTATAATAGTAACGATGACTATCATACCAACACCGGTCGTGTTCATTTAATATTTGGTGGCACGCACCTACACCCCCCAATCAATGAAACCCCTATTATAAAAAATATAGATACACTCAGCGCATCCGAGCGTACTATTATTATCACAGATCGAATAGAATCTGACCCAGCCCGTACCATTGTTCAAGAAACCATTGTCGGTGATGAAGTATTAGGCCTAGGCAACTTCGATAACGACGCCAACGGTTATGATGACATTGCTATTACCTCTATCCATCGCCAGAAAACCTATATTTTATTCGGGCAAGAAACCTGGCCGGCCACTATTAACCTCCCCACCATTGAAAACGGCAAAGGCTTCATCTTTCAAGCCCCGGCAGGTATTGATGACATTGGCATCGGCAAGCACATCGCCGCAGGGGATTTAAACGGCGATAATATTCCAGAGCTCATCATTGCCCAAACCAAAAGCACAGATGCTGCCATACCCAATAAATTAGGTGACGTCGTCATCTTAAAAGGCGGTGTAGGCAATTGGCCTGCCAGCTTAAGCATTGATAATCTAACCGATTTTTTTGGCGCCGTATGGAGCACCAGCGAAAACCTCGCACTGGGCAGCGGCTTAACGGTATTGCCGGATAACAATAACGACGGCTTTGGCGAGTTATTAATCGCAGCACCTAAGCCAAGTGCACCCGGTGAAGGGTTAATATTTAAAGTAGCAGGCAATGCCAACCTAGGTGCAAAAGAATTAAACAGCACCACCACCGATGCAGGCGTTGAAATTATCCGCAATCTTCATACTGAAATTGCAGGTACTAATATACGCACCCTAGGGGATTACAACGGCGACGGCATCAATGAATTTGTCATTGATATTCAAGATGCCTCAACCAATGGCAAGGGTGAAGCCACAAGCGATGACGCAAGCGACCCAGTGCGCAGTGAAAATGGCTTGTTTTATGTGATACAAGGTTACAGCACCTTGTACCCAGAAAAGGTGCAATAAAAAACGAGCTTTATCATAGCAACCTATTAATTTGTGTTGCCATACTCAGGCTAAATCGTCATCCCCGACGCGCGCAGCGCATTGATCGGGGATCCATTCCTAAAGTTTTCAGAGTGTGATTAAACATTCTGAAAAAGGACTGAGTTTATTCAAAGGGCTGAAATAAGGAGTTTTAAAGTAGGATGGGTTAGCGCAGCGTAACCCATCAACAAATATTTTTAAAAAATTTGTACGAGGTCGCACCTGCGACCGAATGGCAATAGCGATAATGAATTAAGATAATGGTTGAATATTAATGATGGTTTGAAAAATGAATGGCATCGACAAAAACCATAATAGAAACCGAATAATGAAATAAAAAGTGACAGCAATGAATAAACCCGATAAAAATTTTTCTAAATTCCTGACTCGCATGATTGCGACAGTATGCTTACTGCCATTGTTATGTGCATGGGTTGATCCGGTAAACCTCACTGCAGACAATGAAGTCTCTGTTACAATAACAGAAGATAATATATCTGGAACACCAGAAGATACAATTGTGAAAAGCTGTACAGATAACACGGCACTTAATTCAATGCAATGTCATCGCTGGAATCTTATATGGGCACCTATTGGAGTAGGAGATCCTCTTGCATTAACGCAACAATCTGATTGGGTTCCAAGTTTACCAAATGACGCAAACGACAAAGCGTGGCGTCTACCTACCATTAAAGAACTCACCCGGTTGATAAATTTTAATATCCCAGTTTCTCACGTTAAGGCAAATACATTACTTGAATCACCGATTATAAAAAATTGGTTTACGCAAGATGGTTTTTTGGAGGGTAACGAGACAGCTATCAATGATGGTAGTAAAACCGCCTGGTTAATATCTTCAACTTATCGAGATATAGATGGTGTAACTGATACGCCCTCCGGTGACGTATTAGCAAATCAAGCTCAAGTATTTGCAATCAATATTATTAATGGAAAAATTAAGACATTCGAGCCGGGTGTAGAAAATGATAATGGTATTGACCCAATATCTTATGAATTAAAACTATGTGAATCACTCAAAAACACAGGTGAATGTAATTTCAGCCAATCCGTAGAAAATATTGTATTTGCATTAAAAGTAAGAACTAAAACGATAAGTGAATTAAAAGAGTAGTCCTATAGATAAATAAGTCGAAAGCGCAACGCGTTTCCGACTTTTTTGATTTCCCGTTTTAAGCGTGATTGATTTAATTATGCGTTATTAAATATTATTTGATGGAACCGACAAAAACACCAAGTAGGATGGGTTAGCGCAGCGTAACCCATCAGTGTGTATAAAACGGTTAACCGATTCTCTACGTTCATGGGGCATGTTATCCCGCGCCCGAAAAAACCAACTTAAAATAATAAATAAACCCTAACCCAACGCACAAAATCCCAACTAAACCCTAGCCCAAAATCCCCAGTTCTATACAATATAGCTCAATTAAAATACACATAAACTCGGCACCGAATTCTTTGGTGCCGGTTGATAATATTCAAGGAAGAATATGCTTGCGCTTAAATATTCTCACCAGCTTTCTTGGGGTGAACTCAAATTCATCGAAGACCCAATGCACGCCATTCGCACCGTCGAATCCGAACACGGCCGACGCATTGGCGGCAAAAGCATTGAAAACGCCCATTTACACGACCTACCAACTAGCGACGATAAACGTTTTGATTCATACCGTTTTTTAAAAACCAAACTCGAAAGGGGTGATGTGTTTTTGGTTAACCGCTCAACCATAGTACCAGCCGTCACCTCCCTTGATATTGATGCTGACGGCAACCCAGAATACACCTTGCGCAACAGTACCAGCCAATATTTCCAAAGCGCATTTCGATCAGCTTTAAGGCACATACCTGTGTCCAAATCCGTGGTTGTATCACGAGATGAGCCAAAGCAGGCGCAGGCCAAACAAGAACAAGAAAAAAAAGAGCGTGAAAAACATATAATCGTTTTGAATATAGATAGCGATAGCAATAAACCTCTACCAAGTAAATATCCGATAACTTTATGTATCGAAAACAGCTCAAAAGGTGTGATGGCCTCACGTAAACGAACAGATGTGATTTTTGACCAATTTAGCACTGTATTTAGGCTGGATGCAGGAGAGTCCATTAAGGTTTTTGCAATTCCCGATTTTATGGATGAAGTCAGGCTAGACCTTAAAGAAAATAAAAATGTAAAAAAGTCAGAATCAAATGGGTTGATCGCCCCCCTAAAAGAGGTGTCTAGGGAAACCAGAAGTGATGGCGTTATTATTCATACAATGGAGTATGAATTACAAAAAATTGAAATTGTTGATGTGATTCATGTGACGGGGAAAAATGAATTTATATTACTGACACAACAATGTCTGAAAGAAATTGAAGATGAAGAGAAAATTATTCAAGACAGTATGCAGCTACTAAGAGACGAGCTAGCAAAAGAGGCAAAAAAAATAGAGGATTCAGAGCTTAAAGCTGAGAGATCAGAAGGCGCTGTCACTAGCCCAATTCAAGATGCCAAAGTTAAATCAATCGATAAATTAAAAGAGCTAGGTGTGTTTGATAAAAGCGTATCTACACCCACGAAATTAACAGAAATAAAGCGCTTAAACGGTCAGCATAGAACATGGATTCGATCCGATAAAATAAAAAATCATTGGAAACGCTACAAAATGGACTCAAAAGATCGTGAGAGGTCCAAGGGTTGGTATCAAGACAAAAAAATTGATGGTCAAAAACTCAAAGAAGCCATATCGGCGGATTTTAATGTTAAGTTCAAAACAGACTTTTTTAAATATGAGTCGGATGAAAACAACCCATTAAATCAATTTCATAAAGAATACAAAGCCAGTTTTGATGAATTAAACCCTAACATGAAAGATAGAGTTGGATTTGATGCATCAGCAGAAGCACAATTTATGCGATTTGCTTCGGTGGCTGGTGCGGCTGCTGAAATGAATTTAAAAGAAGGCAAAGTTGCAATACAAGCACAAGCGGCAGCATCGTTTGATTTAGCCAAGGGGAAAATTAAAGCGGAACAAGTATTTCCTGTTAATTCACGCAGTAAAATTTTAGTACCTTATACAGTCAATACAAATGGGAAAAGAGAAAGCCGCGACATTGATTTAGGCCATTTACAAGCCAAAATTGAAGCCTCATTAAGTGGAACTGCGGGCGCCTCAGTATTGTTAGCGGCCAATGTCGCCGTGGATTGCTCAGATGGTTTACCCAAAATAAAGGGAAAGCATATGGGGGCAGATGGTAAGGCAGAAGCGTTTGCAGGTATAAGAGGTGGATGTGCATTAAAAGGTGCTCTCAGCTGGACGGATGTGTTAAGCAAAAACTCCGACTGGAAACAGCTTTGCGGTATTGGTAAAAAAGTGGAAGGCGCAGTGGGTGCTGGTATAGAGGGTGGTTTCACTTTTGGTTACAACACTGACACAGGAAAATTTTTGCTAAGGGCGCATGCGGGATTAGTAATTGGTGTAGGTGCAGCTGGTTCATTTGAACTGGAGGTTGATCCTGCGGCGACGCTTACCATGGTGCACTTTATGTATGAAGGGTTGAGGGGAGTGGATTATCGGAAAGTGAAACTTTTTGATGATAAAGGATTTGCAGGTTACACCAATCTTTGCCTGTATATGCTAACCCATAAAATTCAGCAGTGGGGGACTGTAATTGAGTCCGGTGTTGATTTGTCTATGAGGCTTAAGGAATACTTTAAAGGTTTAAAGTCTGACTATGAGAAAGAAGAAAAAGCGTTTGAGTTAGCCCAGAATATCATTGAAAGCAGCCAGCAAGGTGAAAATAGTGTGTTATTGCATTCCCCGCCAGAAGTTAAAGGCAGGTTATTGAACTTATTGATATTTGATCCTTTTGGCATCTGGGATAATTTATCCAGTGATGATGAGGTCAAACGAAAGGCCATTATTGCTATATTACAAAGTATTCAAGGTGAGCGGGAATACAATGAAATTATGGCCAGAATGAATGAATCAGGAAGGGCTCAAAATAACGCAATCAACAAAAATTCGCGTGAAATATTTGAAACCTTGAACTTAGGCGAAGATCAACAACAGAAATTTGAAAGGCGTATATTTAACAAGGTCCCTCAGGTCGGAGCACCTATACAACTTGATCCATTAGGGGCCTGTCAAGCATGCGGTATTGCTTAATAACGATATTTAAGGAGTTTAATATGATCAAGATCGTATTGTTAATACTGTGGGGGGTTGCCTTATCAGGGTGTGAGAAAAAACCAGACCCCGACCATTTAAAAGCCGTTGAAAAAGTTTTACAGAAAACTGCGGAAAACATGGTTTTTGTGAAAGGCGGGACTTTTATGATGGGGGATTCGGGTGATGGAAAGGAAATAGATCATTATGGCGCAACTGAAGAAAGATATGCTGTAAAAAACATCACATTAGATAGTTATTCCATCAATAAATATGAGACCACATGGGGAGAGCTCGTTACTTACTTAAAAGATGTTGATCGATATGATCAATATAATGAGGAAAAATACAGATATGATCAGCCTTATATTGCGGTTGATGATATTACTTCCCCTAATTACTTTAAGCGAGCTGCCCGAGCGCCGAACTGGTATGAAGCGGAAGGGTATTGCTTATGGTTAGCAGAGAAAACTGGGCTGCCTTATGCTTTGCCTACAGAGGCCCAGTGGGAGTATGCAGCTCGTAGTCGCGGCGAGCGAGTACGTTACGCTACTCATGACGGCATGACGTTAGTATTGGATGATTATCTATATGAAGAATATCTAACCAGTGATCCAGTTACAAAAGATAGGGTGTATGTAAAAGCGTATGACCCACTGGCTCTGCCAAAAGGCAATGCATACGGGTTAACCGTTAGTGAATATGAGTGGTATTCGAGAGAGGTTGGTTCTTATCCGCCCAATAAACTAGGTGTTCATGATATGTCGGGTAATGTACAAGAGTGGGTGCGTGATTGGTATGAAAAAGACCATTATAAGAAAATGGATGAGGTCAATCCACAAGGTCCATCAGAGCCTAAAGAATGGTATGAAACATATGACAAGGAACTCATTCCCGAAAAAGTAAAAAGAGACTGGGTAAACTCAAGCTCAATTTACGGTAGAAAAGGAGCTGGTGTATATGATTGGACTAATGGCTTTCGCTGTGCCTTAAATTCCCCTGATCCTATTTAATAAATATGAAGAGATAAGATGATGAACGCATTCCTTGGTATTGTAATTTTGAGTGTATGCATAGTTTTTACAGCGCATGCCTCTCAATTTAATGATGAGCAACGTGCAGAGTTGCATAACGTCTCACAAAATCTAGCGGACCATGTAGATTATAACGCTTTGGTTGAACAGCACTTTATTAAGTTCAAGGAGCGGGTGTTTGTAAGCAACCAAGAGTTATCAGAAAAAGAGCGTAACCAAAAAATTAGAGTATATCTAAAAGACTACTACTTTCCTCGATTAGTATTTAATTATGGTGTGATATATCAAAAATTAATCAAAGCGGGCAGGGAATTCTCGCCATTAGATAAGCCAGAAGCGATATTGCATCGTTTTTATGATGACGAATATTATAAAGACCTGCCTCAAATGTCAGAAGAGATGGCTTCAGAATTGGCTTTAAGTGCGGGAGTAAAAGATAATAAACTGATTGTTGAGTATTATGCGAGAAGAGGATGGGATGAATATTGGCCAGATCCATATGTTGTGTATACGTTCGAAAGAAAAGAAAATAATCTTGTTTTGACGGATATCAAGCTTAATCAAAATACTTTTATTAAGCAGTTTATTCCTGGTGTATGAGCAAAATTAGTTCTATCTTGAAAACTTAGAAATAACCCATCAGTGTGTATAAAACGGTTTACTGATTCACTCGCAGGTGTAGCATGTCCCATTCGCGTAGCGAATGCTTTGGGATGAGTCAATACGAGTAAATTACGAATCTAAATGCATACACCAAAAGCTACTGTACGAGGATTTACCCACAATATTTTCTATGCTTATGGAACATGCCACTCGCCAAAATTTCATTGTACGAGGGTGTACCCACAACATTCGCTGCGCTCATGGGACATGCTACCCCGCGCCCGAAAAAACAGACCTAAAACCCTCAACGCACCGTACAAAATTCCATTGTACTAGGGTGCCCCGCGCCCGAAAAAACCAGACTGAAAATAATAAATAAACCCCAACCCACCGCACAAAATCCCAACAAAACCCTAGCCCAAAATCCCCAGTTCTATACAATATAGCTCAATTACAATACACATAAACTCGCACCTAATTCTTTGGTGTGGGTTAACAATATTCAAGGAAGAATATGCTTGCGCTAAAATATTCTCATCAAATTTCATGGGGTGAACTCAAATTCATCGAAGACCCAATGCACGCCATTCGCACCGTCGAATCCGAACACGGCCGACGCATCGGCGGCAAAAGCATTGAAAACGCCCATTTACATGATTTACCAAATGGCGACGATAGACGTTTTGACCCATACTGCTTTATAAAAACCAAACTCGAAAGGGGTGATGTGTTTTTGGTCAACCGCTCAACCCTAGCACCAGTGGTCACCTCCCTTGATATCGACACCGACGGCAACCCAGAATACACCTTGCGTCACAGCACCAGCCAATATTTCCAAAGCG
>JAGDZK010000092.1:0-20213 GCA_049115935.1 Bermanella sp. | reverse complement strand
AGAGCCGGCGAACAAGGGCGTGGATTTGCCGTGGTGGCCGATGAAGTGCGTACTCTTGCCAATCGCACTCACAACAGCACAACCGAGATCAAGGCGGTGATCGACCAGCTGCATAAAGACTCACAAAATTCAGTTAAAGCCATGGATGAAGCTAATCAGCTTATCCATAACAGTGAGAACTTGGCAAAAAATGTCAGCGATATATTTGAGCAGCTTGAAGCGATAGTCGTTGATGCCCAATCACATCTCACAGAGGACGACACTCAATTTGGACAATTAAGTAAAAGAATTGAAGATTTAATACACAATACCCAACAGCAAAAAACCGTATTAGATGAGTTGTATCTACTGGATGAAAAGATGGGAACAACCGCACAAAAGATTCATTCAAGCCTCACCCAGTTTAAGTGGTAAGGCATAAACGTTATTTAGCCATGGTGGTTAGAATATTATGCGTACTAATCACACCCTTAATAATGCCATGTTCGCTGACAAATATACGACGAATACCATGCTGTAGCATAACGTAAGCCACTTCTTGCAAGTTGGCATTACTGTCAATTTGAATAACCGAGTCGCTCATAATTTGGTTAACGGTACAGTTTTCATCCGCCTTACCCATCATAGAACGCATGGTTTTATCATCATAGTGCTGGCCCACAAATTCAGCGTAAACTTGTTCAAGTAGCTCACCTTTTTCTTCAAGGCTTTTACTTTCAAACGCTAAAATATCGCTAATAGTGACTACACCCACCAAACTATGATCACTGGCAATAACTGGGGCACCACTAATTGAATTTTTCATAAAAAACTCAGTTAATCGTTTAATTGACCAACCTTCATAAGCCATCAGCACCTGTTTGGTCATAATGTCTTTGGCTGTTAATTCTGTTTTCATAGTCAGGCCCTTTTATTATTGCGCAGTAAAATAAATATTCCCGTAATAAGCACTGGCGTTTGCTTTGCTATCGTCAGTGTCACTCATAATGGCAACCGCATCAATATAACGATAGGCTTCTTCATTGGCTTTGTCAGACCCTTTATCACCATATAGTGCAATCATATCTTCATAAACGTTACGCTTTTCTGTTACCCAAGTACTGAGCGCATCTTGTGGCGAGCGCAGCGCTAACATCCGCGCATTACTGCCAGCATAAGCGTTATCCCAAACACTGCCTGTCGCTTGGTTACTTGACCAAACATAATTAAGGGCTTTGGTTTGCCATATGAAAAAGCCGCCACTTTTTACAATGTATAAACGGGCGGCATAATCATCACCTGCTTTGGTGGTTTCATCCATCTTGGGTAAACGGTTTTCTATGCGCCATGACCAATTTAAAAACGGAGTCTGCTTTAGATCGATTTCTATTTCTTTGGCCAAACCAGAAGCGGACTTATCTGTTTGAGCATGCAATACCGTTTGATCATCCAGCTGAATAATTGAATATGTGGTTTGGCCGACAAATGATTTTTTTTCCCAACTATCGAGGTTCTCTTGGCCAAATTGAGCAATATTCACCGTTTGCGCAACACTTAGTGAAGTGAGGAGGAGTAATGAGGCGGCGATTAATAGTTTCATGCTATATCCAAGAATGTCTGACTCAAGTTGGATAGCCTGATACATAAATAGTTCAGGCTCAGCAATGGCATAATCAGACTTTAGCCAATTAAGAGGTGTTTGAGTTGCTGCACAGTGGTTAAAGTTTGCTTGTTTCTGCGCTCTAAATCTTGCTGTAGGGATTTAATGACCCACAACATTTCCGTGTGATTAAAAAAGGTTTTTTCTAACATGGGCAACAAGGTTAATGCTTGTTCGTACCGTCCTTGTTTGATGTGCTGCTCAATCAATGCAATCATTTTTATTCTCATCTATCCATAGACTGTCTATTCAATGTACAAGCAAATAGTGATTAACGCAAAAAACTAAAGCATTAATTATGTTTTAACATCTTATTCACACTGACCATCACACCGTTATAATCCACATCGTAAGTGTCAACATCCACAAAACAGCAAGAATAATAAAGCTGTTTTGATGGTTTATTGGATTCAACCACTTGTAGTGAGATCTCCCCTTTTAATTGTGCCAGAGCATGATTTAATAATAAGCGGCCAATGCCTTGCCCTCTTGCATCAGGGTGTACATATAAAGATTGCAGTGTGTTATCACTGATGGCGCTGTAGCCTTTTATGGTTGATTGCTCTTGATAAACAAAGATCATCGACGCTAATAACGCCGTTCGCCTTTTTGCGTCTTGCTCTAATGGTAATAGGGTAAATTCTTTTGTCTCGAACCTAAGCTCATCTAACTTGGAGGCATCATAGATAGCGGCGACAGCCAAAAAATCAGATGCACAATAATCTCGAATCATACAATGCTACGCTTCAATATTTAGATGGCTGAACCGTGAAGCATTTCGCCGATAGTATCAAGTTTAAAGCATGCTTAAACAGAAGAGATTGTAATATTAAGTTTAGTAAAAGCAGTGATGACTAAGCATTGGATACCCGCCTTCGCGGGTATGACGGTGTTGCTAGAATTTGTTAAAAGGTTAACGGTGACTCTTACCTACATCGTCGCTCCCACAAAGGTAGGAGCCCACAAAGCGGCTTCTAACAAATCTTAGTAGATGAATTAAAGATTCGCCCCCAAAATAAGTTCACGGAAAAACTTCACCACATCCACATAGTCATCAACCTTAATTTGCTCATTGATACCATGCATTCGCTCTAGTGTTTCAGGTGTGAAGCGGTTAAACGCAAATCGATAAATACTATCGCTTAAGCCTGTATAATGTTTTGCATCTGTACCGCCTGTGACTAAATAAGGGGCGACTATTAAGCTCTCATCTTGAGTCACGCGGTAAATCGCATCTCTTAACATCGCAAAGCTTTCGTTATCACTTTTTGAAACGGATGACGGCTCACCAGAAAACCCACCTAAAATCGATACCTCAATTGCTGGGTTATCAATCACACTTTCAATGTAAGCCTTCACGCTTTCGCCACTTTCACCGGGCATAATACGAAAATTCACCACCGCACTGGCCTCACTTGGCAGTACATTATCTTTGCTTGAACCCTTTGCCATAGTGACGGCTGTTGTGGTGCGTACCGCGGCATTGGTGGTTTTAGAGCCTGATAAAATCGCCTCAACCAAGGGTTCAGTCAGCCACATGTTGGCAAAAATAGCTTTCTCAACGCCACCCATGGCTGGGCCAATGGTATTGAACAACTGGCGACTGTACGCCATGTTCGCGGGAAACGGATGAGCCTCTATGTCAACAATGGCTTGGGCAATCACACCAAGGGCGGTGTGTTTTGGCGGCATTGAGCTGTGGCCACCCACCGCAGTGGCTTTAAGTTCTAGGCTCACATAGCCTTTTTCGGCGATGCCTACCAACGCTACAGGGGATTCCATACCTGGAATAATGCCATCACCCACAATTGAGCCGCCTTCATCCAAGATGAATTGAAAATCCAAGCCGCGCTCTTTCAATAAAGCACTGATTTTAGCAGCACCATTATCCCCGCCGATTTCTTCATCATGACCATAGGCTAAATAGATATCACGCTTAGGCTGATAGCCTTTTGCCAACAAATCTTCGATGGCCTCCATTGAACCCAGTACGCCGGATTTAATATCCACCGCTCCGCGCCCCCAAATAATGCCGTCATCAATGGCACCGCTAAAGGCTTCGTGCACCCAACGGTCTTTAGTTTCAGCATCCACAGGCACCACATCTTGGTGACTCATTAATAGTATGGGTTTCAATGATGGGTCAGAGCCATGCCAGCGATATAAGAGTGACAACTCACTCACCATTTCAAGTGATAGGTTGGCATGTAGTCTTGGATAACTGGTCTTTAAAAAACGATGAAACCCTTCAAACACATCACGCTCTACAATACTTTCATCCATGTGGCTAATGGTGGCAAATTGAATACCTTGGGATAAACGCTCTGCCACAGCATTTGCATCAATATCACTGCTATCTAGGGGCAACTGTAGGGTAACGTTAGGGGTATTAAAGGTTAGGGTTTTCACCCCCATAATCAGCAACACACCCACTAATAATAGGGCTAAATACTTTATAAGTTTCACAGGCTCAATCCGTTCATTATTATTTTGCGGCTTAATGTGCACCATTTGCCCATGGGATAAAAGTGCCAAATAGGCCAGTATCCCTTTACTAAAAACACCTCAGGTCTGTTGAGGGTCTATCGCATAAGGTATGATGAAATCTAATCAGACATAAGCAATATTGACCATGGCCAAAACGTTTAGCTCACAGTTCATATCCTTACAACTTGCCGTCCTAACGGTTTCAGACAGCCGCACAGAAGCCACCGATACCAGCGGACAATTACTTGTGGACCGTTTACAACAAGCCGGTCACACACTGGCTGACAAAGCCATTGTGGTTGATGATATTTACAAGATTCGCGCAGCCTTGTCCCTATGGATCGCCAGTGACACCATTCAAGGGGTTTTAATCACAGGTGGTACCGGTTTTACCGGCCGCGATAGCACTCCAGAAGCGGTTCTGCCTTTATTTGATAAAACCGTGGATGGTTTTGGTGAGTTATTTCGCCACATCAGCCACAGTCAAATTGGCACCAGTACCATTCAAAGTCGAGCCGTGGCTGGCCTTGCTAATGGCACCATTGTTTTCTGTATGCCTGGCTCTGGTAATGCTTGTGCCACTGCATGGGATGAAATTATAGAATCGCAGTTAAACAGTACTCATAAACCCTGTAACTTTGTTTTACAGCTTAAAAATACCAATAACGAACAATGCGATAGCCGAGGCTAAAATGTCCTTCACCCATATTAATCAAAACGGCGAAACCAATATGGTCGATGTGAGCGAAAAAACGGTCACTGCCCGTACCGCTCGCGCTGAAGCCTTTATCGAGATGACCCCAAGCACCCTAGAGATGATTATCAAAGGGGAGCACCACAAAGGGGACGTATTCGCGGTGGCCCGTATTGCCGGCATTCAGGCGGCAAAACAAACTAGTCAGTTGATCCCACTTTGCCATCCCTTAATGTTAAGTAAAGTTGAGGTGAGTTTTGATGTGCAGCCACAACAAAATCGTGTGCGCATTGAAACCCTGTGTAAACTTGCAGGGCAAACCGGTGTAGAAATGGAAGCCTTAACCGCAGCTTCCGTTGCCGCCCTTACTCTGTTTGATATGTGTAAAGCCGTGGATAAAGCCATGACCATTACCGGGGTGCGCGTATTAGAAAAACAAGGGGGGAAGTCTGGGCACTTTGTTGCCACAGAAAAAGGTAGCGAAGCATGATCCACGTATTATTTTTTGCACAATTACGAGAACAACTTAACAGCCAAGGTATCAACTTACAGTTAGATACCCCATGCACAATCGCCACGGTGAAAAATGCTCTATTGCAACACAATTCAAAATGGCAAACCTATCTAAACGTCGATACGATTTTATGCGCGGTGAATCAAACCATGGTTGATAATCAACACCTGGTAAGCGACGGTGATGAAGTCGCCTTTTTCCCACCGGTTACAGGTGGTTAATATGTCGGCACAAATCAATATCAGTGTTCAAACCCAAGATTTTGACGTGGCACACGAATACGCGGCCATGCGTCAAGACAATACACAAGATGGCGCGATTGTTTTTTTTAGTGGCTTGGTGCGAGACATGAACCAAGGGCAAGACGTTAAAGGGTTATTCTTAGAGCACTACCCTGCCATGACGGAAAAATCCCTTAAGGAAATTGTCGATCAAGCTTGTACCCGTTGGCCACTTTCACGAGTGCGATTAATTCACCGTATCGGTCAATTACACATTAGTGATCAAATTGTATTTGTGGCGGTAAGCAGTACTCACCGTGAAGCTGCTTTTGAAGCTTGTCACTTTATTATGGATTTTCTTAAAAACCGTGCGCCTTTTTGGAAAAAAGAAACCACAACAAACGGCGATACTTGGGTGGCCGCACAAGATAAAGACAAACACGCATTGAACAAGTGGCAGAACGATGAAAAATAAATCTTTTTCAATGTTATTCATAAGCATGATGTTAATCCTCATATGCAACCTAACCCATGCCGAAAATTTAAATATTGCCGTTGCGGCAAACTTTAAACAAACATTAGAAGCGCTTAAGCAGGACTTTGAGAAAAGTTCACCCCACACCATTAAAATTATTAGCGCCAGCACAGGACAACTGGTACAACAAATATCCCAACACGCGCCATTTGATATTTTACTGGCGGCCAATACTGCTCATCCTCAATTGTTATGGCAACACATACACGAATCACGCAACCTCGGTTTAGATGCGTTACGCATTTATGCCAAAGGTCGCTTAGTGTTTTATAGCAATATAACCATAAATCAATCACAAACTATTACTGACATATTAAACGATCCACGTTATGTCCGATTAAGCGTTGCCAATTCTACATTAGCCCCTTATGGCTTAGCCGCTGTACAAACACTAGAGTGTTTAAAACAGCAACAGTGGCAATCAAAACTTGTAATTGGCCAAAATGTTGCGCAAGCACTTCAATTTATTGATAGCCAAAGTGTCGATGGTGGTTTTGTTGCACTATCACAAGTATTAAATAAAGACCAAACACGTATTCGCCATGTTAATGAAGAGTGTTATGACGATATTAACCAAATGGCGCTGCGCCTAAATAACAAACCTGCCAGCCTCGCTTTTATGCTTTTTTTAAATAGCGATACTGCTCGCAACATAATTGAACGACACGGCTACTACTTACCCAATTAATTGGACATTGTATGGATGCTTTACTACTTACACTGAAACTGGCTTTTTTTAGCACCGCTATTTTAATCGTTATCGCAACTCCCATTGCTTGGTTTTTAGCACACAGTCAATTTAAAGGTAAATTCTTAGTTGAAGCATTAATTGCACTTCCATTAGTTTTACCTCCTACCGTTTTGGGATTTTATCTATTAATTGCATTAGGACCTCAAGGCCCTGGTGGTTGGATTGCACAATTATGGGATGAGAGAACACTCGCGTTTAGTTTTACAGGGCTATTAATTGGCTCAACCATTTACAGCTTGCCATTTGTGGTTCAACCATTACAGAACGGCTTTAGCTTGATTGGAAAAAAACCATTAGAAGTGGCCTACACCTTAAACGCTTCATTTAAAGATGCTTGGCGTACCATTATTTTCCAGCTCGCTAAACCTGCTTACATAAGCGCCGCCACACTCGGCTTTGCACATACCCTTGGAGAGTTTGGCGTGGTACTGATGATTGGTGGAAATATTCCTGGTGAAACCCAAGTAATTTCAATTAAAATTTTCGAACACGTTGAAGCCTTACAATATAACGACGCTCACATCATGTCGGCGATTCTATTAGGTATTTCATTTGTGATGCTAACTGTCATTTATGCCAGCCGTAAAAATGCAAACAAAGTGGGGATGTTATGAATTTAGATCTAAACATCAATCTACAAAAAGGTAATTTTGCATTAACTGGTGATATTAGTATTAACTGGCAACAACCCAGCACACATGTCATTTTTGGTAAAAGCGGTATTGGTAAAACCCATTTATTGCGCAGTATTTGTGGGTTAGAAAACCCTCTCGGTACCATCACATGGCAAGACGGCCAATATATTGAGCATTGGCTGGATAGCACAAGTAGAATCAGTACGCCCTGCTCTGAGCGTCATGTAGCGATGGTATTTCAAGATCATCAATTATTTAGCCATTTAAATGTTGAACAGAACTTACGCTTTGCCTTTGATCGTTCAAGCGCCGATACAAAAGATTGGCAACACTGTATTAGCGCGTTAGAACTGAGTGATTTACTTAATCATAAAGTACACGAATTAAGCGGTGGCCAAGCACAACGAGTTGCACTGGGGCGCGCCATTTTAAGCAAACCCACTTTGTTGATTTTAGATGAGCCCCTTGCTTCATTAGATTGGCAAGGCAAACAAGACGTCATGAGTTACATCAAACGCTTAAACCATGAATGGCAATTACCGGTTTTATACGTCACCCATGATATTAACGAAGTGCTGAGCTTAGCTGACCACATCATCATGCTCGAAAAACAAAACAACACCACTGTAGTTAATCAGCCCCGTGCGCTTATTGATGTACTACAGGATGAGCAGCACCCTTTTTACGGGCTAGGCAAAAGCAGTATTTTACTCAGCGATTCCCAGCAATCCAACCAAGATGGTTTAATGCATTGTCACATTGGTGATCAGATCATACGCTTACCCATGGACAGTCAAACCCAAATAGATAAACCATTGCGTTTGTGCATCGCAGCCAGCGATGTGAGCCTTGCCTTAAGCGCTGCACAGGACAGCAGTATTGTGAATATTCTACAAGGTAAGGTGTCGCGCATTGAACAAACTCAAAACGGTCAGTACCTCATACAATTAAAAATTGCGCACCAGTATTTATTAAGTGAGATATCCAAGTATTCATTTGAGCGGTTAAATATCGAGATGTGGCAAACCCTTTACGCGCAAATTAAAGGGGTTGCGTTACAACAAAATGAGTCACACTCTAAATAAAAGAATGAGGCGTTTATGACTAACATCATCTCCTGCGCACAATACGATTTTTTTGAAATTGCTTGTATGCATCATTACGACGTTGAATTAACGCTTAATGATGGTGATGTAATAACTGGGAAAGCACACAACGTAAAAGTAATTAAAGACGAAGAGACTCGCAAAGAAGTCTTAGAATTATTGTTAGAAAATGAAGAAATTCTCAAAATTGAGCTCATTAGCATCCATAAAATGCGAGCAATAAAAGATAACCCGCATTTTAAAGTGATCAGCCTAAATCAGAAACTATAAAACGTTAGCTAGGTAAATAGCCTTTCAATGCCTGATCACACTCAGGGGTTAAAATAACCTGCTGTGCTTGTGGGTTATTATGATATTGGTTTAACCCCATACGCTGGACCCAATACATCAACAGAGCTTGGCGCACGTGTTGGCTTTTACGATACCCATTACTGGTAAGCGACATGTCGTAATCCAATGCAATAATACGAGCACGATTCTCATCTAGCCTTGGGTCTGGCATGAATTCAACGTTTAGCAGGTTATGCCAAACTTCGTCTTGAATATCAAAATGATCAGCACCATCTAATAACTGGGCAGGACTATCTGGCTGAAAGCGGCTTAAGACAAAATCACGGTATCCCTGATTTTTTTCACAATAACCACGTACATGCCAGCGCATACCATCAAACACTAAATGATGGGGCTGAATAATACGCTCTATAAAATTGGGGTTAGAAACCGACGCGTATCCAATTTTAAGTCTCAATTGTTCACGAATAGCTTGTAAGATAGGGCGTACTAATGCTGGTTGTAAATTTCGGTTAGGCAGCTCTAAACTGGATACGGTTTCAGTATTGGCCATAAACTGCATGTATTCCTGCAGCGTGCCATTTGTAAATTGTGCCAACATACTGGAAGTAGCCTGATAACTATCACTGGCACCGTGGTATTGGATATTATCAGGGTAAAGATTCTTATATTTTTGAATCACATGCTTGGCGAGCTTTTCACCTAATTCAAATTGGTGTGCTAGGTGCTTTGGTTGAATGCGCCCTTCCCAAATTAAAAGTAACTCTAAAAAAGCAAAACGCTTTTGATCAATAACAGAATTACTTTCTTTTTCGGTTAAATGGCTCGCCATACAACATCCTTTTTATATCAATGACCCACGCTAGATCGAATTAATCATCGCTTAATTCAAATGCCGTTTGTGGGATAACAGCACTGTGCGCTTGTTTATCTTTTGTTTTTTCTATCCCAATATTTTTATCGCTCTCATCTTCAAATTCAAGTTCAGCGGAATCGGTTACCTGGGACGATAATTCTTTTTTCGTGCGCACACCTAAGTCTTTAAACTTATGGGCTTGGCTAATTAAATTACCACGACCTTCTTTTAATTGGCTCCAGGCTTTGTCGTAGGTGCCTTGTACAGTATGCAGTTGAGCACCTACTTTCTCCATGCTCTCCACAAAACCCACTAGTTTATCGTGCACTTTTGCCGCTTGATCCGCTAGCTGCTTAGCACTCTTGTTTTGGCGCTCGATACTCCACAAACTGGAAACCGTACGCAAACTGGCCAATAAGGTGGTTGGCGTCACCACCACAATGCGCTGCTCAAACGCATCGTTAAATAGCTTATCATCATGCTCAAAAGCGATCATGAAGGCGGGCTCAATTGGCATAAACATAAAGACAAAATCTGGGCTGTTGACACCGGGTAATTTCGCATAAGACTTATCAGCCAATGTTTTAATATGCATGCGAACAGCATCCACGTGTTGCTTGAGAAAACGTATACGGTCTGCATCGTTTTCTGCATTAATATAATCTGTGTAGGCGTTTAACGATACTTTAGCATCCACCACTATGTGTTTATCTTCTGGTAGATTGATAATCACATCTGGGCGATAGCGTGTGCCTTCGTCATTATTAATGCTTTTTTCACGAGTAAACTCTTCACCCTGACGTAATCCGGATTTTTCTAACACGGTTTCTAAAACCAGCTCACCCCAGTTACCTTGAGTTTTCTTTTCACCGCGTAAAGCCCGTGCCAGTGAAGCCGCTTCTTCTGTGATTTGTTTATTTAGGTTATGCAACTCACCAATTTGGGCTTTTAGTGCCGCACGGTCTTTGCTTTCTTCTACGTAAACGTCGTCTACTTTTTTACGCAAGCCTTCAAGCTGGTCTTTAAATGGGTTTAATAGACTGCTCAAACCTTCTTGTGAGGTTTGTTTAAATTGCTTGTTTTTCTCTTCAAAGATTTTATTGGATAGATTTTCAAATTCTTGGCTTAGCTGTGCTTTATTGGCTTGCAGCAGTGCTAACTTTTCTTCAAGGTTTTGCTGATCTTTTTGGCGCTCCACTTGTTCTTGGTTGAGCTGGGTTTTTAGGTCACTCAATTGGGTATTGAGCGTCTCTATTAAAGCTTCTTTTTGCGCAAGCTTTTGCACATCCAGTTCACGTTGCTCTAGAGTTGCCTGCTGGTGTTTAAGCTGGCCTTCAGCTTGGTTTAATTGGCTGCGGTTTTGCTCTAATTGAATTTGGGCTTGCTGCAAGTTTTGTTGCACTTGCTGAAGCTGCTGCTTGCTGTTGTCTGCTTGATTTTCACTTAACGCGAGCTGGGTCTGGGCGTGCTGTAGCTCGCTACGGTATTGCTCTTGGCTGTGAATAAGCCCTTGGTTGGCTTGCTGAAGTGCCTGTTTCTCGTCAGCAAAGGCTTGGCGTTGCTGTGCGAACTGACGATGCATAATGAACACACCGCCAGAAAAGGTGGCAATAATGGCAGCATAAATAGCGATTTCGAAGGGCATAACAATGGCTCAGCAGGTACAGATTAATACCCAAGCTTACCAAATGTGCTTCAAGGGCACTACTAACGCCATATCAATTTCAGGAAGCGCTACAAATAACAGCCGCCCTTCTATGTGGCGGCAGGTATCTTAGTACCCTCTAAAACGGTACGTCATCATCAAAGCCGTGACCAGGTTGCGACTGATCAAAGGCTGGAGCACCTTGCTGGGCCTGTGCGCCACTTTCAATACGCCAAGCTTGTAGACTGGTAAAGCATTTCTCTGGTTTGCCTGGCGCATTCCATAGGCGCCCAGATAAGTTAAAGTGCACAGTGATCTCATCGCCAATGTTGTAATTGTCCATAAGCGCGCACTTGTCCTTAATTAACTCTAAGGCGATAAAATTTGGGTAATCTGGGTTTTCGCCATCGCCGCTTAACTGGATGACAAATTCACGCTTAGTAAAGCCGTTATTTCCATACTCTGTTGTAGCACCGATTGAGTGGACAACACCTTGGGCTTCGAATGTTTTAGACATATGACACTTACCTTTAATTTAGAGAGGCATCATAACATTAAGCCGGACAACGAAAAAACCCGCATCAGTGTTGCGGTAAGAATTCACCTGTCATGATATCTTGTGGTTTATGAGGTAAACGTTCAAAAGCTTGTTTTGAATAGAAGTAATCCCGATACATTTGAGCAGTGTGATAAAGAGAGTTTTCGTCTTTTTCCTGCGAAAATGCCTTTAAGTTCTCTTTTAACGTATATAACTTTATGCCTTTCAGACTCAAAGTGCCTGGCAGTAATAAAAGCTTGTCTTCAATTATTTCGTCACCTTTCTCTCTATTGCTTAGCCACCATTGTGAAGCTTTTAACCAAGCCGTAATAAACCCCTTCAGTTGTGGCCCATGATTTTTAATAAACTGACCATTAGCCAACAGTGCATCCGGAATTAATCCTGGTGTTTGGCTGCTATCAAAAATCACCTGAGCCCCAAAGTAGGTCTTGATTTCTGTCACGTAAGGCTCCCAAGTATGCACTATGTCAGCTTTACCTGATCTTAAATTATCCATTGCTTGTGAGGCTTCTTGTTGAACCCAAATGACATTTTTTGGATTAATATTATTCTTTTTAATAAATTCGCGTACAAATAACTCACCAAACCCTTGTAAGTTGGTGCCAATTTTTAACGATTCATTAAACGAAGGTAAAGGCCCTTTTGTGAGTAAAGCATCCCCCCCTAATGATTCATCGGTAATCATCACAACTCGCATATCCTGATCTTCATCGTATAAAACAAACGCATCTCCCATGGCTACACATAAAAGGTCTATTTTATTTTCATTAAACATACCCATTAGATTATTGGTTTCTTCAGGCAGAACATATTTCACATCTAACTGCTGCTCTTTAAAGTAGCCGTTATGCTGTGCGATTAGTAATGGATAATAACCTGGCCACAAATCTATCCCCACGGTGACCGTGTGTGGTTTCTCAGTAGAAAATACAAATATGGAAATCATACTTAAAACTATTGTGACAAACGTTTTAGAGATATTGATAATTATCATGCCTTATGTATTGAGCTGACCTATGAAGTATAGGCAATGGTTTGATTTTTCGTATCTGTTATAACTATTTAAGCTTTAAAATGCCTAATATAAATATACAGACATAAAAAAACCCGCCAACGTGGGCGGGTTCAAAACACTCGAATCGATGAGTATGTTCGGTTACGCTTCTTGCACCCCAAAAATGGCACTGGCATTAAGACCGTGTTTTTCCATGATTTCGCGCATGCGTTTTAAAGCTTCTACTTGAATCTGGCGAACACGTTCACGGGTCAAACCGATCTCATGGCCAACTTCTTCTAATGTACTGGTTTCATAGCCCCTAAGACCAAAGCGGCGGGAAATCACTTCACGTTGTTTTTCTGTTAGGTCATCAAGCCATTGGTCAAGGCTTGAGCTGATGTCATCATCTTGCAGCACCTGACAAGGATCGCTAATGGACTCGTCAGCGATGGTATCAAGTACCGATTTTTCGCTGTTATAGCCTAATGGTGAGTCCACTGAGGTAACACGCTCATTTAAACCCAGCATACGTTTTACGTCGCTCACTGGTTTTTCTAATAACTCAGCAATTTCTTCAGCACTTGGTTCGTGATCAAGTTTTTGAGTCAGTTCACGGGCAGCGCGTAAATAAACATTAAGCTCTTTTACCACATGAATCGGTAAACGGATGGTACGGGTTTGGTTCATGATGGCTCGTTCAATGGTTTGACGAATCCACCAAGTGGCGTAAGTTGAAAAGCGGAAGCCGCGTTCTGGGTCAAATTTTTCAACCGCGCGAATCAGGCCAAGGTTACCCTCTTCTATTAGGTCTAATAAGGTTAAACCGCGATTAACATAACGACGTGATATTTTAACAACTAGGCGAAGGTTACTTTCGATCATACGCTTGCGGCCTTTTTCGTCCCCTTTTCGAGCAAGGCGTGCAAAGTGTACTTCTTCTTCTGGAGTCAGTAATGGCGAAAAGCCGATTTCATTTAAATATAACTGTGTTGCGTCTAGGTTTTTCTGCACTTCCGTATCTTGTGCAATTTCTTCAATCACTTCTTCTTTTTCTGCTTTTTCTTCTTCAGCATCTGCAAGTGCTAAGTCAGAATCTGCTTCGTGTTTTTTAAGTCCCTTGATAGCTGCCATAGCTAATTGCCCCGCCAATGTTTATTTGTTGTTATGTTGTCACTTTGCTTTGACTATTCAAAAGCTGTTCCAACTTTCCAACAAAAAAAATAATTTTTGACCCAATCTACTATGGCGATTTCATTATTTCGCCCTAGGAAGATATTTCAATGGGTCTACCGGTTTCCCTTTGTGGCGTATTTCAAAGTGAAGTTTCACTTTATCTGTGCCACTAGATCCTATTTCGGCAATTGTCTGTCCAGCTTTAACTTCTTGGTTCTCTTTGACCAATAATTCTTTGTTATGCGCATAAGCACTTAGGAATTGGTCGTCGTGTTTTATGATTACCAAGTTGCCGTACCCAAGTAATCCACTACCTGCATACACAACTGAACCGGCCGCTGCCGCAAACACAGATTCTCCCAAGGACCCGCTGATATCAATCCCCTTATTGGTCGGTGCTTTCGTTGAGAATTTGGCGATTACCTCACCTTTGGCAGGCCAGCTCCAATCCAAACTGCCCTGACTAACCGCTTGTTTTGGCGCTTGAGGACTATTTTTGTAGGCACTTGGGCCATGGCTATTTTTTGAACTCTTGTTTTTCGTCAAACTTTTGCTACTGCTTGAGTAATCACGGGCGGATGCATACTCGCTTTGACGAATGGTTAATTTTTGACCTGGGTAAATGGTATAAGGGTATGAGATGTTGTTAGCACTTGCTAACGCTTTGTAATCCCAGCCATAGCGCCATGCAAGAGCGAATAAGGTCTCGTTTTTTTGCACAATGTGAGTATTACGATCCGCTGAAACTGGGTTAAATTTTTGCTCAACCGAAACGAACCCAGTACAACCAGATAGCATTGATAGAATCAGGCTCATGGCGATTAGCGCTGGTATTTGAGTGAATACCCTAATTTGATGGATTTTTTGACACTTGAGTATTTGCACTAGGCTCTCATCCATTTTATTTTTTGTTTTAATAGGCATGCATTCTCAAACATTACCTTTATATTTGAAAATCGTCTAAAAAAAAGAGTTAGTTCACATTTCGTAACACTTCTTTTCATTGCTTGCCAATTTTCTGCTGGCGAATTTGCCATTTATAGTCTTTAAACTCGGTTAACTAGCGTGTGTTTTTTATACTATTTTGTATTTCTTAGTACTCTATCCATAACAAACACAATAGAAAAGCCAATGATAACGGCTACGATTGCCACGATAATTTGAGGCTCTTGATGCAACCATGGCCATACAGGGCTCTCGATAAATGGTACCAGCTCCCCTGCACTGTTGGTGCGGTAGCTAAGCACTGACTTCCAGGGCCACAGCTTCACCAATGCGCCCAACATAAAACCACTTAAAACCGCCATAGTGGCACTGTGAAAATGCTGCAATAACCAAGATAGTACCCGTGAAAATAACATAATGCCCACAAGGCAGCCGCTTGCAAAAATACCTAGGCTAATTAAGTCGAAACTTTTAATCGCGCCGATGATAAATCCATACATCCCCATCAGTAATAATATAAAGCTGCCGGAAATACCCGGCAAAATCATGGCACATATGGCAATAGAACCGGCAAAGAATAGGTTAAACGAAGAGACTTCTATTTCGGTTGCAGGCGATAAACTAATCCATGCCGCCACTAGTGTGCCCAGAACAAGTAAAACAATACGTGTTGGGTTCCAGCTATCCACTTGTTTAACCACATACACAACCGACGCGAGCACCAATCCAAAAAAGAATGACCACAGCATAATAGGCTGAGCTTCTATCAAATAATGCAGTACTTTTGATAACAAGATGATGCTGGTTGCCGCACCTGCCAGAATACTTAACAAAAAAGTGCCATCAATTTGTTGCCACGCGGCTTTGATGCCTTTTTGTTTAAGCGTTACCAGGGTATCCCAGCCAACACTTTTAATGGCGCTAATTAAACGCTCGTAAATACCTGTCAATAACGCAATGGTGCCACCTGATACGCCAGGGACGATATCCGCCGCCCCCATGGCCATACCTCTAAAAAAATTACCGATCATGTGATTCCTTAATACTGCTTGGATATATTGTCGCAAAATTGATTCGTTATTTCTGAGTACCGCTGAGCATAGGGACAAAATTCACCGGCTCGATTATTTTTTTGCTGACGCCATCTTCTTCGCGAATTAACAAATGCAGCATTTGTTTACCATCAGGCCCCACTGGCATTAATAAACGACCGCCAATTTTTAATTGTGACACTAAGTCCATGGGAATGGTTTCAGGTGCGGCACAGGATAAAATAGCATCATATGGACCTTCATCCGGCCACCCCCAATTACCATCGGAGTGTTGAAAGCGCACATTATTCACCCGTAACAATTGCATGCGCTCTTTTGCTTTTTTTTGTAAGGGAGCAATACGCTCAACGCTATAAACACGGCGCACCAGCTGAGAAAGCACTAGCGTTTGGTATCCGCAGCCTGTTCCGATTTCCAGAACATTATCCAGCTCACCTGCTTCTAAAATAATCTCGGTCATTTTTGCCACGGTATAAGGCTGGCTTATGGTCTGACCATAACCAATTGGCAGTGCGGTATCTTCGTAAGCTTTATGACTTAATGCTTCATCTACAAATAAATGTCGTGGTGTATTGGCAATCACTTCAAGTACTTGCTGGTTCTTGATGCCTTTATCTTTTAGACGGGTAATTAAGCGATCCCGCGTGCGCTGGCTGGTCATGCCGATGCCTTGTAATTGCAACGGTGTCATAACAGTACACCCTTCAGTACATCAATACTTTGATGGCCTGTCATATCCACCTGAATAGGCGTAATTGAAACCATGTTGTGAGCAATGGCATGAAAATCAGTACCAGGGCCTGCATCGGCGCCTTTGCCTTGAGCATTAATCCAATAACATTCTTTACCACGAGGGTTCTGTGCATGCACTGGGTTATCACTGCGTTGGCGATGTCCCAGCCGCGTAATTTCTGTCCCTGCTAATTCTGCATAAGGCACATCCGGCACATTAATATTTAATAGCGTGCGTGGTGCTAAATTTAATGTGTGCAGCTTGGGTAATAATTCAATCAATACTTGAGCGGCGGTTTCGTAATGATGTTTACCAGCCAATGATATTGCCAAGGGCGGTAAATCTAAAAATCGCCCTTCCATTGCGGCGGCCACCGTACCAGAGTAAATAACATCGTCTCCTAGATTTGGGCCCGCATTAATACCGGCGATGACGCGCTCAGGGGGGTAAGGACACAAGGTGTTTAACCCCAAGTGCACGCAGTCTGTGGGCGTACCATCAATACTGATGGCACCATCCGCTAAATACAAAGGTGATAAAGGGCGCGTAAGTGTTAACGAATTACTCGCACCACTGCGATCTCGATCGGGAGCGATGACTTGTACATCCCAGCCCGCTTGTTGGCAAAACTGTCTTAATACGGTTAAACCTTTAGCGTGAACACCGTCATCATTACTGAGTAATAGTTTCATCAATTCTATTCCAAGGACTCGTTTTCAATATCCCGTTGAGCCTGAGTAATCACGCCTAACTCTCGTAATACTGACGTAGCAAAATAGCCTGAGGCTAAATTAAAACGCAGCACTAATGTTGTACCATCAAGCCAATGCCAAAATAAATCTGGCAATAACATGCGTGTAGTACGACGCTCTTGTTTCATGCCTTGTTTTTCTAAGCCAGCTGCTAACACCGGAAAACGCTGCGCTTGCTCTTGTTCAAGCATCTCTAAATCTGCTTGGCTTAAGCTGTCACCTTTGCCCCACAATGCACAACTTGGGTGAATGCGTTGCTCGCGCAATCGTGTTCGCTCTTCACTGGTATTCTCTTGGGTGAAACCACGCAAACTACCTGCAAAACCAAATACCTCACCCGCAACCGGTTGATCCCAACAGTTTTGTTCAATACGCTTTGCCAGCATATTATTAAATAAATATGAACGTGCGGCTGACATATACATAGACGCTTTTTGACGATTACGTGGACGCTTGCCGGTTTCAAATAATTGCTGCGCTTGTTTAAGATTTTCAAAGTCATGGCCAAAACGCTGCTCACCAAAATAGTTGGGCACCCCTTGGTTTCGAATTAACTCTAAACGCTGATTGATCTTAGCTTGGTCACCTTTCACGTTGCGCAAAACAATTCTGAATGCATTACCACCTAATGCACCGCGTTTTAACTTTACGCCGTAATAGCCTTTATTTAATAACGTGAACTCATCCTTGTTAAATAAATGTGTGAGATCCGGTTCGGTATTTTTAATCGGTAAACTAAACCACTGACGTGTAATGGCATGACGGTCTTTTAAGCCAGCATAACCTACATCTTTTAAATCTAACTTGGCATGGTTTGCGAGCTGGCGAGCTAGCCATTGCGTATTGGCACCGCGTTTTTCTATTTGTAAATATAAATGCGGTCCACTTTCATGCAGTTTACGATTGGTTATCTCGCTGACTAAAAAGTCTTCGTCAAATGTACGAAACTCTGCCGTCACATCCAGTTTTGGATAAGCCGTCGGCCAATTTACTGTAAAGTCTGTCATGGCGATGCCTTAGGCTGATGGCTTGTGATCAAGTTTATGTATTAGGGCCACCGCTTCTACTGCGATGCCTTCTTTTCTTCCTACAAAACCCAATTTCTCGGTTGTGGTGGCTTTCACATTAACCTGGTCTAAATCGAGTTTTAAATCTTGAGCAATGGTGGCGCGCATAGTTTGAATATGTGGGGCCATTTTTGGCGCTTGAGCCATAATAGTGATGTCCACATTATTAATGGCATATTTTTTCTCAATTTCAGCCAAAACTGTACGCAATAACACACGGGAGTCTGCCCCTTTAAAGGCAGGGTCAGTATCAGGAAAATGATGCCCAATGTCACCTAAGGCGGCAGCTCCTAATAACGCATCACAAAGTGCATGTAATGCTACATCGCCATCACTGTGTGCCACTAACTCACAATCGTAAGGAATCGCCACACCGCAAATCATAATATGCGCGTCTGCTTTTGCTTCGGAGAATTTATGTACATCAAAACCGTGACCAATTCGAAACGTCATGAGTGCAATTCCTGTAAAAAAACTTGAGCTAAAATTAAATCATCTGGTCGTGTCACTTTAATATTACTTGGATGACCCGCCACCATCACCGGCCGGTGACCACAATATTCTAGAGCACTGGCTTCATCGGTAATGTTATGTTTTTCTTTGATGCAGGTTTCGATACAGGTTTTTAATAAACCAATTGGGGCCATTTGCGGTGTCAGTGCATGCCAAAGATTATCACGCTCAACCGTTGTGATAATACGACCAGTTTCATCACAACGCTTCATGGTATCGCGTACCTGCATACCTAAAATTGCCCCTTGCTCATTGCGCTGCTCAAACAAGGACTCTATATCCTGCTGACTAATACATGGGCGAGCCACATCATGCACCATTACCCAATCACTTTCTTTTGCGCCTATTGCCAGTAACTTGGTCAAACCATTAAGTACCGATTCAAAACGCTCAGCGCCACCGCTACAAGTAGTAATTTTTGCATGTTTGGAAATTTCTAAACCAGTAAAAAACTCATCATGGGAGGCGATTGGTAGGATAATTTGTTTAAAAGCAGGGAATCCCAAAAGCTGATGCAGGGTATGCTCTAAAATGGTTTTATTTAAAATAGATAAATACTGTTTAGGCCGATCAGCCTGCATGCGTGAACCAATGCCCGCAGCGGGCACAACCGCGTAAAGTTGATCACTCATGTCTTTTTTCCGGGTCAACAATAATAAAAAAGGTTTCGTCTCTTTTTATCATGCCTAATTCTTTTCGAGCTTTGGCTTCAATACTGTCCATGCCGGACTTAATTGACCAAATTTCTTCTTCAAGCACTTGATTACGGGCTTTGCCGGCACGGTTCAATTCAGCTTGGTTTTCAATTTGATCTTTCAACGCATAATTAGCAAACACACCGGTTTCATCAAACCACAATTGATATTGCAGCCATATAAAAACCACCAGCGCGATGGGCTTCCAAGCATGTTGTTTAATTGATTCAGCTAAAGCCATTTTATTATCGTTATCAGCGGGTTGTATGTATAAAATTTTTTATTAAATCGAGCATTTTGTCATTCCCAAAAAATTAGGAATCCATTTTGATGGGTTACGCTCGTGCCTTGCT
>JAGDZK010000091.1:0-26372 GCA_049115935.1 Bermanella sp. | reverse complement strand
CTGGTTCAGTCTTGCATGGAAGCCGAAGGCTTAAATGATGAATGTGGGTTTATTTTACGCACCGCAGCTGAAGGTGCTGGCGAAGATGAAATATTATTAGATACGCGTTATTTGCAACGAGTTTGGAATAAAGTACAAGAGCGCATCAAAACGGTGAGTGCGCCTGGCATAATTTACGAAGAGTTACCGCTGCACTTACGTACATTTCGAGATTTTATTCGCCCCGAAATAGATAAAGTCCTGATCGACTCTCGTGAAAATTATCAAAAAGCACAAGAGTTCTCACAAGCATTTGTACCTGAAGTGACTGACAAACTTGAGTACTATCCAGGTGAGCGTCCTATATTTGATTTGTATGGCGTTGAAGATGAAATACAAAAAGCATTAGAGCGAAAGGTTCAGCTTAAATCAGGTGGCTATTTAATTATTGATCAAACCGAAGCCATGACCACGGTCGATGTTAATACCGGTGGCTTTGTTGGGCATCGTAATTTAGAAGAAACAATTTTTAAGACTAACCTTGAAGCGGCCACTGTCATTGGCCGTCAATTACGCCTAAGAAATCTTGGTGGTATTATTATTCTGGATTTTATCGACATGATCGACACCGAACACCAGCGTCAAGTATTACGCATGTTGGAAAAGGTGTTAGAAAAAGACCATGCTAAAACCAAAATTTCTCAAGTCTCTGAGTTGGGCTTAGTTGAAATGACTCGCAAGCGCACCCGTGAAAGTCTTGGGCAAATGCTTTGTGAGCCTTGCCCACACTGTGACGGGCGCGGAGAAATAAAAACAGCCGAAACGGTCTGTTATGAGATTTTCCGTGAATTACTACGCGAGGCCCGTGCGTATGATGCTTCTGCATATTTAGTTCTAGCATCACAAAACGTGATCGACTTATTGTTGGATGAAGAAAGCCAGAGTGTTGCGGACTTAGAAAACTTCATTAATAAGACCATTAAACTTCAAGTAGACCCCATGTACAGCCAAGAGCAGTACGATTTGATCTTGCAATAACCTGCCATGAAAACAAAAATACTCAAGCAGGGGCTTACAGCATTTAATTTATTCGTTGTAGCCACCTTCATGGTATTGGCACTATATAGCGCCATAGGCCAACAAGTATTTCCATACATTGGTCAGTACCGAGTTCAGCTGGAAAAATACCTTAGTGATCAATTAAATGGTCAGGCTAGCATTCGCCAGTTAAGTGGTGATATGGAAGTTCTTACACCATCTGTTCATATGGAAGGGATAACTTTACATACAGACGATGACCCTTCTCAAGCTAAAATTTCAATCGCTGCAATTGATGCAGTATTAGATTCACGGGCGTCATTAATTAACCTCACTCCTGTTTTTAAAAGTGTCCGCTTATCTGGTTTGTATGTTCGGGTTGATGGGGATGCGAATAAACCTCAACAGCCAATGGATGAAGACGACGCACTGCTTATTAAACGCTTAATAAATGGCTTGTTGTTGCAGCAGCATGTTGAGCTCAATAATGTCACCATAGAAAATACGCGTGGAACCGAGTCCAAAATTTTACATTTTGATCACCTAGTTATGACAGGTGATGGCTTTAATCGTTTGATTACCGGTAATGTATCCTACGGTAGTGAAAACAAGGTGAATGCGGGAATACGTCTTTACAGTCAAGGTAGCCCATTTAAGTTAGATACATTTTATGCTCGTGGTGCGTTGGATTTACCGGATGTGGATGTTGATTACTGGCTTAATGAAATCTTTGATATGTCTGTATTCAAAGAGTTTACGGCATCCGCGCAACTAAGATTTGAGTTTGAAAATGGATTATTAAATTACGGTAAATTATCAGTGGCTAGTCCCACCGTATATATCAATGATGGACGCAAAGTTGATAATGTAAATGCTGAATTATGGAGTAAGCAGAATGCGGTGGATAACTGGAGTTTCTGGATCCAGGATAGTCAGTTCACATTAAAGAATAAGTCATGGCAGTTTAGTGAGGTCGCGGTAGGGATCGCTAAAACCATGCAAGGTAATAGATGGCAGACTTATTTGAAGTCTATGGATATTGCATATCTTAATCAGTTTTTAACAAGTGTCAGTTTGATCCCTGATAGTCTAAAACCGATATTAAGTGAGTTGAACCCTTCTGGGTATGCACAAAATATGAATATTATTATGCATAATAATTCATCAGGACAACTCGATTTTACGGTTGCAGGGGAACTTAAAAATGTGAGCACACAAGCCAGTGGTGGTATTCCTGGTGTGAATAATTTAAACGGCATTATAGCGGCCAGTGAAAAAAGTGGTCGTGTACAATTTAACGGTCCACAAATCTCGTTAGACTTCCCTAATATATATCAAACACCATTCTTCTTTCCCTACGGTGAAGGTCAGGTGGATTGGTATATTGATGAACAAGGCCTGCGCCTTGTTGGTAATGGCTTGTCCCTTACAATGGAGCACGTGGAGAAAGTAAAAGGGGGCTTTAAAGTTTGGCTTTATAATGATGAATTGTATGAGGATAAGTTAGAGCTTAACTTATCATTAAAAAATGCTGATATTCTCGCACATGAAGTTTTGGTTCCTTCAATTTTATCCCAAGATTTACGCCAGTGGTTAGGGCAGTCTTTGTTGTCCGGTAACGTAAAAAATGCTCAGTATTATTTATATACAGGCTTATCATCAGATAGCAGTAGTCAATCTGAATTACACTTAAATGCAACTCAAGGAGCATTACAGTATTTGCCAGAATGGCCTGTTGTTTCTGAAATTTCCGGCGATTTATTTGTACAAAATGATCACGTATACGCCCAGCTGAAAAGTGGCAATAGCCTTGGTGGTGATTTAAAGGAAACACAGATTGTATTTGATGGGGTTAAAAGCAATACCTTATGGGTTCAATCAAATGTTGCTGGACCTGCCAGTGATGCGTTTGCTTATTTTCAACATACGCCATTAAAGGATGTGGTTAACAATGTTATGACGCCTTGGTCAATGACAGGGGCGCATAAAACGGAATTAGCCTTGAGTATTCCTTTAAGTGGTGAGCTTGATGCACTTGGCGTGGATGTTAAAACTAACCTTATTAATGCAGGGCTCAATTTACAAGATATTGGTTTAGCATTTGAAAAATCCAACGGTCAAATAACTTATCGAAATAGCGAAGGGTTAGCCTCCTCAAAAATCCAGACGCAGCTTTGGCAAAAGCCTGTATCTTTGAGTATAACATCTAAGGTTGATCCGGTAGGGTTTTCCAGTGATATTGCATTTGATGGTCATGTCGAGCTGGCAAGTTTAAAAAACTGGTTAGATTTATCCCTATTAAATCCATTTTCAGGTGCAACAGATGTAGCAGGTCACTTTAAAATTAGTGGCGAAGAAAATGGTTTTACGGGCCTTGAATTACAATCAGAATTAACGGGAGTCGAGGTGGCTCTGCCGCAGCCATATTTTAAAGACAAATCGGTAGCACAACCTTTTAAGCTGAAAATGGCACTTAATGATGGGCAAAAGGTATCGTTATCCTATGGTGAACTTGTTAATGCTGCATTACATATTCAAGAAGGCTCACTTAATAGTGGCCAAGTGTACCTTGGGGCAACTGAGGCTTATTTTCCAAGTGTTGCTGGCTTAGAAGTGCTTGGCCATGTTTCTGCTATTGAAGGCAATGCTTGGCTTGATACTTGGAAGAGTATTCGCCCTAAAAAAAGCACAGCTGATTCCGGGCAAGCCAAAAATATAATCCGAAGGGTCGATGTGAGTACTGATAAACTGACCTATGACGATTACGTTTTTGAACAGGTATCCATGGATATTAATGGCAGACTCAACGGTTGGGATATTTATCTTGAAGCGCCCGTGGCAAAGGGTTTAATTACTTGGGCACAGCAAAAACCGATTGTTTTAGATTTAGATTATATTCATTGGCCAGCCTTGAGCGAGGATGCCAGCGTAAATACTGGAAATGAAAAAACAGATGTATTGGCTAATATTTTCCCGAGTATGTTCCCTGATATAGATTTTAAAGTTGATGAAATTTTTCTTGGTCCAAGAAATTATGGCAAGTGGCAGGCAAAACTGCGTCATCAAAACCAATCTCTTTCTTTGTTAGATATCGACGGTAGGATTAAAAAATTAAATGTGAAAGGGGATGTGCATTGGGTTAAACCTGAAAATATAAGCAATACGCCAGAACAAACCAAGCTTGATTTGAAGCTATCAAGTGATGATGTTGGTGGTGTACAAAAAGCATGGATGAAAAAACCGGTTATTGAAGCAAAAGATACTAAAATATCTTTAAACTTTAACTGGCCTGGAAGCCCTGTGATGCTTACATCGCACGAGTTAAATGGGCAGGCAGGTGTTTCATTAAAAGATGGTCGTTTCTTAGATGCAGGTGACACTGGCGCATTAAGTGCGTTTGGTATTTTAAATTTTGGTGCTATTGGCCGACGTTTACGCTTAGATTTTTCCGATGTTTATCAAAGTGGACTACACTTTGATTCGGTATCGGGTAAAGCTAAGGTCAATAATGGTTTAATGACTATTATCGATACACTTGATATTAAAGGCCCTTCAGCGAAATTCTCTGCAAGTGGGACGGTGAATTTGAATACGAAAGAATTAAATCAAGAGTTATCAGTGACCTTTCCGTTAACCAGTACTTTACCTTTTGTAGCGATTCTTGCCGGTTTCGCCCCTCCCGTAGCGGCCTCTATTTTTGTGGGTGAGCAATTGGTGGGTGATCAAATTGAAAAGTATACCAGTGCCACTTACAAGCTTGATGGCAAGTGGGATGAGCCTAATTTACAATTAATGAAGCGTTTTGATAACAACATTGAAGGTAAGCAAGACCAAGGTTTTTGGTATCGTATGAAAGACTTCTTTGGTTTAGGTGATAACTAATGCGTAGTGCTGTAATTCAAATGACCAGTGGTAAAAACGTTGATGCTAATTTAGAGCAGGCATTTAAGCTGTTAACTGAAGCTAAAAAACAAAATGTTCAGTTGGTTGTGCTACCGGAAATGTTTGCTTGTTTGGGTGTGACCAATCAATACGAATTAGCCAGCGAACGCTTTTGCGATACAGATGTTATTGGCACGGTTAAAAACTGGGCTAAACAGTTTCAGTTTTATATTGTTGCAGGCTCCATGCCCTTACTTGATCAAAATCAGAATGAATCACATAAAGTACTTGCCGCTTCTTTGGTGTTTTCTCCACGTGGTGAGGTGATCAGTCAATATAATAAAATTCATTTATTTGATGTGGATGTGGCTGATGAGAAAGGGCGTTATCGTGAGTCTGATACCTTTATTGCAGGTAATGATGTTAAAACAGCCAGTATAGACGGTCATTTATTAGGTTTAAGTGTGTGTTATGACCTACGCTTTCCTGAGCTTTATCAGCAGTACCAAGCACAGGGTTGTCAATTAATAACTGTGCCATCGGCCTTTACTTATGAAACAGGTCGTCAACACTGGGAAGTTTTGTTACGAGCCCGTGCCATTGAAACCCAATCTTACGTGTTGGCCTCCAACCAAGTAGGTGTTCATGAAGATGGTCGGCGTACATGGGGACAAAGCATGATCATAGCACCAAATGGTGATGTTTTAGTGGCGGGAAATAATGACGATACAGGTGTGTTTGTTGCGGATCTTGATTTCGATTTTTTAAGTAACGTCAGAAGTAACATGCCACTTCAACAACATAAAAAATTAACCTGAGCATATTAGTTAATTTTTTATGTTTTGCTCAAGCTAAATTAGCTAGGGTAAAATGTTTTAATGAATAAAAATAATTTACGCGCAGCGGTTTTCCCCATTTTTACTTGCGGGGCGTCTGGGTTAGCCAATTTTGCTTCATGCTCTTTTGCTGCATTGCGAATCAGCTGGCGTAGATGTTGAATGTCCGTTACCTCAAATTGCTCGCAGAATTCACTTAAAGCATCCTTACCCTCAGTGATTAAGCGATCACGCCATTTTTCTTGTTGGTGTAGTACTCTGTTATATTCTTCACTGCTTGGATCCGATTTATCTAATGCTAACTGGATGCTTTCAGTGTCTTCGGTGCGCATGACTCTGCCAACATATTGAAGGTGGCGACGTTTTGCTTCATTCTTTTTAATGCGATCCCACTCTGCAACCGCTTCTATCATGGTGGCGGAAAGCGGCATGGTTTTTAGCTGTTTTTTAGGCAACTCACAGATCCGTTTACCTAACTCTTGTAGTGCATGCATTTCCCGTTTGATTTGGGATTTGCTTGGACCTGAGTACTCTTCAAATTGATCGTCTTCGTATTCGCTCATGGGGAAACCAAATAAGTTTATAAATAAAAGCTAGCGGCTAAACCTAAAAATGCAAAGAAGCCTACAACATCTGTAATGGTGGTCAGTACCACACCACCTGCTAATGCAGGGTCGATGTTAAGCTTTTTAAGTAAGATAGGTAAAAATGCACCTGCTAGTGCAGCGACTACTAAATTAAT
Source organism: Bermanella sp. (assembly GCA_049115935.1). Lineage (GTDB taxonomy): Bacteria > Pseudomonadota > Gammaproteobacteria > Pseudomonadales > Oceanobacteraceae > Bermanella. Next base: position 19,895 of record JAGDZK010000091.1, on the reverse strand, counting down.
AATAATCGCTATGGCAATGATGATGGATATTTGAATATCCTGAAACCAAACATAAGTAGCAAGGGCAATCACAATAGCCCAGAGAATACCGTTACTTAGTCCCACAATAAATTCTCGATTTAACAGCCAACCTATATTGTTTGAATCGATATGCCCGATGGCCTGTCCACGAATAACCAAGGTTAATGTTTGACTGCCCGCGATGCCGCCCATACTGGCAACGATTGGCATCAGTACAGCAAGTGCCACTACGGTGTTAATAGTATCTTGAAATAAACCAATCACAGCACTTGCTAAAAAGGCGGTGAGCAGGTTAATGCCTAACCAGATAGCACGTCGGCGACTGGTTTTAAAAGCAGGTGCAAATGTGTCTTCATCTTCATCAAGACCTGCCATGCTCATTAATGAGTGGTCAGCTTCATCACGAATAACGTCAACCACGTCATCGATTGTAATACGACCCAGTAATTTAAATGTTTGCTCGTCCACAACAGGTGCGGATATTAAATCGTGTCGTTCGAACAATTGTGCAACCTGAGTATCGGGCATATCCGCACGAATGGTGATCACATCGGTATTCATGATCTCACGTACGGTGGTGTCGCCATCACTTACCAATATTTTATTAATGGGAAGTACACCGATAAACTCATCACGACGGTTTACCACCAGCAAGGTGTCCGTCATATCAGGTAGGGTTCTGTGACGACGCAGATAACGTAGAACCACTTCTATGGTGATATCAGGACGAACGGTTACGGTATCGGTGTTCATCAAGCCACCGGCGCTGTCCTCAGGATAGGACAGGATGGCTTCAATACGTGCACGATCTTGCGAGTCCATGGTGGTTAGGACTTCTTGTGTCACGGTGTCAGGGAGTATTTGCAGTAAGTCAGCCACATCATCGGTATCAAGATCCGACATGGCGTTAGCGACTTCTTGTACACTCATTTGATTCAACAACCAACTTTGCAGTTCGTCGTTTAGGTGCTGTAGAACCTCACCTTCGTTGTCTTCATCAATGAGTTCCCAAAGCAGTTTACGTTCTTTAGGGGGGGTGGACTCTAATAAATGGGCAACATCAGCCGCTTGTAAGTCGCTGTTAAGAATTCGGCGCACCTGTGCCATAGCCCCACTTTCAAGTGCGACTCCCAGATGTACGAGCTTGCTGTGTTTATGTTCGCCCCTGGACATAATGCGATCCCTTAAATTCAGGCTGGGATTGTACCGATAAAGGCTGTATCAGGCTACGACCCTAGTTAAAAGTGTAGCCTAGAAGATTGATTTAATTGAGGGTTTTACAAGAAAAGCTTATTCACCTTCACCGAAGTAGTCATTGATTAACTCGACGATAGCGTCCATGGCGGCTTGTTGATCATCACCGTCTATTTTTAATTGGATATCACTGCCCTGACTAGCAGCTAACATCATCACGGACATGATGCTTTTGCCATCGACTTCTTTGCCGTTAAAACTGATTTTTACTTTGCTGGAAAATGCCGATGCAGTGGAAACTAGCTTGGCAGCAGCCCGTGCGTGTAAACCCAATTTATTTATTATTGTGATGGAGTTTTCAAGCATATCAATACAAGCGAATAGGGATAGAACGACTACCATATCGGCCAAATCCCCCCATGTCTAGAGAATAAAGTACACGGTAAAGGTCGTGATTATGATTGTTGTATCAAACATTCAATTCGCGGTGGCGTACTTGAACATTGGAAAATTCATTTTGATAAGCGGCAAATAATCTTTCTGCCATATAAACACTGCGGTGCTGGCCACCTGTACAACCAATGCTGACGGTCATGTAGGTTCGATTATTCGCTTCAAATTGTGGTAGCCATTTTTTCAAAAAATCTTGGATGTCGTTAAACATGGCTACTACATGCTCATCGTCTTGCAGGAATGTTTGGATGGGTAAGTCTTGTCCTGTGTACTGGCGTAAAGTGGGGTCCCAATAAGGATTGGGTAAACAGCGTACATCGAAGACTAAATCACTATCTTTGGGAATGCCGTGCTTGAAACCAAATGATTCAAATAAGAGCGACATGTCAGCGCCTTGCTTTTGAACCACTCGCTCTTTAATCATGCTACGTAATTGATGCATGGATAAATGAGTGGTATCAACAGTAAGGTCAGCCATATCAGCAATGTGCTGCAGTACGGACTTCTCTCGATCAATGGCCTCTAACAAAGGGACGTCAGGCCCAGTAAGTGGGTGCTTACGCCTAGTCGCACTGAAGCGCGTGAGTAGGGTGTCGCTATGAGCATCTAAATAAATGATCTCAAGCTGGCATTGCTTGCGATCAAGCTTATTAATGATTTCAGAGAAGTTTGCCAGATCTGCTTGGATGTTACGGGCATCGATACTCACGGCCACGGAACTCATTTGCCCATGACCTGATTGGATTTGATCTAACAGGTTTTGTAAAAGACCAACAGGGAGGTTATCAATGCAATAAAACCCCAAGTCTTCCAGTAGGTCCAGGGCGGTACTTTTACCTGAGCCGCTGCGTCCACTGATGACCACAAGTTTCATATTAATAACCTTATATTTCTAAGCGGTTGCGATCTGGTAGAGTTCTTCGTGATTTTTAGCGCTTCTCAGCTGATCGCGGAATGTCTCTTGACTGAATTTTTCAGCCAGCATACTAAGGGTTTGCAAATGTTGCTCTGTGGCTTGTGCAGGCACCAATAATACAAAGACAATATCCACAGGTTTGCGATCAATTGAATCGTAATCAATAGGCTCTTCAAGTGTAAATAAGGCACCAATAGTGCCTTCACACTCCTCTAGGCGTGAGTGCGGAATGGCAATGCCTTCACCTATTCCTGTACTGCCCAACTTTTCTCTGGCAATTAAGCGCTCGTAGATATCATCAGCTTGTGCATCTTTGATGGTAGAGGCTAGGAATTGGCTAATGTGTTGAATTAGCTTTTTTTTGCTGCTGCATTGCGCACCCATTTGGGTGCGCGCAGGGGTTAAAATATTTGAAATACTAGAGGTCATATGAAGTTAGTGGTTATTTCCATGGCGGTGGTTAACCATCTTTTCTTTGTGTTTAAGTAATTGTCTGTCCAGTTTATCAGTCATGCCGTCAATCGCTGCATACATATCATCATTATCGGCATTTGCGTGTAACTCACCACCTGAAATGTGCATGGTGGCTTCTGCCTTCTGGGTTGCTTTTTCTACCGTTAGCGTGACTTGTACGTTGGTAATGTTATCAAAATGTCGCTCCAGTTTTTCCACTTTGGAGTGGACGTAGTCCTTTAGGGCTTGTGTCACTTCAACATGGTGGCCGCTGATATTAATTTGCATAGATGGCTCCTACTGTCGGCACTCCGAAATAGAGTGCGTGAATGTGCTGGTAACCTTCAGTATAGGCTACCGGCGAAAAACCAGTGTAGCGGTTTACCGAATTAGTCGGTAAACGATTAAACCAAGCGTTTACGCTCGTTTGACGGTGGAATGTGCATCGCCTCACGGTACTTGGCTACGGTTCTACGTGCAACCTTAATGCCTTCTTCTTCTAACATATTTGCTATTTTACTGTCGCTAAGTGGTTTCTTTGCACTTTCTACGGCAATGAGCTTTTTGATCATGGCTCGAATAGCAGTAGAAGAGCACTCGCCACCACTGGTGGTGCTCACATGACTAGAGAAGAAATATTTCAACTCGTAAATGCCGGCTGGTGTGTGCATGTACTTTTGAGTGGTCACACGGGATATGGTGGACTCATGCATACCAACGGCTTCAGCTATGTCGTGCAAGACAAGGGGTTTCATTGCTTCATCCCCTTGCTCTAAGAAATCTTGTTGATATTCAACAATCTTCATCGCCACTTTTAGTAAGGTTTCATTACGACTTTGTAAACTTTTTAGGAACCAGCGAGCTTCTTGTAAGTGGTCTTTAATAAAATTATTGTCTGCGCTGCTATCTGCACGCTTCACCATGGACGCATAGTGGTCGTTGATGCGCAGTTTTGGCGCAATCTCAGGGTTGAGCTCAACGCGCCATTCACCTTTGATTTTTCGCACCATTACATCAGGAATCACGTACTCGCTGGTTTGTGGATCAATTTGTGAACCAGGGCGAGGGTTAAGTTCTTGAATGCCTCGTATGACGACTTTTAACTCTTCTTCTTTGACTTTTAATTTACGCATCAATGCTGCGTAATCTTTCGCACCGAGTAAGTCGATATGTTGATCAATGAGTGTTTGAGCTAATTTTAACCAAGGTGTTTCTTGGGGTAGCTGGCGTAATTGCAAAGATAAACATTCTTGTAAATTGCGGGCACATACGCCGCTTGGCTCAAATTGTTGCAAGCGATGTAAAACGGCCTCTACTTCGTCTAGTTCAATTTCAAGTTCAGGATCAAGTGATTCGACGATCTCTTCTAATTCGACTTTTAAGTATCCGTCGTCATCAACACCTTCAAGGATGTTAACTGCAATTAGGTGGTCGTTGTCGGACATGGGAGTAAGGTTGAGCTGCCATAACAGGTGATCTTGCAGGTCGTCTGTGCTGCCATTACGGCTGTCCATGTCATAGTCATCACCAGAAGAGCCTGATGAGTGACTTTCAGTCATAGAGGTTGGGGCAGCGGATGCTTGCCAGGTGTCATCCCAGTCACTGTCTGTGGATAATTCATCAGGGATGTTTTCACTCCAATCATCGGCGGCCGTTGGCTCGTCTGATTGTTGTTCTTCATTTGTGCTGGGAGCTTCGAGTTTGTCTTCGCTTTGAGAATTGATATCTTGATTGCTTTCGCCTTCAAAATCTTCATCTACATCAAGCAATGGGTTTGAATCCAAAGCATTTTGAATTTCTTGTTGTAGGTCAAGTGTAGAAAGCTGTAGTAAACGGATGGCCTGTTGCAGCTGAGGAGTCATGGTCAGCTGTTGACCCATTTTTAATTGGAGCGAGGCTTTCATATATTACTGCTTAATCCCATAGCGCGTTTGACCCATTGTAATGAATATACAAGATTACAACTTAAAGTCATCACCTAAATAAATATCTTTCACTTGCTGATTTGATAATACATCTTCAGCAGAGCCTTCAGCGATAATGTGTCCGTTACCTACGATATAAGCTTTCTCACATATATCAAGGGTTTCACGCACATTGTGGTCAGTGATTAGTACCCCTAAACCACGTTTTTTTAACTGTTTTACGATACTTTTTATATCACCTACTGAGATAGGGTCAACACCTGCAAACGGCTCATCTAATAATATAAAAGACGGCTCTGCTGCAAGGGCACGGGCTATCTCGACACGGCGACGTTCACCACCGGATAATGCCATGCCTAAACTGTCACGAATATGCTGAATGTGAAATTCATCCAATAAATTTTCCAGTTTTTCTTTGCGCTCACTCAAGCTCAGTTCTTTGCGAGTTTCAAGGATGGCCATAATATTATTGGCCACCGTTAACTTGCGAAAGATGGAAGCTTCTTGTGGTAAATAACCAATACCTTTTTGTGCACGGCCATGCATTGGTAAATCTGTGATGTCAGTATCGTCGATGAGCACTCGGCCTTTATCAGAAGTGACAAGATTAACAATCATATAAAAACAAGTGGTTTTACCCGCGCCGTTTGGCCCAAGTAAACCTACAATCTGGCCACTTTCAATGGACATAGAAACATCTTTTACAACTTGTCTTGGGCCATAGCTCTTGGCTAAGTTTTGCGCTTGCAATATTGCCATTGCGTTATGATTCCTTGTCCTTTTTCGGCTGAATAACCATACGAATACGCTCTTGTGGTTCAGTGCTTTCAGCTTTTACTCTTTGTTCATTTATAAGGTATACAATTTTTTCACCGGAAAAAACATTACCTTGTTTTTCTAATCCCGCGTTAACCAGCAACGTGAGTTGATCAATTTTTGTGTTGTAAATAATGGTTTCGCCATAGGCAATGGTTTTGCCTTCGTTTTCATTTAACATTTGTTCGTAGCGAGCAGGGTTGCCTTGGGCAATGATTTTTTGCAAGCCATCAATGGTGCGAATTAAGGTCACTTTTTGTGCTTCAATATTGAGCGAGCCTTGTTGCATTTTTACATTGCCAGCATAAATGATTTCACCCTTAATTTTATCTAGGGAAGCGGTATCGCTGGCGATGTGTATTTCTTGCTCGCTATCATCAGGTAATGACCAGCTGTTTAAACTGATGAAAACAAAAAACAGTGTGATGAGAACATTACTGTGCCTTTGGATCATGACGACCTCTCACTTGCGATTTAAATGTAACGAATTGCTTATCTAATATAATGGTCATGCCGGTGGCGAGTAATTCGCTGCGATCACTTTCTATTACAACTTGGTCATCAGTGTCAGCTATTTGGCTAGCCAAGTCTATATGTAGGCTGTCGGTAGTAAGGCTAAAGTCACCACCTTGTGGGCTTAATGGTACAACGATGACACTGCCTTCAAGCTTGATGGTTTTTTGCTGGAGTAAGTGACCTGTATTACTGCGAACGCCCCACTTAGGAATGCCTGCTTCATAAAGCATGATGGATGGCGCCTCAAGTACAGTGATGTCGTCCTTTGGGTAGTGGGTCGCTTTAAACGCATTAATTTGTTGAGTTAGATCGCCATTTTCAGAAAAGCTGTCTGCACTGAGCCTTTCAATAATGTAATCGGGCTCTTGATCAATCAGATCTTGAGCGACGATTTCAATTATTGCTTGATGATCATCTAATGCAAGATAAGCAACAATCGCTAAGGCGGTGAGTATGGTGACAATATAACGCTTGCGCATTAAATGACTCCGGCTCTAAGTAAATCATGCATGTTGATCACGCCCACAACCTGCTTGTCATCAAGGGCAACCAATGCATTGATTTTCTTTTCTTCCATTACTTGTAGCGCCTCGGCGGCTAGTTTTTCAGGATCGATGGTTGAGCAATTCTTTGTCATCACAAGCTCTACCGCTGTTGTGTGAAAATCAACGTCTTTATCAAGTGCTCGGCGTAAATCACCATCGGTAAAAATACCGGCTAACTCACCCTCTGGGGTTAGTACTGTGGTCATGCCCAGGCCTTTTTGTGTCATTTCCATCAGGGCATCTTTAATAGGTGTGCCTGTGTTCACTTTAGGTATTTGACTGCCGCAGTGCATAATGGTTTTCACTTTTAGCAATAACCGGCGACCTAGGCTGCCACCTGGGTGGCTAAATGCAAATTGTTCAGCTGTGAAACCGCGGGCTTCTAATAATGAAATGGCCAACGCATCACCCATAACAAGTGCCACTGTGGTGCTTGAGGTTGGGGCTAAATCCAATGGACATGCCTCTTTATCAACGCCCACATTTAAATGACTGTCGGCTGCTTGAGCTAGGGTTGAATGATCATTCCCTGTCATGGCAATGAGTGGCACATGTAAACGCTTAATTAAAGGAATTAACGTGGTGACTTCAGAGGACTCCCCTGAGTTAGAAAGTGCGATCACCACATCATCTGCGGTGATCATTCCCATATCGCCATGGGCGGCTTCGCCAGGGTGAACAAAAAAACTAGGGGTACCTGTACTGGCTAACGTTGCCGCAATCTTATTACCAATATGACCAGACTTACCCATGCCTGAAACAACAATACGGCCTTTACAGTTAATCATTAGCTCGCAGGCTTTATTGAAAGCGGTATTATCAAGCTTACTTAACATACCGTTGACGGCATCACGCTCAGCACCAATAGTGCGCTTGGCAGACTCAATATAACTGATAGTGTTCATTTTTATTTTTTACCTTACAACCGCCTGAAATCAGGCTTGAACCAATAGTAAACCTAAATAACTAGCATAGGCTAATAACAGTACCGTACCGGCACTGCGACCCACTCGCCCTGATTTGCGGAAGCCATAGATAAACGCAATCAGTAATAAAGTAATGGCCAGCATGGCGCCATAGTCACGATACAGCACCTCTTGCTCGATAGCCGTTGACGCCACCAGCCCAGGTATTGGCATGACGGCCAAAAGGTTAAATATGTTTGAGCCCACCACGTTACCAATGGCAATGTCATGGTGACCTTTTAACGCGCTGGCTATGCTTGCGGCAAGTTCAGGTAAACTTGTGCCAATGGCTACGATGGTTAAACCAATGATTAATTCACTGATACCAAAATAACGGGCCACATCTACCGCCCCCCAAACCAGTAGTTTGGCGCTGATCATAAGGGCAATTAGGCCGATTACTAGCCACATAATACTTTTAGCGGTGGAGGTGTGTTCGAGCGCTTCAACTTCTTCTTCATCCAGGCCACCGATTTCTTGTTCGCTGGTTTCGTTGAAGAGCCAAAACAATGTGATCACCAGACACACTAGCATGACTACACCATCCCAAAAACTTAACTCTAAGTCTTGAAGAACGAGGCCTGCTATTACGGTAACGAGCAATAAAATAGGGATTTCTTTTTTTAGCATTTTACCTTGAATAGGTAATGGTGCGATGAGTGCGGTCACGCCAAGCACCAAGCCTACGTTGGTAATGTTTGAGCCGAGTGCATTACCGATAGCAAGTATGCCCGAGCCCTCTAAAGAGGCGGTAGCACTGACAAAAATTTCAGGGGCGCTGGTGCCGATAGAAACAATCGTCATACCAATAAGTAAAGGAGACATGCCAAAATTTCGAGCAGTAGCGGCAGCCCCTAAAACAAATCGGTCTGCACTCCAGACTAGAACCACCAAACCAACAATGATTGCTAAGCTCGCTGTTAACATCGTTTTCACTCTTTAAATTCAATAATCGGCGCATTCTACAGGCTTTTGCTAGCCTAACAAGCATGCCATAAGTTGTAGCTCAGGCAGTTGCAGCTATGCTTTAAATGAGTAAGTAGGATTTAACAATAGACTGAAGGATATTTGGTTGCATGTCGTTAAAAGCGCAAACCTTTGTCGAATGCCGCCATATGAGCTTTAGGCGCGATGACAATGCCATTTTTAAAGGAATTAATTTATCCATCAAGCGTGGCAAAATTACCGCTATTTTAGGGCCTAGTGGCACAGGTAAAACCACCTTGCTTAAAATGTTTTGTGGCCAGTTGACACCTGATACTGGTGAAGTATTGGTTGATGGTCATGAGCTAAGTGAGCTTTCCCGCGATGCGCTTTTACGATTGCGTAAACGCATGAGCCTTCTGTTTCAAAGCGGTGCCTTATTTACCGATATGACGGTGTTTGAAAATGTGGCGTTTCCCCTGCGTGAGCATACTCAATTGCCTGATCATATGATTCGTGACTTAGTATTATTGCGCTTAGATTCAGTGGGGCTGCGAGGTACTGCGCAGATGATGCCTGCTCAATTGTCGGGAGGGATGGCTCGGCGGGTGGCACTTGCTCGCAGTCTAGCCTTAGACCCAGAATTCATCATGTATGACGAGCCATTTGCGGGGCAAGACCCAATTTCTATGGGGGTGCTTGTTAATTTAATTAAAGATGTACATTCCAATTTAAATCTAACCTCTGTGTTAGTGAGCCATGATGTAACTGAGGCGCTGAGTATTGCTGATCAGGTATTTATTTTAGCCCAAGGCAAAATCATAGGATCAGGTACGCCAGAAGAGATCCAGCAAAGCGAAAACCCCTTGGTGCGACAATTCTTATATGGCAAGGCGCATGGTCCTGTACCGTTTCATTATCATCCAGCCCCAAACCTAGCCGAACAGGTACTCGAAAATGATTAAAGTATTTGGGAATACGGGGGCTCGTTGCATCTTAATATGCCAGCTAATGGGACGTGCAGGGGTATTTCTATGGCACATCCTGAGCTGGGGGAAAGGTTTTAAGGCACCTGTGGGTCGCGTGATTCGCCAGGTTTACCAAGTAGGGGTTTTGTCGCTGCCCATTGTTTTGGTGTCAGGTGTCTTTGTCGGCATGGTGTTGGCCTTGCAGGGGTACTCAATACTAAGCAGTTATGGCTCTCAAGAAGCGGTGGGTCAAATGGTGGCGTTATCACTTTTGCGCGAATTTGGCCCTGTGGTGACTGCACTATTATTCGTCGGGCGTGCTGGGTCGGCATTGACTGCTGAAATTGGTTTGATGAAAACCACAGAGCAGCTATCAGCCATGGAAATCATGGGGGTAGATCCTTTAAAGCGTATTTTTTCACCTAGGTTGTGGGCGGGGGTTTTAAGTTTGCCTTTGCTGGCGGCTATGTTCAGCTTGTGTGGTATTTACGGCGGTGCCTTTGTGGCGGTTAATATTTTAGGGGTTTATGAGGGCTCTTACTGGGCCAACATGCAAGGTGCTGTGTTGTTTTATGACGATGTCATAAAAGGGCTTATTAAGGCCTTGGTGTTTGCATTTTTCACCACTTGGATTGCTTTGTTCCATGGTTGGAATGCTCACCCAACGTCTGACGGGATTAGCCGAGCAACCACTGCCACCGTCGTACAAGGGGCGCTTGCGGTTTTAGGTCTAGACTTCATATTAACAGCCGTCATGTTGGGCGGATTTTAGGAGCACACTATGTACAAAAGATCCCTAGAGATAGGTGTGGGTGTATTTGTTCTTTCGGCCATGCTTACTTTGTTAATACTGGCGATGAATGTAAGTGGCTTGCGCTATCAAAGTGATGATGATGTTTATTATCTTTATGCTCGCTTTGAGAATTTATCTGGCTTAAGTGAGCGGGCTAAGGTTTCTCTATCTGGGGTGACGATTGGGCGAGTGGTCGAAATCGAATTAGACACACAGGATTATGTTGCGGTTGTCAAAATGGCGATTAAAAAAGGTATCCCATTGTCCCTAGATACATCAGCCTCTGTTCTGACCTCAGGTTTATTAGGCGAGAAATATATTGGCTTGAGTGTGGGAGCTGACGAAGAAACATTACTAAGTGGTGACGTCATTGAAGATACTCAATCAGCCATTGTATTAGAAGAACTGATTGGGCAATTCTTGTTTAGTCGCAGCAGTGAATAGCCACCTAGTCAAAGTAAGGAATGCAATATGAATTGCATAATAAAACACTTGTTTTTAGTGGCCTTAATGCTCTTTAGTGTTGGCAGTTTTGCTGCGCCAGCGCCACAGGATGCACATCGCTTAGTGGCAGAGCAAATTGATGATTTACTTGTCGCCATTCAAACCAGTAAAAGTGAAAAAGCACTGAGTGATGAACAGAAAATTGCGCTTGTGGATAAGCAGTTAGGAGAAGTGGTTGACTTTAAACGCATTGCGCGACGAGTCATGGCCAAACATTTTAGAGGCGCGACGAAAGAGCAGAAACAGCGTTTTTTAAGCGTATTTAAATCAAGTTTATTAAATACCTATGCCAAGGGGTTGTGGGAGTTCAACAACTATAAAGTGAATGTCTTACCCTTAAAAGAAGGCAAACAAACCGAGCGTAATACACAAGTCAGTATTGAAGTGATTACATCAAGTGGGCAGGTTTTTCCTGTCACTCAAAGTCTATTTTATGACAAAAAGAACAACCAGTGGATGGTGCAGAATGTCATTATAAATGGCATCAACATGGGGCTATTATTTCGCGAGCAATTTTCACGTTTAGTAGCACAAAGCAATGGGGATATCGACCTTGCCATCACCAGTTGGACCTCAGAAGTATCTAACGATAAAGCATCTCAGTTACAAGACGATGATGATCTTGAGGACGAATAATGCCCTTACAGCAAATTGAAAAACACCAATCAGGCGCTTACGGGGTCATAGGTGATTTGACCTTTGAAAGTGTCATACATGTGGAAAAAGAAGGCTTAACTGTGATCAAAGGTTACACCAGCGATGTGGTTTTTGATCTAGGTGCTGTCAAGCAATGCAGCAGCGCTGTCTTGGCTTTATTGCTTAGCTGGGTGAGAGCAGCCAATGTTAAAGGCATTGGTATTACATTTAAAGCCCCGCCTGCACAACTGCGTCTGATGGTGGAAAATGCCCAGCTGCACGGAATCATTCCCCTTGTTGTCTAGCTAATAACATGGATAGAGTGTGAGCTAGGGGGGATTTTACACTTCGCTATTAGAGTGCCTTTCCGCTATAATTCCCGCCTTTATTTTTCATGATGTCAATTCCACGCCCCATCGGAGAGCCCTATGAGCCCAGAAGACCTACAAACGTTGCTTGAAGAAAAGCTTTCGCATTGCCAGGTATCCGTTGATGGGGATGGCTATAAATATGAAATCACCGTAATCACAGATGAATTCGAAGGCTTGAATCCAGTTAAACGCCAGCAATATGTATATGCGGCGCTAAACGAAAAAATCACGGATGGCAGCGTACACGCGGTAACCATTAAAACCTATACGCAAGCCCAGTGGGCTCAACAACAATCTTAATAAAGTAGTCGTATTATGCCTGCATTGGACAAACTGATTATTCAAGGCGGACCCCCAGTTTCGGGTGAGATCCGCATTTCGGGCGCGAAAAACTCAGCGCTACCGATTATTGCTGCCACGTTACTAGCAGATACCCCGATTACCATTGGTAATCTGCCTCATTTGCATGACGTAACCACCATGATCAACTTACTAGGCACCATGGGTGTGGATGTGATCATGGGCGAAGATTACGCCATTGAAGTCAATGCAAATAATATCAAAACCCTAGTGGCACCTTATGAGTTGGTAAAAACCATGCGTGCTTCTATCTTGGTGTTAGGCCCGTTAGTGGCCCGTTTTGGTGAAGCACAAGTATCACTACCAGGTGGTTGTGCCATTGGTTCACGCCCTGTAGATATTCACTTATCTGGCCTTGAGGCCATGGGCGCTACCATCGTCGTGGAAGAAGGTTACGTGAAAGCCACAACAGATGGACGTTTAAAAGGCGCCAATATCTTTATGGATACCGTAACCGTAACCGGTACTGAAAACCTGCTAATGGCAGCGGTGCTGGCGGATGGTGTTACCTTGCTTGAAAACGCCGCTCGTGAGCCTGAAGTGGTGGATTTGGCAGAATGCTTAATCTCTATGGGGGCAAAAATTACGGGTCACGGTACCGATGTGATCCGTGTTGAAGGGGTTGAAAGCCTACATGGTGGTCACTATAACGTTATGCCTGATCGTATCGAAACCGGTACATACCTAGTGGCAGCAGCCGCTACTGGTGGAAAGGTGAAATTAAAAGATACCCGTGCGGATATCTTAGAAGCGGTTTTACACAAGCTTGAAGAAGCTGGTGCCAAAATCGAAGTGGGTGAGGACTGGATCAGCCTAGATATGGTTGGTCGTGAATTAAAAGCGGTGAATATTAAAACCGCACCGTACCCTGCGTTCCCTACCGATATGCAAGCGCAGTTTTTAGTGATGAATATCGTTGCCAATGGCAGCGCCACCGTTACCGAAACCATTTTCGAAAATCGCTTTATGCATGTGCAAGAACTTGCACGCATGGGCGCGCAAGTGGCACTAGAAGGTAATACCTGTATTACCAAAGGTGGCGATAAGTTAAAAGGCGCGCCTGTAATGGCCACTGACCTACGTGCATCAGCCAGCTTGGTAATCGCTGCACTGATGGCCGAAGGTGAAACCGTGGTTGATCGTATTTACCACATAGACCGTGGTTACGAATGCATCGAAGAAAAATTGCAATTATTGGGCGCTAATATTCGCCGCGTGCCAAACTAGGCCGAAGCATCAAGGAATAAACATGAGCCAACAGCCATTGACCATTGCGTTATCCAAGGGTCGAATTTTAGATGACACACTGCCGCTTTTTGCTGAAGCGGGCATTGTGCCAGCAGAAGATATTAAAAAAAGCCGCAAGCTAATTTTTGACACGAACCATGAGCATATCAAGCTGGTGGTTATTCGTGCCACCGACGTGCCGACTTACGTGCAATACGGTGCAGCGGATATTGGTGTTGCCGGTAAAGACGTATTAATGGAAGCCGACAGTACCGGTTTGTACGAGCCGTTAGATTTAAACATCGCAACTTGTCGCCTTATGACAGCGGCCCTTAAGGGCGCAGTGATCCCTGAAGGTCGTATTAAAGTTGCGTCTAAATTTGTAGGCGTGACCAAACGTTATTTTGCTGAGCAAGGCAAACAAGCCGACATCATTAAACTGTATGGTGGCATGGAGTTAGCGCCGATTATGGGGCTGGCGGATTTGATTGTTGATATCGTGGATACCGGCAACACTTTAAAAGCCAATGGTCTGGAAGAGCGTGACTTAATCGCCCCAATCAGTTCTCGTTTGGTGGTGGGTAAAGCGGCTATGAAAATGAAACATCGTCAAATCCAACCCATCATTGATAAGTTAGCCCAAGCAGTTGAGCGTCGACGTTAATTGTTGATGCAAGCAGTTAGTTTTAAAGCAGTTAGGTAAGAGTGTAAGAGGTCAGTATGTCGTTTCAAATGCGAACTTTAGATAGCCAACAAGCAGACTTCACCCAAGCAATGGATGATTTGTTATCGTGGGAATCGGTATCGGATCATCAAGTGCAGCAAACTGTTTTAGATATTCTGCATCAAATCAAAACTCGCGGTGATGAAGCGGTGGTGGAATACAGCAATCGCTTTGATCGCTTAGATGTTAACAGCATGGCTCAGCTTGAAATTGGTCAAGCCCAATTACAAGAAGCGTTAGATAATTTACCGCCTGCGCAGCGCAGTGCATTGCTTGAAGCGGCCGAACGTGTACGCCGTTATCACGATAAACAGCGCAGTGAATCTTGGCAGTATCAAGAAGAAGACGGCACCGTTTTAGGTCAGCAAGTGACGGCTATGGATCGTGTGGGTATTTATGTACCCGGCGGCAAAGCGGCTTACCCATCCAGTGTATTAATGAATGCGATTCCTGCACACGTTGCCGGTGTAAAAGAAATTATCATGGTGGTACCAACCCCAGATGGTGAAGTGAATCAGTTGGTATTAGCGGCAGCGGCAGCAGCCGGCGTGACCCGTTGTTTTACCATTGGTGGCGCGCAAGCGGTAGCGGCATTGGCTTACGGTACGAGCACTGTTCCTAAAGTCGATAAAATTGTTGGCCCAGGTAATATTTATGTGGCCACCGCAAAACGTTTTGTATTTGGCGAAGTGGGCATCGACATGATTGCTGGCCCGTCAGAAATTCTAGTGGTATGCGATGGCAAAACTGATCCTGATTGGATTGCCATGGATTTATTTAGTCAAGCCGAACACGATGAAGACGCACAATCTATTTTGATTTCTTGGGATGGCGATTACTTACAACAAGTAGAAGCCAGTATTCAAAAACTATTGCCGACCATGGAGCGTGAAACCATTATTCGTGCATCATTGTCTGGTCGTGGTGCATTAGTAAAAGTGCAAAACGAACAAGAAGCCATTGATCTTGCCAATCGCATTGCGCCAGAGCACTTAGAGTTATCAGTTGAAGACCCTGTGAGCATGGCAAAAGAAATTCGTCATGCCGGTGCTATTTTTATGGGCCGCTACACGGCGGAAGCGTTAGGGGATTATTGTGCAGGGCCAAACCACGTATTACCCACATCAGGTACAGCACGTTTTTCAAGCCCCCTTGGTGTGTATGACTTCCAAAAACGCAGCTCATTAATCATGTGCAGTGCCGATGGCGCAAGCGAAATGGGTAAGGTTGCATCTGTGCTGGCCCGTGGTGAGTCGTTAACGGCCCATGCTAGGTCCGCTGAATACCGCATCAAAGATTAAAGCTAGCTTACTTGGTGAGCGTCGCTGACGCTTTAAATATTTACTAAGTTCATTAACTTGCCCTAGCGGTGTTACTGGGCTTTTAGCGCTAGCCATCATTAGTAGCCCATAGACAATTACATTTAAAATAATAAAACCCTAACGTTTTTAACCTTAGGGTTTTTATTTAAGAGAAGATCATATGTCTCGTGTTAAAAAATTGATTCGCCAAGAAATTTTAGATTTATCCGCGTATCCGGTGCCAAGCGCTGCTGGCATGATCAAACTGGATGCCATGGAAAACCCATACATCTGGCCAGCGGTTGCTCGTGAAGCATGGGCGGATTTATTAAAAGACGTGCCGATTAATCGCTACCCAGATGCCAGCGGCGAAATGGTAAAAGATGCCCTGCGTGAAGAAATGGGTGTGAATGAAAAATACGATATTTTATTAGGCAATGGCAGTGATGAAATTATCCAGATGCTAGCCATGGCGGTAGCCAAACCCGGAGCGACAATTTTAGCGCCAGAGCCGGGTTTTGTGATGTACAAGATGATTGCGACCTTTTGTGGGTTAAATTATGTGGGTGTACCATTAACCGCAGATTTTGAATTAGATGAACCCACTATGTTAGCGGCCATAGAAAAACATGACCCACAGTTGATTTTTTTAGCTCAACCCAATAACCCAACTGGTAATCTTTGGGATGAAACGGCCATTAAAAATATCATTGAAGCATCACAAGGTTTAGTCATTTTAGATGAAGCGTATACCGCGTTTACCGATGCAGACCATCTTGCTTTATTAGAAAAATACGATCACGTATTAGTAATGAGAACCTTATCAAAAGTTGGTTTGGCGGGTTTACGGTTGGGTTTATTAATCGGCTCAAAAGAATGGTTGAGCGAGTTTGAAAAAATTCGCATGCCATACAATATCAACTCATTAACACAAGCCAGTGCGTTATTTGCGTTAGAGCATTTTGAAATGTTGGTGATGCAAACCGAGCAACTACGTGTTGATCGTGTTGTGTTGATGAATGATCTGGCCGCCATATCAGGCTTAGAAGTGTTCCCAAGTGAAGCCAATTTTGTCTTGGTGCGCACACCAGATGGCATGGCACGTAATTGGTTTGAAGATTTAAAAGAAAAAGGCATTTTAATTAAATGCTTAGATGGCGGTCATCCATTATTGAAAAATTGTCTGCGAATCACAGTGGGCACGACCGATCAAAATGAGCGTTTGGTCAGCGCACTGAATGAGATTGCACAGTCAGGCTCTGTGCAGTAATCCTCTATAGGAGAATATATGAAAACGTGGAGCGTTTATTTATCTGGTGAAATCCACACAGATTGGCGTCAACAAATCCAGCAGGGCGCACAGGCGCTAAATCTGCCGGTTGAATTTGTTTCAGCGGTCACCAATCATGACGCCAGTGATGCTGCGGGTGATGTATTAGGTGTGCCAGATAGTAACTTTTGGCGAGATCATCAATCATCAAAAGTGAACAGCATTCGCACAAAAAATATGATTGAAAACTGTGATATGGCCGTAGTGCGATTTGGTGATAAATACAAACAGTGGAATGCGGCTTTTGATGCGGGTATGTGTGCTGCGCTTGGTAAGCCTTACATTACGTTACATGATGAAAGCATTATTCACCCACTAAAAGAAGTGGATGGTGCCGCTATGGCGTGGGCGCAAACCCCAGAGCAAATTGTTGAAATATTAAAATACGTTATTGCGGCTAAATAAAATAGCTCGATGTAAAATGAAGCCAATCGGGTGGGAACTTGATTGGTTTTTTTTGTGACTTAACTCAGAACTGGTATTGAATATCAAACATGAGTCTGCGCCCAAGTCCTGGAATAGGTGACTGGCTACCACGATAAGGTTGAACATATTTGGTTTTGGTATCCAAGATATTAGCAATACCGATATTGTAATTTAGCCCGCTGTGGCTATGGCGATAAAAACTATTAAAGTCGTATTCTTCATTTAATTTTTTTGGTGTGCCACAAATCAAATTGCTATCTTCAACGCAGGCATAACGACTAGAAATGATCGCGCCATTTAAATTAATGGAATCATCTTGTGTCAAATAATAACGGGTATTTAATTTAATCATGTGATTGGGAATGCCTAATACCGCATTTTCATCCGTGTCGACGGTAATGGCGTTAATATTGGTTTGATCAATTAAAAATACTGAATAGCTGGCATGCATTTGAAAGTCAGCCATGATCCAGTCAAACTCCAGCTCATGACCATACGCACTAAAGTCCCCGAGAGTTGCGTTGCTGGCGCTAACAGGGTTAAAGCCAATGTAGTTATCGATTTTAAAGTGGTAGAAGTTACCACTTAAATTCATTTGATCGTTAATGCGATAACCTAATTCAATTTCACTGGTGGTACTTAGCTCCGTTTTTGTGATGGGAGTACCTGAATTATTCGCACTGGCCAGAGTGTCAAATTGAGGGATTTTAAACGCTTGGTTATAAACCAGCTTTCCGTGAAATGCATGGAATGTTTTGGTGATGGCAATGCGAGGTAATAAGTGGGAACCCGCTGCGTCATGGTCTTCATAACGGCCACCTACTGTAAAGCTTGCCCAGTCTACGTTGGCTTCGTATTGTAAATATAGAGCGCGATCACTTTGACTAATAGCATGTTTGCCATCAAAGCGAGTATCTGGGTTGAACAAATATGATTGGCTCACTTCTTCGTTTTCGGTGTAATACATCGCGCCAAATGCGATGTTATGATCTTCGCTGAATTCATATTGTGTCACCATATCAATCCGCCAACGTTCTGCATCACGCTTTAATGTTTGGTTGTACTGCGAGTCACCATTCCACGGTTTTTGCTTAACAAATGTCAGTTTGGTATTGACGGAAAGTTCAGGTTGTATCTGCGCGCTATGTTGGCTTGAAATATTGATGCTTTCAAACGAAAGGGTATTGTTTTGTGTGTAGCGTTGATTAGGGTTAACAAATAATCCACTGTCACCAAATAATAAGCGGTCTTCTTGTTTGAAACGATCATAAATAATGCGCAGCTCACTGTTACTGTTTGTTAGGCTGACATTTATATTTAAAGGCTGTGAGTTGGTTTTGTTTTGCAGGTCAATGGTGTAGCCGTCTAAGGCGGTCCAAGTTTGGTCGGAGTAATCACCTTGTGCAAAACTAATGGCGCTGCTGTAACGTAAAAATTCAGAATCACTTAAGCTGCCGGCAGATAAAATAGAATAGGTATTATTATAAACACCGTTTTCATTGGCATCGGCGCTGATGCTAACTTGTTGCCCGTTTTCATCTTTTCCCTTGGTGGTCACTTTAATAACCGCAAGCGCCGCTTGGCTGCCAAATTTCACAGACCCAGGCCCACGAATGATCTCCACTTGTTTAATAGTACTCACCGGGTAGCGATTGCCTAATACCAAAGACCCAAAGGCCAGTTCATTTTGTTCTATGTCATCTATGATGAGTAAAATCTTGGCTTCCATCCCCCAGACTCCACGAAAGCTCACCGACATGGTGCCAATGGTGTCTGTGCCTACCCAGAATCCGGGAATTTGTTTGATCAAATCCATCAAATAGCGTGCACCTGAGTGAGCGATTTGCTGTTCAGTGATGATACTTACGGTGCTGGGCTGATCGTTCACTGGCTTAAATGTGTTAGATGCTACATCAACAGGCGTTGCCATGAGCTCTTCTAGGCTCATATTAAATAGATCAATAGCATCACTGTGAGCATTACTCGTTTGTAAAGGCAGGGCGCATAAGGCGGCTGTAACCCACGTTGATATGAACTTTTTGGTGTTAATGTGGGTTTTGATAAACATGTGATAGTGCTGTTTAGGGCCGTTATCTGAGTATAGTCAATGCAACTGTTTTATGGGGGGAAAGCTCATAGTTTCTCAATTGGCTAATATCCATACAGTTGTCTCGACAAAACCCGCCTCCAGCTATATAGTGCGCGCAATTATCACCTTTATATCGGCTCCGCCGCTTTTTGGGCGCTCGCCCTAGGATACCTTCTTGATTACAACTGCAAACATCACCATGCAATTTGGCGCTGAGCCTTTATTTGAAAACATCTCAGCACAATTTGGCCACGGCAATCGTTATGGCCTAATTGGTGCCAATGGCTGTGGTAAGTCTACCTTCATGAAAATCCTTAGCGGTGAGCTGACACCAACCTCGGGTAATTTATCCATAACCCCTGGTAACAAGGTGGGTACGTTAAGTCAGGATCAGTACGCCTTCGAAGAATATTCAGTGGTTGATGCCGTGATCATGGG
>JAGDZK010000090.1:0-38387 GCA_049115935.1 Bermanella sp. | reverse complement strand
GGTTTTAGGTTGATCCAATTGCAAAGCGTCCTTTAGATCACACACACAGGCTTCGCCCGTTTGGGAAATTAATAATAGGGACTTAAGTCGAGTATCGTCGGCTAAGCATTTATAAAATTGTATTGGCGTCATAATAAGATGGAATCTTTATATATGTGAAAAATAACATATGTGAAATTTCGTATATATTGAAAGATAAGTCAAGCAAAGAAATGTGCAATTTTCATCAGCGCGATATGGCGTGCTACAAGACGAGAAGTTGGGTTGTACTACTAAAACTAGATTAAGCGTCAACAAAGGACGCTTAATCTAGGGAAGGTGAGAACAAGTCCTCTTGCCACAGCATGTGGAAAAAGACTGTTATTCGTACCTTCCCTAGCTGGTGTGACTAATGCTTGGAAACTTGGAACTGACCGACTAATGAGTTGAGCTTTAAGGCAGACAATCCCACTCGTGATGAACGTCGTTGTAAGGCGGCAATGGAGCGTTTCATTTGCTCGGTTGCGGCACCCATTTCTTGCGCGGTATTGGCGTTCTCTTTGTTGCTGTCATTGAGCAGTGACATGGCTTCAAAAAGTGTCTCGACTAACTCGTATAAGTTGTTGTCCTCACTGCCTGATTGCTCGTTTACTTGCAAGTTACGGTCAACGTTTTCCGCTCCTTTTTCCATGAAGTTCACCGCATTACGAGTTTCTTCTTGGATGCCTTCTAGCATCGCTTGGATCTCTTCTGCGGCCTCAGCGGTTTTGGACGCCAAACTGCGAACCTCATCGGCAACGACAGAGAACCCACGACCGTGTTCACCAGCCCGAGCCGCTTCAATGGCGGCATTGAGTGCTAATAAATTGGTTTGATCTGCAATACTGGCAATGGTATCCAATGCACTCACAATGTTTTGGCTGCTATTGGCAAGGTTATTCACTTGTTCACTGGCGTTACTAAGTACACCACTTAATTGATGTACCTGTACTTGGTTATCGCTGAGCATCTTGTGGCTTTGCTGGCTGAGAGTTTGAAAGTTTTTTTCAGCACTTTTTTGATCACCTTCAATTTCGCTATCTTGTGAGGCATGTTGATCAAGCGTTTGCTGTTTATTGTTTATCAGTGGGTGGGTTTTTATAACGTGTAACAGCTCATTGTGTTGGCGTTCAATCCCTTGATGCAGTTGTTGGCAATGACTCACTTTTTGAGTGATGTCTTCGTTGTATTGTTTTAAGTGATCACTATCGCTTTGGGCTGAGGTAATGGGCCCCTTAATCGCTTGGATAATTTCATTAATGTGCTTGGCACTTAAAATGGGTTTGTCATCTATTGATTCATTATTCGATGCTGATAGATAGGACGACATACTCTGCGTGGCTTGCTCAAAGTTTAATTCAGATAATGATGCCTTAATTCCATTACTTTTATTCTGACTATTGATGTTCAAACTGTTTTGTCTGCCACTAAACATACGAGCCAGAAAAAAACCAATAATTAGGCAAGCAATTAACCCAACAACGATAGCCATAAGTGATATGGATAAAATATCGCGATTATTTAAAGTGGCTGAATCCTTATCTAAAGCGAAATTTGCTGAATGGCGAATGAGTTGGCTTTGATCAAGTAATAACTCACTAAAGAGCAACCAATTAAGGCCAAATAATTTAATGGGTTGATAGGCCATGTAATGATTTTCATGGTTTTCATTTTGACTGACGTTGAATGTGTTTTGTGGTTTGCTGTCGATCCATTGTTTAAATAATGTTTGTTGCTCGGTTTTTAATGGCTGGCTGCTGACCCAAAAAGTTTGATTTTCATTGCTCATATAAATATGGGCCCGCTCAAAACCTTGAACCTGTAATAACGGTACAAACGCTTTTGCAGGTAAACGAAAAATTAAAATGGCTTCAATGGTATTGCGTGACGGATCTTGGCTAACAATTGGGGTGCTCATAAATGCACTAAGGGCATTGTTAGCTGGTAGGTATTCGCTAAATTCACTGAATAAACTTTGCCCAGGTTTTAATTTCAAGGCATGTTTGTAACTGATTGCTAAGGGCGATGACGCGGCTTTTTCTTGCCAAAGGTTGTTGGCAAAATCATTGTGCTTGGCCACGCTGTAGATAACGTCACCACTAGTGGCATCCACAATGTATAAATCTTCAAAGGCAAATTGTTCGATATAGTGACGATAAATTGGATGATACAAGCCATGCACTCGGCTATAGCTGGTATCTATTTCAGTTTCGTTGAATTGTTGTTTCGGCGTTTCTTTATTATTAATGACAAAATCATATTGCAAGGCTTGGCCAATTTCATTGAGGTGAGCCCGACTAGGTGTTTGCTGTTGATAATATTGGGTAATGGCTTCACTTGGGTCGTCAATAAAGGGCTCACGCTCAGCAAGGTAGCTTCTATAGGTAATACGAAAAGCCTGAGAGGCTACTTGGCTCATGGTGGAGTTGGCTAGGGTGATCAGCTGTTTATTTATTTGTTTTAAGTAGTTTTGAATGTATTGCTGCTTTTGCGCCATGAGCTGTTCAAGGCGGGCCACAATTAAATCATCAAACTGTTTTGAATATTGCGCAGCCACTTGTTGCTGATTATCTTCAACGGCTGCAATTTGCTGGTGGCTTTGTTGTTGATTCAGCGTATGCAAAGCGTAATAGATGACAAGCCCAGAAAACAGGCACAGCAATGCCGCCGGCCAAAAAACCACATGGCGAATTTGCTGTTTACTTAGTGGCATCAATGCATTCATGAAAATTTCCCTATCTATATAAGTTATAGGCCAATTCTTTTATTCCTGAAGGAGGCAGTAGATAGAGTGCGACAATTTTGCAGTCTTAATGTGAAAAAATGTGCATTAGTTGCCTTAAATTTTTTGAGGTGGCAGGTTTAAGCTAATAGTTTGATTGTTATGCTCATGGTGTTTCAGACCTGCCTTGGGCATAGTGAGGCGTGTTGAGTCATAAAATAAAGAGACAAAGAGAGCATTATGGTGAAGTCAGAGCACTTGGGTTGGGGTATTTATGTATTAGATAGCGCTTATCAACGGGCAGCAATGGCTGCTTGTTACGTGATGGTCAATGATGGCGAGATTGCCATTATTGAAACCGGCACAAAGGATACTGTTCCGCTGATATTTGAGTTTTTAAGCGAGCAGGGTTTAGAAACAAGTGCCATTAAATACGTAATGCCAACCCATGTGCATCTCGATCACGCAGGGGGAGCAGGCTTATTAATGCAAGCACTGCCCCATGCTCAATTGGTGATACACCCGCAAGGGGCCCGTCACATGATTGACCCCAGCAAATTACAAGCCGGCGCCACGGCGGTTTATGGTGAAGCCATGTTTAAGCAGACCTATGGGGATTTGTTGCCAATCGACCCTTCTCAAATACTCATTATTGAAGATGCCCAAACGTTAAAACTGGGTAGTCGAACTTTGACGTTCTTAGATACCCCAGGTCATGCTCGTCACCACTACTGTATTCATGATGAATTAAGTGCTGGCTTTTTTACAGGTGATACCTTTGGTTTGGCTTACCAAGAACTCAATAGTGCTAAAGGGCCGTTTATTTTCCCTACCACTACGCCCGTGCAATTTGACCCTGATGCATTAAAAGCATCCATTAAGCGTTTACTGAGTTATGAGCCACAGCGCATGTTTTTAACCCATTTTGGTATGGTGGAAAACCCGCAAAAATTAGCTGAGCGTTTAATTAAATTGGTGGATGTTTATGTGGAGATGGCGTTGCGGATCAAACAAAACATGCCCCGTGAGCAGTGGTTACAAGCTTTGAATAAAGAGTTACTGGCTTATTTAATGGATGAGCTTGCTCAGCACCAAACAGATCTTAAACCCAGCGAGTTCTCCCAAGTGATCGCCAGTGACGTTTTGCTTAATGCGCAAGGTTTAGAAGTATGGTTGAGCCGACTATAGGTTTAATTGTATTCACAAGGGGTGTTACGCAAAGTCAAATCCCTGGAGTGATAAGTTAAGCTTAGTGGGCAAAAAGCCCGTAAAGTGCCGCGCACTTTAATTATAAAAAGACGTCGTGAATGAGCCAGATACCCTCTATGCCTAATTCAACTGCGAGTACGCTTGATGTTATTGAAAACATGCCGATTCAAGCGCTGCTTGATCATTTTGCCGCACAAGGTATTGAAATTAAGCTGCCGGTTGATGAGTTAGGGATTATTCAAAATATTCGCCACTTAGACATTAATGGCGGTGCGAATGGTAAAGGGGAAGTGATTACGGAAATGGCGGTGGATGAAAACGCTTGGTTTTTTCGTTGTCATTTCCCGGGTGACCCTATCATGCCTGGTTGTTTAGGTATTGAAGGCATGTGGCAAAGCATAGGCGCTATTTTGGCGGCTAAAGGCCATCATGGAAAATTGCGTGCATTGGGTATTGGCGGCGTAAAGTTCTTTGGTGAAGTGCGCCCAACAGCAAAAATGGTGACCTTTAAAATCAGCATTGATCGCAGTTTAAAAAACAAACAAATGATCATCGCAGTGGCTTCTGGCAGTGTGGAAGTGGATGGCGAAGAAATCTACCGCGCTGAAAAACTCAAAGTAGGCGTGTTGTTTGAAGATTAATAATATTACCAACCGCTTTGTCATAAGTGTTAACCATCCGAGTTGATACAATTTTGTATTTTGCCATTCTCAGGTAAACTGGCGTTTTATTTGATTGAGTAGGTCAGAATGCCTCCATTATTTTTTATCGCCGTTGCGCTTGTTGTGTTCTTTTTCACTTGGCGTCATTTTAAAAACAAACGGGCAGCCGCTGGTAGCATCAAAGAGGGTGAAGCCTTTTTAAAAAATAATGCGACCCTTGATGGTGTGCATACAACTGCCACAGGTTTGCAGTATCAAGTATTAGAAGCGGGGACAGGCGATGAACACCCAAAAGTAAACAGTACGGTAACGGTACATTATCACGGAAAATTATTAGACGGCACTGTGTTTGATAGCTCGGTTAATCGTGGTCAAACCATCAGCTTCCCACTTAATCAAGTGATCCCTGGTTGGACAGAGGGCTTACAATTAATGGTAGTGGGTGAAAAAGCTCGTTTATTTATCCCAAGTCGCTTAGCCTATGGCAATCGAAATGCTGGTTTAATTACACCAGGTTCAACGTTAATATTTGATGTGGAACTTATTGCGATTTCGTAATTGGTAAAGCAGTAGCGGTATTGAAAAAGCCATGATCATGAAAATGATCATGGCTTTTTTTGTTGCCCAAGGGCGCTATATATGCAGAATGCCAACTTGTGTGGGCGTGACGTTGGGGTTATAGATCAGCGTTTGAAAGCGCCTTACCCGCGAAGGCGGGTATCCAGTCTTAAGGAATCTATTAACACTGTATTAGCTGGCTGATGTGTAAGTTTGCCAATTAACTTGCCTTTGCTAGGCTTGGCTCTAACTGGATACGGGTATGACCATCTGCGATATTCTGTAAATATGCAATGATGTCTTTTGATTCATACATCCATTGGCTAGTGCCATCAAGGTGAGTGATTTTCAAGCAAGGCACTTTAAGTTTGCCTCCTTGATTCTCTAATTCGTAAGCAAACTCTTCATTACGCTTAGCATCACATAATTTAATTTTCATATTATTACGTTTCATTGACCAGCGTACTTTTACACAAAAAGGACAAGCCGCGTATTGGTAAAGGGCTAGTTGCTGACATTGCTCATCTAGGTCAGCTTGTTTTTCAGCACTTCTTTTAGTGCCTTTTGGGCGGTAACAAAAGTCAGCCAATAAAATCATTTTGGCTAAAACAAACCGTACGGCCATCCAGAAGTATTTCATATCAAACCTTTAAATTATTAATGGGTATTCTTCTAAAAGCCGTTTTAAGAACTGCTTTTAGGTTTAAATGGGGCACTACCATCACCAAAACGAGGCGTTACTGGTTTTTGGTTCGCTGGTTTTTTAGAGCTTGGCTTTTTACCATTGGCGACTTTTTTAGTGGCCTTTTTAGCCGTGGTTTTTTTGCTGTCTTTTTTCTTAGGTGACTTCTTACCGACAGGCTTACCATTGGATTTCATATTTTTAGGGCCTTTGTATTTGCCCTCTAATCCTTTGGCTTTTTTGGGTGTCATTGATATGCGCAAATAACGCTCAATCGCACATTTAAGGTTCCATTCCGTATGGTCCACAAACGATACCGCTAAGCCTTGCTCGCCAGCGCGACCGGTACGACCAATGCGGTGTACATAATCATCGCCGCTGCGAGGCATATCCACGTTTACGACCAAGTCGATTTTCTTAACATCAAGACCGCGGGCGGCTACGTCGGTTGCAACTAACACATCAAAGCCCCCTTGCTGCATGCGAACCATGACATGGTTACGTTCATCTTGAGTCATGTCACCTTGAAGAACACCTGCATTGATGTTGTGGTATTCCAAAAAGTGGTAAAGGCTTTCGGCTTTAACTTTGGTGTTGACAAAAACAATGGCTTGGCGAAACGTTTTATTGGCAAGTAGCCAAGTTAATAAGCGCTGCTTGTGTTTGTCGTCATCGGCTAACATCACTTCTTGAGCAATGTTTTCATGTTCGCCTTTGAAGCTGTCGACCATAATATTCAGTGGGTCATTAAGGACAGTTTGAATCACTTCATACATGCCTTTTTGTTTTAGCGTCGCTGAAAATAACATGGTCTGGCGTTCAGCTTGGGTACACTGGGCTGCAATTTTGAGTACGTCTTCAGAAAAGCCCATGTCTAACATGCGGTCCGCTTCATCCAGTACCAATATTTCAACGTCTTCTAATAGATTTTCATTTTTACCCATATGCTCTAATAGGCGGCCAGGGGTAGCGATAATGATTTCAGGGTTTTTGCGAAACAAAGCGGCCTGAAACTTAAACTCTTGGCCACCAGTAATGGATGCCACTTGGATCTTACTAAATTTAGCCAAGGCTTCAGTTTGTTTTAATAACTGACGAGCCAGTTCACGGGTTGGTACTAATACCAATGCGCGGGTTTTAGAATTAGGGGCATCTTTAGTAATGAGCTGATTAAGCATGGGTAGCAAGAATGCGGCACTTTTGCCGCTACCGGTTTGTGCACACACCATCAGGTCTTTATGTTGCAAAGCCTCAGGAATCGCCTGTACTTGAACAGGCGTGGGTGTTTTAAAGCTCAATGCTTCAATGGCTTTTAACAGCGGTGGTTGCAAATCGAACGATGTAAACAAGGGCAAATACCAGTATAAATTTTGCGCGAATTCTACCAGAAATCAGCAAAAGTGGTGAGAATATCTGCTTTTATAGGCGAATTTATAGCGACTTTTGGGTATTGTCGAACAAGGTTTGTTCAATCCAAAAGCCAATTAGTCCCGTACCTCTTGGTTAGGTGCGAAGTTATGCAACAAGCCGTTCGATATGCAGGTATAGCCAGGCTTTAGAACTCAAGCTTTAATGAGCACAATTTCCCGTTTCTATGATCGATTGTCCCAAAATAAGGAATTCCCATGATTAATGCGTTTGCAGCAAAACAGGCTAAAGGGCCTTTAGAGCCGTTTCAGTATGAAGCGGGAGACCTTGGTGGCCAAGAAGTTGAAATTGAAGTCCATTATTGTGGCGTTTGTCATAGTGATGTGAGCATGTTGGATAACGAATGGGGTTTTAGCCAATACCCTCTAGTGGCTGGCCATGAAGTGGCGGGTATTGTGAGCGCGGTGGGTGAAAATGTGACCCACTTAAAAGCGGGTGATCGTGTTGGTCTTGGCTGGCACAGTGCCTATTGCAATCACTGTGAAAGCTGCATGACAGGTGACCATAACCTGTGTAATACCTCGGGCAAAACCATTATTGGTCGCCACGGTGGTTTTGCTGATAAGGTTCGTGCGCAAAGTAGCGCAGTAGTGAAATTGCCAGATGAACTGGATATGAGTTATGCCGGCCCATTATTTTGTGGTGGTGTGACGGTTTATAATCCAATGGTTCAATTTGATTTAAAACCCACTGCCCGTGTTGCGGTGATTGGTATTGGTGGCTTAGGGCACATGGCATTGCAATTTTTAAATGCGTGGGGCTGTGAGGTAACGGCTTTTACATCTAACCCAGATAAAGAAAAAGAAGCCATTGCCCTTGGTGCTCATAAAACATTAAATTCAAAAGACGCCAAGCAGTTGGAAGCGGCTGCTGGTAGCTTTGATATGATCATTTCAACTGTAAATGTATCGCTTAATTGGGATGCGTATATGGGCACGTTGCGAGCTAAAGGGCGTTTGCATTTTGTAGGAGCCGTGCTTGAACCACTTCAACTGAGTGTGTTTCCAATGATGCTGGCTCAACGTAGCGTATCAGCCAGCCCTGTCGGTAGCCCTGCGGTGATTGCGCAAATGTTAGAGTTTGCTGTGCGTCATAACATCAAACCACAAATTGAATTGTTTGATAAAGAGAACATCAACGATGCAATTGACCATGTGCGTGAAGGCAAGGCGCGCTATCGCGCCGTGGTGAAATTCAAATAAGCCATGATAAACAGCAGTGAAATCATTAGATTTGACTGCTGTTTACATTTGGGACATATTAATATCGTTAGTTCTTCAAATTAACCCCTTTTATGATTCATTGATCTCAAATATCAAGTTGATTATAAAAACTACGTTCCTTGCATTATAATACCCACTTATGTGGTTCTAGCTCATCAAGCAACCTCTTATATTTTTTCTTTACGATGGATCAACTATCGCCATATGACTGATACCAATACGTTTCTGATTATTGCAGGGATATTATTACTAACCGGTATTATCGCCGGCTCTTTAACGGCGCGCATCGGTTTTCCTTTTTTATTGTTATTTTTAGCGGTTGGCATGCTTGCGGGTGAAGACGGTATCGGCGGCATTTTATTTGATGATTTTGAATTAGCCTTTTTAGTGGGTAGCGCCTCATTAGCGGTGATTTTGTTAGATGGCGGGATGCGTACAAAAGTCAGCACGTTCCGTGCTGCACTTTGGCCATCTACCATGTTGGCGACGCTTGGTGTGGTGATAACGGCAGGCAGTGTCGGCGCGTTTGCGATTTGGTTATTAGATATTCCTTGGCAGTTTGGTTTGTTACTGGGTGCGATTGTAGGTTCAACTGATGCTGCGGCTGTATTTAATGTATTACGCAATAGTGGTGTTAAGTTAAATGAAAGGGTTGGTGGCACCTTAGAAATAGAGTCAGGGGCTAATGATCCTATGGCGATATTGTTAGTTATTATTCTTGTTCAATTGAGCGTTGATGCCACACAAGTTACAACTATCTATTCGTTTGCATCTTTATTTTTAACGCAGTTTGGTTTGGGGGCTGCGTTTGGTCTAGCGGGTGGTTATTTATTATCGGCGTTACTTACCCGGATGAACTTAAGTGATGGGTTGTTCGCGCTACTGATTCTTGCGTTTGGTATGGTGGTATTTTCAGGCACAAATCTATTGGGTGGTAGTGGTTTCTTAGCGATCTATTTATTGGGTTTAAAAGTAGGGAACGCTGACAGAAAGCCATCAGAGTCTGTTTTACAAGTCATGGATGGTTTAGCTTGGTTGGCGCAAGCTGGGATGTTCTTAATTCTAGGCTTGCTCATTACACCATCACATATTATAGATAATATTCTGGTATCTATAGCCATTGCATTTTTCTTAATATTTTTGGCAAGACCAGTGGCCGTATTAATTTGTTTGCTGCCTTTTCGGTTTCGCTGGCAAGAGCGTTTCTTTATTAGCTGGGTTGGTTTAAGAGGGGCTGTGCCGATTGTATTAGCGCTTTATCCTGTGATGGCAGGTATTGAAGGTGCTCGGGATTTCTTTGATATTACATTTGTTATTGTACTGATTTCTTTATTGGTTCAAGGGGCAACTGTAGCCCCTGTTGCTCGATGGTTGAAAGTACTTGTTCCTAATTCCCCTGCGCCTAAGCACAGTTACCCACTCATTAATCG
This sequence comes from Bermanella sp., assembly GCA_049115935.1. Taxonomy (GTDB): domain Bacteria; phylum Pseudomonadota; class Gammaproteobacteria; order Pseudomonadales; family Oceanobacteraceae; genus Bermanella. Next base: position 28,455 of record JAGDZK010000090.1, on the reverse strand, counting down.
TTCTGAACACTCCCTAGAAGTGGCAGAGTTTGTGGTTGAAAGTGGCTCTCCTGTACATTCTGATAACTTTAATCCAGCGCATCATTGGCACCATTATCCTAAATGGATCGCACACATTAGAGCGGATCAGTCGTTGCCAGTAGAAGATAATACTAAAATAGAGGCCGGTGATAGCATTTGGTTGTTGATGCGAACGGATGATATTGATGACGCCGCACTATCGTTTGCCCGTCAAGATCAAACAAGTAAGTTGGCCATAAATAGTTTCTTTGGTGAATTTATAATAAACCCTGAGGCACCAATAGCGGATTTAGCATTTGTATACGGGGTATCAATTAAAGATGAAGGCTCAGTTGAAGCTTTCTTAAAAGCCCGTCTGGGTAAGCACCCTATAGTGGGTGACCGTGTAAAAGTGGGTGCTTTGCGTTTAACGATTCGGCGCATGGAAGGTGATAACATTATGTTAATAGGTTTAAAGGTGAATCTAAAATAAGCCCATAACAAATATGAGGCGTGTTTTATTCTAGGTGCAAGTATGTTCGTTAATGTGTTAGTAGCAATGGAGCTGAGTATATGTCTCAGGTTATGTAGTGTCAGTGGTTTAAATAAAGCTGTTAATTATTGATTAAATTTGTTTTTCGTCGTCATTTTTATATTCCTTTAAGCACTAACTCTGATCTGGTTTAGAGCTACTTTCATCATAATTTCATATACATCTCTTGTAACTTTGTCGTTCTATGCTTTATTGCAAAGTAATATATTTCGTGATTCAGTGTGCTTAGCTGCATTCTTGGGGAGAGTTATATGAAATATGAAACGATCGATTTATTAGCGAATATAGGCGTTCGTCACTTACCGCTGTCGATGACTCAAAAATCCATTATAGAAGAGCTGGTGGCGCAGCACGGTTCCCCTTTATTATTACTGGATTGCCAAGTGGTGCGTGAACAGTACCAATTATTAAAACGAGCTCTTCCCAACGTCACATTACACTTTGCTTTAAAGCCATTGCCACACGATATTGTCGTAAAAACCTTATTGAATGAGGGGGCCAGTTTTGATCTTGCCAGTAATGGTGAGGTTGATATGGTGAAAAGACAAGGTGTGGAGCCATCCAATACCATACATACTCATCCTATTAAGCGTGATTCCGATATTCAATACGCTATGAATTACGGTTGTACTCGATTTGTGGTTGATGGCATTAATGAACTTGAAAAATTTGAAGTATATAAAGATAAGGTTGAGTTATTTTTACGTTTAAGTTTCCCTAACGCAGATGCGTTTGCTGATTTATCGAAAAAATTTGGCTGTAATGTGGATGCTGCCATTGGCATTTTACAAAAAGCGAACGAATTAGGTATAAAAATTCACGGGTTGTCATTTCATGTGGGGTCACAAACTCAAGATGCCCAGCGTTATGTTTTTGCGATAGAGCGCTGCATTGAATTAATAAATAAAATTAAAACTGAAAACTTACCAAATATCACAACCCTTGATATTGGTGGCGGTTTTCCGGTTGCCTATGATGACGATGAACTTAATATAATTGATTTTTGTGAACCCATTCGATGCGCGCTTTCAAATGTTGATAAACAAATCCAATTGTTAGCAGAGCCAGGAAGGTTCATTGTGGGGCCTGCTGTTATGAGTATTGCATCGGTGATGGGGCAAGCGATGCGCAGTGGTCAACCTTGGTATTATTTAGATGACGGTGTATACGGCTCGTTTAGTGGCATTTTATTTGATCATGGGCATTACCCAATTGATGTATTAAATAATGAAGGGCCAAGGGTGTCATCTGTTTTAGCGGGACCAACCTGTGACAGTATTGACGTGATTGATGAAGATATCTTATTGCCTAAGCTTAAAGATGGCGATTTAATCATTACCCGAATGATGGGTGCTTATACAAGTGCAACGGCTACTGATTTTAATTTTTTTAAAAAGGCCAATATAGTCGCGCTAAATGAATAGGGCGTTATAAGTATAGAGCGTTTAGTTTTATTCTATTTGCAATAATCGCAATAATTGTGGTTGCTGCTTGCTTGGCATAATGTCTGCGAGCGTGTATTGGTCAAGCGCAGTAAAAAAGGCATGTAATGCCTCAACTAATATGTTTTTTAAACCACACACGGGTGTAATGGAACAGCCTCCACCGTCTGAAAAACATTCTACTAGATTCAAGTCCTGTTCAGTTTCTCTTACCAATACCCCAATATTGATTTCTTTTGGTTCAAGCCGTAAGCGAATGCCCCCGTTCTTCCCTCTAATGGTTTCCACATAACCCTTTAAGTTGAGTTGGTGTACTACCTTCATGATGTGATTTTTGGATATCTGGTAGCTGTCGGCGACTTCTTGAATGGTTGTGAGGTGCTCACGACGAACCGCTAAATACATTAATACTCGCAATGAATAGTCGGTATAACGAGTGATATGCATGGTGGCTCCAGGCTGAAAAAAGCAAATAAGAATCATATTTATTACATGTTCAAATTCTATATGTTTAACGCCTAGTTACAAGCTTGACACAGATCATATAAGGACCTTTTTAAGTGAAAATAGTGATTTTACGTCGTTTATTTTATTTCGAGATTTGCATGCTATACGTTAAAGATGTATTTTAAATGCATCTTTAATGTAGAGGGAGAAGATAATGACGATTATTCACCAAACACTTGGTCAACTTGCCCGAGACTTACCCGGTGCGACAGCGGTATTTCATAAGCTTAAATTAGACTTTTGCTGTGCAGGGGATCAAACCTTAGAAGAGGCCATAGAACGCAAACAACTAAATAGCGATGAGGTGGTGGCGTCGTTAATGGCTTTAAGTGAGTTAACAGAGCAGGCATCAACGTGGAATGAGGCTGAAAATGATGCCTTGATCGAGCATATTTTGACTCGATTCCATGATGTGCATCGAGAGCAGTTACCTGAGTTAATCCGCTTGTCACAGCGCGTAGAGCGTGTTCATGGGGGGAACCCTGATTGTCCTGTGGGACTAAGTGCGCATTTAGAGTCCATGTTAGAAGAGCTTGAGGTTCATATGCAAAAAGAGGAGACGATACTGTTTCCTATGATTTTACGTGGTATGGGTGAAATGGCTGTCGCACCTGTTTCTATGATGCGTCATGAGCACGAAGGGCATGGCGATGTTTTAGCCGGTGTACATCAGCTGACGAATGACATTACGTTACCTGAAGGTGCTTGTAATACCTGGCGCGCCTTATATACCGGTTTGGCTGCGTTAAGTAACGACTTAATGGAGCATATCCATTTAGAAAATAATGTGTTGTTCAACCGTATTGATGGGAAGTTAGGAGCAGCAAAACATGGCTGAGTATCGTAAATATTGGCTGATATTAATTGTCATTATGATGATTACATTTTCAGTACTGGGGTATTTTGGGGCTGAGATCTATCGCTCAGCACCCCCTATACCTGAAAAAGTAGTGGACGCAGGCGGTGAGTTATTAATGACACAAGAAAGTATTCTTGATGGTCAAACCGCTTGGCAATCCGTGGGTGGGATGCAGCTAGGCTCTATTTGGGGACATGGTGCTTACCAAGCCCCCGATTGGACGGCTGATTGGTTGCATCGTGAACTGATGGCTTGGTTGGAATTGGCTGCGAAAAGCGATTATGGAAAAGGTTATTCAGAACTATCTGATGAGCAGCAAAATGCATTGCAATTTCAGCTTAAAAAAGAATACCGCAATAATAGTTATGATGCTCAAACGCAAACATTAACATTATCGTCAAGAAGAGTAGAAGCCATTGCCGTGACGGCAGATTATTATAGTCAGCTTTTTGGTAATGAAAAAACATTACAGCCGACTCGTGAAAATTATGCCATGAAGGAAAATACATTACCCAGTGCGCAAAGACGTGAGCAGCTAGCGGAGTTTTTCTTTTGGACGGCATGGGCTGCATCGACAGAACGTACAGAGGGTGGTGTGACTTATACCAATAACTGGCCTCATGAGCCTTTGATTGATAATAAGCCGACGGCAGAAAATATTGTTTGGTCTTTAGTCAGTATTATTTTGTTGATCGCGGGTGTTGGGGGGTTAATTTGGGCTTGGGCATTTTTACGTAAGCATGATGAAAGCGAACCGACGGCTCCACCACAAGATCCTTTAACAACATTTAAACTCACCCCATCTCAGAAAGGTTTAGCAAAGTATATTTTCTTAGTGGTGGCTTTATTTGTTTTTCAAATAATGATTGGTGGTTTTACCGCGCATTATACTGTTGAGGGTCAAAGCTTTTATGGCTTTAACGTATCCGAGTACTTCCCTTATTCATTGGTGCGTACTTGGCATATTCAAGCGGCTTTGTTTTGGATAGCAACTGGATTTTTAGCAGCGGGTTTATTTCTCGCTCCCATTATTAATGGCGGTAAAGATCCTAAATTTCAAAAGCTCGGTGTGGATATTTTATTTTGGGCATTGGTGGCTGTGGTTGTCGGTTCATTTGTCGGAAATTATTTGGCTATTGCGCAAATTATGCCAGTGGAATGGAATTTTTGGCTGGGACATCAAGGTTATGAATTTGTTGACCTTGGTCGGCTCTGGCAAATAGGTAAATTTCTTGGTATCGCATTCTGGTTAGCATTAATGTTACGCGCAATTGTACCTGCACTGCGTCAACCAGGGGATAAAAGTTTATTGATGTTGTTAACAGCATCAGTGATTGCCATTGGTTTATTTTATGGAGCTGGTTTCTTTTATGGTGAAAGAACCCATTTATCTGTGATGGAATATTGGCGTTGGTGGATCGTGCACTTATGGGTTGAAGGTTTCTTCGAAGTATTTGCGACCACGGCCTTAGCCTTTATTTTTTGTAGCATGGGTTTAGTGTCTCGTAACATTGCAACGTCAGCTAGTTTGGCATCTGCATCATTATTCATGTTGGGTGGTATTCCAGGCACGTTCCATCATATGTATTTTTCGGGAACGACGACACCTATTATGGCGGTGGGTGCTACTTTTAGTGCTCTTGAAGTTGTACCACTTGTTGTCTTAGGTTATGAGGCTTGGGAACATTGGCGTTTAAAATCTCGAGCGCCGTGGATGGAAAATATTCGTTGGCCGTTAATGTTTTTTGTAGCGGTTGCATTCTGGAATATGTTGGGTGCGGGTGTGCTCGGATTTATGATTAATCCTCCAATTGCTTTGTATTATATTCAAGGTTTAAACACCACTGCGACTCATGCTCATGCTGCTCTGTTTGGCGTGTATGGATTCTTAGCCTTAGGTTTTGCACTGCTGATTTTACGCTATATTCGTCCACAGCTTAAATTTGACGAACGCTTAATGAAAACGGCTTTTTGGTGTCTTAATGGTGGATTGATCTTAATGCTATTTACCAGCTTGTTACCAGTAGGGATTATCCAATTTGTAGCAAGTGCCAGTGAAGGTTTATGGTATGCGCGCAGTGAAAGCTTTATGCAAACAGACCTATTACAAACACTTCGCTGGGTTCGCACCATTGGTGATGTGGTCTTCATTGTTGGTGGGGGAGCTGTGGCTTGGCAGGTAACAAAAGGTGTACTGTTTTCAAACTCAGAAAAAGCCTAATACGGATTGAAATAAAATAAAGAGTAAAAAAACCAGCTGAGCAATCAGCTGGTTTTGAGTTTTTAATTATCCGTTTAAATTGATTATTAATTTAAAGGATCATAGTGAGCTGTATTGGTACTGCTTTCAGCACGCTCCCACATTTGTAAGTATGCCTCGGCTGAATTCATAACCGATTCATAAATACGTTGAGGTGCTTGTTCACGAATGTCTTGTAAATGGTCAGCCACCAATCCGTAGTGAGCAATACCATCTTGGTTTAAATCAAATACACGATTCCCTGATACTTGTTTATCGAACACTAATCCAAACTCAGACGTGTACGGATATTCAAGTGGATCGGTATCGGTATCATAACGTGGGCCAGCTTGACCGCCTAAGCCACTCATATCAGTGGCAAAACCGACACCGTTTAGGTAAGGGGTTTGCTCTACGATATCCAAGTAACGGCTGATGCTGCTAATCACTGAGTTCGCATCAGAGTTATATGGGGTGCTGAAGCCACCGGCTTCAATTAAGCGACGAGTATTATCATGAACCACACCGTTTTTACCATCACGCATCCAGCTATGGGAAGTAATCACACCTGAATAGTTGCGCGCTTCAACAATATCCATTACAGCCGTGGCAGTATCGTTGCTCATGTGATCCAGTTCAATCAGCATGTTTTTATCAATCATGCGATTCACTAAATACACACCTAAATCTGAAATACCATGTTGGTTGCAGTGTTCGATGCTTTCATCATACACAGGGTTCAAACCGATCCCGTTTAGAATATCTTTAAGGACTGGCACTTGGCCAATAAGTGGGAAGCCAGAGGTGAAGTTCTGACCATGGGTATGATCATCACATTCTTTTGTTTCAAAAAAGCGACCACCCGATAAAAACTGACCAAGGTTCATGATGCCATCTTCAACGGCGGAGCCACCTAATTTATTGTCAAATTTATGGGTTGGGAAAATAGTACGCACACCTAAGTCGTATAACTCATTTAATTGCGCTTCGATAGTGTGAATGGTACAAGTGTCTTTTAAACCGCAGTTAAATGTCTCGCTGGCTTCAACGCCCATTAATACCGCAAGTTGACCATTGGCAATCACTTGGCGTGCCTGCTCTGGGCTTGAAACTAATTGGAAGAAGCCTTTACCTGGGCCACCGTTTTGCGCGTCAATGTAAGCTTGCATTTCATGTAGGCGTTGAACTTGTAAACGGATGCTGTCCATGGTGTTACAGCTATTTGGGTTGATCCAACTGGCTGGGTTAATGGTTTTCTGCACGTTACATAGCACTTCGTTTTCGACTAAGTCTGTGACCATTAAACGCATACCTGAAAGATAAGCACGTTCAATCCATTTGTAATAATAGCCAGAGTGGCTCATTTGTTTGTGATTTGGCCACCACGGAAAATCAGGCCAGCCACGGGTGTCATAGCGCATGTTTGGATCTTCAAAGGTATAGATATTACCGATTAAATCCAAAGAGCCATTCGGGCCGTGAATGTCTTTACTGTCCTTAAGAGCTTCTTCAACACCCCAGCGATGGAACGGTTTGCCTGCCATCATTTTGCCACCCATAAACTCATAAGAGGTAATGTGAGTGTGTGGATCAACAAAGCCGCGAATGGGCTCGTTCACATTGCCTTTTAATACGCTTACATCCCCTTGGACATTGGTAGTGACTTCTGGGAAGTCAGTACAATTGTTTTGAGCAACTAATTTAAATGTATTTTCACTGTTAAAATTAAAAGGGTTTAATAAATCAAAGAAATACATAGTGCCTTTGTCAGTGCGCGCACGGACTTTCATATTCAGTGCGGTGCCATGAAGACTATAACGATCATTGCCTTCTTTGTTGATTGTCCATTCTGCGAACTTACCGGCATAACGTCCTGCACTGATTTCAGCCGGCAAGTGGCTGGCAAAGTAACGGCCGTCAACGTCAGTCATTAGGTACTTACCAAACGAGGTTGGCTTCATAAAAAAGCGAGTTGCATTGTCTTTTGCAGTGTTAACAAAGTGATAGCCTAAGCCATCATCAATTACCCCACCCTTGCTGTACTTGGTTAGGTAATTACCGGTACTGGGTGATTGGATCGAAAAGCACTGTTGAGCCATTGCATTCACATTCCCTGTAAAGCCTTGGGCTTGAGGTTGCGGGGCTGGTTCAGAAGCTGGCGACTTCGACATGGCGAGTGTGGTACTGCATATAAGGCTTGCACAGAGCCCGAATGCACTGATCGTGACTTTATTCATGGCGTTCTCTTTTTATGGTTGGAATGAGCGAGAAGATTCTTGGTGATCTTTTTCGCACTGCTTTTAGTAAAGAGAATGAATCAACTTTCACCCATGTGAAATTTGGCCACACTGGTAGTAAATTAAGACAAGAAAATAATAAGTGGCGTGCAATGAGAGGTAAAAAAGTATAACTGCGCCAAGCTTGTAGTGATTGGCGCAATTAATTCAAGTGGGGGAGACTTGAAGTGAGAAAAAACAATTAACGTTTTTTAGCGGTCCAAGCCCAAGTCATTTCGGCATTAATTGGCTCAACGTTAGCTTCATCAGTAATGGTCACTGAAACCACCACTTCACCTTTTTCTTCAGTTTGAATTTTTTGAATTTGCTCATCGGTCAAAGTGGCCACAGCACGCATATCACCTGTTGAGCGTTTCACATAATCGATGTTCATTTTTTTAATAAGAGGTAATTTACTGTCAGGTACGTTCATGCCGAAGACAAAACCCGTGGCCGTTTCAGCTAAAAGCGCCATGGCAGCGGCGTGAATTCCGCCAATATGGTTTTGTACTTTCTTTTTATTTTTAATGCTGACGATGCATTCATTTTGGCTTAGTTTTTCAAAGCGCACACTTGAGTGACCAGCGTACTTGATCACACTACCAAATGCCTTGCTCATGGCGAAGCTGCGCATGAATTCTGGCAGGCTTTGTAATTTAGCTGCGGTTTGGCTTAAACGGTTCGCTTTGCTCATGAGTTGTATCTCTATATATTATTTTACAATTAGAATGCTGCGTGGGGGACTATTCTACCTGCAGTTTGAGTAATCACAAAATCTCTGTAAAAGTGTTTTTAACGGATGGTTCGGCGTACAAGTGTTTGCTATTTTGCGTTTGGATCGTGTAAGAAGAGTCTGCTTTATTTTATATTTTTGCCATGGCAAGAATACCTTGGCCTTTACGGTTATAGCGCGTATACAGCTGTAAAATGCTGTGCGGCATCTGGTCTTCGTTAATGAGCTGATAACCGGCTTGTTGATAAAAATGATCAAGGTGTAAGTAAGGGAAGCAGTAAATGGGTTGAGAGATGTGAGTATGCACACATGCCAATAGTTGTGTGCCCAGTTTGTTACCTTGTAATGTTTGCTCTACATACAAACTGCGTAACCAATAATAACCCTCATAAGGCACTAGCCTTACGGCGGCTATAATTTGCGAGTCGTGTTCGATGATAAATACCCGCTCATCACCACTGGCACTGCCTTTGTGTTTTTGACGGCGATAAAATTGATTAACCGCTCGGAAGTTTTCCCCTTGCCATTCACTTAAGGTAATGCTGTTTAAAGCCAGTGGGGGAGGGGCAGAATTCATGACCAACTGATTCCTGAATGTAATAAGTTGGTCATTGTAAGGAAAAAAAAGGTTTAGAGGTATTAAAAATCCATTTCAATATATTGTGGCTCTTCACGTTTAACGTCTTGAATGCCACGTAGATCTTTAATCATTTGTTTGATTTCTTTGTTGTGATCAAACAATACTTTGTACTGGCCACTGTAGTCTTCTTGCCAGACTCGGCTGCCTTGAATCATTCGGGACAAGCTAATTAAACCATTACGAGTCACGGCCAATTGTTTATCGATGGCCTTACTTTGGGTGTCGAGAATTTTAAGGGCCTGACTAAGCTCCCCTTTGGCACTGCTTAGGTCTAGGGTCTCCACGTTGGCGACTAAGGCTTTATGCTCTTTGGTGAGGGTTTTTATGTTTTCTACAATAACTTTTTGCTGTTCTGATATTTGAGTGACTTGGGTGAGTGTATTCTTAAATAACTCTTCAACGTTACTCAAGCGGGAGTTAGTGATGAATAAGCCTGTGATTAGGGTACTGATGATTCCAAGGGTCAAACTGACCTTTAATACGAGTGCAAACGTTGGGCTTTTGTAAAACGCTACGCCAGCAGGAGCCTCAGACTCATCACCTGCATTGGGGTCTTGATCGATTAAACGTTCTTTTTTATCAGCCATGGATCTATCCCTGTCCTAGACACTACCGTCAGTATAGACGAGATTTGAATCTGTGTTGGTGCTGAGACCTAGCTCGGTTTTATTTAAGGGTTAATTGAGTAAACCGGATATATCATCTTCGATATCAATGGCGTCGGCCATGTCCATATCAGGTGAAAGACCCACCCGATCAAAGGCGTGAATCGTACTCCAATCAAGCTTAGCGTATGGGTGTTCTGTGTTGGCATGAGTTTGCAGTACAGCCACTGTAACTAAGTCTGCGTAATCTACCTTTGGGATTTCACGATCAAATTTCAAATATTGACCAGGAACATTAAGCAACTCTTTTGGGAAGCGCCATGCCTTAAGAATATGGCTACCAATTAATGGGTGTAGTTTTTCTATCAGTTTATCTAGTGCAAAGCCGTCGTTTAAAAGCGAATTATTGTCTTCGGCATAAGTAAGTATGGGCAGAGCGCCGATTTTATGGATTAAACCGGCTAGCATGGCTTGATCGGGATGAAGCTTGGTGTAATGGCTTGCCAATACATGGCAGATAGATGCCACTTCAGAGCTTTGCTGCCAAATACTGCGCATGCGTCGATCAACCACATCACTGGTGGCTTGGAATAACTGCTCCATGGCTAAGCCCATGGCAAGATTGGATGTAAAGTTAATACCTAAGCGATTGACAGCGGTGACTAAATCCGTGACCTCAGAAGGGGTGCGAACAAGGGGGCTATTTGCCACCTTGATGATTCTTGCGGCAAGGGCGGCATCTTGGCTGATGATATTGGCTAACTGCGGAATACTGGATTCAATATCTTCGGCTACATCCCGCACTCGCAAGCACACTTCAGGTAGGCTGGGTAAGACAAGGGTGTCTTGTTTGATTTGATCAATTAGTTCAGTGGCAATGGTTTCTAAAATGCTGGCCATGGGCTGTCCTTATTTTGGATGGCTGGCCAGCAAATTAGGAATTCCTTTATTCTGGCTGCTCAATCACGACATCATAAGGTAAGGATAGCAGCTCCTTGGCAATTGCTTGGTTTGTGCCAGCAAAAATGGCACCTTCGGCTAAATGGGGCAGTGCTTTATCTTCTAGTACCACCAACGCCTGCTGTTGGGCGTTTATATTGACACAATTAACCACCACGCCTACCGAGCTGGTTTGCCCTGATACAAAGATTTCATCACCATTATTAACCTGTGATTGAGTATCAAATCCAAGTCGGTACATATGACGTTTGAGCTTGCCAAGGTATTGCATACGAGCAACGATTTCTTGTCCGGTATAGCAGCCTTTACTAAAACTAATGCCATTGTTTTGGGAGAGGTTAATCATCTGAGGGATAAAGGCTTCTTGGGTGCTAGCACTGACGTGGCCAATACCATGGCGAATTAGGTTCTCATTCCATAGGTCGGTGGTTGATAGTGTGCACTTACTAGATAGAGCGGTTAGTGTGGATTTGGCTTGACCTGGCTCTAACCATAATTGAAAGCCTGCATCATGAGGAAGCTTAATTAAACTGTGGTCGTGTTCATTAACTTGAGCAAAGTCTTCGCTTGGTACCTGGCTAAATACACTGGCTAATACTTCTAATGCTTGTGGCCCTTGAATACCCGCTACTAGATAGTCAGTCACTTGCATTTTGGCTTTAAAAAACACCATGTATTTCTTCAAATGAGCCGCAAGAGAAGTGGCGATAGTCTGGTCTAACCCCAGTAAATACTGACCTTCTTGTTGCTGTAATAGTGAAAAGCTGGCGACCATACGGCCTTTTGCATTGCAGCAAGCACCAAAGCGAAACTGAGTGGGCGTAATGTCATTAAGGTTGCAGGTAAATTGGCCTTGCATGAATTTTTTACTATCAGGGCCCACAATGGATAGTACTTGCTGATCCTCGACTGGATAAAGGGCACAATCAAAAGAGGGGCTTTGCTCAGTGGTTGATACTAATTCAGACCAAATGTCAGCCATGGAAAACTCCTAATAAATAACCCGACTATTTTACTCAGGATTAGCCCTATTGGTAAATCCCTCAGTGATGAAACCTTTTATTCCATAAAACAGCGTCAATTGACCCATTGGCTTTCCCAATTATTAAGCGCCAATGGTATACTTCGCCGCAAATTACCCTACCAGTTAGTATGTAAGAGGTGCCTGTGTCAGAAGATCGCTCACAAATGACCGCCGAGCAATTGGCCACAGAAAAGAAACGTCTATGGTGGCACAGTCGTCGTGGCATGTTAGAGCTAGACGTGTTGTTACTGCCGTTTCTAGAAGAAGCCTATAGCGATTTAAGCGAAGAAAACCAAGCTAAATACCGTAAGTTGCTGGATTGTGAAGACCCAGATTTATTCAAATGGTTTATGCAAAACGGTCGCCCTGACGACCAGGATCACGCTGATATCGTCGATATTATTCTTAAACGTGTACAACCCAGTTAACTTAACTGTCCAAGCGTCACCTTTATTGGTGCGTGGCCAATATTGGGTCCATGGGACTTTAATATTGGCTTATGTTTGGGTGATCAGTCATTACTTTCACATGAGTGTTATCTTGTGTTTGTTACCCATCATGGCGGTTCAAGGTCTATACCTTAAAAAGCTTCGTGAGCATGGCTTTGTATTTAGCCGTTTACGCCAGTGGCAATTTTACAATGGCAAAGCCCGATTAAAGCATTCCGGTGAATGGATGAATGTTGCTGTACGTGCTCATCAAGTGTGGCCTTTATGTGTGATATTGCAGTACCGTCAACAGGTATCTAGTCCATTACAAAACAGCGCGCCCTGGCACTGGGATATTATAATGAAGGATGCATGTGATACAGAACATCATCGTCAACTGGTGGCATTAATGCGCAGCGACTATCAAACAAAAGAGGCATAACATGGAAGCACAGTTTTGGCTGAATAAATGGCAAAAAAATGAAATCGGCTTTCATTTGCCTAAGCCTCATCCATGGTTGATCGCGTTATGGCCACAGCTTAGTCAGCAGCAAGACAATCTACATGTCTTTTTACCCTTGTGTGGTAAAACCTTAGACATCGACTTTTTTTTACAACTTGGTTATCAAGTGACTGCTAATGAGTTAAGCGAAGATGCAGTAAAGTCGGTATTTGAACGCCTAGGATTGCAACCAAGTGTTACCCCGTGGGAAGGTGGCCAGTGTTATCAAGCTGAAAACCTGACGATTTATGCAGGGGATTTTTTCAAGCTAACCCCGGTGCAATTAGACAAGGTGCAGTGGGTTTATGATCGTGCAGCATTGATCGCCTTACCTCAAAACATGAGAGGGTTATATACCCAGCACCTTACGCAGCTTTGTCCAAGTGCGCAGCAATGTTTAATTACATTAGATTATCAGCAATCATTAATGCAAGGTCCGCCATTTGCATTAAGTGACAACGAAGTAAAACAGCATTACCAAGCGTCTTACGCCATAACCGAGCTTAAGAGCGCTAATATTATTGAACATGAACCACGCTTTGCCCAAAACGGATTACCTGAATTATTTCAACGGGTCTATCAGTTAACGCCAAAGCCAAATGCTTAAGAACAGAGAGAGCGTTATGCTAGAAATTGGCCGTTTTAATGACTTGACCATTTTGCGTCAGCTTCCTCGTGGTTTGCAACTTGACGGTGGCGAGCACGGTGAAATCTTATTGCCAAAGCAATACACAACAGAAGAAATGAAAATTGGCGATAGCGTAAAAGTATTTATCTATCGTGATAGTGAAGATCGTTTAATTGCGACAACTCAAACGCCGTTAGCCATGGTAGGTGACTTTGCCTATTTAAATGTAGTGGATGAAAGCCCTGTGGGTGCCTTTTTAGATATGGGCTTGCAGCGTGACATTTTAGTACCGTTTTCTGAGCAAAATAATCGCTTAGAAAAAGGCCGCAAAGTATTGGTGCGTATTTACTTAGATGATTCGGATCGTTTAACCGCATCCACCAAGCTTGATACTTTTTTGTATGACACTGATGAAACCAACGCCTATAAAACCGGTGAAGAAGTTAAAATTGTAGTGGGTCCTAAAACGGACCTTGGTATTAAGGTGATTGTTGATGGCACTTATTGGGGTTTGATTTATCACTCTGATGTGTTTCAGCCGCTAAACCGTGGTGATCAATTAACGGGTTATGTTAAACGCGTGCGTGAAGATCAAAAGATTGAAATCGTGTTGCAAAAACCAGGCTTTGCCCGTGTAGAAGGGCTGGCGGGTGATGTGCTTGAGCAGTTAACACAAGAAGGTGGTTTCATTGCGTTAAGTGATAAAAGCGCACCAGATGACATTAAAAAGAAATTTCATTGCAGTAAAAATAGCTATAAACAAGCCATTGGCACCTTGTATAAACAACGTTTAATTCGTATTGAAAAAGACGGCATTTATTTAGAAGCTAAATGAATTTGTTGATTTAATACCCACAAAAAAGGGAGANNTCTCCCTTTTTTGTGGGTATTATTTTTATATTTTAATTATAAACACTGTAACTCAAAGGTGGTTTGAAACTTAAAGTTAGAGGCGTGTAAGTGGCGCTCGGCAAAAAACAAATCGAAGCTGTAAGTGTTGTAAGGTTCAATGCCTAACACAGCTGCATAATCATCAAGTTTGATTTCTTTTTTAAGGGCGCCATGTACACCGCCCAGGTCAATGGCGAGCTTGCCATTGATGAAAATCCAAAGGTCATCATCACCTTCAAAACTGAACGTGCCACCGGGTACATAAAAGAACTTTAGGTGCGTCTCTAATGTGAAGTGATAGTTGTGGCGGTTGCCTTGGTTACCAAAACCTTCGTTGTTAATTGGAAAAAATGCTGAATTCGAATACTCCCATAGCTGTGGGTTAATTTGTGTCATTTGTAATGTTTTATTTAAGGTGGTGTTTACACCAGGGACGTTTTGATACCACTGATTAAAGCTTTCAGCATTGGTTGTGGTTTTACTGGGTTTACCTGATTTTGCATAAACAGGTCGACCATCAATCCCTAGTTCTGATTTAACAATACCGGTTTCAATGCCGTCATAGCTTTCAAAGTCAGGATGAGAATCCTTAAAGTCGCGGATGGTTACCGGGATTTGACGCACGCCATTGTGAGGGTCAACACATTGGCAAATGGTATCGTAATCAGTTGGAGAATTTGCGTTCACCAATTGAGTTAAAAGCAGAAAGCCAGATGCAAATAACGTATAACTTAGCTTGTTCATGTAATCTCTTTAAATTGGTAAGAACGTATCAATATGCAAGGCAGTGTAGTCATTTTAGTTATAAAAAACTGGGATATAGGTTACGTTTTTTAGGAATTATTATGGGTGGTGGCAAGTATTTTTAAAACTTGCGACACGATAGAGAAAGTATTTTTCAAGCATAAAAAAAGGAGCATCAGCTCCTTTAATCATCATTTATGAAAATTTAAATCGAATCATAAACATTGCAATTCAAACGTGGTTTGAAACTTGAAGTTTGACTCAGTTAAATGACGTTCTGCAAAAAATAAATCAAACGAGTAGGAGTTGCCAGGTTCAATGCCTAACTCTGCTGCAATGTCATCTAAATAAACAATAGATTCTTCAACACCGTGTACACCACCTAAATCGATAGCCAATTTACCATTGATAAAAATCCATAAATCGTCATCCCCTCTAAAGCTAAATGTGCCGCCTTCAACATAAAAGAATTTAAGGTGGGTTTCTAACGTAAAGTGGTAATTGTGACTGTTACCTTGATTACCAAAACCTTCATGATCAATTGGGAAAAATGAAGAATCGCTGTATTCCCAAAAGCCAGGAGAGATTTCACGCATTTCTAGCTGTTTGTTTAAGGCAAGGTTTTCACCAGGGACATTGCGGTACCATTTATCAAAGGCTTCTTTACCGTTGGTGGTTAAGCTGTATTGTCCTTCTTTTGCGTACACCGGGCGGCCATCAGCACCTAGATCTTTTTCTACTATGCCACGCTCGTAGCCAGTGGTGCCTTCGAAGTCAGGGTGGGCATCGGTAAAATCACGAATGGTTACCGGTATTTGGCGCACACCGTTAAATGGGTCAACACATTGGCAAATGGTGTCGTAATCAGAAGGTGCATTAGCGCTCACAAATTGAGCAACAAGTAATAAGCCAGATGCAAATACTGAAAAACATAACTTATTCATGCTGACCTCGTGACTGGATTATGGCGTAATTTAACAATGAAGCTAGTGTAGTCATTACGTCCCGTTAAAACTGGGAAGCAAGTCCAGTTTTACAGTCTTTCTTATACTTTTGTGTGAGTTTTGTAAGAAATTGTGACACCGCTCATAGTTTGTGACCGGTCAGCATCCTAGAAGAATGCTGTTAGGCCCAAACTCAGCTCTAAATTGTTCACGCGCTTGCTCACGGAAAGGACATTTGATTCAAAGGTATGGTTACGAAAGTCCATATTCCACGTCAGCCAGTCACTTAAGATAATGCGGTAACCAGAGCCGTAGGTCACCGTAAAGTGGTTGTCACCGGCAAAATCGGTATTGCCAATACCTGCTACCACATAAAAGGCGCTATTAAGTGTCAGGTTTTGCGTGATAAACGTTTCACCAGGAAATAAGTTATAACCCACTAGTAAGTTGTAATACTGATAACCGCGAGTGGGAATCATGTTGGAATTGGTGTTGATCTCTGCAGAAGATAAACCAGCTTCGGCTTCACCGTAGTTAGCTTGTAGAAAAAAATCTTCAGTGGCATGAAATGACGCTTTGATGCCCAGTACAGAGGAGGAGTCAAAGTTTTCAATACCAATAATGCCCATATAAGCACCAAGTTCAAAAAATTCCGTATCAATTTGCGCTTCGTACTGTTCGCGCTCTTGTTTGTCTGGTTCAACGACTAATATGGGGTTGATCTGTACGTTGCCGCTGTCCTCAGGATTGCTGGCTTCATTGGCGTTTGCCACTGAGCTTAATGCCAGTGTAAGCAGGGTGATGATTCGAAACATGGTCATAACTAATTTACCTAAATTCTATTCAATACGTGTTTGACTAAAAAAAGCTGCTGAAACCCAAGCGCCACGCGCTATTGGACAGGGAGTCATTTTCACCAGTGAGGTACATTTTTCGGTATTCAGCGCGCACTACAAAGCTATAGCCAATGTAATAATTGATACCTAAACCTGTATATTCGTAGCGGCTATTGGAGCTATTTGATGTACCAACTTGTCCTTTGACTTTTTCTTGCCACTCTTGCCAGCCGTAACCTTTTGAAATGAAGGGTGTGAATGACCAGCTTTTAATGGGTTCGATAAGCAAGCTCGCACCGTAGCTGGTGCCATCAATGCGACTACCAAAAATTTGCCCATACTCGGCTTCAACACCAGCAAAACTTAATAAACGGTAACCGGCCATAACGGTGGCGGTATCAGCACTGCCTTGTTGCCCAAGACTAAAACCCACACGCCCTTGTTGTGCTAAGAAGTCACCGTGTTGAATATTAGGCAAAGCAGCAGGCATACCAGTGGGTGCCAATGTGCGCGCTAAACCTTCTTGTTTGACCCAGCCTTGACGGTTGCGTCGGTCACTCACATAAAACCAGTTGGTGCGACGGCTGTGTACATAAACGGTTTCCCCTTGTTCCATTACGTGAAAAATTGGGTAACCACGCCCAGGGCCGGTATGCAGTTCAAGATAGGTATCAATTACAGACAATTGCACGGCTGTTTCATTGCTCAAGGTATCATCGGAGATGGAGCGTGAAGGCGTGACAGAATTCGCGTAGCTTAACTGGCTAGCGGCAATCAATAGAAGGTAAATGCAACAGCGAAACATAGACACCCATGTAATAGACAAAAAAAACAGCGTGAAAGAATGGCAAGCATTGTACGCATATCCATGGGAACATCCTGCATAGTGATCACTTACAGAGTGTGACGCCCATCACTTTTACAAAAAAACAATAGCGCTTACATAATAAATCTTGAATTTCTTACAAAAAGATTTGTAACAGCCTCTCAGAATTTGAACCCGTACTGATTATTTCAAAACTAAACACCGGATAATGCCGCCCTATTTTGATTCTGTTGCTGCTGTTTAAAAAAGCATCAATTGTTAGCACTAACAGAATTTTGCGAAAAAGTTATTCAATCACACCTTAGGTGTAGGGCGTTTTATGTATTGGTCGAAAATTAAGCAGTGGGCCTTTGTTGTATTGGCATGTTTATCGTTAGGTGTATCGGCATCTGACCAGTCCATTGATTTTGCTGGCCAAGCGAAAAAAGAAAGTGCCAAGCAAGCGCTTGCCACGGTTACTCAATTATCAAAAGAAATTCAGCAGCTTAAATCTACGGTAGTAGACCTGAATAAAGACCTGCGTTTAATGGAAGAAGAACTACTTTTCCCATCCAGTACTCAGGCCAGTGTTTTTGTATCGGTTGATAGTGGTGAGTTTTTCACCTTAGAGAGCATCAAGATCAAGCTTGATGGCAGCATCATTGCGAGCCATCTATATAGTGATAAGCAGCGCCAAGCCTTGGCTCGCGGTGGTGTGCAGCGCTTACATATGACTAACTTAAACAACGGTCTGCATACGTTGTCTGCTTTTTTTACTGGCCTTGGGCCAAATGGTCGACCATATAAACGTGCAACGGAGCTGCAATTTACAAAAGGCAAGGGTAGCCAGTACATTGAGCTTGCCATCGTGGATGACTACGCCAAGCAAGAGCCAGTGTTTACCATTAAACAATGGTAAGCAGGGGAATGTTTATGACGCGCTTGCTGTTATTAAGTTGTTTGTTGCTGCCGACACTTACTTGGGCCAATACGGTTAAAGATTTAAAGTACGGCACTATTTTATTTGATTACTATCAGCAAAATTATTTTGCGGCCTTAATCGGTTACGAATACGCCAAGGCAACCAGTGAATTGGAACATAACGCTGACGAAGCGCGTCTGTTGCAAGGTGGTATGACGTTATCCTACGGGTTGCCGGATCATGCTCAGGTTATTTTTAACGATTTACTCAATAGTCAAGTTGACGAATCCACGGCCAATAAAGCTTGGTATTACCTTGCTAAATTGTATTACCAAAAAGGCGAGATAGAAGCGGCTTCGCGCAATCTAGCTCGCATTCAAGGTCATGTGCCCAATGAAATTGCTGAAGAATTTAATTATTTAGCAACGCTTATTAATATTCGCAATATGCACTTAGATACTGTTGAGAAAAGCTTATCTAAAGTTGCCAAAAATAGTGCGTATGAACCTTACCTGATCTTTAACTTAGCCATAACTCAGTTAAGAAATAATCAATTACAAGACAGTAAACGTAATCTTAAAAAAGTGGTGGATTATTCCGCTATTCATAAAGAAGAAGAGTTTGCAGTATTGGCCGATCGCGCAAAGCAGGCGTTGGCGCACATAGAGATTGAAAACGATAATTTATTGGGCGCTTGGGCCCATTTACAAAATGTGCGTACAACTGGGTTGTACAGTAACCGTGCCTTATTAAGTTATGGCTGGACAGCCATAAAACTTAAACGTTTTTCTCAAGCGGTGCCTGCACTTAAGGCTCTGGACCGTCGCTCCATCAGTATTGCAGAAGTACAAGAGGCAAAAGTATTGCTCGCCCATTTATATGAGCAGCAAGGGGCGAGCCGCAGTGCATTAAAGCAATACCTTTTGGCTGAAAAAGCATTTTCTGGTGGTGTGGATTCTATCGCCAAAGCTCGTGCGGTAATAGCGGGTCAGCGCATCCCTGAAGAATTTGTGGTTAACCTTGAAGCCATGATGGATGAAACCGACTGGTACGGCAGTGAGCCCAGCTTAGATTACAACAAGCTCACCCCGTTTCTGATTGAGCTGATGTCCAGTAACCCGTTTCACAGTGTGATTAAAGAGCTGCGTGACTTATATGCGCTGCGCAATAACTTGACCTATTGGGGTCGCCAAGCCTTAGAGCATCAGTTGATTATTCAATACCGTCAGCAAGGTTTAACCAGTCAAAGTATTAGTGATTTTGTTTTTAAAGCACAAGGTCAACAAGAAAAATTAGAAAACCAAATCAGTGACTTGCGCTTACACACCATGACACTGGATGTAGAGGAGCAAGAGCGCTTTAGCGCGTTACTAGAATCAACGGATCAAAGCTTTACGTTTTTAGAAGATAAATTACTAAAAATCAAATCAATCAAAGAGCCTTATCGTCAATCAGAAGAAAATGTGCGCTGGGCCAAAAAACTGCACAAAAGAATTAAACAAAAACTGCAAGAGACCGATGCTCTTATTAAAAAGCTAGAGCGTGTGATGCGCATCGTGGTCAATGCAGAGTTAGATAATCACGAAGAGCGTATGCGTTATTACTGGGCTCAAGCTCGCTTAGGTAAGGCCCGCTTGTATGATCAAACGTTAAATAATATTGAAGACGACAGAATGAAAAATACAGGAGAGCAACCATGAGGAGACAGAATCCGGTGAATGCGGGGTTTAAACTCGTTGCACTTTCAGTGGCCATTAGTTTGTCTGCTTGCAGCTCTCAAGGCACCATTGCCGACCTTGAAGGCGATACCATTGAGACCGAAGCGGGTTTAGATTTTAATAATCTTGATCATGAGCAAGTGCGCAACGAATACCAACAGCTGATTGATCTGGTTGATGATGACTATTTAAAACAGCAGATTGAACGCCGTATTGCGGGCGTGCATATGCTTGAAGGTGATGCCAACCAGGCGGATGTTAATGCTGCGCCTAAACAAGGTTATTACCGCAACGCCATTGCAAGCTATGTGGATATTCTAGAAAAATACCCAAATAGCCCAGACAATGCAGAAGTGTTATACCAACTTGCTAAAGCGTATGACATGGAAGGGCAAACCAATAACGCGCGTCAAATGCTTGAGCGCTTGGTTGAACGTCATCCCTATTTTCCTGCTATTTCAGAAGCGTATTTCCGTTTAGGTGATATTTACTTTAGCCGTGATTTATATTCAAAAGCTGAAAAAGCGTATCGACAAACCACCATTCAAGATTCAGGTAAGTTAACCTTAAACGCTCATTATATGTTGGCCTGGTCGCTATATAAATTAGGCAATTATAATAAGTCGCTTGATCACTTTGCCTTTGTACTTGATAGCCTATTGGTGGCAGAGATGAATGGTCGTGCGTTAAGCGTGACAGAAAAGCCATTGGTGCAAGACGCTTTGCATAGTATGAGTCTAGCCCTAGTTAATTTAGGCGGCGCACAGGCCATTGCGGATATTGATCTGATGGAAGGTAAGTCTTATCAGTGGCGTTTATTTAGTGAGCTGGCTGAGTTTTATTTAGAGAAATCTCGCTATGACGACAGTGCGGCTACTTATCGTGAGTTCATTGGGCTTTACCCAATGGATGTGCGTACCAGTGAATTTCATAGTCAGTTAATTGGTGCGTATCTAAAAGGTGGCTTTCCTAAGCTTGTGCTGAAAGAGAAAGAAGACTTTGTGGACTTGTATGCACCTGGTTCTAAGTACCTAGCAAAACACGAAGCGCAAAAAGATCAGGTGTATGCTCAGCTTAAAACCTATTATGTGGAATTGGCTGCTCACTATCACAGTCAAGGTCAACAAGCGCTTAAGAAATCAAAAACCAGTAAAGAAGCGCATTTAACAGAGCTTGCGCAAACGTCACTATTACAAGCCACCGATTATTACGGACGTTATCTACAAACTTTTGCAAATGATAAACAAGTGGCGCAGTTGCGTTACAAAAAAGCGGACGCCCACTTCGAAAATAATCAATTTGATTTGGCGGCTAAAGAATACGCAACAGTAGCCTATGTCAACAAAGATAAAAAACTGGCAAACAAATCGGCCTATGCCAGTTTGATTGCATACCGTAAGCATTCTGAAGTATTAGAAAAAGATAAGGCGTCTACTGAAAAACAAGAAGCATGGCGTCAGCAGTCTGTTGATAGTATGTTGCAATTTGCCAATGTTTTTCATAAAGATGAGCGTGCTATTGCTGTGCTGACCAATGCAGCTCAAGCCTTGTTTGCATTAAATCAATTTGATCGTGCCATTGATGTGGCAAATGGTTTGATTAAAAATCACAAGCAGCTCAACCCCAGTTTGAAACAAACCGCTTATGGTATTTTGGCCCACTCGTATTTCCAGAAAGGGGAGTACCAGTTAGCTCAAAATAACTACACCACTCAGCGCACTATCTTACAAAAAGATATGAAAATGGCGAAAACCAGTGCTGAATATAAAGACATAAGTAATCAGATTGCCGCTTCTATTTATAAAAAAGCAGAACAGCATAAATTAGCTAAAAATAATCAGCTGGCCATTAATGAGTTGCTGAGTGTTAAAAAACTGGCGCCGTCTTCAAAAATACGGGTGATTGCTCAGTATGACGCGGTTGCGTTAATGCTAGGTGAAAGCCAATGGAAAAACGCCATTAAAGAGTTAAAGCAATTGCAAAAGCAATTCTCGACTCATGAGCTAGCACCTGAGTTTCCTCGTAAACTGGCATTTGCTTATGAGAAAAGTGAGCAGTGGCAAAAAGCCGCTTTGGCTTATACGCAGCTATATAAAGTCGATAAAGATCCTGTTGTGCGTCAAGATGCCTTGTTTATTGCGGCAGGTTTATACGAAAAAATTGGCAAGCTTGAAAAAGCCATCGATTTTTATAAAGACTATGCCCATGAATATGAAAAGCCGTTCTCAAATCGCATGGAAGCCCGTTTTCATCTGGCTGACCTATACGAAAAAACCAATGATAAAACCCGTCACCTATATTGGTTGCGCCGTGTCATAGCGGGTGACGCTGATGGTGGTGCTGACCGAACTGAGCGTAGTCAGTGGTTAGGTGCATGGGCAAATGCCAAATATGGTGACTACTTTGCTTGGGAGTTTAATCGTCGCTCGTTGCGCTTGCCGATTGATAAAAGCATGGCAAAGAAAAATGGTTACCTACAAGACGCCACCGTTCGCTATGAGCAAGCTGCAGCTTACGGAATTTTAGAGTTTGTGACCTTGTCTAATTATAAAATGGCTGAACTTTATGAAACGTTCAGTAAAGAGCTTAATAAGGCACCGGTTCCACAGGGCTTATCTCAACAAGATACCGCCATGTATCAAGATATTATTGCACAACAAGCGGAGCCATTTTCGCAGCTAGCCGCGACGATCCATCAAAATAACATCGAGCTGGGTTGGGATGGTCATTACAACGATTGGATCTCTAAAAGTTACGATGCCATGAAGCGTTTATCGCCGGTGCGTTTTGGTAAAGAAGAAGAATTAGCGAGGTATGGTGATGAAATTCGTTAAGCCGTTATTAGTGATTGCCAGTGCGTTAGTGCTGGCTGCGTGTGCCAGTAAAATGCAAATTCCATTGGCTGGGCAAAAAGTTGAATTAAAGGACACTCAGAGCTTTGTACCTAAGCAAGCTTATGATGAACAAGGTAAGGCCGTGGTGTACGAGCCAATGCTTAATCCTTATTTAGAGCTTAAAGGTAAAATAGATAAAGGCTCTGTGCTGTTATTTATTGAAGCTAAAAAAGCCATACGTAATAAAGATTACAAAACAGCGAAACAAAAGTTAGGTGTGATTACGCAAAAAGATACGTCGTTGTCGGGTCCTTGGGTGTTGCTGGGAAATATTGCCGTTGAAGAAAAGCAATATAAGTTGGCGCAAGATCATTACAAACAAGCATTAAAAATCACACCTGAAAACATTAATGCGTTTATTGCTTTAGCCAAAGCACAGCGTTTAATGGGTGAGTTTGATGTGGCGCAAAACTCATTGGCGCAAGTGCTGGGTATTTGGAAAGATTGCCCAGAAGCCCATTTGAACTTAGGTATTTTGTATGATTTATATTTAAATCAGCCAAAAAAGGCGCAGCAACATATCGAAGCTTATTTATTTTTAACCCAATACAAAAATCCAACAGCGGTGGCTTGGTTTAATGAAATTCAAGCTCGTACCGGTATCACAACCAGCTTTATTGATGCTAAGCAAAAAGTGACACCAAACGTATTAATGGGCAGTGCGGAGGGTTAAATGATGAAAGCGATATTATGTGTCATTAGCCTACTTGTGACGGTCAATCTTTATGCCGATGAGCCGATCAAGTTAGAAAGCCAGTTTGTGGGTGATAAAGAGCAACCTGCGGTGAGTTATTTTATGTCATGGCAGGGCCCTGGCAGTACTGAAAATTTGTACCGCAAAGAAGAAGATAAATACGAAAAAAATATAGATACAGTAGATCGCGACGTCATGCTGCGCTCTATGCGTATTTATGACGAAATGAATTTAGAAGGTAGATAGCGCCCATTATAGCGCTATAAAAAAGAACACGGCAGATATTCTGCGTAAACAATTTAATAGATAGACACTCTTTATAGGTTAAAAGTTATGGACTTTTTTTCATCAATCGCAAAATTCTTTCAAGACGGTGGTTTGTTTATTTACCCCATCGCTTTGGTTTTGGCCATCGGTGTGGCAATCACTGTTGAGCGCTGGCGTTTTCTTAACTCAGAAAAAAGCCGTAACTTAAAAGCATTTGACGACTTCTTACCGTTATTACGCACCGATGATCATGACAAAATGACCTTGTTCACCCGTGATAATGACGCGCCTGTGTCTCGCATGATCGGTTGTGGTTTAGATATGATGAAAGTCACCAAGCAGCGTGCTGATGTTGAGCAGGCCATGAGCGAAGGCATGATGGAAGCCGTGCCTCGTTTAGAGCAGCGTACCGGTTATTTAGCGGTACTGGCTAACGTGGCAACACTGCTTGGTCTATTAGGTACAATTATTGGTCTGATTGCTGCGTTTACCGCGGTAGCCAATGCCGACCCTGCTGAAAAATCAAAATTGTTATCACTGTCTATTTCTGTTGCCATGAACACCACCGCATTTGGTCTGATTGCGGCTATTCCGTTACTGATTAGTCATGCGCTGCTCACCAATAAAACCAACGCTATTATTGGCAGTATTGAAATGGCAGGTGTGAAATTTTTAAATGTAATGACGCTTAATCGTGCGATTCAAGCCGGTTTACCTAAGGATAAATAATCCACGTTGACTGGGGTTGAATCATGAGTTTTAAAATAAAACGTCAAGGTACAGACGACGCCGATATCGACGTAACCAGCTTCATGAATTTAATGATAGTACTGGTGCCTGTTCTGTTGATGAGTATGACGTTTACTAAAATCACGGTGATGGAAATTAATCTGCCAGAATTATCAGGCGGAACATCAGCTACATCTTTAGAGCAGTCACAGCTAGAAGTTGTGGTGCGTAAAAGTGGCATTGATGTGTTTTTTCCAACGGGGTCGTTAGTAAAAAATATTCCACTGCTTGAAAACAAGCAGCAAGACTTTCAAACATTGGCAATGGTTTTAAAAGAAATCAAAAACAAGGTAAGTGATAAAAAAGATGCGCTTATTTTGTCGTCCAGTGATTTAGAGTACCAAACATTGATTACCACAATGGATACGGTTAAGTCCTATCAAACCGTTGTGGCCGCTAGCTTAGCTGAGGTTGAATTGTTCCCGCAAATCTCCCTTGGCGATGCCAGTAAGAAGTAGGAGGCGATATGGCATTTCAAGGTACCGTATTAGATCGCCGCGAAACCCAAAAGAAAGCCGCAGGCTTAAACTTGGTGTCATTAATGGATATTTTTACCATCTTGGTATTTTTCCTATTAATGAACAGTGGCGACAGTCAAGAAATAGAAAAGGCGACCTTTATCACTCTGCCTGATTCGCAAGCCACTGGCTCGTTTCAAAATGAGCTGCTAATCACCATTGGTGATGACTTTATTAGTATTGGCGATGAAAATGTTGTGGATATTAAAACCGTTGAGCAAGCTAAGGGCAAAGCCATTGAAGCGCTTGCGCAAGTGTTAAAGCAGCGCGGTGTTGAAAAAGGTGAGCTGACTGAGTTTGAAAAGAAAAATGGTCGCTCTGTCACCATTATGGGTGATAAAGATGTGCCTTACCTCATATTGAAAGGTGTAATGGCCACATGCAGTCAAGAAAATTTCCGTGATATTGCTTTGGCGGTTAACCAA
Source organism: Bermanella sp. (assembly GCA_049115935.1). Classification (GTDB taxonomy): domain Bacteria; phylum Pseudomonadota; class Gammaproteobacteria; order Pseudomonadales; family Oceanobacteraceae; genus Bermanella. The sequence goes on along the minus strand of JAGDZK010000090.1, from coordinate 2,612 downwards.
GTGGTGGGCAGTGCGCTTGCAAGCGGAGGTCAGCCATGAGTGTTGCCACGTTAAAAAGCAATGAAATGTCCGCGGCTGGGCTTGATCACCTAGCCTTAGACATGGTTTTGCCTTGGCATGAGCAGGCTGAGCAGCAAGAAAAGTTTAAGCAGCTTGTTAAGCGCATAATGATTCCGATCTTTGCGTTTATGTTTGTTATGTCGATTATGCCGCACTTTTTTTCGGAAGAAGAAGTGGAAGAAAAAATCGTCACTAAGGTGATATTGGAAGCACCTAAAGTGGTCGAGACGCCACCACCACCGCCAACTGAAGTGAAGGAGCAAAAAACTCAGAATGTGAAAAAAGATGCCAAGCCAAAAGAAGGGGCAAATACCAGCTTGCAAAATATGGCGGCATTATCACAGCAGCTCAGTGCATTGCGTAACTCTGTCAATGCTTCGACCATGCAGAAAAAAAATGTAACGGTATCCAACAGCGGTAGTGTGCAGCAAAGTAGTCGCTCCCGTCTGGGTCAAAGTAATATGGACAGCACCAGCGGCGGTTTAAAAGCCAGTGATGTCACGGTTAATGCTAAAGGCGCGGCCATGGTTGGCCATGTGTCCGGTGATATCGAAAGCCCGTTAATGGATATTCCGTTACCGGATGCTGCTGAATATCACTATGACCCGAAAAAAGACAGCAAACGTGACATGCAAAGTATTCGTCGGACCTTGGAGCGTTATAAAGGTGCGGTTTATTCTTTGTACACAAAGGCGCTGCGTCAAAACCCTGATTTGGGTGGTCGATTCATCTTTGAGTTTGTTATTTTGCCAAACGGCAGCATCGAGAAACTAAAGCTTAAGAGTAGTGAGTTGAACAACCAAAAACTAGAGCAACAGATGCTGCAAAAAATTAGCGGTATTAACTTTGGGCAGGACGATGTGAGTCCGACTGCGGTGCAATATACGTTTAGCTTTTTCCCCTCTTAGTGGGTGAATTGATCGTATTTCGAACCATATTTTGGCGCCAGCTTGATTGAAAAGTTGGTGCCAAAATCGCAAATCGTTCGTTTTTTGATCGCTAAAAATGCGTGTCAATTTTTCAAACAAACCCGTAGTAAACACTTACAACTGCTGGCTTTCACACCTGAGATTTGAACTCAGTCACGTTCTGTAACATTTCTTATCTAATTCTAAATACTTAGAAACATTATTGTGACCGTATACCGTTTCTGTAACTCAACTAGTGCCACACTATGGACATGATGATAGGGGAGTTAAACTCATGTCTTACTTGAGTTTCGTACAGAAAAAAATATTTATGCCATTGGCCATTGCCACTCTTTTGAGTGCGTGTGGTGAAGAATTACAAGTGGGCGATGAAAGTGGTCAAGAAGCAGCCATTGCTTCAACGACACCATTTGCTTATGTTTCGCGGGATATTGAATCGCAGCAGCAAGCATTGTCTCTGAATGAATCGAATTCATTTCAGCCTGGGGCAAAGTTATACGTGCGCGATAGCATAACCAGTAACTCAATTGAAAAAGAAGTGTTGGCTGAGCTGTTTGCCGGTGTGCAATACGATGTTAAAGATTTAAGTGTATCCAGTGATGGTTTGTATCTTGTGTTCAGTGCGCGCACTGACGCGCTTGATGATACTTGGAACTTATACGAATACGACTTTAAAGCTGCAACCGTGCGCCGCATCATCGCACCGTTAGATCAAGCTAACGCAGGTAACGACAGCGACCCAACCTATACAAATGATGGTTTCATTGTCTTTACTTCTGACCGCAATGGCCCTCAAACCCGTGCGCTATTCAGTATGGATCGCAACGGTGAATCCCTTGAACTAGTACCTAGTAATAACCCAAGCAATAACTTTAGAGCCACGACCTTAAAAGATGGTTATATGGTGTTTATGGGTGTGGATACTACGGCCAATAACTTAACAGCAGGTGTTGGCGCTCCTCAAGCCACTAAAATGTACCGCAGTGCACCGAATGGCGAAGACAGCACTCCATTGTTTGATACATTATTTATCAACGATCAAGTTAACAACTTAACTGACCTTGTGTTCAGTGATGTGATTCAAGGTGGTGATGGCCACTTGTTTACCATTGTTAAAAATAAAGAAAATCCATTAATGGGTGGGCAAATTGTAAAGTTGGTTGGGCCGAAGTCCACGGCTGAAAACGGCCCTGTTTACGAATTCTTAAAAACACAGCCATTAACGGGTGATGACATTAAGCTAGCGTCTGATGCGGTTGAGACTAATGGCTGGAGTAGTGCCTTTTGGCCTTACCGTGATGGCACCGACCGCCTGTTGGTGAGCTGGTCGCAATGTATGAAAGCCAATAACGGTGTGTATCGTTTATGTAAAGAAGATGATGACCTAAACGGTGTGAATGCCCGCTACGGTATTTGGGTTTACGATCCAAAAAACAATACTCGTATGCCAGTTCTTCAAGCCCGTGAAAATCGTGTGTATACGGATATTGCGTTGGCTTATCCGAATCTTGGTGAAAACCTTGAGTTTGATGAAACCGTTGAAAAGCCTGAGCCGGTAGATCCAGTTGATCCAGTAGATCCGGTAGATCCAGGTGATCCAGTTGATCCGGTAGATCCAGTTGA
>JAGDZK010000089.1:0-7823 GCA_049115935.1 Bermanella sp. | reverse complement strand
AAACTGATCGTCGAAAAAAGTTACACCGGGGCGGAATTTTTCGCTTGAACCCGCCCCGGGATGCGCCTAATTAGGCGCCCACAGGCAGAGATGCCTGACTGTTTTGGGGCCTTAGCTCAGCTGGGAGAGCGCAACACTGGCAGTGTTGAGGTCAGCGGTTCGATCCCGCTAGGCTCCACCAATTTTTACAAGTTCGGCCTATAACTTGTAAATCTTAAGTGTCCCGTTCGTCTAGAGGCCTAGGACACCGCCCTTTCACGGCGGTAACAGGGGTTCGACTCCCCTACGGGATACCATTTCTTTTTTTACTTTCCTTTTTATGTCTCTAATTTAGTTATCATTTCTATACGCAACTTGCGTGAAATTATCGTCGTCCGTGGACATCTAGCTATTTTGCACGCCAGTAACAAGCAAAACTAATTGCGCAATTATTCACCCGCAGGTGCGGGTTCCTACATTCTTATCAAGAAGCGAACACCTGTAAGAGTTGCGCCCCGCGCACGATACCAGCGGACTCATTCGTTCAAGGTGAGCCGAAAGTGAATGCTCGTGTTTGTGGGTAATTAGCCAGTCAGCAAAACCAAGCCAAACAAATCGCACAATTATTCACCCGCAGGTGCGGGTTCCTACATTTTTAGCCAGAAGCGAACACCTGTAGGAGTTGCGCCCCGCGCACGAAACCAGCGGACTCATTCGTTCAAGGTGAGCCGAAAGTGAATACTTGTGCTTGTTAGAAATAAACCAGTCTTCCAAAATCAATCCAACCCGCAGTTAGTTATTCACCCGCAGGTGCGGGTTCCTACATCTTTAGCCAGTAACGAACACCTGTAGGAGTTGCGCCCCGCGCACGATACCAGCGAACTAATTCATTCAAGGTGAACTCATAGTGAATACTTATGCTGGTTACAAACTCTCTTGTAAGCGAAGGCTAATTTAAATAGCCCTTTTAGTTGGTACATATTAGCCAGCTGAGAAATGTTTATGGCTATGTGTAGCCCCTCGTAACACCAGTTGTTCCCTTAATACCCACTCCCCTAGGTTTATAAAAACTAGGTTCACTTGTACCACTTATAAATGAACTCTGCTTCACTTTTATGATTCATTTAGTAATTAAAAGAGCTATTTTTATTACCTTTTTGAGTAGTAAGTGTGTACATATGTTTTGTTTTTAAAGGGGTTGTCTATCAATTAGGCAGTTAAACAACACCGTTTGTCATCCCTAGGGATGAATTTGTAATACTTTGTAAATTCAGGTGAACTTTGCAGTGTGCAGAATAATCTGTGCGGGTTAGGATGCTTGCCACTTACAAATAATAACAAAAAGAAACGAGCAGTCCTTTTTATGAAAATTTTTAGCGTACTACTACTTAGCGGTTTCTTAGCTTTTAACTTGCAGGCCAATGCAGCTGAGGAAGAAATAGATATGAAGCAACAAGTGCTAAATGTTCAAAAGCAATTGGATGAAATAGTAGAGCGTGGTGGTAAATATGCTTATCTACAACTAGCGCAAAAGAATAGCCTATCACCTTTTGCTGTCGCTTTAGATGAAGTTGGTACTGCAATTATGCTTGAAGTGCCAAAGTCAGAAGAAAAGGCTACTTTGAGCGATAAAGTTTTAAAGTTAAGAGAAACGATAGTGATTGGCGCCAGAAACGCAAAGTTTGTAGCGGCAGCCTTATTTGTCCAAGCACAAGTACCTCACTTAGGTAAGGAGGTAGATGGAGTTGCCATCGAGATGGAGCATAAAAAAGGACTGTCAGTATTACGATTCTCCCCGTACGAAGTAAACCGTGAAGCGAAAAAAATCAGTTTTAAAAAACCAGTGGATAAAGTAAAACCAGTTGTGTTTTTTAAAGAAGCAGTTAAACAAGACGTTGAGTCTTAAGAAAAAAGTAAAGCGTAAAATAACAACAAAAAACCAAGAATTGATGCAGGTTGCTAAGGAAGCAGCCGCTCAATAGAGATCTTTACTCCTCATGAATGAAGCTCTCACAATAATAAAAAACAGGAGACAACAAATGAAAGGCCTTAAAAAACTTGCTTTGGTTACTGCAGTAGCCGCCGCTCCTTTCGCCCAAGCAGAGATGACTGCTATGGACGATGCTCTACTTAGTGAAATGACGGGTCAAGCCGGTATCACTATCGATGTAGATTTAAACATGACTATCGACGCGATCAAATATGTTGACCGTGACGGTAACCAAGATGGTTCTGGCGTTCAAGGTGCGATCACCATGAAAGGTCTAACTATCGATAACGATGGTGGTGCTGCAACTATCCGTGGTATCACAATTGACGCTGACGGCACTGACGGTTTAGTAATTGGTCTAAACCAAATCGGTGACACGGCTGGTAACGGTATAGACATCACTGTTGACGCTGTAATCATCGGTACTGGTGCTGCTAACCTAGCTAAAACAGCTATGGGCGCAGCTATTGCTAGTTCAACTGAAACTGGTACTGCAGCTACAGCTGCTGTAACTGATGGCGCTTATGCTGATGGTGCTGCATATGCTGCTGGTTTAGCTGCTGGTGAGCCTGCTGCTATTGGTTATTTGGCTGCTGCTGACGCGACTGTTGCTGCTGCATATGCGAATGCTGCTTCTGGCGCTGATGGTGTGATCGGTGGTTTCAAAATTGAAAACTTCCGTAACTACATCCAAGATGATCTAGTAAATGAATACAACGGTGTATTCGACATGGCTCTACAAGACTCTAATGGTACTGTTGGTGGTGTAACGGGTCCTGCCGGTACTTCTGGTCGTTTTGTTCGCGGTGAAATCGTGATCAATGGTACTGGTAACCTTCTTGCAGGTACTTCTGGTCTGAACATCTCTGGTAAATTCGGTGGTGCGATTGATCAAGCTGCATGGGTTGATGAAGGTAACGAGTTCGGTATCGAAGACCTAGGTTTCTTCAACGGTGTTGATACTAATGCTGATGGCATCTCTGATGTGATTGAAGGTATGCACTTTGAAATGAACATCGATGTTGTTCAGCACAAGTCTTGGACTCATGTTGATAACGGTGGTTCAGAAGGTGTTGCTGGTCAAGCTAACATTGCTGCACTTCAAATCTCTGGCCTTAAACTTGAAGGTACTATCATGATGGGTAGCCTATACCTTGATGGTACTAACATGTACGATCATGATGCTGATGTTGCTACTGCTGATATCAACAGTATCTCTAAGCAGTCTCTAGGTTCGGTTCTTATTAAAGACATCGACATGACTGGTACTTCTGTATACGTTTACGGTCACTAATCGACTGTTGTACTCATACTTAGTATGAAAGAAACCCCGGTTCGCCGGGGTTTTTTTATGGTTTATACTGTTAATGCTGTATTGTGTTTGGCATTGAAATAGCTAGTGAAATGACCAAAGGGTAAAGCGATGAAACCATTTAAATCAGTCTTGTCTTTGTGTATGTTGATTTCATTTTCTGTTTTGTCGTTGGCAGAACTAAAACCGTTAAATGATGAAGGTTTAGCTGCCCATGTGGGGCAAATTAGCCAAACGGCTGTTAATAAAGATAAAGGTTTTCAGGTACCGCTTTTATTAAGTGAAGCCAATTCTCAACCAGGTCAAACTCCCAGTTTGAATTCACGAACGCATTCCAATACCCCAAGTTCAGGCATTACGTTAGATATAGACCTGCAATTGCAAATTGATGAAATTCGCTGGGTGGATATTGATGGTGCTGGCCCTAATGGCACACAAGGTGCGGTAGTGTTACGCGGTTTATCCATTGGACATTTAGATGGCCCTACACCAGAGCCTGCGCAAATCCGTGGTATTACCATTGATGCCGATGGTCGTGATGGTTTGGTAATTGGTATCGAACAAATCGGTGATCGATTCGGTAACGGCATTGATATTAATATTGATAGTGTGCAAATAAAGTAGCCGTTAGTTTTTCTGTTGTATTTTAAAATTTTGTTTGTGTTGGCGTTTTAGGTTAACGCTCGTGTTGATATGTGCATGGTTTTTTGTAGTAATCCTTTCTTTTATTGTTTCTGATTTGTTAATACCTTTTCTAATTTTTGCGTGTTAATGCAAACACTGATGTTTACAGTTTTTATTTTGATAACGGATAGCTTGTGGGTGGATCCCCGATAAAAGCACTCGGGGATGACGTTTGTATGAGTCGTTATGTGTATCTCTGATAAAGGTACTCGGGGATTACGATGAGTGGGTTGTGAATATTTTTTAAATGTTGCATCGGCGAAGCTGCAAGTTGAAAATAACATCTACTTCTCTTAAAACCATCCCTTAGAAAACATCCCTGTCTTATATTGAATTGGCATTTAAAGCCCTTCTTTATTCCTTATCTTAAAACTACCTGATTTTTACAACTAGGCTAACTGTACAGGCTTAAAATTCCTTAAGCCCGCGAGCAGTAGGTGGTTGTATGAAACGGATGTTCATCACTTTCGCGTGCGCGATGGCGTATGCAATGTTTTCTTTTGCACAGTTGCAGCCTTTAGATGATGAGGCTTTGCAGCAAAGTCATGGTTTTATGGGCAGTCATATTCAGTTTGAGTCCAAAAAGGCAGATAAACCTGCAGGGTTTGTTTCAAAACCTCAACTGCCAGTCGCCCAGCAATATCAGGGTAAAAGCCAGTTATTCGATACCCTTGCCGGTTTAAGTAAAGATGGTTTGTCACTCACCCAAGGCATTGAAATTGACTTAGAGATTCAAGCCAGCTTGGATATGCAATGGCAAGATTCAGACGGCTTAAACACTGATGACAATGGCGAGGCTGGTTCATTAACGTTATCGGGCTTGCATCTAGGCAGTCATAAAGGGGCCATTACTCAAGATATGTTGAATAGTGATCGCCCATTTTTAGATTCAGAGTTGGCAGTGATTAATAACTTGTTTATCGATTTTGATAGCCAGCAGGGCATGTTCATTACCATTGAAGAAATAGGGGACCGCTTTGGTAATGGCTTGGATATTATTGTGAACGATATTTATTTGGGTAATGAGCAAGCCAGCGCAGGTGGCCTATTAATCGAAAACCTTTCAAACTTTATTCAAGATGAGGACGTGAATGCAATGAATCAAACCTTTGGTTTGAATCTAGCCACGTTAAATGACGGTAAAAATACCGCAGGGGGCAATTGGCTTCCCATTAATGCCATTGTGTTAACCGAAGAAAACCAAACACAAGATACCAGCATCAATTTGCCCAATATCGATTTAGGGCTGCCCAATATCACCACCACAACCACTATAGATGCAAGCTTTGCTATACATATCGATAAGCTGGCTTGGGTGGACGATGGCGGCGAATTTGGTATTGCCGGTTTAATGATTTATGACGGGCTGGATACCAATAATGATGGCTTTGACGACACAATAGGCCCTGCCAAGTTGACCCAAATGAAAATAGAGACCATTGATCATATTGCCCATGATGGTGCGCAAGTAAGAGCTTTGTATATTGAAAATCTAGATTTTAAAGCCGATATCTCCATGCAAAGTGTCTATGTAGGTAACCCGCAAGCGGGCAGTTTGGGCTCGCTGCATATTCAAGGCTTAGATACCGCGGGTACATCTGTATGGATTTATGGCCATTAGTGTTTTTATTGTCAGCCAGCTTGAGGGTGTATCTTTAATGCCCTCATAAATAGCAAGGTTTTTAAATTAGCGCCTTAAGCGTACAATTGCGCAAATTTTGTCGTACCGATCGCACTTATATATGTCAGCTAAACCCGTCAAGCCATCCCAGCCTGCTTTGCAACCTGCGGATATCAGCACTTACACGCCATTTCGCAGCGATTTAAAACCTGCGCCGTTTTTGCCTATGTCACGCAAAGAGATGGACCAACTAGGTTGGGATAGCTGTGATGTGATTATTGTATGTGGTGATGCCTATGTTGATCACCCAAGTTTTGGTATGGCAGTTATCGGGCGAACCCTCGAAGCACAAGGTTTTAGGGTGGGTTTGATCTGCCAACCGGATTGGACCAATATCGAAAGCTTCAAAGTACTGGGCAAACCTAATCTGTATTTTGGTGTGTCAGCGGGCAACATGGATAGCATGATTAACCGCTATACGGCTGATCGCCGTGTACGTCACGATGATGCCTACACACCGGGCAACGTGGGCGGTAAACGCCCGGACAGAGCGGTGACGGTTTACACCCAAAAACTACGTGAAGCCTACAAAAAAGAAGTGCCCATTATTGCTGGTGGCATTGAGGCCAGTTTACGTCGTTTAAGTCATTATGATTATTGGCAAGATCGTATTCGCGGCAGTGTGTTATTAGATAGCACCGCTGATATGTTGTTTTACGGTAACGCTGAGCGTGCACTGATCGAAGTGACTCATCGCTTAGCTAATGGCGAAGCCATTAGTGAAATTAACGATGTACGGGGTACCGGTTTTTTATGTAAACAGTTACCCGCTGATTGGGTGCAAATTGATAGCACCGAACTTGATCAGCCGGGTAAATTAAAAGCCCATAAAAGCCCTTATGAGATGATCGACCTTGAAGCCAAGGCCGAAGAAGAAGCGTTGAAAAAAGATGGCGCACAAGTGATTCAAATTGTGCCGCACATGCAAATGCGCAAAACCGACCCTAATGCTAGCTACATTCGGTTGCCATCACTTGAACAAGTGAAAGCCGATAGTGCTTTGTATGCCCACCTTGATCGTGTATTCCATAAAGAAACTAATCCAGGCAATGCTCGTGCATTAGTACAGGCCCATGGCCGAAACGATGTGTGGATGAACCCGCCGCCAATTCCATTAACCACAGAAGAGCTGGATTGGGTGTTTGAGCGCCCCTATAAACGTAATCCGCATCCGGTTTATGGCAAAGAAAAAATTCCAGCCTATGACATGATTCGTTTTAGTGTGAATATTATGCGAGGCTGTTTTGGTGGTTGTACTTTCTGCAGTATCACCGAACACGAAGGGCGCATTATTCAAAGCCGCTCAGAAAAATCTATTTTGAGCGAAATTGAAAACATTCGTGATTTAACGCCAGGCTTTACCGGCACCATTTCTGATTTAGGTGGCCCAACCGCCAACATGTATCGCTTAAATTGCAAGGACAAAGTGATTGAAGAAAACTGCCGTCGCCCTAGCTGTGTGTACCCAACCATTTGCAGTAACTTAGAAACGGACCATAGCCATACTACTCAGCTTTATCGCAAAGCCCGAGATATTAAAGGGGTTAAACGTATAGCCATTGCATCAGGTTTGCGTTATGACTTAGCGGTTGAAGACCCAGAATATGTAAAAGAATTAGTCACCCATCACGTAGGTGGTTATTTAAAAATTGCCCCAGAGCACAGTGAAGACGGCCCATTAACCAAAATGATGAAGCCAGGAATGGGGACGTATTATAAGTTCAAAGACATGTTTGAAAAGTATTCAAAAGAAGCAGGCAAAAAGCAGTATTTGATTCCGTACTTTATCAGTGCACACCCAGGCAGCACGGATAAAGACATGCTTAATTTAGCGCTTTGGTTGAAAGAAAATAATTTTAAGGTGGATCAAGTTCAAAACTTTTATCCATCTCCTATGGCCACAGCAAGCACCATGTTTGCCACGGAGCGCAATCCACTTAAACCCATAAAAGCAAAAAACCACGAGCCGGTGTTTGCGGCTAAAACCAAAGAGCAGCGCTCATTACATAAAGCATTTTTACGTTACCACGATGCCGAAAGCTGGCCGCTACTGCGTAAAGCGTTAAAAAAAATGGGTAAAGCCCATTTGATTGGCCGCGGACCAAAACATTTAGTGCCGCCTGAGTCCGGTCGTGAAAAAGACGCGCGCCGTGAAGGTAAAAAGTTTGTGCCTAAAA
>JAGDZK010000088.1:0-1270 GCA_049115935.1 Bermanella sp. | reverse complement strand
TTACAGCTTCGGCGACATTAGTTGGCGCTTCAGCGTATTTGTTAAATTCCATGGCGTACGTTGCACGACCTTGGGAGGCAGAACGAAGATCGGTTGCATAACCGAACATTTCCGCCAATGGAACCTCTGCAGTCACAACTTTTCCGGAAGACGTATCTTCCATCCCTTGAATGAGACCACGGCGACGGTTCAAATCTCCAACAACATCACCCATGTAATCTTCAGGGGTAACGATTTCCACTGACATTATTGGCTCAAGTAAAGCAGGCTTGCCTTCTTGTGCTAATTTTTTAGTGGCCATAGAAGCAGCGATTTTAAACGCCATTTCGTTGGAGTCAACATCATGGAATGAACCATCATGTAAGGTAGCGCGCAGACCTAGAAGAGGGTATCCAGCAAGAATACCGTTCTTCATTTGTTCTTCGATACCTTTTTGCACTGCTGGAATGTATTCACGAGGAATAACACCACCAACAACTTCATTTACGAATTCCAGTTCTTCGCCGTCAGTCGGTTCGAACTTGATGACAACATGACCATACTGACCACGACCACCAGATTGCTTCGCAAATTTATAGTTGATATCACAAGGCACTGTGATGCGTTCACGATATGCCACTTGTGGCTTACCAATGTTCGCTTCAACACTGAACTCACGCTTCATACGATCAACCAACACGTCTAGGTGAAGCTCACCCATACCTGAAATAATGGTTTGACCGGTTTCAGGGTCAGTCTCAACACGGAAAGATGGATCTTCTTGAGCAAGTTTGCCCAAAGCGATACCCATTTTTTCTTGGTCCGCGGTTGACCTTGGCTCAACAGCTACTGAAATTACCGGCTCTGGAAACTCCATGCGCTCAAGGGTAATTTTATGCTTAAGATCACACAGGGTTTCACCTGTGGTCACATCTTTTAAGCCGATAGCCGCTGCAATATCGCCTGCGCGTACTTCTTTGATCTCTTCGCGGTTGTTTGCATGCATTTGCACCATACGACCGATACGTTCTTTTTTATGTTTAATCGGGTTATAAACACTGTCACCAGTATTTAACACACCAGAATAAACACGCATAAAGGTGAGCGTACCTACAAATGGGTCGGTGGCGATTTTAAATGCAAGCGCAGAGAACGGTGCGTCATCTGATGCTTCACGAACCGCTGGGGTTTCATCCGCATCATCCAGTACACCTTCAATCGCTTTAACTTCTGTCGGCGAAGGTAGGTATTCAATAACAGCATCAAGTACTGCCTGAACACCTTTGTTTTT
>JAGDZK010000087.1:0-8870 GCA_049115935.1 Bermanella sp. | reverse complement strand
TGTTACGTCGTGCTATGGGTAAGAAAAAACCGGAAGAAATGGCCAAGCAACGTCAAACCTTCCGCGAGGGTGCTGAGTCCATCAACGTGGATGGCGATCTCGCCATGAAGATCTTCGACTTAGTAGAAAAGTTCGCCGGTTACGGCTTTAACAAATCCCACTCCGCCGCTTATGCGGTGGTGTCTTATCAAACCCTGTGGTTAAAAACCCATTACCCAGCGCCATTTATGGCGGCGGTATTAACTTCTGATATGCAGAACACCGACAAGGTTGTGATCTTCATTGAAGAGTGCCGAGAAATGAATCTCGACTTGGTTTTACCGGATGTAAATCAATCTGAATTTGGTTTTACGGTGAATGATGACGGTGCCATTGTTTATGGATTAGGCGCGGTAAAAGGGGTCGGTGAAGGCCCAATTGAAGCTATTATCAAAGCCCGAAATGAAGTGGGTCAGTTCAATGATATTTTCCATTTCTGTAAATCGGTGGATAAGAGTAAGTTGAATAAACGGGTGATGGAAGCGTTAGTGCGTTGTGGTGCCTTTGATCAAATTGGTCCGAACCGTTCAGTACTCTTTGCCACCATTGAAGACGCCTTAAAAGCCGCAGATCAAAATGCGAAAAACGCAGCCGCTGGCATTATGGATATGTTTGGCGAAGTGGAAGAAGAGGCCAACCTTAATCCATACGATGACTACCTTAATAAAGTACGTGATTGGAACCCAAAACAAAAACTACAGGGCGAAAAAGACACCCTGGGTTTATTTGTAACGGGTCACCCGTTTGATGAATACGAAAAAGAAGTACGCAAAATGGCGCGCACCAAACTTGCCAATATTCAAGCGGATAAAAAGCCACAAAAAATTGCCGGTATTATCGTGGCGCAGCGAGTCATGAAAACCAAACGCGGTGGCAATATGGCGATATTGACCATTGATGATCGCAGTGGTCGTTTAGATGTTCGTCTGTTCAGTGATGTCTACGATAAGTTTCGAGAAAAAATGATCGTTGATCATTTGGTTGTGTTAGAGGTCGAAGTGAAGCACGATAATTACAACGATTCATTGGGCGCTAATCTCATAAACATGTGGAATATCAGTGAAGCCCGTAGCAATTTTAGTTCAGGAGTTCGCTTGACCTTAAAGCATCATGAACTGGGACAACATTTTATTCGTCAGTTGAATGATACATTGCAGCCATTCCAAACACAGGGCAGCCCAGTGTTACTGCAATATCATGGTGAAAGTGCCAAGGCTAGCCTGCAGTTAGGCCAAGAATACAAAGTAGAGCCGACAGATGATTTGCTGTACCGTTTAAAAAATCATTATGGTGAAGACAGCGTTGAATGCTGTTATGACTAAAATAAAAAGACCAAAATAACGAACGCTGAGATTAATAACTCGATGAGTGGTGCATGAACCCAAACTATTTAGACTTTGAACAACCTATCGCTGATTTAAAAGCGCGTATTGATGATTTGAAGCATCTGGCAGATGCCGATAACAACATGAATATTGCGGCAGAAATCAGTGGGTTAGAAGAAGAACTAAACTTTGTGACCCAGCGTGTATTCTCGCGTATTGACCCATGGCAAAACGCACAGTTGGCGCGCCATCCTCTGCGCCCCCATAGTGCTGATTATATTCCTCTTATTTTCGATGACTTTGAAGAGCTTCACGGCGACCGTTTATTTGCCGATGACGCCGCCATTATGTGTGGCCCTGCCAAATTAGATGGTCAAGCGGTGATGGTGATTGCTCAAGAAAAAGGCCGTGATTTAAAAGAAAAAATGCGTCGTAACTTTGCTATGCCGCGACCAGAAGGTTATCGCAAAGCCGCCCGTATGATGGAAATGGCGGAGCGCTTTAATTTACCCATTATTACCTTTATCGATACACCCGGGGCCTACCCAGGCATCGACGCCGAAGAGCGTGGACAAAGTAATGCCATCGCAGAAAATTTAGCGTTAATGAGTCGCCTGCGTACACCTATTATTTCAACGGTTATCGGTGAAGGTGGCAGCGGCGGTGCATTGGCCATTGGTGTGTGTGACCAATTGATGATGTTGCAATACAGCACCTATGCTGTGATTAGCCCAGAAGGATGTGCTTCTATTTTATGGAAAAGCGCCAGTCATTCCCAAGAAGCGGCTGCGGCCATGGGCATAACGGCTTCTCGGTTGTTGGAGTTAGGTTTAATTGATCAAATGATTGCAGAGCCTGCTGGTGGTGCTCATCGTAACCTAGAAGAGGCTGCGGCGATTTTAAAACAAGCATTAAAACATCAGTTATCCACTTTAGTGCCAATGGACATAGATGAATTGCTTGAAAAACGATTTGAAAAATTCAGAGATATCGGTCGACCATGATCGAACCATGTATTTCTGATGCGCTGCTAGAGTGCATTACCCAGGCGAAACCCAAGCGTATTTTAGTTGGCTTTAGTGGTGGTGCGGATTCATCTGTATTGCTACATGCCCTAGTGCAGCTAAACCTGACCCAGCCCATTATTGCGATTCATGTTCATCATGGTTTATCGTCCAATGCTAATGAGTGGCTGTTACTTTGTGAAAAGCAATGTAAAACCTTAGGGGTTGGTTTTGTGAGTGAGCGAGTTGTTTTGAGCACAGAGTCAGGCAGCTTAGAGCAGGCTGCAAGATTAGCGCGTTATGAAGTGTTCGAAAAATATGTGCTGAGCGGTGATGTGTTATTGCTAGGTCATCATCAAGATGACCAAATCGAAACCTTTATGATGCGTTTAATGCGTGGCTCTGGTATGACAGGGCTGACAGCCATGAGTGGTGAACGGGTGTTTCATCAAGGCCGCTTAATGCGACCGTTACTAGGCATCACCCGTGAACAAATCGAAGCCTATGTTGCTGAATTTGAGCTACCTTTTGTCAATGATGAATCCAATGAGGACACGTCATTTGATCGCAACTGGTGGCGTCATGAATTATTACCCGCCCTTAATCAGCGTTACCCTCAAGCCAATCAAAGCATTGTCAAAACCATTAGTATTTTGCAAACCGAGCACACGCTACTCAATGATTTGATCGACCCGATTTACCAACAGGTGGTTGATAAGCAAGGGCGCTTAGACAGTAATAAACTGGCGCGCCAACCTTGGAGCATTCAATGTCAGTTGATTCGTAAATGGCTTGAAAACCACAATCGCTACCCGTTACTGGCCGATAAACAAATCAAAGTTTTACTCAATGATGTGATGAGTGCACGTATAGATGCTGAGCCCGTTTTTAGGTGGCAAGATAACGAGGTACGCCGTCACAATGGTAAGTTGTATGTCATGCCAAGCTTACCCGAGGTGGATACCAGTGCCTTTATGCAGAACTTTAACGGTGCCAGTTATCCTCAGTTACCAGCGGGTAAATTAAAGTGGCAGCCGGGTTTGGGTTTAAAACCAAGTGAGTATCAGCTTGCCTTGTATCAAGGTGGGTTAAAAGCTCGGCCCATTAACCGCCCTAATAAAGCCTTAAAAAAGTGGTTCCAAGAGTTTGATATTCCTCCGTGGCAGCGCCCGTTCTGGCCTGTATTACTAAAAAACGGTGAAGTTGTAGCCGTACCTGGGTTATTTGTGTGCCAAGGGTACGCCTGTGAGCAGGGCTGGCAGTTTAGTTTTCAGATCTAATATTTGACTATTGATTAAATATTATTCAATTAGTCAGGATTAGTTCTGGCACAAAGCAACCAAAAGTGCGAGAATGCGCGCCGTAACCAGAGTGTTCCCAATTTCCTATTCGAGTGTGAGCCAACTTTTTTTGCCTCAACTCTACTGTGTTAACAGATTAAGCTGCCGTTCTAGGCTAGCTGTGTAGCGGGATGACGGGATCAATGGTCAAAATTTAATGTGAATGAATTTTGATTGCGCCGTCATTGAGTGCCCCGTGCCTCCCCGTGCCGATCTAGATGTATTCCCCAAAAAGCAGGTTTTTTTGCATGTCTGATACTCCTACTGGCTTCGCCAGTCTTGGTCTACCATTTAACGTTTTACGCGCGATTGAAGAGCAAGGTTATGAAACCCCTAGCCCAATCCAACAACAAGCCATTCCACATTTATTAGCGGGCAAAGACGTTTTAGGTCTTGCTCAAACAGGTACCGGTAAAACGGCAGCCTTTACTTTACCGATTTTAGCGCGCACGGATGCAAACGCACGTGCTCCACAAGTATTGGTATTAGCGCCCACTCGTGAACTAGCTCAGCAAGTAGCGGCTGCTATCGAGTCTTACGCAAAACACATCCCTGGTATTAAAACCACTTGTATTTACGGTGGCCAAGATTTCTCAACTCAGTTCCGTGCATTAAAGAACGGTCCTCAGTTTGTTGTGGGTACACCGGGTCGTGTAATGGATCACATCCGTCGTGGCACTCTAAAACTTGATGATATTAAAGCGGTTGTATTGGATGAAGCGGACGAAATGCTTCGCATGGGCTTTATTGATGATGTGAACTGGATCCTAGAACATGTTCCAACTAAGCGTCAGGTTGCTTTGTTCTCAGCAACTATGCCTCGCCAGATTAAAGAAGTGGCAGAGAAACACTTAAACTCACCAGTTGAAGTGCGCATCGAAAACAAAACAGCCACAAACGACAAAATTGCACAGTCATTTTGGTTAGTACGTGAGACCGACAAAAACGAAGGTCTATTGCGTATTTGTGAAACCCAAGATATGGATGCCATGATGATTTTCGTGCGCACCAAGCAAGCCACTGAAGAAGTATCAGAATACTTACGTAACGCAGGTTACAAGTGTGAAGCACTGAACGGTGACGTGGCACAGGCACAACGTGAGCGCGCAGTTGATCGCTTGAAGAAAGGCCAAATTGATATCGTAGTAGCAACAGACGTTGCGGCACGTGGTCTTGACGTTGAACGTATTAGCCATGTAATTAACTATGACATTCCTTACGATGCTGAATCATACGTTCACCGTATTGGTCGTACAGGTCGTGCTGGTCGTACGGGTAGCGCAATCTTGTTTGTACGCCCACGTGAGCGTCGCATGTTAAGCACCATCGAACGTGTTACTCGTCAAAAAATTGCAGAGATGCAATTGCCAAGTGCAGACGATGTAAACGCTAAGCGTCGTGAGCGTTTTAAAGCGCGCATCCTGTCGTCTGTTGGCGGTTTGGATACTGAAATCTTTAAATCAATCATTGAAGAAGTGATTGCAGAAAACGAAAACTTAACGGCTGTCGATGTGGCTGTTTCTCTTGCAGAAATGGGCCAAAACGGTAAGCGTCTATTTATTCGTGAAGGTGAGCGTAAGCCTCGTGAATATAAAGAACGTAACGACCGTGGCGATCGCGGTGGTCGTGAAGGCCGTGGTCGTAATGATCGTGGCGGACGTGGTCGTGATATGGCCGATAAGCCATTGGACAAAAAGCCAATGCCGCTTAAAGATAATCCAGATGTGCAAATGAACCGTTACCGTTTAGCGGTAGGTTACAAAGATGGTGTTAAGCCTGGCAACATCGTTGGCGCCATTGCTAACGAAGCGAACATCGAAAGCAAATTCATTGGTCACATTGAAATTTTCGACAGCTTCGCCACGGTTGATTTACCAAGTGGTATGCCAAGTGAAGTGGTTAATCATCTTAAGAAAACCCGCATTTGTGGTCGCCCTTTAAACATTGAAGATATCAATGCAAAAGGCGGTGATGCACCTAAGCGTGTTAAAAAAGAAGGTTACAAGGCTAAAGATGGTAGCGGTACAAAAGCTCGTGACCGTAAGCCAGCTCCCGCTAAGCGTAAAGAAAAAGCAGCTGAATAAATTCAGCTAAAAAAAACCAGCCAATAGGCTGGTTTTTTTTCGTCTAAATTTTGTGGCTATTGTGTCGTGATGTACTGGTTAATTTTATTAAGTGTATCGGGAAAGCGCCCTAAGTATTTTTTTGAAATATAAATACCAAAGGGTCGTTCTGAATCTTGTGTGATAGTGTACTTTTTCTTTGAAAAATGGATGGCGTCTAATTCATAACTGAAAGGCGATTGGGTTGCAAAGACAGCATCTAAAGTACCGCTTATAAATTGCTGAGCAAGCAGCTCAGCAGGGTGGCCATAAACTTGATAGCCACGCCTAATGGTTAAGCGATGAGAATTTGTCTTTATAATGGCACCAATGCGTGCGTTTAGTTTAAAATCACTAGAGTCTAATTCATAAGGTGCATTTTTGAGTATAAACCAACTGTAATGCTCAATGAAAACAGGCTTACTAAACCTTGCGTACTTATCTCGCTCTACATTTTTTGTTGCTAAAAAAAGCCATCAATTTGCTCACTGCGAACCGCCTTTAAAAGCAGTGAGTAATTTTCAATAAATACCCACTTATATTTAATTTTACTATCTTTAAGCGCTTTTTTGATCGGGGGGATGGCAGTACCCTTAAAAACACCGTTTTCAATATAGGTAAAGGGTTTTAGCATAGGAACGCCTAGGCGTAATGTATCTTGCCCATAGCTAAGAGAGGCAAACAGCAGACAGACAAGCAGTGGAACAAGCTGTTGAATATTAAAGTGCATCATCATGCTTTAGTATTGTGGCTTTCGTTAAGTTTAGCTTGTGAGTGAAATTGTGCATGAATAAACCTTTATTGTGGGTGTGTGCCGCTGTGGTGGGGAGCTCTGTTATGGCATGCGCTTCCCAGCCAAGTGAGCATTGGCAAAGTGATCACTTCCTAGCGGGTAGCGGTTTTTATAATAAAAACGATACCGAGCAAGACTTTAGCTTTGGAAAATTCATTGGGATTGGTAAACGGTTTTTCTTTGACGAGTACCCAAATACTGAACCGTTTGGCTTGATACCCATTGCCCCGATTGATTTAAGTCTACTTGCGGCAGAACAAGATGATGTCGTGTACCGCCTTGGTCACAGCACTGTGTTAATGAAACTCTCTGGTAAATATATTCTCACTGACCCAATGTTTTCACAGCGCACGAGCCCAGTTCAATGGGCGGGGCCCAAACGCTTTCATGCTGTGCCCATTGATTTAGATAATTTACCCACTATTCATACCGTCGTCATAAGCCATGATCACTATGACCACTTAGATGAGGGCAGCATCAAGCGTTTAGTTAATATTACAAAACATTTTGTTGTGCCATTAGGGCTTGCCCAATACCTAGAGGACTGGGGCGTTCCTAGGGAAAATATCCATGAAATGGATTGGTGGCAATCCATGCAGTTTGGTGACATCAAATTCACCAGCACACCGTCACAACACTTTTCTGGGCGTGGTTTGTTTAATCGAAATAGCACTTTGTGGAGTTCATGGGTCATAAGCTCACCCAAGCAACGGATATTTTTTAGCGGCGACAGTGGCTATTTTGAAGGCTTTAAAACCATAGGCGAGAAATATGGCCCCTTTGATTTAACTATTATGGAAAACGGCGCCTATAACCCTGATTGGGCTAAGGTTCATATGTTTCCAGCAGAGTCGGTTCAAGCCCATATGGATCTTAAAGGTAAAGCCATGCTGCCAGTGCATAACGGCACCTTTAAGCTTGCTTTTCATCATTGGAAAGCCCCTTTAGAAGATGTGACCCGTATTGCTCAAGATCAAGGGCAGCTGGTACAAACACCCATTATGGGCGAGCAAGTGATGATCGACCAACCTAAATGGTATGAGAAGTGGTGGCGTAATATTGCAGATGAAGAATGAACTGGCGTAAATCCCCTAGGAAATTGGACTTAAGGCATAAAAAGCCGAGTAATTATGCAAGTTGGCGTGAAATGACTTGCTAATGGAATAAAGCGGGCTATTTTTAAGATCAAAGGTAAGGGAATACCGACACGGAATGTCGCAGTTAAGGACGATTGCAAACAGGATGTAAGGGACGAAATAGGGATCAAGCCAGGAAGGCTAAGTCAGGATGACACCTAGGGTGAAACAAGAAGGGCAGATGTGAAAGCATCTGCCCTTTTTTATTGGTGCTTACTTTAAAAAATTAGCTTGGCTGAGTTTGGCCCGGAGCCAGTTGGTGTGATTTTTTATGCTATACATTATGGGCGGTGACAGTACATATTGGATTTAGGGTAAATTTAATGTCATAGTTAAAAGCTATTAGAAGCATAAGGATAAATTGTTTTACTTAATGTGCTGGGTCGTCAATAGTGGAGTGAGAACAAATTAAAAGCTTATGCCCAAAACAGCTTTTCTCATGTAAAAAATAGGAGATTCATCAATGTCTAATAACAAATGTCCAGTGATGCACGGTGGTGCAACTGAAACCAGTATGTCAAATATGGAATGGTGGCCAAAAGCCCTTAACCTGAACATCTTGCATCAGCATGATACCAAGACGAATCCAATGGGAGAGGACTTTAATTACCGTGAAGCGGTTAAAAGCCTAGATGTAAACGCCCTTAAAAAAGATATGAAAGCCTTAATGACAGATAGCCAAAGCTGGTGGCCAGCTGACTGGGGCCACTATGGTGGCTTAATGATTCGCATGTCTTGGCACTCTGCTGGGACTTACCGTATTGCCGATGGTCGTGGTGGTGCGGCCACCGGTAATCAACGTTTTGCACCGATTAGTTCTTGGCCTGATAACGCCAACCTTGATAAAGCCCGTCGTCTACTTTGGCCGATTAAGAAGAAATACGGTAATAAATTGAGCTGGGCTGACTTAATTGCCTACGCAGGCACCATGGCTTATGAATCAATGGGTTTAAAAACATTCGGCTTTGCTTTTGGTCGTGAAGATATTTGGCACCCAGAAATCGACACCTACTGGGGGGCAGAAAAAGAGTGGCTAGCACCCAGTGGCAGCGAAGGCAGCCGTTATTCTGGTGAGCGTGATCTTGAAAACCCGTTGGCTGCGGTAATGATGGGCCTTATTTATGTGAACCC
>JAGDZK010000086.1:0-24364 GCA_049115935.1 Bermanella sp. | reverse complement strand
AAGATATTTCTGAAACCATCGCTGAATGGACCCCTTACAAAAACGACATCTCGGTTGTGGTATCAAAAGTGCCGCCGTTCTTAAATGAGATCGAAGAAGTGGTGAACAAAGAGTACCCAGACTTTGAAATCATTTGGTTTGGCCACATTGGTGACGGCAACCTGCATTTAAATATTTTGAAGCCGGATGCGTTAGCCAAAGAAGAATTCTTTGAAAAATGCGCCAAAGTAAGTACTTGGGTATTTGAGATTGTTGAAAAATACCAAGGTTCAGTTTCTGCGGAGCACGGTGTGGGCATGACCAAAAAGCCGTATCTTGAATATACCCGCAGCGCGGTTGAAATTGATTACATGCGCGCCATGAAAGCCGTGTTTGATCCTAAGAATATTATGAATCCAGGTAAAGTGATCGACGCGTAGCTAGCTTGCTACCTCTATTTGCACGTCGCCTTACACAAACTGTAGGAGTCGAGCCCTGCTCGCGATACCAGAGGTTTAATTTATTACTCTGAGCTAAAACAGTGAACACTTTTAAACTAGGGTATTCACTATTTATTCTTTAAGGCTTGTAATGGGGTCTTAAGTATCGCGAGCAGGACTCGACTCCTACAGGTTTAATTAATTGTTCTGAGCTAAAACAGAGAACACTTTTAAACTAGGGTGTTCACTATTGATTCTTTAAGGCTTGTAATGGGGTCTTAGGTATCGCGAGCAGGGCTCGACTCCTACATTTATCATTTTGTATTCTGTTGGGCGCTTGCGCGCGATAGGCTCCCGTATAAATTTATCGCGCGCAAGCGCCCTCCCACAGGTGATATGAGTTAATGTTTCAGCACCAAACCCAACAAAAGCAAACCATAGATTTACCACTGGGCAAAGTGGTGTGTGTTGGTCGTAACTATGCCGAACACGCTAAAGAGTTGGGTAATGAAATCCCTGATGCGCCCATCTTATTTATTAAACCAGCTACGTCAGTGGTGAGTTTAGAGCGTGGTTTTGCCATTCCACAAAATCAAGGCAGTGTGCATCACGAAGCAGAAATTGCATTGTTAATAAATAAAGATGTTAACAATATATCGGCAAGCGATGCATGGGATTATGTGAGCCATGTGACGGTGGCGTTGGATTTAACCTTGCGTGATGTCCAAGCTAAGCTAAAAGAAAAGTCGCACCCGTGGGAGATCGCCAAAGGTTTTGATGGGGCATGTCCGCTAGGCAAGTGGGTAGCGGTGTCTGAATTATCAAATAAAGAGTGTATTGCCATTGAGCTGATTAAAAATGGTGAACAAAAACAAAAGGGTGATAGCACACAAATGATCACCTCAATTCCTGATCTTATCGCGTACATCAGCACTATTTTCACACTGCAGGCGGGTGATGTGATTTTAACGGGCACACCGGCAGGTGTTGGGCCGCTAGTGAGTGGCGATCAGTTAAAAGCTGTGCTTGATAATCAATTTTCATTTCATGCAAACGTAATGTAGGAGCGAGCCTGCTCGCGAATAATATGGAACTACTAAACTGGTTTAAAAAGCCGCTTAAATGGTGGATGGGATTAACACTAATCGTTTTGGGCACGATTGTTATGCGCCAAGCGGGTGTTTGGCCATGGGCACAACCGGTTGGTGGTGGTGCGGTGTTTGTTGGCATTGTGATGGTGTTATTGTTTGGGCGGATTAATCCACAAAAAAATAATAACGATGTCACTTAAACATAAAATCAACTCAACAAAAAAAGCCGCTACCCACATAGCGGCTTTTTATTTTCAACTTTTAAAATTTATTGCGATACCCAGTTCCCTTCACTTGATAAATCGTTGGCGTTGATCCAAACATGGCTTATGCCATTTTTAGCATCTTTCAGTGCTTCATTTTCTTCACTGTTTTTAGGGGCACTAAATCGGTAATCACCTAGAATGTCACAGGCGTTTTGGCCATCGCTCCACACGTCGCTGTAAGTTGAAATGTTCCACTCATTGCTTTGATTGTGCTTGCACGCAAAGAAGTGTTGGTTGCCACAGTTAGCATCATCCCAGCGACCGTTAGCCCACTGTACGGCGCAATCTTGATTGCCACCCCAGTTATTAGGCTCGTTCACATCCCATGACCAAATACCCGCTGCCATGCGTCCATCGTTATGGGTTAAATCATCTAGGTTCACAATGTTGCCACCATTTTTAAAGGCTTGAGTCACATCGTTCGCTTCAATGCGTTTAACGGAGCCGTTTGTGAAAAATGCACCAATGGCACCCACACCAGTGCGATCTTCCCAAATACGATTGATGTCACCCAAACCTGTGAAGGCTAAATTTTTCATGCCGGTATTAGATGAGCAGCCACCGTCTTTCCACAGCACTACTTGTTTACCGGCTGCGCGCACTTGGTTTTTAGTCAGTGTATTGGGTACCGCCTTACAACCGTTACTGGCGTAAACCTTACCTGAGAGTTTATCGTTGATGATATTAAGCAACTGTTGATGACGACCATCTGTGTGATCTTCAAAATACAAAATAATCACTTCATTAGGGTTTTCATTTAACCACTTGCCAACCTCTGCAACGCCGTCTTTTACAAAACGATCCGTTAAACTACAGCCTAAATGTAAATCCCCCACATCCACACCAATACCAGAATGGCAAAGCAATAAGTCGGTGCCCCATTCCCAAGGCCAGCCGTGGGTATGGGCCGTCCAGTGTGCATCTAACTCGATAAAACGAGCGCCAATGCGTAATTGATCATAAATAGAATGTTTTTGTTGTGGGTCTAAATAACGGGTGGCGTTGCGGTATTTTTCAGAGTTATAAGTATTGTGTGAACCTAAAATATTGTTTTGCGCCAGTGGTGTATCGGCATCCATTTTTCGCTGATGGTCTAATGCTTTGCCCGCCCAACTGGTTTGAAATTGTGTAATGGCATCCACGCTGGCGGCTTGGGGTGCTGGCTTGGCACTCATGGCGACAGCGGTCTGTGTTAATAGAAGCGAAGTGAGAATCGCGCCGCTTGCACGGATTAATCCTTTCATTTTCATTATGGGGTCCCTGATGAACATGGTTGAAAATAGTAGATCGTTATTATTTTTTTGATCTGCTAAGGGTGTAACCTATTAATGTTTAAACCACGCGCACACAGGATGCAAATTGATTCATTAACTTGGCCGTAAATGATATTGGATTGGCCGCATTGGTGAACAATTTTGTGACAGCAGAATGATTATTGGCTTGAATCAACTAGCGCGATTTGAAAAATAAAAATGAAAGGAGGGAGGTAAGATTAAAAATATTTTTCAGATTATGAATCATCAATGCATAATCTGAAAAATAAAAAATTGTGAAGCTTACGTTCACAATAAAAGAAAGGTGATATTAGGACAAACGCATTTTAAAATCGTCATAACCGAATTCACGTACAATATTTACTGCATTGGTTTGTGAATTCCAAATGGCAATGGCGGGCAAACGGGTACCGTTAAAGGTACTGGTTTTTACCATGGTGTAATGGCCCATGTCTTCAAATACTAAGCGTTGGCCCACTTGTAATGGCTCATCAAAACTATAATCGTTAATCACATCACCCGCTAAACAAGTTAGGCCACCTAAACGAT
Source organism: Bermanella sp. (assembly GCA_049115935.1). Classification (GTDB taxonomy): domain Bacteria; phylum Pseudomonadota; class Gammaproteobacteria; order Pseudomonadales; family Oceanobacteraceae; genus Bermanella. The sequence goes on along the minus strand of JAGDZK010000086.1, from coordinate 20,765 downwards.
AAGTGTGTGCTTTTTCGTTGGCTTCGCCACTGTTTGTAATATCTGGGCGATAGGGCATTTCTAATGTATCAGGCATATGACAGGTGGCGGATGTATCAAGAATTGCTTGTGGCAATTGGTTAAAACCGATATCCAGTACTTCTGCGATTAATACTCCAGTGCCGATGGCAACCGCTTCTCCAGGTTCGAGGTAGACATCCACATTGTATTTTTCACGAATAGCTTTGATGCACTCTACCAAATCATCTATCTGATAGCCTGGTGCAGTAATATGGTGGCCACCACCAAAATTTAACCATTCTAAATTGATTAGCCATGCGCCAAATTTTTTCTCTACCGCCTTTAGTGTGCGCTGTAGTGGTAAAAAGTCTTGCTCACATAAGGTGTGAAAGTGAAAACCACTGATCAATTTAAACGCGTGTTGGCACTCTGGTTGCTCAAGTGCTTTGACGAGTTGATCGTAAGTGGTACCAAGGCGAGAACCCGCCGCACATGGGTCATAAATTTCAACATCCCCTTCGCTGTGTTCAGGGTTAATGCGTAAACCAAAGTGCAATTGCGGGCGAGAGAGTTTGGCTTGTTCGCATAGGGAGGCAAATCGCATTAATTGGCTTGGGGTATTAAATACAATGTGATCAGCAAAGGTTAATAATTCTTTAAAATCGCTTTCAGTAAAGGCGGCTGAAAACACATGTACTTCACCGCCGTAATATTCTTTGCCCAGTTGGGCTTCGTGTAAGCCGCTTGAACAGGTGCCCGATAAATATTTTGTTGTCAGTGGTGCTAAAGACCACATAGAAAACGCTTTAAGGGCGTGTAAAACTTTTGCGCCACTGCGAGTTTGCACATCATTTAAAATACGCAGATTACGTTCAACGGCCACTTCGTCTACCACAAAACAAGGGGAGGGCAGTTGGCTTAAATCCAGTTTTGAAAAATCAGTAAATTGCATCAGATGGGCTCACAGGTGACAAAACAAACGGTTATAGACATAACGCGTTTATAAGGAAGAATGTAGGATGGGTTAGATATGAGTGCAGCGAATATCGTAACCCATCAGTTTGATGGGTTACGGCGCTGGTAAAACTCGCACCTAACCCATCCTACGGTTGTTGCGTTTTGTATTATTGGTCTAGATTAAACTCGTCTAGCTCAATTACTTTCCATGGCAAACCGTATTGGTTCATGGCTTCCATAAATGGATCAGGATCAAACTGTTCAATGTTAAACACACCTGGCTCTAACCATTTTTCTTCGACCATCATTTTGGCACCAATCATGGCAGGAACACCTGTGGTATAAGAAATGGCTTGAGATTTCACTTCTTCCCAGCACGATTCGTGGTTACAAATTTGGTAGCAATAAACAATTTTTTCTTTGCCATCTTTAATACCACGAACCACAGTACCGATACAGGTATTACCTTTTGTGCGCGGACCAAGTGATGATGGGTCAGGCAGCAGTTTGGCTAAGAATTGAATGGGCACAATTTGTTGGCCTTCAAATTCCACAGGCTCAATGCCGGTCATGCCTACGTTACCTAATACTTCTAGGTGTTTTAGGTAGTTATCAGAGAAACTCATCCAGAACTGCGCACGCTTAAGCGTTGGAAAGTTTTTAGATAGGCTTTCTAGTTCTTCGTGGTACATGCGGTAAATGTTGTAATCACCCACATTGTCAGGGCAAGTAAACGCGGCTTTTTTGCTCATGGCGGGTGTGGTAACAAACTCGCCGTTTTCCCAGTGGCGACATTCGGCGGTCACTTCACGAATGTTAATTTCTGGGTTGAAGTTAGTAGCAAATGGGTAGCCGTGATCACCACCGTTTACATCAATGATGTCGAGGTAGTGAATTTCGTCAAAGTAGTGTTTGGCCACATAAGCGGTGAACACGTTGGTGGCACCAGGATCAAAGCCACTGCCTAATAATGCAGTTAAACCGGCATCTTTAAATTTATCTTGGTACGCCCACTGCCAGCTGTATTCAAATTTAGCCGTATCCAAAGGTTCGTAGTTGGCGGTATCCATATAGTGAACGCCGGCTTCTAAACACGCATCCATAATGGTTAAGTCTTGGTAAGGCAGGGCAACGTTGATCACAAGTTTAGGTTGTTCTTGTTTAAGAAGAGCGGCTAGCTCAGGTACGTTATCCGCGTCCACTTGTGCGGTACGAATACTCACGCCGGTTTTTTCTTTCACGCCTTCAGCGATGGCTTTACATTTACTTTCGGTACGACTGGCTAAAATAATATCGCTAAATACGTCTGGTAGCTGTGCACATTTTTGTGTCACTACGTTGCCAACACCGCCGGCACCAATAATCATCACTTTGCTCATAGAGTCTCTCTTCGAAAGTAAAGGGTTACTTAAGTTGGCTTAAAAAGCCGTTACCGTTTGTTTAGTTTGGCTTAAAGCCAATAATGCATTGCTCGTTTAAGCTTAGTTAAAATGACAGCAAAGTATGCGTCATTTCGAATCCACGACCTAAGCGGTAAGAATATTATTGATGCCGTTAATGACATTCATATCTAAGAGACAGGCCAAACTATGATGGTTACAAAAGAACCCTGTAATCATTAACTTGATTGGACCAAACAAGGGTTTACCCTCGTCCATCTCTGTGCCACGGCAAAGATCAAAGCTTATAGTTGCTTTTGCGCCTTCTGACAAAGAGAAAGCGCTGGGCTAAACGTGCATAAATCCTCAATAGGAATCATTAAATTGACCGCATTTTATGCTTTGACTTTCAAAATACAAGGATTTTCTAGTAGATAAATGCGCAGTTTTATTTAAGTGGTTTGCGAGTGTTTTGATATAAAAATCGTAGATAAATCAGCGTTTCGAATCATTATTCGGGTTAGCGGCTTGTTCCTATAAAGATACAAAGGTCATAACACACTTTTGAGCGCAAGGGCGTAAAGATAGTGGGAAATTTTACTCTGCTTATGTTTAGTTAGTGTATTTATTGAACAAAATCAGCAACTTACGGTTGATAAATTTGCATATCCCTTTAGACTGGCGCGCGCGTACATGGATCATTTGATTAATGGATAGTTCACCTTATTTTTAATCAGTAGTTGTATGGCCGCAATCAACATTATTGTTGGTTTATATCGAACTAAAGGAATGAGTATGACATTGTTAAAAAATACACTAGTAGCGGCTTTGCTACTGACGTTAATGGGCTGCGCTTCAGGCCTGAACTCTATGCAAAAGGTTGAATATCAAGCATATGAGAATTCTGGCGTATTAATTGAAGAAGATGATCCAACTTCAGCTGCATTATTGGGGTTATTACCTGGTGGTGGTTCTTTCTATGTAGGTGAAACGGGTCTGGGTATTGTGAACTTATTGTTCTGGCCTTTATCTATTCTGTGGGATCCAATCAGTGGTTACCAAGGCGCTCAAATGAATAACTTAAGTGTTACTCAATATCACATCAAAAATGAGTTAGAAAAAGAGATCTCAGCGTTAGATGATCAGCTAACCCTAGGTGACATTGATAACAAGCAATACATTGTTGCTAAACGTAAGATTGAGAAAAAATACGCATACTAATTTGATTAGCAAAGTGTATTAAAAAGCGCGATAGGCTAACTAGCCTGTGGCGTTTTTTTTTGACTGGCATTAAGTGATCTTTTACGGAACAAGGTCTGTCTGATGTGAATTTCGAATCTTTGTTCGGGTTACTCAAAATACAAAATATATTGAGCCTGTTATATGGCCAAACCGGGAAGTTAATTACGCAATATTTTCATTTTAAGTGGATACCCAATTAGCGATTACCTGTACCAGTTTCTTTTCGTCAATCGGTTTGCTGATGTAGTCATTCATGCCTGCGGCTAGACACTTCTCCTTGTCTCCGTGCATCGCATTGGCGGTCATGGCGACGATAACAATATCGCGATGTTCATTGCCGGCATCACCTGCTCTGATTTTTTTTGTGGCGCTGTAGCCGTCTAACAATGGCATTTGGCAATCCATTAAGACAAGGTGATAAGGAGCGTTTTGGGACTGTTGAATCGCATCAATGGCTTCGAGTCCATTTTCGGCAATGTCGACGGTAATGCCTATGTCCTCCAAAAGGCCCTGAGCAACGGCTTGGTTAATTGCATTATCTTCGACCAATAAAATATGAATGCCTTTAGCAAACGGTGTTACTTGATGAGGTTTGTTTGCTGCGCGTTTGGAAATAAGGTCTTTTTGTGTCAGCAAGTTTTTATGCTTATTTGATTCTGCGGTGGTTAATGATAAAGCGAGGACATCAAATAAATCTGAATCGACAACTGGTTTATGTAATACAGCGGCAAATCCTAGGTCCAAATAATATTGATTATTGTCTTGTGAGCCCATGGATGTCATGAGTATGAGGTCCATAGAATGGTAAGCTGACTGTGCGGTGATTCGTTTTGCTAGCATTGCGCCATCCATGTTGGGCATATGCATATCAAGTACGGCAACACTATAAGGGCAAAAGCCGTTTTGTGTGGTTGTATCTTTTAATAGCGTTAAGCATTCTTGCGCGCTGGTACAGCTGGTTACGATCATGTTCTTGGTTTCTAGGTAGCCTTTTAGTACTTCAATGTTAGTTTGGTTGTCATCTACAATTAAAACTGATGTGTCGGTAAAGTCGATATTTGGTATTGGCTCAAGCTCTTTATTGCTTTGCTTAAGTTTAATATGAAATGTAAATTGACTGCCCTTACCGTTTTCACTTGTCGCTGTAATATCACCGCCCATCAACACACATAGTTGTTTGGCAATAGTAAGGCCAAGACCTGTGCCGCCAAATTTACGGGTTGTGGATGCGTCTTCTTGCGTAAATGCGCTAAATAAGTTTTGTATTTTTTCGGCTGAAATGCCTATACCAGTATCGCTTACGTCACATGTGAATAGTAACTCCTGCGGTACGGATGAAAAACGGACAGACGCTCTTATGACAATTTCACCTTGCGCTGTAAATTTAATAGCATTGCCAATTAGATTGGTTAAAACTTGCCGAATCCGCACGGGGTCACCGATGACGATGCTGTGCTCAATATCTGTAGTATCTAGCACTAATTCAACTTTGCTTTCATCAATACGCAAAGACATGGCTTTTGTGATATCAGAAAGTAGGTTTATTATATCGCAGTCGACGTATTCTATTTGCAGTTTACCAGCCTCGATTTTGGACATGTCTAAAATGTCATTAATGATAACCAATAGAGAGTCAGCACTGGCGATAGCCATTTTGATGTACTGCAGTTGCTGGCGATTGAGCGTTTCTTTTTTTAATAAATTAAGCATGCCAATGATGCCGTTCATTGGAGTGCGAATTTCATGACTCATATTAGCTAAAAATTCGCTTTTAGATTTGGATGCAGCTTTTGCATCTCGTAACAACTCGTGTAATTTAAGATCGGAGCGTCTGAAAATAATAATGGCAATACCCAAAGAAGTTAATGCTAAGCTGTTACCCAATAAAATCATAATAACTGAGCTATGTTCACTTTGTGTTCTGCTAGCACTGCGCAGCTTAAGTAAACGGTTTTCTTCTTTAATCATATCTTGGCAGATCTGCCTAATCTCTTTCATGGAGAGTTTGCCAATATCGGTTAACACCAAAGATTGTGCAGCATAAAACCCTTGAAGCTTACGCAATTTAATTGTTTTTTTAAGTTCATCTATTTTTTGTTCTTTTAATGAATACAATTTTTTTATGCGTTGCTGTTGTGAGGGGTTGTCTTGTGTCAGTTGTTGCAAGGTTAATAAGGAAGCCTCGATTTGATTAAGTCCTTGATGAAACGGTTCAAGGTATGCCTCATTATTGGTGATGATAAAACCCCGTTGACCGGTTTCTAGATCCTGCATATTGGATAAGACTTGTTGAATCCAGTTGGTTACTTTGTAGGTGTGGTCAACCCAGTCAGCGTTAGACTCTGACTTTTTTGCATTTATATACGTGATGACGGAGCTGCTCAATACTAACAGCAACGCTATTGCAAAGAACAAAGGGGTATTTTTGTTTAATTTTGACTTTGTTGAGGTTACAAGTTTCGGCATTAATAGGCTGAACTTTAAATAAGGCTGAGTAGTAAAAATATAGACGTTATCGTCGAGTTTGTCGTTAAATGCTCGGTACTGTGAGTGTTTATTAGTGGCGTATTTATGACTCTTTGATAATTCAATCTAGAAGCTGCCGTTAATATCGTTTAGTAGCATTGCCAATGTTAAGCATAAAAACCTTCAAACTCAGTCGCTTAGAATGAACCAGTCTTTATATTGACCCCGCTAAGTACCTAAATGGAATAATGAGGCTCACCTGTAAAGACTTTTGTGTACTAATAGATGGGATAGGTTGTCTAACTAGCTAAGGGTGAGCAGTAGCTTTTAGATATTGATTATATCAGTAGCCAAAATAGATAATGTTTCACTATTATTAAGATATCCAGCGGTAATTTAGATACTCATATGACCTATTGTGTTGCCATAAAGCTCAAAGACGGCTTGGTTTTAACCTCAGATTCGCGTACCAATGCTGGGGTTGATCACATTGCCAGCTTTAAGAAACTTCATACCTTTGAGGTCGCCAATGACCGTGTGTTGTTCATTCAAAGCGCCGGTAATTTAGCCACCACACAAAGTGTGTTGTCGATTATAGAGCAAAATATCAAAACAGCTGAAAAACACATACTTAGTACTCACACACTATTTGAAGCAGCCGAGATTATAGGTCGAACCATTCGCGAAGTGATCACCCGTGACGAAGGGCAAAATCAAGGCATAGATTTCAGCTGTAATATGTTGCTTAGTGGGCAGATAAAAGGGGATACCCCTAGGTTGTTCCATATTTATCCACAGGGCAATTTCATTGAAGCCAGTGATGATACCCCTTACTTTCAAATTGGTGAGAGTAAATATGGTAAGCCTATTTTAGATCGTATCATTAAGTCTGATACGTCGTTGGATAAAGCTCTGCAGTGCAGTTTAATTTCCATGGATTCCACGTTGCGCAGTAATATCTCTGTGGGTATGCCATTAGATGCCATTACCTATAAAGCAGATTCACTTATCTGTGAGAAAGCTTTACGTATAGATGAAACCCACGAAGGCTTTATGCAATTGCGAAATGCTTGGTCGACTGGGCTAAATGCGTTATTTGATACGTTAGATAGGTATATTGAATAATAAATGGCAGATAAACAAAAACGGCTAAGTCCGTGAGCACTTAGCCGTTTTTTAATGGGCTTAAAACAGTAAAACTAGTTTTTAGGCTTTAATGTTTTAACCCCTTCACGGGTGCCCATTAAAAATACATTCGCAGCACGGCAAGCGAATAAACCATTTGTCACCACACCCACGATAGCGTTGATACGTTCTTCTAGTTTGGTAGCGCTTTGAATGTGCAGGTTGTGGACATCTAAAATCACATTGCCATTATCGGTAGTGACCCCTTGACGGTAAACTGGGTCACCGCCTAAAGCCACAAGCTCACGGGCCACATAAGAGCGCGCCATTGGAATCACTTCAACCGGTAGCGGGAATGTACCTAAAATAGGTACCAATTTGCTGTCGTCAGCGATGCAGATGAACTCTTTACTGCATGCGGCCACAATTTTTTCACGGGTGAGCGCAGCACCGCCCCCTTTAATGGCTTGCAGATGATCGTTAATTTCATCGGCGCCATCGATGTAAAACTCCAACGTGCCTACGTTATTTAGGTCGTGAACCTCAATGCCATGGTCTTTTAAACGTTGTGCGGTGGCATCTGAGCTGGCAACAGCACCTGCAAATACGTGTTTGATTTTCGCTAGAGCATCAATAAAGCAGTTAGCCGTAGAGCCAGTGCCGACGCCAATAATGCTGTCTTTTTCAAGATGAGGCTGGATGTAATCTACTGCCGCTTGGCCCACGGCCTGCTTTAGCTGATCTTGGTTCATTAGGTTTACCCTAGAGATTTAAGAAATTTAAGTGTGTGATTATATCTAAGCACAGGGCAAAATGGTTACAATAATGCACTTTTAAAATAGGTAAGTTGATTTCCAATGGCGGATAACTACATAAAACGCATACTAGAAGCCAATGTATACGATGTGGCGGTGGAAACCCCCCTGTCGCCGGCGCAATTTCTTAGTGACCGCCTAAGTAATACCATTCTAATTAAACGCGAAGACGAGCAGCCGGTTTACAGCTTTAAATGCCGTGGTGCTTACAACTGCATATCCAAGAAAACTCCAGAAGAACTGGCTAAAGGCGTGGTGACCGCCAGCGCCGGTAACCATGCCCAAGGGGTTGCGCTATCAGCGCAAAAGCTTGGCATTAAAGCCACTATTGTGATGCCCCGTACCACTCCTGAGATCAAAGTGGCATCCGTACGTGCCCGTGGTGCCAAAGCGGTGTTACACGGTGATACCTTTGATGAAGCCTTTACTTACAGCCAAAAATTGGTTGAAGAAAAAGGCATGACCTATATCCATCCATATGATGACCCTGATGTAATTGCAGGCCAAGGCACCATCGCCATGGAAATGCTGCGCCAGTGCACAGGTGATATACACGCCATATTTGTGCCTGTTGGTGGCGGAGGTATCGCGGCGGGTGTGGCGGCGTATGTAAAATATCTGCGCCCAGAAATCAAAGTGATCGCGGTAGAGAGCACCGAAAGTGCGTGTTTAGCGGCCGCCATGAATGCAGGTAAACGAGTAACCTTGCCTCATGTGGGTATTTTTGCTGATGGTGTGGCGGTGGCTCAAATTGGTAAGCACACATGGCAGGTATGTAAAGATCATATTGACGAATGTATCACGGTTACACCGGATGAGTTGTGTGCCGCCATTAAAGATATCTTTGACGACACCCGCAGTGTGGCAGAACCCGCCGGTGCGTTAGGTGTGGCGGGTTTAAAAAAATACGTTGAACGAACTGGTGTTGAGGGTAAAACCCTAATTGCCATTGAGTCCGGTGCCAACATGAATTTTGACCGTTTGCGTTATGTAAGCGAAATGGCCGAAGTAGGCGAAGGCCGTGAAGTGATCATGGCGGTGACCATCCCTGAAAAACCAGGTAGCTTCCAGACATTTTGTAACTTATTAGGCAAACGCCCAATTACCGAATTTAATTACCGTTATGGTCGTGATGATGCTGCCCAGATCTACGTGGGTGTGAAAGTACCCGAAGGGGGCAAACAAGATTTACTTGAGGAGTTGACGGCTAAAAATTATCCGGCAGTTGATTTGAGCAATGATGATGTTTCTAAATATCATATTCGCCACATGGTAGGTGGTCATGCGCCGGAATCGGTGGATAACGAAATTCTATATCGTTTTGAGTTTCCAGAGCGCCCCGGTGCCTTGTTGGTATTCTTAAAGACACTAGGAAAGCGCTGGAATATTTCCATGTTTCATTATCGCAACCACGGTGCGGCAAATGGTCGTGTGCTGGTGGGTTTACAAGTGCCTAAGGGCGAAGAAAAAGAACTTAAAAAATACCTTGATGAAGTGGCTTACCCTTATTGGGAAGAGAGCGACAATCCTGCGTATAAATTATTTTTACGCTAGATTTAATGAAGTGTGTTATGAAAAAGGCGGCTACTTAGTCGCCTTTTTTGTGCTTGCTTGTAAAATGCCATTAATCGTATTGATGTAATCTTGTATTTTATTACGCAGATGTGAAATTTGTTCGGGTTGTAAGTGCACACTTAAATCACGAATAAAGGCCACTGTATTAATTCGATTGCTTAATTGCAACGCTTTATACTCTTGCGATTTAAATTCATCAGGATGGTTTAATATGTTTAGTAATAGAGTGTTGTTAATTGGTGGTTGCATCGTTATTTTTAGCTTTTGTTGATAGGCCTTTAGGTAAGCAATACGCTCAACAGTGGTGTCTTGTTGTTTGTTAATAAACTCTAACAGTAACGACGCTTGTATTGAGGTAATAGAGCCAAGCCAATCTATTAGTACTTCTTCCATGCGCTCTAGTTTTTCGCTTTTAACTTCTTCAGCTGTTAATTCTTTATAATCATTTAAGCGTTGCTGGTTTCGCTCATCAAGTTGCTTGAATAAATAATCTATTTGGTAGGGTTTTAATTGTGAGATCAGTTCGGGCAACTGAGCGCTGATATGATTGCGCATAAACTGCCAATGCTGAAAAATAATATTAATATGCTGGGTGATTATGGCTTCAGAAAGGGGTAAGGCTGTTAAGTCATTTAAAATAGATTGTAATTGAGCGCGATATTTTGGTAGTTCAGATTGCTCGTGCCACTGTAATAAATGTGAAAGCTCAGCTTCAAGGGTGTGTTCTTGCTGACGATCAAGCTCTAAATAATCATCGCTATACCAAAGAATAATCCAATCTAAATGGCGGTAAGCAAATTGTGAAGAGCAGCTGCTCACAAGCAAGCAAATAATGACAGTAATAATAACTCGCATAACATGCCCTTAAAAAAATAACGTCTTAGTATTACGATCACAGGTTGAAATTGGATGTTTAGAATACATATAAAAAAGGAGAGCTAAGCTCTCCTTTTTTATATTCCATTATTACTTTTTGTTTTTAGCTAAGCGCTTAACCCAGTAATGAGCATTTTTAATACCCAGTTTTTCTGGGTCAAACGTATACTCATCTACCTTGTTGTTTTTTTGTTCTTCGTAATCTTTAAGTGCTCTCATGGCAGGTTTGGCCATGAAGAAAATGATTAAGATACCGATGATATTAAGCCACGCCATTAAACCTACACCAATGTCACCTAAGCCCCATGCAAGGTCGGCGGTTTTAACGGTGCCGTAAAATACAGACGCCAATAATGCAACTTTTAAGATGCCCATCATACCAGGCAGCTTAATACTACGACGAATGTAACTGACGTTGGTTTCTGCAATGTAATAGTAAGCCAAGATAGTGGTGAACGAGAAAAAGAACAAAGCAAAAGCAATAAAGGGTTTGCCTAAGCCTGGCAGCGTACTTTCAATCGCCAATTGAGTAAACGCAGGGCTATTGGCTGCAATGTCGGCCCCAAGGTTTTGTATTAAATAGCCTTCAGTTGGGTTGTGTACGTTATAGGCGCCGGTGATTAAAATCATGAACGCAGTAGCCGAACATACAAATAATGTATCCACATAAATAGAGAAGGCTTGCACGAAGCCTTGTTGTGCTGGGTGAGATACATTGGATGCAGCCGCCGCATGAGGGCCTGTACCTTGACCTGCTTCGTTAGAATATACCCCACGTTTAACACCCCAACCGATAGCGGCACCAATACCGGCCATTGGTGTGAATGCATCCCCAATTATCATGGCAAAAATACCCGGTAATTGTTCGATGTTTAAGGCCACAATCACAAGTGCAATGACGATATAAGCCAACGCCATAAATGGCACAATGATTTGTGCAACCATGGCGATACGTTTCACACCACCAAAAATAATGAACGCAAGAGCGATACAAATAAGTGTGCCGGTTGCTATTTTGGCTGAGCTAATTAGCCCCATTCCCGTGTTAACCATTTCGCCATCGCCAAAGGCAGTGGCCACAGCAATGCCGATACTATTTGATTGAATGCCTGGCATTAATACACCACACGCTAGAATCGTGGCCACCGCAAAAATAATAGCGAACCATTTTTGGCCCATGGCTTTTTCAAAATAATAAGCGGGACCACCACGGAACTGATCACCGTCTTCTTCTTTATATATTTGTGCGAGAGTTGATTCTACATAAGCTGTAGCTGCGCCCAAGAAAGCCACCATCCACATCCAAAACACCGCACCAGGGCCACCAAAACCAATGGCGGCTGCAACACCTGCAATGTTACCGGTACCCACACGACCAGATAGAGAGATAGCTAGAGCTTGGAAAGATGAAATACCTTTACTGCTTTCATTGGGGGTAAATAACAAACGCCACATTTCTTTAATGTGTCGCACCTGCATGAAACGAGTCATGATGGAGAAAAATAAACCGGCGGCTAGGCATAAATAAATAAGAGCTGGGCTCCAAATTATGCCGTTAATGCCATTAACGATATCTTGCATGGTGAAAACCTTTTAGTTGAGTCGTATGCAGAATAACAAAAGCTAAAACGGTTGAAAGTGTAAAAATGGTATTTGTCTAACTTAATTAATCAATTGGTTAACTTTGCATCAAAGTTGCGCCAAAGCCCCTAGTCATGTTTAAGAAAGTGGGAGAGTGTGATTCAAAACAGGTCAGCCTCAAGGGCATATCATATGGGTAAGCCCATACTTAGTGCTTAGCCCGATTCAGGCAAAATGATTTTGTCCTATATGGTCTAGGTATAAAAGGACACATGTATTGGAATAAATAGCCATATTTCACCTCGTTTTCATTGCTAAAATGCCATAATGTGGAACTGTCTAACAATCGTAAATTATTGATTTTATTGGTCTATTTTAATGTGGTACAAAAGTGCATTAAATAACTTAACAAACCGTTACAAAAGCCTTGGATGCCTCAAAACGGGCATGTTAAGGTGCTCAACCTGAATGACTGTCTGAACAATAATAAAAAACATCAGCGCACTTTCTAAATAATCAAAATCGCCTGACACAGACAGACTTGCAAACCCGAACAATAATAATATCCACGGGAGCCAGATCATGGCAGACAAGTACAAAATAATTGGACCTGTATACGATTTCTTAAGCACCATTTACAGCGGCCGCCAGATTCATAAATGTAAAACTGCCATGAACGTTGACTTAAAAGCCGACGACAAAATCCTATTCGCAGGTGTTGGCCACGGTCGTGATGCCATTGATGCCGCTGAAAAAGGCGCGCAAGTAACAGTGGTTGATTTGTCCGCTACCATGCTTAAAAACGTTGAAAAGAATTTAAAAGGAAAAAATTTCAAACACCCTATTCGTTTAGTGCACAGTGATATTTTGGCGTTTGATGAAGTGGGTGAATACGATCAAGTGGTGGCTAACTTCTTTTTGAATGTATTCCCTGAAGACTTCATGGCGACGGTTATGAAACACCTAGGTACTTTGGTAAAAGCCGATGGCCATTTTGTAATTGGAGACTTCCACTACCCTACGGGTAACGTTCTAACAAAAGCGTTTCAAAATGCCTATTGGTATATTGCAGTGGGTATTTTTACTATCTTTGCGAAAAACGCCTTTCATAAAATTTATAATTATCCACAACACCTTGAAAACATGGGTTTCTCAATTGAGAAGAAGCAGTCTTTTAATGTGTTATTGATTCCTTCGTTGTGGTCTATGAAGGCATCACGTAAACAAATTGCAAAACCTCAGCAAGAAGATGCCGCTTAATAACAGCGGCCTTATTTGCACATAATAAAAACAGAGGTCTGACTATGAATAAAGCCGATATTGAAGCCACAGGTCTAGCCCATGAGCATGAAGCGGCTCACGGCGGTGGTGTGTTTACTTTCTCTGAACGTGTTGAATTTTTAAAGAAATTTGGCCGTCATTCCATGGCGTTTTCAGCATTACAACCGCAGATGCGCTATTTCGATATGGAAGGTGTGGGTTATATTGCTTACCGCAAACAATGGGGTTCGGTTGTTTGTCTGGGTAATCCAATTTGCGCAGAAGATGATCGTGAAATTTTAATTCGTGCCTTTTGCAAAAAATATTCAAACCCTGTTTTTATTCAAGTCACCCAAGCAGTGGCTGATTTGATTCATGAGATCACCGGTTTTTATGCCACCCAATTTGGTAAAGAAACCTTAATTGATTTAAATACTTGGACAATGTCAGGTAAAAAGAAACAAGTCATCCGTACCGCGGTTAACCATGCCAAAAAAGAAGGGGTAACGGTAAAAGAAAGTTACGGTGAGATGTCGTATCGTGATTTGTCCGATTCTTGGCTGAAAACACGCAAATGCAAAGGTCGTGAAATCGTCTTTTTGATTCGCCCAATGGAGATGGACTACAAAGAAGGCACTCGCCGCTTTTTTGCCTACCAAGGTGATGACATGATCGGTTTTATTTTCTTTGATCCTATTTATGAAAATGGCCATGTGGTGGGTTATGTACCGAATATAAGTCGTGCATCTGAAAAATTCCCGCAAGGTATTTTTTACATGTTAATGGTACAAGCCATGGAAAAATTCAAAGAAGAAGGCGTGCCATATATTTTCCTAGGACTGTCACCATTAGCACTTGATTACCCACCAAAAGGCATTGAGTCAAAAGTATTGCGTTGGATGCTAGAATTTACGGCCAAACATCTTAACTTCTTGTATAACTTTAAAGGCATCGATTTCACCAAGTCACGTTTTCGTGGTGAAGAAGAGCCGACATTTGCGGTACATAAACGCATCATGCCGTCAAAAGACTTTGTCTGTATGTTCAAAATCTGTAACGTGATCTAGCTGACTGTATAGTATGATCAACTGAATTAACCCGCTCTTTTGCGGGTTTTTTTGTGCTTGCAGTATTTATTTAAGCCGCAAACGGAACGCTTCATTCCAAAACCCCACCTAGCATAGTTCATTGCTTGTGACACAATGCCCTCAAGATAGAATTAGCCAAACGGCAAAGAGTTATATCGTGATAGAAGAAAACTACAACCTAGATTTGAGCAAAGTGGTTGTCATACAAACCCATAAGCAACCATGGCAAGACTCACCTGCACAGGGTGTTCGCCGTATACCACTAGAACGTGAAGCAGCAGAAAGTGGCCATGTGAGCAGCATTGTTGAATACGCAGCAGGCTCAAGCTTTAAAACCCATACACACCCACTAGGGGAAGAGATCTTTGTACTTGAAGGCATTTTTAGTGACGAAAACGGTGACTACCCCGCAGGCACGTATTTGCGTAACCCACCTGGCTCCTCCCATGCACCGTTTAGCAAAGACGGCTGTAAACTGTTTGTAAAACTTAATCAGTTTCATGAGCATGATAGCGATACTGTTGTGATCAATACGCAACAAACACCTTGGCTGCAAGGGCAAGGTAATCTGCAAGTTATGCCATTACATGAATTTGAGGGGCGCAATACGGCCCTTGTGTTTTGGCCAAAAGGGGAGCGTTTTGTACCCCACAAGCATTGGGGTGGCGAAGAAATTTTAGTGCTTAGTGGTGAGTTCAAAGATGAACACGGCAGCTACCCAAAGGGCACCTGGCTGCGCAGCCCACACTTAAGTGAGCATTTTCCGTTTGTCGAAGAAGATACCGTCATATTGGTAAAAGTTGGGCATCTTTGATCGGCTGGGATTTGTGTTACGTAGTGTTAAACACCTTATGTACGAGGTCGCACCTGCGACCGAATAGCAATGACTTTAATAAATACAATTCAGAAATAGTTAAAACATAAATGATTCACTCGCAGGTGTAGCATGCCCCATGAGCATAGCGAATGCTTTGGGTGCGAGTTCGTACGAGTTTGGTTATTTCTTTAAATATTGCTAAAAGCAAAAACGTAGCAATTGAGTACTTCGTATAACATATAAGTAGGAGGTTGCCCCGCGACCGAACAGCAGTGGCTGTCATAAATACAACTCTGTAATTATTTAAAACATAAATGATTCACTCGCAGGTGCGAGTTCGTACGAACATGCTATCGAACATCGAACATCGAACATCCCACTCAAACCTTATTTTTAGCTTCAATCCACTGTGCCATGTATTGGGTAGATTTTATGCTGTGGTGGCGCAACATGCTACCAGTAAAGTTATTAAGTCGATGATTTGCTAAATCATGTTCAATGTCATGTAAGCGCGAAATAAGTTGTGAGCTGTAGGTTTGCCAAGCAAAACCTTGTGCTAAAAACGAGGCGCAATTGTTTTGCAGGTTTAGCCATTGTGATTCGTTTTCATATAAGTCTATGGCATGTTTTGCAAATGATTCAAAATCATCACTCACTAAAACACTTGCCTGTTCGTCCTTTTCAAATAGCCCTTCTGCTCCTACGGATGTAGTAACCGCTGGTAAACCGCATTGGGCGGCATCTAACATCTTGCCTTTTAAACCTGCGCCAAATCTTAATGGTGCTAATAAAATGCGAGCCTGGCTTAATTCTTTAAACGCATCTTCGCACCAACCTTTAATTAAAAAACCTTGTTTTTCGTTATGCAGTTGTGTGGCTTTTTTGGGTGGGTAAGCGCCAAAAATATGCAATTGGGCTTGAGGTAATTGTTTACGAATAAGTGGCCAAATGTGTTGTTTAAGCTGTAAGACGGCATCCCAGTTTGGCTCGTGCCGAAAATTACCGATGGATACAAAGTGTTGGCGCTCATTAAAACTTAACTCTGTATTGACCTTGATGTCTTTCAGCATAAACGGCACATACTGCAAAATACTGGCGGGCACATTAAATATGTTTTGCAGTAAATCCATTTCATATTGGCTGATTGTGAGGGTCAGGTCGCAGCGGTAAATGGCGGCGATTTCTCGCTTGGCTTGCTCGCTGTATAAATTAACAATAGGCACATCTTTGATCACATCGTGGTTGTTTTTAGCAAGTGCTTGGCGAGCAAAACGCAAACAATGTAAGTCTTCACTGTCTAAAATACGCAGGGCCTGAGGGCAATGTTTTTCTACGCGCCAGCCAAATTGTTCTTCCATCATAAAGCGGTCAAACATGACAGCTTTAGGATTAAGCTGGCTAATGTAGTCATCAAAGCTTGAGTGGTTTAACTCGATGTTAGCGGTTGTGATGCCAAAAGCTTGATAATCAATGGCGTGTTCACTGGGTGCGGCAGGTGAGGCGTATTCAATTTGGTAGCCATCTTGTTGAAAGCATTCAATCAATTGCAGCATACGCGCGCCAGCGGCACTTGAGTTAGGTTCTGGCCATACATAGCCAATGATTAATAGGGTTTTCATAGCAGGATTTCGCTGGCGCTTAAAAAGGCCATTGTACCCCAAATGCTAGGATTTGGCCCTGTGCAGACTTTTAGCTGGTGCTGGGTATAATGATGTTTTTTACGTTAGTGTGATGATTATGTCAGCGTTACCCAAGCCCAATTATAAAAATCCCATCCACATGCTGGCCTTTGGTCTTGGCAGTGGATTGTCCCCAAAAGCCCCTGGCACCATGGGGACCATAGCGGCTTTGCCAATTTACTGGTTTTTATTACAAGACTTGAGTGTTTTAAGTTACGTGATGGTGATGCTGGTAACCATGATGATTGGCACCTATGTATGCCATCAAACATCTAAAGATTTAAACGTACATGACCACGGTGGCATTGTGATTGATGAGTGGTTAGGCATGTGGCTCACCCTATTTTTAGCGCCACAAGGGGTTTTGTGGTTGTTATGGGGTTTTGTATTGTTTCGTATTTTTGATATTGCCAAACCTTGGCCCATTAAGTGGTTTGATAAAAACGTACACGGTGGCTTTGGCATTATGATTGATGATGTGGCAGCAGCAGTGGCAGCTTGGGGCTGTATGCAATTAAGTGTGTGGTTGATTGCGCTGCTGTAACAGCGCAATAAAAAAGTGTTAGCGGCGCAAAAATCGTAACCAGCGCCATACGTTTAATAAGCTCGCAAGGGCGGCTGAAACATAGGTTAAAGCGCAGGCTAACAAGATTTTACGGGCGTTTTGATAATCGTTGGTTTTTAAGTATTGGCCATTTTTTAAAATGGGTAAGGCCTTAGAAAAGCTGGCATTAAATTCCACTGGTAAGGTTACAAAGTGCACCAAGGTGCTGGCTAACATGCCCACAATGGCCACGATTAATGAAATACGGCCAACCCCAGGCAAAAAACTTAAAAATACTGGGGTACTGAGTAGCGCTACCTGAGCAATGCGTTCTACATAAAAGGCAAATTTTGCTAAAGGTGTGCGCAGTAACAATAGCGCCATGCCTTGCTGGTGTTGAATGGCATGGCCCACCTCGTGGGCGGCGGTCGCCACAGCCGTGAGGGACTTACCGTTAAAATTTTCGCTGCTTAAGCGTACGGTTTTACTGCTAGGGTCGTAATGATCGCCTTGTTCGGTGGTCTCAAGTTTGACGTTTAGGCCTTGCTGTTTAATTAAGTGGCGGGCAAACTCACCACCTGTACCGGGGAAGTCTGTACGTTCAGCGCTGTGTTTTTTAAGGACTCGTTGCACCCAAAATTGCGGTAAAAAAATCATCGCGATTAAAATGACAAGCAGAACAATCCAAATCATAGCGCACCTCAAGTAATTATAAGGACAGTATACGTGAGAGTTTCAACAATATTCATTGGCTTTTTTCTGCTAAGCGTTACTTTTTTTAGTCAGGCAAATATCGTGGCGGTGGGTTTAATGCCGGGCATGGCCATACTTGAAAAAGATGGTCAGCGTTTGGTGATTAAAGCGGGTGAAGAAAAGCAGGGTATTACCTTGATTCGTGCGGATAGTGAGCAGTGCTTGATTGAGATTAACGGCAATCGTCAAACCTTATTACTAGGGGCATCATTAGCATCCGGCTATACCGTCACCAAAGGTAAAGAAGTACGTTTGCAGCAAGACTTTGGTGGCCATTATTACGCACGGGTTAAGCTCAATGGGCGCACTGTGCGCATGTTGGTGGATACCGGCGCTACCACAGTGGCTCTAAGTGGCAACATGGCTCGAAAATTAGGCATTGCTTATGCAAATGGGCAGCGTATGCGCAGTGCCACTGCTGGGGGTATTGTGAATAGTTTTTTAGTGCGGGTGAATGAAATGAACCTAGAAGGCATTACACGTTATAACGTGCCAGTGAGTGTGATTGAAGGCGCTCATCCTGATATCCCATTACTGGGGATGAGCTTTTTAGGGCAGCTAAAAATCCAGCAAGATAACGGCGAGCTTGTGATTAGTGAGTAACGTTTAAGGTTGTGTTTTACGAAATGTCGCCAGTTCATCTAAAAGCCATTGCTTAGACGTAATGGCTTTTTTATTGGGGCAGTGCACTTGGTAAGCTTTGCCGCTTATGGTGCTTTTTGTGGCGCTTAACTTTATAAAATCCTCAGTGGTTTTTATATCATCTTTGTAATAATCGTATTTCTTTTTGATGTGGGCTACCGCATCCACGCCGTTATGATGCGTACCATTGCGTTCATACTGACACTGGGTGTGTTCAACAAAATGTAACAGGTGATTAATCTCAGCAGGGTTGGCCATCACCCATTGCCCATGAAGTGAGAGCACAAATAATAAAAACACGTTTGAATATGTGGTTTTCAACTTGTACTCCCGACGAAAAGCGCTATCAAGATAAGGATTGAATGACGTTAATGATGCCTGTGCTGTCTAATCCCATTTGTGCCCATTGCTGTGCTTGTGAGGCATGTTCGACGTAAGCATCAGGAATGCCCAGCGTTACCACATTGATGGTGATATTTTCTTTTGAGTAAAACTCTAAAACGGCCGAACCCGCGCCGCCCATAATGGCGTTATCTTCAATGGTGATAACATGCTGGTGGGTTTCACTGATGGTTTTTAATAGTGCTTCATCAATGGGTTTTACAAATCGCATATCCACAAGCGTGATACGTTGCCCACTTTCTTCAGCCATCGAATCTAGCGCCTGCTTGGCTTCTTTTAATAAAGGGCCAAAACACAATAAAGCAATATCTTGTCCTTGTTGCAGAACATGGCCTTTGCCTATTGCTAGGGTTTCAGTGGTGATGGTGACTTCTACATCACTGGCATTGCCACGGGGGTAACGCACAGCGGCTGGGCCATTAAATTGGTAAGCGCTGTTTAGCAGTAAACGGCATTCTGTTTCGTCACTTGGGCAAGCGATGACCATGTTAGGAATACAACGCATAAAACTAATGTCATAAGCGCCAGCATGGGTAGGGCCGTCTGCACCCACAACCCCTGCACGGTCAATGGCAAAGGTCACATCTAAATTTTGTAACGCCACATCATGCACAAGTTGATCATAGGCACGTTGTAAAAAGGTACTGTAAATTGCGACTACTGGTTTGGCTCCTTCGCATGCCATGCCTGCAGCTAGTGTGACAGCGTGCTGCTCAGCAATGGCCACATCAAAATATCGATCAGGAAACTTTTCTGAAAATTTAACTAGGTCACTGCCTTCACGCATGGCCGGTGTAATGGCCATAAATTTAGAATCAAGCGTGGCAGTATCGCACGCCCATTTGCCAAAAATATTACTGAAGGTTTTCGCTTTTTTACTGCTTGCGCCCACAGGCGATAGCGCGTGATATTTAATAGGATCTTTTTCGGCCGGCTCAAAGCCTTTGCCTTTCTTAGTGACGATATGTAAAAACTGCGGGCCTTTTAAATCGCGCATGTTACGCAAGGTTCGCACTAATGCTTCTAGGTCGTGGCCATCCACTGGGCCAATATAATTAAAACCTAATTCTTCAAAGAAAATACCCGGTGTAAAAAAACCTTTAACGTGTTCTTCGGTTTTACTGGCTAATTCCCAAACATGAGGAATGGTGCTTAATACTTTGCGTGAGCCTTCACGCATAGAGTTGTAGGTTTTAGAGCTTAATAATTTAGCAAGGTATTTATTTAGGCCGCCCACATTTTCACTGATGGACATGTCGTTGTCGTTTAAAATCACTAACATGTCGGTGTCGGTATGACCGGCGTGGTTTAACGCTTCAAATGCTTGGCCGGCGGTCATGGCACCATCACCAATAATGGCGGCCACTTTTTTGTTGCTGCCGGTTTTTTCTGCGGCAATGGCCATGCCTAATGCCGCACTGATTGAAGTGGAAGAGTGGCCCACACCAAAGCTGTCATATTTGCTTTCGTTGCGTTTTGGGAACGGAGATAAACCGTCTTGGGTGCGAATTGACGGCAATTGCTCACGGCGGCCGGTTAAAATTTTGTGGGGGTAGGCTTGATG
>JAGDZK010000085.1:0-14088 GCA_049115935.1 Bermanella sp. | reverse complement strand
TGTTTAGACAGCAGATAAACCGTTTTTTTAACGCCCTTACTTTTTACAGCCGCATCCCTGGCCCTAACTGGGTGGACTACAGTGGCGAGCAGCTAAATCGAGCCAGTGGTTATTTTCCCTTTATTGGTTATTTAGTCGCGCTTTGGTGTTACGGGGTTTACGCGTTATGCGTTCAAGTGCTGCCCCATGATGTGAGCATTCTAATTTGCATGATTGCCGGCATTTTATTCACAGGGGCCTTTCACGAAGATGGCTTTGCGGATTTATGTGATGGTTTTGGTGGCGGTTATACCCAAGCGGATATCTTGCGCATTATGAAAGACAGCCGACTAGGCACCTATGGTGTATGTGGGTTGTTGGTCATATTGTTACTCAAGTGGCGAGCATTAAGTGACTTACCTGCCAGCATGCTCTTGGCCAGTTTAATCATTGCCCATAGCTTAAGCCGTGCTTGGGCCATTAGCTTGGTGATGGTTTTGCCTTACGTTCAAGAGGATACACTAAGTAAAGCCAAACCCATTGCCAAAGCATGGCACACGCAGGATATGGTATTAGCTTGGTGTTTTGCCCTCATTCCTCTTTATTTTGTGCCGCTATGGGTAAGTATCTGCTTACTTATCGTGGGATTATCTGTGCTTTTAATCACCTGGCGCTGGTATCAACATCGCTTAAAGGGTTATACCGGTGATGCCCTTGGGGCCAGCCAACAAGTGCATGAAGTTCTGATCTACCTGTGTTTGCTTGGTGCTTTAGCTGGGTAAATCCCTTGTGATTTTTTGCCTCACAAAGCCAATATCTTAGGTATAATGGCGGCTTTTATCTTGCGGTGAGTACAGCGATCATGGAATTAAACGAATATTTAGCACAGCTTGATGGCCAATATCGTTTATATGATGTGGGCCGTCGCATTCTAAAAGTGGATAAAACTCAGTTTAAGAAATTTGAATCCTCTGACAGTGCTTATCCACACCCGTATTTACAGCATGCCTGGTTAGCCCTTTATATCAGCCCACCAAAGCAGCCAGAAAACGAAACGCTCATGTTTTTAAAGTGGCCATTAGATGAGCAAGGCAAAATCATTCCTTATGTACGTGATGATCTGGTTCGCCGTTTAATTGAGCTGAGTAAAACCCCACTTAAAGTGGACAGCGAAATTGAAGACCCATTAAAAGACAACCCGTTTGCCTTTAAACCCGATAACGTGCGCTTAGCAAACTTGCACGCCATGATTCAAACCAGCCAACACCGCAAGCCTTCAGAGCATTACAATAGCGTTGTTAAGTATTTACAGGCTGGCACGTTAAACCCTGAAAACCTAACCAATTTTGAAGGTTTGGGTTTACAAGGCATTGCCGATGTTAGTGCTCGCCTAGCTGAGCACAAAGCCAGTTTAAAGGCCTGTTTACCTCATATGCCAAGTGAAGCGTTACTGGCATTCTCTCAGTGCTTAGAACATCACACCCTGCCAATAGACATGACTGAAGTCATGCTTGAGCGTTTTAAAAACGACCTTAACACCCAAGACAACATCATTAATGTGGAAGCCGCCATGCGCATCATTGGTGCCAGTCAAAGTGACGCCTTACGTATTGATGCATGGCAACACTGGTTTAACAGTGAATACGCCACTCATATTGCCTGTGTACTGGCATTTGCCACCCGCAACTATGACGACCTTGCCTTTATACCTGAACGCATTGATACCTTTTTGGTGAATCTGGCTAAATTAAACCAAGAGCAAGACGGCGCGTTCACCGCATTTTGTAAAATTGCAGGGGACTTACTCTTTTTGCCAGGCATTCGTAACTTATTGCTTAATGCCCTGCGCAACGAAAACCGCCCTGCTATTTTAGGCGAAGCGCTACAGGCATTAATGAATTCTCGTCAATCATGATATGTCCTTGCCAACAGCAGCAACACAATGCTCGCTCATACCAACAATGTTGTGAGCCGTTTCATCAAGGTGACATACCTGCCACTGCCGAGCAATTGATGCGTTCACGCTTCAGTGGTTATGTATTGGGTTTAAGCCAATACATAAGCGATACATGGCACGCATCCACTCGCCCTAATGGATTGGATTTATCCCCAGATGCAAACTGGCTTAAACTCGACATTGTAAAAGCGCACGATAAACAAGTGCATTTTCGCGCGTTTTTTAAAGATAACAATGAGTTTGCAGTGCTAGAAGAAACAAGCAACTTTGTGTTTGAAAGTGATCATTGGCTTTATGTAAACGGCACAACTGACACATACACTATCGAGCTTGGGCGCAATGATGTTTGTCTGTGTGGCAGTGGTAAAAAATTTAAAAAGTGCTGTCAACGTTAAAAAACAAACAGCCCACTTATGCAGTTATCTCATTTTTTTCGCCAACCAATCAGCCACCGCTTTACCCGTGGGTCCTGGCCAGATTTTTAACTTATCAATAGGAATAATTCGATAATCATCTAACTCGTGGTTGAGGGTAATATCCCCTTGGGCTTTAACTGAATAGGCAATGATCAACTGATTTTTTTGATGAAACATATAGTGCCCCACAAATTGAGGATCGTAGGCTTTTAAACCCAGCTCTTCTAATGTTTCACGTATGGCTGTTTGCTCGGGTAACTCGTGAGGATCAACATAACCTGTAATCACACTAAGCATGCCTTTTGGCCATGTCACATCATGGGCTAACACGACCCCATCAGGGGTTTCTACAATCACCGCCACCACAGGTGTTGGGTTATTGAAAAAACCAAAACCGCATTTGGCCGCGCATACCTTAACCACTTGTGCTTCTATTTTACGGTCTTTTGTTTTTGCCCCACATTGTGGGCAATAACAGTATTCAGGGGCGGTAAATTCGCTCATATACTCTCAGCTTTGCAGGTTATTATTTTCATTAACAGTGGAACCAAATACACACTGTGTGTCCAAACTCCTCTGACAATAACACTTTACACATGGCTAAACCCTTTCCAACGGGCATTTATCTATGGCAATGTTACTTAAAGTTAATCGAATCACACTGAGTCATGAAGTCTGTTTTACGCTTTACCATTTTACTCAGCTTACTTTTACACCTTTTGGTTTTCACCCCTTGGTTTTTAAAAGACAGCACCCTTGCGCCTAAAACTCAACCTGAAAACCAAACGGTGGAATTCACACTGCAACCCCCTGTTAACCCACCCAAAGCAAAACCAGAGCCTGATATACCGCCACCACCACGACACTTAGAAGACGACATTACAAAATCCAATACCAGTAATGGCTTAGCCGAGTCGCCAAGTGGTCAACCCATGCCCCCAAGCGAGGGAATCCGTGACGCCCAAGACAACAAACAGGTACAAGAACAAGCCGCTGAAACATCACCCAGTCCCACTAGCAGCCGCACCAACCCCAATAGCCCGCTGTTAAGTGATTACTTAAAAGCAAAAGAAGTGGCAAAACAGAACAAGCAAAAAAAAGGGATTCAGCTACAAGAATTAAGTGAAAATGACCTAGCCAATAACACGGTAGAATCACCACTAAACAAAGACGAAGAAGAAAAAGCCCGCTGGTATAACGAAGTGCTTAAACGCATAGGAGAACAAGTTGACCATGTCTGGGTGAAACCCAAAGGGCTGACAAACAACACTTGGGGGGTCATTCGTTTAGACATTGATGAATACGGCTACCTAATTGATGCTTGGGTACATTTGCCCAGCGGTAATGCGCTACTTGACCGCTCGGCCATGCGCGCCGTGCGCCAAGTATATCGTTATGACATTCCACAGGCGCAAAAGCTGTCTCGATATTACCGCCACCTTGAATTTCGTTACAAAGGTGGCGACGAACATAGTAGCTAACGCAGTGAAACCTTAATCACGATCCTTTGGGGTCGACATGCCTTTTAAGATCATGCCCCAAGTCCCCATGGCTAAACCTACAATCGATAACAACATGCCGCCGTTCACCCAAAAGCCATGGCGACTCATAAATGTTACATACTCATGGGTATTTTGTTGATCACACAACGCTTTTGCAAAATCCCAGCTACCGCCACTGTCTAAACAGCGCGCCACATCTTGAGCCTCGAACATATACAAGGTCACCAGCACCACACATGGTAAAAACAGTAAAATCATGCCCCAACGCAACATTTTTGCCTCCTTTTCTTAGCACATTTAACTATATCGGTGGAAATTAGCACATTCAGACCGACGCAAGCATTGCATTATCCCATAGGCCTAGGCAATAATGGCCATCAAATACCGATATAAAAACAAAAAACTGAGTATTGCCTATGAGAACCTTATTCAAAACGGCACTGGCCTGCCTGTTAGCTTCAGTCATTTCCAGCCCAGTCATGGCAGATGAGAAATCTGATCAGCTATTAGCCAAGATCGATGCGGACATCAGCGCAAAACGCTTGAGTACTCCAGCGAGTAACAATGCCATTGATAAAATCTGGCAGTTTAAATCCATTGCGCCTTACGATCAGCGTATTAATAGTCGCGTTTATAAAGTAGGCGCCATCTATGTGGATTTAGCAAATAAAGCCATCGCCAGTAAAAACTTCACACAAGCTCAACTTTACTTAGATAATGTGTGGATGTTGGCTTACCTAACACCAGGCCTTGAAACGACACAAGACAAGCTCGATAAAGTATTCGGCGGCAATACCGCTGTTGCAAAAGCAGCGCCAGTGAAAAAAGCCGCGCCTGCGCCCAAGCCTGTTGCTAAAACTAAAAAAGACGACTCTAAAGCTCGTGCAGAACAAGCCAGAAAAGAAAAACAGTTAGCCGCTGCTCGTCTAGCGAAGCAAAAAGCAGATAAAGAAGCCGCTGAGCGTCGCCGCCAAGCTGAAATCAAAGAACGCCAGTTAGCTCAACTACGTAAAGAAGAACAAACTAAACGTGAAGCCGCTGCCAAGCTAGCCACCCTAAAAGCTCAACGTGAAAAAGCAGCAGCTGCTGCTCAAGCGATTAAGAGCACTGAAGAAACCTCAAAAGCCATTGCAGACTTTGACCTTGACCAAGGTTTGATCGACGGCCGTGAAACTCGTCAAATTCGTTCAGCACTGATGCCAATTTGCCAAGAGATCATCGATAACGAAGCCTCTGTTGTTTTGCATACTCGTACCACGCAAGATTATCGTTGGTTAACGGTTCGCTTGACGCTTTGTGTGCGTCGTATCGATAAGAGCTTCCGCCTGCGTCACAGTCATCAGCAAGTAGATGAGGCCACGCCAAGCATCAGCTTACACCCTGGTCGTAGCATGTCGTTATTGAAAAAAGTGCGCGGCTAAGAAAATAGCTCAAACTCAATACAAAAAAACCCGCTATTAGCGGGTTTTTTACGTTCAGGACAAACCGTATAGCGCTACCAGAAGCACTAAGTTCTAACCTCTTAAAACACGATTGTTTTATTGCCATGGCGCAACACTTTATCCTCAAGGTGCAAGCGCACACCTCGGCTTAGCACCATTTTTTCAACATCTTTACCTAAGCGCACCATATCTTCCACTGTGTCCTTGTGGCTAATCCGAATCACGTCTTGATCAATGATTGGTCCAGCATCAAGTTCTTTAGTCACATAGTGGCAAGTGGCTCCAATCAACTTCACACCACGCTCAGCGGCTTGATGGTAAGGCTTAGCACCGGCAAATGACGGCAAGAAGCTATGGTGTATATTAATGATACGGCCTTCATAAGCCTCACAAACATCTTCAGGTAAGATTTGCATGTAGCGTGCAAGTACAATGCTATCGGCTTTGTGTTCAGCAATCAGCTGGCTCACACGATGAAAGTGCTCCGCTTTGTTTGCCGAATCAACAGGCACATGAAAAAACGGAATACCATGCCACTCAACCAAACTACGTAAATCATCATGATTAGAAATCACACAGGGAATATCGCACTTTAATTCACCACTGTGCCAGCGATGTAATAAATCAACTAAACAGTGGCTTTCTTTAGATGCCAATAACACCAGTTGTTTATTTTCAGCACTGTCTGTCACCGCCCATTCCATGGAAAACTCTTTGGCGATGGGCTCAAACTTTTGTTTAAACTCTTCCAGAGAAAATGGTAATGATTCGGCTTTAATGGAATGGCGCATAAAAAACCAACCGCTTACAGGATCAGCGTAATGATTTGCTTCTACTATCCAGCCACCGTGGCTTGAAACAAACTGACCCACTTTTGCCACAATACCCACGCCATCAGGGCATGAAATGGTTAATCGAAATGTACGTTGCATATTGTCACCTTAAAAATATGAGCACGTTATAAACCCAAAGCGCATCAAACTCAACGATACCTTGAATATCCTTGCTATCAGATTCACAATGACCCATATATTTATTCTAGTAGAAAGCACATGCGTTTATTTTTTTTGTTTGCATTGGTAATAGTACAAGGCTGCAGTACTGCTAAACAGGTACGTTTATATGACGGCCCCGCCATCGGCCAAGATAAAGAAGTTCAAATAGTACTACCATTAAGTTTTGAACTCATCAGCCTAAATGAGCAACCCGTGGCTCAATTCTCCCAGACATTTCGTAATCATGACTTAACCGTAAAACTGCCTCCCGGTCAGCACACACTTGTCATGCGCTATAGCGATATCTGGCAAATAGACGCAGATAACCACGAAACTCTAAGTACAGGCCAAATGACGTTCACTGGTGAATTAAACTCTGGTGAATTATTTACAATTAAAACCCCTTTAATTAACACCCTTGCACAAGCCAAACAATTTGTTAAACAACCAGAGGTGTCACTTGTCAGTGCAAAGCAAACTATTACTGGCAGTCATGTTGCAAAAGCGGATCCGTTAACCTTTAAACAAGATGAAAATATTGAAAAAGTTGCCTATCCTCATCTTAAGCAACTAAAATTCTGGTGGCAAAAAGCCAGTGAATACGAAAAACAACAATTTCAGCAATGGTTATCCGCCACACCTTAGGAACTTGTTATGCCCTTCATCATGATTGATCAAGGCAGTCCAGCAATTCGACAGTACTCTGTTCCAAAACAGTCCGGCACTCCCGCGTTAAATGCCAGCAACCCCACAACCCCTGTTAAAGGCAAACCTGAATCAGGGCCACAAGCCTATCGTCAAGCTGCGCAAAATAAGCCAAAACAAAAGGTATTTAGTGCATTTGAAATCATGAGTGAACCTGTTATTAGTCTTGAATTCGATCAGCTGGGGTTAAAAGTCGCTTGGCAAATGATGCAAAAACATAAAATAAAGCACCTTCCGATCACCAAAAACGGCACGCTCGATGCAATCGTAACTGAAGGTGACATTTTAAAGGCACTTGCTTTTAAGCACACACAAAGCCAATGGTTACAGCGAAAAGTATTCGCAGCTACCCAAAATACCGACATTCATCAACTGGCCCATGTTATGTTTGATGAACACATAGGCTGCTTACCAATCGTTAATGAACAAAACGAAATCCTTGGCATCGTAACCCGTAGTGACCTATTAAAACTCACTAGCCAGTATGGCCCATTAGAATTTTGGGCGTAACGATGCACCAACCAATATAAGCAGACAGTTTTACCAGTGCTAAACTGATTAATAACGATAAGAAGATGGATGATCTATATGGCTGTAGAAAATGTTCGAATTACCCCTCGTAAAGCACTTAGAGTTTTATCCCGTCACGAAGTAAACCGCCTTAAAGATGTCAGCGAAGGCGGGCTGCATGAAATATTCAAACGTTGCGCATTTGCCGTATTAAATTGCGGCAGCATGACCGACGACTACATGACTGAACAAAAAGAATATGACATTTTTGATGTGCAAGTTGTTCAGCTCGACCGTGGCATCGTTTTAGATTTATTTAATGCCCCTAAAGATGCGTTTGTAGATGGTGAAGTTATTTTTGGTATCCGTGAGCATTTGTTTGCTGTGTTACGAGATATTATTTACACACACGATGAAATCATCAATAACCCAAAATTTTTAGCCAGTGAAGATCAAGCACAAAATAGTGAGCAAATCACTAATATGGTATTTCATATTCTACGTAACGCTAACATGCTGCGTTACGGTATGACCTCAGATCTTGTGGTTTGCTGGGGTGGCCACAGCATTAGCCGAGAAGAATATGACTATACCAAAGTGGTTGGCTATCAACTAGGCTTACGAGCATTAGATGTGGGCACTGGTTGTGGTCCCGGTGCCATGAAAGGTCCCATGAAAGGGGCAACTATTGGCCATGCCAAACAACACAATCGCCATGGCCGCTATGTAGGTATTACTGAGCCTGGGATAATTGCAGCAGAAGCGCCTAATCCTATCGTAAACGAATTAGTGATTTTGCCTGATATTGAAAAACGCTTAGAAGCATTTGTGCGTTGCGCCCATGGCATCATTGTCTTTCCAGGTGGTGCAGGTACCGCCGAAGAAATTCTGTATTTGTTGGGTATTTTATTACACCCAAAAAACAAAAATATTCCGTACCCGCTAGTGTTTACCGGACCTAAATCATCAGAAGCTTATTTTGAACAAATCGATGCGTTCATCGCACAAAGTTTAGGAGAAGAAGCCCGTAAAAAGTATAAAATCATTATTGATGACCCAGAAAGCGTCGCCGTGTATTTACGTGACAACATCAAAAAAGTAACGGCCTTTAGAAAAGCAAACAATGATGCATTTTTCTATAACTGGATGCTCACAATCGACCAAGAATTCCAAACGCCGTTTATTCCTAGCCATGAAAATATGAGTAAATTAAATTTATCCACTGACCAAGAAATCCATATTCTTGCAGCCAACTTACGCCGTGCATTCAGTGGCATCGTGGCAGGTAATGTTAAACAGGATGGTATTTTAGCGGTTAGAGAATTTGGCCCATTTGAAATACATGGTGATAATAAGATTATTGAACCCATGGCATCCTTGCTCAGTAACATGGTTGAACAAAACAGAATGAAATTACCTGGCGGCACTCAATATGAGCCTTGCTTTCGAATTGTGAATTAAATAAAGCTATTCAACAGACATAAAAAAATCAAGCCGTTTATTTAGCGGCTTGGTTTTATGTTCAGGACGAACGGTATAGCGTGGTGCCATGGATGGCAAAGAGCACATATGTTCAGGGCGAACGGTATAGCGCGATGCCAAGGAAGGCATAGAGCGCATATACCTGAGCTATTTAATATTAACGATCAAATAACCGATTTAGTTTTTTATCAATACCGTCTTTGCCAATTTCTGCACTTAAATCCACATCATAAATACCATCATACTTACGGCGTAGTATTTCTTGGTTGGTTTCTTTATTTAAGATAACAGACGGCTTAAGTAACACAATTAAGTTTTGTTTTACGTGCTGCTCGCTGGTTGAACGGAACAACCAACCAATAATTGGTATATCACCTAAAAATGGCACTTTACTTTGACTCTCCTGAACGGAGTCGCGAATCAAACCACCTAATACAATCACCTCACCATCTTCGGCTAATATTTGCGTCACAATAGAACGTTTATTTGTAATTAAGTCTGACTGGCCTTCGACCTTTGTAGTCGAAACCGATTCTGTGCTTTGCTCTACTTCTAAACGAATGAACTTACCGTTTTGTACGTGTGGAATGACTTTTAGCGTGGTACCAATGTCTTTACGCTCAATGGTATTAAACGGGTTTGAATTGGTGGTACTTGATTGCTGTTGGCCGGTAACAAACGGCACATTTTGACCCACAATGATTTCCGCTTCTTGGTTATCAAGGGTCATGATGCTTGGTGTACTTAGCAAGTTAGCGTTGCTCACGGACTCTAGAGCTTGAATTAAAACGGCAAAATCATTTGAACCGGCTTTACCTGCACCACCTAAAGTTAAACCAGAACTTAATGGAATACTCGCCGATGTACCGCTACTAAGACCTGCAATACCGGTAATAAAATCGGTCATACTCACGCCACCATCACCAAAACTGGTAGCACTTAATGGCGTATCACTGCTGCCATTGGCAACAGCATTGGCATCAACTAGCGCAGTTTGCACACCCACACGATCATCGATTTGCCCCGTCACTTCTAGGATGGCCGCTTCGATTAACACCTGTGCGCGTCGAATATCCAATTGTGAAACAATTTCTTTAATTTCTGACATGGTAGAAGGCTCAGCACGAACCACCAAAGCATTAAGGCCAACATCCGCGTGGATACTCACACTACTGGAAGCTTGGCTTTTGCCTTTTTCGTCTTTCACATCACCCATTAAGTTTTTAAGCAGATCCGCCATCTCTTTTGCATCAGCATGCTGCAAGCGAATAACAGAAGCTTTACCTGAAAACTTAGATGGTTTATCTAAACTTAGGATCAATTCTTTTACATTATCACGTGCGCTTTTTTCGCCACGAATAATTAAGCGATTAGCGCGTTCATCCGCCACCACTCGAATACGACCGGCAACACCGCTGGCTTCTTTGGTTTTGCCGCCTTCACTTACTTTTTCAGGATCTAGGCTTGTTAAGATATCAACAATATCCCCAACCCATGCTTCTTCAAGTTGTACCACTTCAAGTTCTGATACACCTGAGCCATCTAAGCGTTCGATAATTTTTTCTAACCGGCGCACATTCGATGCATGGTCAGTCACGATTAGAGCGTTGGCACTTTTTACACCAGCTAAGTGACCGTACTTAGCCACCATCGGGCGCAAAATTGGCACAAGATCAAGTGCTGGGGTGTCTTTAATTTGAATAACCTGAGTGATTAATTGCTCACTTTGCTTTGTCGTGCGTAAGGCAGTTGGCATACCACCTTCTTGCTTAGTATCGTTCTGCTGAACAATTTTGATAATGCCGCCTGCAGGAATCGCTGCGAATCCGTGAACCTGTAAAACCGATTGGAACATTTCATACACATCTTCTTTTGACATGGATGTATTTGAATCAATGGTGACTTTGCCTTTTACACGAGGGTCAATAACAAAGCTGTAGCCGGTAATATTGGCCACTTGAGAAATGAAGGCTTTAATGTCGGCATCTTTTAAACTTACTTTCCATGTTTGTTCTTCTTCGGCAAATACTAAAGTGCTTGGCAATAGCACTAAAAAAATGACGGCGTGAATCCAATTTCTTATTTTCATTTTCAAGACCATAATTAAAACGCGTGGTTGATAGTCATACGACGACTGCCACGTTCAATGACAATACTGGCACTTCCAGATGCGTAAACTTCATCAATAATTGTTTTGTCCTGCGCTGGGTCACCTAAAGAGTGTCCATTCACAGAAATAATTTTATCCCCAGGCTTCATGCCTATGCCCATCAACATGGTTGAAGACGGTGTTAACATATAACCATCACCTGTTGCTTGTAAGCCGAGATTTTCCATAGCTTGCTGCGGATCTTCCAACTGTTCTTTGGCAAAGCCAACAAATTGCTCCGCGGTACGAATACGGCGTAATTCTTGTTTAAATTCTTTACGTTCGCCACGGCTAGACTTCTGTGGTTCTCTCGATATACGTCTTGGAGCATTTGCAGTAATCCCCTGCAATGCTTTCTGTGTTTCTTCAAAGGTGAGTGTTTCAAACTTACCACTATTATCTAAGATAACTTTATCTTCATAAACTTGAGACAACAAAGCACGCCCTTGTACCCGATCACCAATCTTAAAAAACTCACCATCACGACCTTGCTCTGAAATAATGGCGCTAGATTGCGTTTTATCAGTCGCTACAAATACACCCATCAACAATAACCGTAACCGTGTTTTTGGCGCGTCTATTTCTTGCTGAGGCGCTAATGGGGTAGCACTAGCACTACCAAATATATCCAACTGTGCTAACCCATATGATTGCGGTAAGTCAGACACTTCACTTTGACCTTGAGTAGCTGGCGGCAAGACAACAACGGGCTGATCTATGATCAACCAAGTTAACACTGCCAATTGATAAGACACACATAAACCCAAAATCCACTTTGCAGCGGTAATACTGGGTTGAAATGCTTTATGTTCTGTCCAATGCACAAATAAACCTTATTACTAGCGAGTAAAAATACGCTCAGATACTTCAAACACAACCGCATCAGCGGAAACCTTGTTAGGCCACTTTTCGCCCACTAAATCGATCATGGCTTTTCGCACAGCGACATTTGCCCAACCGTCTTTTTTAAGACTGGCATTGGCCACTTGCACACCGTCGGTTGTGGCTACATCAACCTTTAATTCTTTATTTTCACTGCCCAACTTAGCCACTAACATGGGTAAATTAGCAGACGCCATTTTACGCCCTTTTGGATATTTTACCTGCCCGCCCATCCAAACCAATTGTCCACTGGCCGCGCTGCTTTCACCTGTTGCAAAATTGTATTCAACATGAGTGTTATTTAGTTCTAAATCACCACTCATTTTGGTTTTAGACTGAGCAATAATTTTGTTTATAAGACCTGCACTCACAAGACCACTGGTTTTTTCAAGCTCGATAGACTGGGTCAAACCATTTACGGTCACTAGGCTTTTAAAATCAAATACGCTGGAATCCACTGACATTTGGGCTTGCAGACGACCGGTTATCAGGCTTAACGGTTTGAGTGCCCACTTTGCATCAAGCTGCCCTGTCATATCATGTTTAATGACGACCTTGCCTTGCCAGATCGTGCCAGAGACGGCTAAAACGTCAACTGGCAAATTAGTAGGTGCCAGCACGCGATAAACCACATTCAACGGCATTAAAGCAATCAAACACACAAAGTACACTGTGATACATACGGCAATTAAGCGACGATTTCCTTTGGCCTTGGCCACTATATTTACTACCTTGTACAAATTCTAAAGGGGCACCATTGTAAAGCAGGCGAGGCGCACTGTAACGCCACAGTATGACAAAAAAGTGAAACAAAACCGTAAAAATTCAGAAATTATTCGACTAAGTGAGCCAACGCACAAAATTTACACAGCATCTAAATACGACAACCAAAAAAAAGGCCTCCCTAGGGAGACCTTTTTATAAACACAGGGTTCAGAGGAATTACATCATTCCGCCCATTCCACCCATGCCGCCCATTCCACCCATGTCAGGCATACCTGCGCCTTTCTCTTCTGGAATATCCGCAACCATCGCTTCTGTAGTGATCATTAAACCACCAATTGATGCTGCTGCTTGCAAAGATGAACGCGTTACTTTTGCAGGGTCAAGAATACCCATTGCAATCATGTCACCGTAAACACCGGTAGCTGCGTTGTAACCAAAGTTGCCTTCACCAGACTTCACTTTATCCACAACAACTGAGCCCTCATCACCAGCGTTCGCTGCGATTTGACGAATCGGTGCTTCCATAGCACGCAGTGCTAAAGCAATACCGACGTTTTGATCTTCGTTGTCACCTTCAACCGTTACTTGGCTTAGTGCGCGAATCAATGCGACACCACCACCGGCAACCACGCCTTCTTCAACCGCAGCACGAGTGGCTTGAAGTGCATCTTCAACGCGGTCTTTTTTCTCTTTCATTTCGATTTCAGAGCCAGCGCCAACTTTGATCACAGCAACACCACCAGCTAGTTTCGCTAAGCGCTCTTGAAGTTTCTCTTTGTCGTACTCAGAAGTTGATGCGTCTGCTTCGCTGCGAATTTGGTCACAACGTACTTTCACATCAGCTTCAGAACCGGCACCGTCAACAATCACAGTGTTTTCTTTGTCGATCACCACTTTCTTAGCGGTACCTAGGTCTTCTAAGGTAGTGGTTTCTAAGCTCATGCCCACTTCTTCAGAGATCACTTTGCCGCCTGTTAGAATCGCGATGTCTTGTAGCATGGCTTTACGACGATCACCAAAACCAGGGGCTTTAACCGCGGCAACTTTGAACGTGCCACGCATGGTGTTCACAACTAAAGTGGCTAATGCTTGACCTTCAACGTCTTCTGCTACGATCAATAGTGGACGGCCAGACTTGGCTACCGCTTCTAGTAGAGGAATGATTTCTTGTAGGTTGTCGATTTTTTTGTCCGCTAGAAGAATCACAGGATTCTCTAGTTCAACATTCATTTTTTCTTGGTTGTTAATGAAGTAAGGCGATAGGTAACCGCGGTCAAACTGCATACCTTCAACGACGTCTAGTTCGTTTTGAAGTGCTTGACCTTCTTCAACGGTAATGACGC
>JAGDZK010000084.1:0-923 GCA_049115935.1 Bermanella sp. | reverse complement strand
AAAGGAGCCTATGAATGAAGCATCCAATAGCGAAAATCAGTGCACTTACCGCCGCCATCCTAGCGGCCACACCAGCCCTTGCAGGTGGTTTTGATAACTCAAGCCGCGGCTTTGATATTATCTATGGCGATAACAGTGTTATCAGCACCAGCTACGGCCAAACAACCGTACCGATGAAAGCTCAAATTCAACAAGGTGCAGGCAATAGTTCGAGCGTTGTAGCGTCAGGTGAAATCATTGACGACTTTAATCGCCCTCAGATGGGCTTTCGATATCAAGTGGCTAATGGCATAACGTGTGCTGCTCAGTTCGAGCGTCCATTTGCAGCCAAAGTAACCTATAAAGATGACTCTCTTGCTTACGGATCAGAAACAGCACCTATTTCTACCAAATATGAAAGTGAATCATTTACCGTTGCATGTGGTTATGACTTTGCATTAAGCACAGGTAAAATAAAAGTATTCGGCGGGCCTAAAATCCAAAAAGTAAAAGGTGCGTTTGACGAAGATTTATCGACTGCCGCCGCAGGCAGCAGTGACAACCTAGATGTGCAATTAGATGGTGGCTCAGAGTTCGGCTATACCTTGGGCGCTGCTTACGAAATTCCTGAATATGCACTACGTGCTTCTATTCTATATCACAGTCAGATTGATTATAGCGCTGACGGTCAATTATCTGCCGTACTCCCTACAGGCACAGCCTTTACGACCGATGCAACAGCTAAGACGTTTACTCCGCAGACGATTGAACTGGGGTTCCAATCAGGCCTTGCTGACAATACGCTCGCCTTCTTAAAAATGCGCTGGAGTGAGTATAGTAAGCTAGCAGAGCTTCAAGTCAACGGGGATACTAGCACCACTGTAAATGGTAACTCATTGGCAATGATCGAAGCCCAAGCGACTCAACAAACAAATCAGCAACGT
>JAGDZK010000083.1:0-2700 GCA_049115935.1 Bermanella sp. | reverse complement strand
TTCTAATTGCCAACAGCTCAAATCACAGGGGCTGGGGCACAACGGGCTCTGAACAATTAGACCCAACACAACCACAAGACTGGAAAGAAACCTTCGACATGGCTTTGGATATTCACCCTGAACATCCCATGGCCCAAGCCTGCCCACAGTTATATGGGCCAAACCAATATGGAGAACTCGAAGGATTTGCTCAGCAAATGAACCAACATTATGGTTTATTAATGGTCGTGGCCAAACGTTTACTCAAAGCCATGGCCATCGCATTAAAACAGCCGGATGATTTTTTCACCCAGTACTTCGATGATCACATCAGTGTGCTGCGCTTGTTGCACTATCCGCCAAGACCAGAGCATTCAGAAACGAACGCGCAAACCAAAGCTGCCGGTGCACACACGGATTACGGCTGCATTACGCTGCTTGCACAGGACCACATAGGTGGCTTAGAAGTCTGTAACGCACAAGATGAATGGATAGCAGCACCACCAATAAAAGACAGCATTGTTGTTAACATTGGTGATTTAATGCAACGTTGGACCAATGACCAATACCGTAGCACCGCGCACCGAGTCGCCAGCCCACCAAGTGATACCCATCGATACTCTATGCCATTTTTTGTGGAACCCAGATACGATACACAAGTGAGCTGTATTAAAAGCTGCTTAGCACCCGGTGAGACACCCAAATATCACATGGTAACCAGCGGCGACTGGATCATGTCGCGCTTTGATGCCACCTATGCATACCGAACTGAAAACCCATAGCCTATTTACTTAAACTTCGTTACTTCCTCCCATAGCTGGCAGTGCCAGCTATGTCTATACTTACACCATCGTCACCTTAGGAGTTGTCATGTCCCATTCGCCCAATACTGTGGCCAGTGAAGCGTTTTTACGCGCACTGCCTAAAGCCGAGCTGCATTTACATATCGAAGGCTCATTAGAACCCGAGTTAATGTTTAAGCTAGCCGAGCGCAACCAAATCAAACTGCCATACGCCAGCATAGAAGAAGTGAAAAAAGCGTATGATTTTCACAACCTTCAGTCGTTTCTGGATATTTATTATCAATGCGCCGATGTGCTGCGCACCGAACAAGATTTTTACGACCTAACTTGGGCGTACCTTCTACATTGCCAAGCAGATGGCGTGGTGCATACCGAGCCATTCTTTGACCCACAAACCCATACACAACGTGGTATTGAGATGAGCGTTGTGATTAACGGCATTACCAAGGCGCTAAAAGATGGCCAAGAAAAACTCGGTATTAGCAGTAAACTAATTTTATGTTTCTTGCGCCACTTAAGTGAAGAAGACGCCATTGAATGCCTAGAACAAGCTAAGCCGTTTTTACAACACATTACCGCGGTAGGCTTAGACTCCTCTGAGTTAGGTCATCCACCTGAAAAGTTCGAACGTGTTTTTAAAATGGCAAAAGATCTTGGCCTTAAAGCCGTGGCCCATGCTGGTGAAGAGGGCCCACCAGAATACATCTACCAAGCGTTGGATATTATTCACGTAGATCGCATCGATCACGGGGTACGTTGTAGTGAAGATGAAACCCTAATGCAGCGCTTGGCTGCCAGCCAAATGCCTTTAACCGTTTGTCCGTTATCCAATGTACGCTTAAAAGTGTATGAGCATATGAGCGAGCACAATATTCTAAAACTATTAGAATTTGGTTTGAACGTAACGGTGAATTCAGACGACCCATCATTTTTTGGTGGTTATTTGTTAGAAAACTTCACAGCATTAAGTGAACACTTAAAGATGAGCGAAGCACAAGCGGCACAACTGGCACGCAATAGTATTAACAGCAGTTTTTTAACAACAGAAGAAAAACAAGCGTTATTAGCTAAAGCCTAAAATGATTGTGTCGGGCAATGCCCGACCTACTAATCAAAACAATAAAAAAGCACTTAGTAGGATGGGTTAGCTTTTTTCCGCAAGGGAAAATGCGTAACCCATCACTCCAATCTACAACTGATGGGTTACGTCGCTCGTGTTACTCGCAACTAACACCATCCTACCGATTTATATTAACTTAAGCTTTATCGTCTCAACTTTTCGATTTCGTCTGAACAAAAAGCCCGCTTAGACTTTCATCTAAGCGGGCTTTTTATTTAAAGAAAAAATTCTTTAAATAGTTTGTGAATTAACCGTTATTGGTAAATTCTGGGTACGCTTCCATACCACACTCGGCAAGGTCAGACCCTTCGTACTCTTCTTCTTCTGTTACTCGAACCCCCATCACAGCTTTGATGATGCCCCATACAATGAAGCTGGCTACGAATACCCAAACAAAGATGGTAACAGCACCCATTAACTGACCACCAATGGTGGTGCCTGAGTTAGTGAATGGCACAACGAGTAGACCAAATAAACCTACCACACCGTGAACAGAGATGGCGCCCACTGGATCGTCGATTTTCATCTTGTCTAACGTCAGGATAGAAAGCACAACGATTAGACCACCGATGGCACCAATAATAGTGGCTTCGAATGGGGTAGGTGTTGAAGGCTCAGCGGTAATCGCCACTAGACCAGCAAGAGCACCGTTAAGAGCCATTGTAAGATCCGCTTTCTTGAATAAGATACGCGCTAGGATCAATGCACCAATCAAACCACCGGCAGCAGCCGCGTTAGTATTAGTGAACACAACCGCTACTGCGTGAGCATTCGCAATGTCGCCAAGCTTAAGAACAG
>JAGDZK010000082.1:0-480 GCA_049115935.1 Bermanella sp. | reverse complement strand
GGCAAAAAAAAACCTGCATTAAAATGCAGGTTTTTCTTGAATCTGGTGCGCTCAGGAGGATTCGAACCTCCGACCGCCTGGTTCGTAGCCAGGTACTCTATCCAGCTGAGCTATGAGCGCAAGACTGATAAATAAGATTATAAATAATCTTCAAACTCTCTTTAAAACAGAATCAGTGACTGTTTAAAAGATGGTGCGCTCAGGAGGATTCGAACCTCCGACCGCCTGGTTCGTAGCCAGGTACTCTATCCAGCTGAGCTATGAGCGCATCGTTTGGGGCGGCGAATTATAGATAAACTAAAATATTAGTCAACTATCGCCACTTTTTATTTTTACTCGAAGGTATTAATAAAAAGAGTTGTGATGGCGGAGAGAGAGGGATTCGAACCCTCGATAAGATTTCTCCTATACACCCTTAGCAGGGGTGCGCCTTCAGCCACTCGGCCATCTCTCCAACACGCGGCGTATGTTACCACTTCA
>JAGDZK010000081.1:0-1508 GCA_049115935.1 Bermanella sp. | reverse complement strand
GTCCGTATGTATATGCGTGAAATGGGTACCGTTGAACTATTGACCCGTGAAGGGGAGATTGTCATTGCCAAACGAATCGAAGAAGGTATTCGTGAAGTAATGGCCGCCCTTTCTTACTTTCCAGGTTCAGTGCGCAAAGTATTAGACGCCGTTGAAGAATCCATGGCCGACGAAGAAATTAACCGTCTTGGTGACGTGTTTAACGGTTTCATTGACGCCAGCGACGACGATCCTGTACCGGCAACGCCTATTTCAGCTGAAGATAAAGCTGAAAAAGAGAAAGAAAAAGAGAAAGAGAAAGAAGATTCTGACGACGACTCAGAAGACGATGACGACGATACATCTGATGCACCTACTGGTCCTGACCCAGTAGAAGTGAAACGTCGCATGGCCGAAATTGAACAGCAGCTGATCAAAACTGAAAAAGCCATCGAAAAACATGGCCGTGGCAGCAAGCAAGCCGACAAAGAAAACCTACTTCTTGCTGAGCTATTTGCCCCGATCAAGCTTTCACCAAAATACTTTGATGACCTAGTGGGCGGCGCCCGTGACAACCTTGATGCTATTCGTGCACAAGAACGTCAGCTTATGACCATTTTAACGCGCAAGTGTAAAATGAATCGCCAAGAGTTCATCAAATCTTACCAAGGCAACGAAGGTAATATTGCTTGGGTAGGTGAACTCGCTAACAGCGACAAGCCATATGCACCATCTGTATTAAACAACAAATACGATCTAGAGCGCGCACAAAAGAAAATTGGCCAAGTGTCAAAACGTGTGGGCATTGAGATCATAGACATCAAAGAGATCAACCGTCGCGTAAGTATCGGTGAAGCCCGTGCTCGTCGTGCGAAAAAAGAAATGGTTGAAGCAAACTTACGTTTGGTAATCTCTATTGCGAAAAAATACACCAACCGTGGTTTGCAGTTCTTAGACTTAATCCAAGAAGGCAACATCGGCTTGATGAAAGCGGTAGACAAGTTTGAATACCGTCGTGGTTACAAGTTCTCGACCTATGCAACCTGGTGGATTCGTCAGGCCATTACTCGCTCGATTGCTGACCAAGCCCGTACCATTCGTATTCCGGTACACATGATCGAGACCATCAACAAGCTAAACCGTGTAAGCCGTCAAATGCTTCAGGAAATGGGCCGCGAAGCCACCCCTGAAGAATTGGCAGAACGCATGGACATGCCTGAAGATAAAATCCGTAAAGTCCTTAAAATCGCCAAAGAACCTATCTCAATGGAAACACCAATCGGTGATGACGAAGATAGCCACCTAGGTGATTTCATCGAAGACATCAACGGCTCTAGCCCAATCGACCACGCCACTGAAACTGGCTTGGTCGACGCAACACGCGGTGTACTAGGCGGCCTAACGGCTCGTGAAAGTAAAGTGCTGCGCATGCGTTTTGGTATCGACATGAACACTGACCACACTCTAGAAGAAGTGGGCAAGCAGTTCGACGTGACCCGTGAGCGTATTCGTCAGATTGAAGCGAAAGC
>JAGDZK010000080.1:0-2134 GCA_049115935.1 Bermanella sp. | reverse complement strand
CTTCTGTTTCTTATCACGGTACTAACCTTCCAGAACATCGACGCTTACAGGTGTTGATTGATGGTCGTAGTGTATTTAAACCTGGTCTTGCCCGTGTAGATTGGGTCGATATTCCAATCGCGGTTGAAGATATTGCGCGTATTGAGGTAATTCGAGGCCCAAATTCCGCGGCCTATGGAGCCAACTCTTATCTTGGTACGATTAATATTCTGACTAAGCACCCTCAAGATGAAAAAGCCATCACATTAAAGCTAACTGCCGGAAATCGGGACGTACAAAACAGCTATGTGAATGTTGCGTCTGAATTAAATGGTACCGATATCCGTTGGACTATTGGCAGCAAGAAGAAAAGTGGTTTTGATTTTTTAGATAACGGTGATGATAATCGAGATAGTATTGAAGGTGTGTATACATCTTTAAGAACCTACACCCAACTCACGTCATCACTTAATATGCAGTGGCAAGCCGGTTACAAAACCGGCACTAATCAACAGAAAGATGAAATTTCTATCATTGACTATATAACTCCAGAAGATATCGATGCAGAAGATTATTTTTTATGGTCAAAGTTCACTAAAGACATCTCTTCATCCCAAAGTGCACATATTCAAGTTTATAGTGAAAAATTCATAAGAGAAACTCGATGGTATGCTTGTCTAGCTGGGTCGCAAAACTGTGGTGATTTAAATAAAGATATTGCTGAAACAAAATCTGAGATTGAATATCAGCATACATCTATATGGTCTGAACAATTAAGAACCGTAATGGGTTTTAGGATTCGTTTAGATGAGTTTGATTCTGAAACCTATAATCAGGGCTACTCCAAAAATCTGAATAACAGTGCGTTTACCAATGTCGAATATCGTGCTTCGCCGAATATGTTGCTGAACTTAGGTGGAATGTATGAAGATGACGAATTAAATGGCGATGAGTTTTCACCTAGAGTTGCGTTAAATTGGCTTATTTCTGATGTCGATACCATTCGCTTTGTCTATTCAGAGGCAATTCGCTCACCTGATTTATATGAAAAAGAAGGTAATACGGTTTATACATTTAAAAACTTTACAGCCTCTGGTATTCCTACTGATGATTTGGTTTACCCTCTGGGTGAAGCAACAGGACTGCTTAATAGTGAGAAGATTTACAGCCACGAAATTAGTTATTTTGGTTTGTACCCTGCAATATCAGGCCAGTTAGATATTAAACTGTTTTACGATAAATTAACGGGTTTAATATCCGAAACGCTGGATGACCCCTCTATGTTGACGAATACAGTGCAAATGGTCCAGTCGGGTGTAGAAGGGCAGTTTAAAGTGAAAGTGAATGCTAATAATGATTTTATGATTAGCTTTGCTTATTTAGATGTTGATGATGATTTTCCATCAAATAAAGATGCTAATGGTGAGCTAACATCCGAGGCTGAAAGAGAAAGCAGTTTATCTGCCGACACCAGTGGTTCTATTGCTTGGATGACGCGATTAGATAATCAAACTCGGTTTGCAGGTGCTATTTATCACGTGAATAATTGGAATATTTATACCAGTGACGAGGGTTATGAGTTTACTCGGTTAGACTTGAATGCAAGCAAGGACTTCACTCTTCCATCTGGTTATACGCTTACCTTGCAATCAGCACTGCAATATCGTTTTGATGACGACCCTTTAGTGAGAGATAAAAATAACTATGAAGATGATTACTTGATTTACGTCAGTGGCCAAGTGAAGTTTTGATAAAAAGCCCAGTTAAATACTGGGCTTTTTTTTATTTGAAATGCTGCTAGGGCGTTAACACAGTATCATAAGCCACTGGTAATAAATCTGGATGGCTAAGAGAATAATGCAAACCACGACTTTCTTTGCGCAAAATAGCACAGCGAATGATTAACTCAGAAACCTCCACTAAGTTACGCAGTTCCAGTAAATCACTGGTTACTTTGTGGTTACCATAGAAGTCTAAAATCTCTTGGCGCAGTAGTTGAACACGATGTTGAGCGCGTAATAAACGTTTGTCGGTTCTTACAATGCCCACGTAATCCCACATAAAGCGGCGAAGCTCATCCCAGTTGTGTGAAATGACAACATCTTCGTCTGAATCGGTTACTTGGCTTTCATCCCAATCTGGGGCGAAGGCCACA
>JAGDZK010000079.1:0-8904 GCA_049115935.1 Bermanella sp. | reverse complement strand
TCTGCTCCGACCATCTTTTTTTTATCTCAGTAAAATCTTTAAATATCTAACAATATCCTTGTTAAATATATCTGTCGGAGCATAGCGCAGCCTGGTAGCGCATCTGGTTTGGGACCAGAGGGTCGGGAGTTCGAATCTCTCTGCTCCGACCATAATTTCCTTTTATACATAATATCTTTAAGTCTCACCTGGTTATTCATTCCCTTCTATTTAAAAATATAACTTTTTACATCGTTAACATCAGGCATAAAAAAACCCTAGCAAGCTAGGGTTTTTTCGTATCGATAACGTCTAATATTAAGACTTTTCGATAGACAACAATTCAACTTCAAATACTAAAGTAGAGTTTGCAGGGATTTTAGGGCTTGGGCTTTGCGCACCGTATGCCAACTCAGCTGGGATATGCAAACGCCATTTTCCACCAACCTTCATCATTTGCAGCGCTTCAGTCCAACCAGCAATCACACGATTAACTGGAAATTTCGCTGGCGTACCACGCTCAATTGAACTATCAAACACAGAACCATTAATCAAAGTGCCTTGATAATGCACTTCAACAGTATCAGTGGCTTTTGGCGCATCACCTGTACCTTCTGAGATTACTTCGTACAACAAGCCACTTTCAGTCGCCTTAACACCATCTTTCTTAGCAGTGGCTACCAAGTAATCCGAGCCTTCTTTAAGAACACCTTCAGACTCCAATTGCTGCTTAGCCATTT
Source organism: Bermanella sp. (assembly GCA_049115935.1). GTDB lineage: Bacteria > Pseudomonadota > Gammaproteobacteria > Pseudomonadales > Oceanobacteraceae > Bermanella. The sequence goes on along the minus strand of JAGDZK010000079.1, from coordinate 8,185 downwards.
GCTCTTCGCGCACGGCTGCAAACGCTTCACGAATTGCATCTTCTTCAAGGCGAGCTGGCTTTTCATTTAATACATCTTGAAGGCCTGCAATCATGGCCTCTGTATTAATATCAATTGGCTGGCCAGTTACGCTACGCGCCATACTCATACCAATTCCGTAACTCATTTTGTCTACATTGCTTTCAAGAGCAACTTCTTTTTCACCACAACCTGCCAACAATGCTGCAGATACTAGTGCAACCATAGGTAATTTACGCATTTTCATTCTCTTATCATTAATTACAAACAAAACGACCGTCATTCAATCGGCGCTTACACTCACGGTGATAATTCTCACAAACCTGATGCTCTGCTGTCGACAATCCCACAGCATAATCACAATCATGTATTTTTTGTCTTAAATCATCATCACTTAAACGGGAAATATCATTACCACACCCAAGCAAAAAGATAGACAAAGCCATCAGTATTAGCGCTTTACACTTACCGCCTAACATAAGCCAAACCAACCCATTAAAATCAAGCCAAACAACACTAAAAATAAAAGCCAGCAAGCTGGCTTTTATTTACACAAAGCTTTAAAGGTGAAGACTTAGACCAAGGTAAGGACCCGCAACCGTCGCTTCAGCAGACAAGTCACCAAAATCGGCTTCATCTAACTTAAGATCAAAGCTACGGTAACCTGCAGTAATACCCACATCCAATAAAGGAATCACAGGCAATACGTACGTCAAGTTAGCATCAAAATCTGTAAGGCTTGTATCACCATAAGAAATAGTATTGATGTTAGCCGCAACAGAAAGACCAGTTAACGGGATATCGATACCCGCATTCAAATAACCCATAGGCACAACAAAATCAAAATCTGCCGCTGCATTAAAGTTATCTGCGCCGCTGCTATCAACAACTGTCATTTCACCATTAAACTGGCGAGCAGTTAAACCAAAGTCAAATGTCACAATCGGCAGTGGTAGACTCCAATAAAGCGTGAAGTCGGTATGACTTAAATCCATCACACTATCAACCTGACCATTAACATTCGTACCATTGAACTCAAAGCCAGTATCAATCGTACCGCTACCGTCAGACTCCATAGCGGTTTGCTTGATTTTAACATTTGGAATCACAGGAATTGGGTGCTCAAATGCTACATACAAAACACTTTGGCCGTCTGCTTTTAGACCAAGATCATCATCAAGATCAGCTGAACCATTTACCACATCACCAGACACGGTTTGATCCCAGTAATAACCGCCAGCATAAAAATCAACTAATGGCAGTGCACTGGCTGCCTGAGGTAACGTTGCAGCAACAACGGCCGCAGCAAGGATTTTTTTCATTGTTATCTTCCTTTTAAAAGTAAACTTTAAATTGACCAAGGCTTAACGCTACCATGATCATTAGGTTTGACCAAATTTAATCACAACTACAAGCAAAACACAGCCACACTAAAGGCTATATGTGAGCATTTTCACTCACGCAGGCGCTTTTTTGTTATTAAATTGCGACACTGGTGCTAACTGGCACCAATCAAAGCCTGTTTCTTGATTTGCCATAATCACCCATTCAGGCTCACACTTTAATGCTGAACAAATGTTTTGTATGGCCAGTTCAGCCTGGTTATTTTGCTCACTAATGTGGGTTGCAACCACATACTGCAATTGCTCTTGCTCAACTTGCATTAAAAAGTGCGCAGCTTGTTCATTATTTAAATGACCTAACGAACCCTCTACTCGCACCTTCAGTTTTGGCGGATATGGCCCGCGACGCAACATGCTCACATCATGATTAGTTTCAATTAACAATCCATGACAGTGACGATATTTTTCAATAATGTACGGAGTCAAACTGCCTAAATCGGTTAGAACACCCACGGTAAACTCACCATCTGTCACAACAAACTGAGTAGGCTCTCTGGCATCATGGGGAACAACAACCGGGGAAACCGTAAGCTCTCCAATTTGAAAATCATTATGGCTGTCAATGACTTTTAAGCTTGGAATGACACCTAAACCTTCATGCAGGGAGGTACCATGGGAACAATAAACAGGGATGCGATACTTACGAGCAAGGGGGCCAACCCCCTTAATGTGATCGCTGTGCTCATGAGTGATAAGCACAGCGCTTAGGTTTAAAGGCGTTAAGCCTTTTTGGGCAAGACGGTTTTCAACTTCACGCAGGGTAAAACCATCATCAATTAAGATGCAGGTATCACCCTTTTGAATCAAGGTACCGTTACCTTTACTACCACTACCTATACTACAAAAACGCACTAGAGTTTATCTTGAATCTTTTCCAGTAAGCTTTGTGCTTGCGCATCTTCAGCAAGATTATCTGCATCCTGATGAATCGCCACATACACACCGGAACGCGCTTGATTTAGCTTAACCTGCAAGGGTACTTGAACAGGTTCTGGCTTACCGCCAAACAAACCAGACCAAAAGCCCACATCTTCTGGGTTACCAGGCTCTGTAAGCTCAATATAATAAGTACCAATACTGCGATTTAAGTCCGTGATATTGATGTCAGCTTTTTTCAGGGCTTCACCTAATTCAGCCCAAGCGCGAGCAAACTCAATATTTAATCGTAAAATTGGCGTGCCGTTACCGTCTTTTAATAGATCTGTTTCAAGCTTTACCTGGCTTAGTTCGGACAAACTGGCAGATTCAGGCTCATCCATTGATGCCAATATCAATGGCTTAGGCCTTGGCAAAACAAACTCCTCTATATTTAATTTCCCATCAACATCAGGAATGGGAAGCTGCGGCTTCAATGCAACTTGAGCCACCTCTTTAGGCACCTCAATGTTGCTTTTAACTTCGCTAGACAAATAATCGTTTGTACGGTCATGGAACAACCAACTACAACCATTCAATCCCAAAAACAGGACAAACAACACACCTAAACGCATTAGGTACTCCAATCTTATAATTATTAAACTAGCTTCCATTGACCCAGTGCTTGACGCAAAGGTTCCCTCAATGGTTCAGATAATGGCGTCAAAGGCAAACGAATAGCGGGACCAATTAGACCCATTTCATGCAACGCCCATTTAACCGGAATAGGGTTAGATTCTAAAAACATAGAATTGTGCAGCCCCATTAACTCATCGTTTAGTGCTTTCGCTTCATCGGCTTTACCATCAAGAGCTAATGCACATAATTGCGCCATTTGAGCAGGTGCTACGTTAGCGGTCACTGAAATATTACCTTTGCCACCAGCCAGAATTAACTCATAGGCAGTTTCATCATCACCAGAATATACCGCCATTTTATTACCAACACGGGCAATCACATCACGGGCACGATCAATATCCCCAGTGGCTTCCTTGATACCAATAATGTTGTCAAATTGCGAAAGACGCTCAACTGTTTCAGGCAACATGTCACAGGCTGTACGTCCAGGTACATTGTAAAGAATTTGCGGAATACTAGCGGCTTCAGAAATGGCTTTATGGTGTAAAAACAAGCCTTCTTGAGTAGGCTTATTATAATAAGGCGTCACCAATAGCACTGCATCAGCGCCAAGACGTTGCGCTTCTTTGGTCAAATGAATGGCTTCTGATGTTGAGTTAGCCCCAGTACCCGCGATCACAGGGATACGACCATTAACCCATTTTACAACCTGACCAATCACTTCAAGATGCTCAGCAGGATCCAGTGTTGCAGATTCGCCAGAGGTGCCAACCGCCACAATAGAAGCCGTACCCTTCTCAATGTGCATCTCAACCAATTTCTTTAGGGCATCCCAGTCCACTGCCCCTGTTTCTTCCATTGGTGTCACTAAAGCTACGATGCTTCCGGTGATCATGTACCTTCTCCGAGAACGATATAAAAATAGAGCGCAATGGTACTGGCGCAGCCCCTTTGTGGCAAGGCCCGCCAGTGGATATTGAGTGTTATACACACCCTAAAATAGATGTTTTGAAGATCAAGCCTGAGTATCAGGCTCCTGCTGAGTTGCTTGAACACCTTTTGGCCAAGCTGTGAGCACCGCCTTGAAGATGGTCGCTAAAGGAATGGCAAAGAATACACCCCACAACCCCCATAAACCGCCAAATAATAATACCGCTAAAATAATCACAACCGGATGAAGGTTAACCGCCTCCGAGAACAGTAATGGCACAAGCACATTACCGTCCAAAGCCTGAATGATAAAATACACAGCAACTAGGTAGTAGAAATCTGAGCTTAAACCCCACTGGAAGTAAGCAATCAATACAACAGGAATGGTCACCACAGCAGCACCAATATATGGGATCACCACAGACAGCCCCACCAAAATAGCTAGCAACGCAGCGTAGCGAAGCCCCATTATGGCAAAGGCCGCATATGTCACTACGCCAACAACACCAATTTCAACCACTTTTCCTCGAATATAATTGGCAAACTGCTGGTCCATTTCCCGCCAAACACGACCAATCAAAACTCGTTTAGAAGGCATCAAAGAAACCCACCAACGCACCATCATGTTCCCGTCTTTTAAAAAAAAGAAAACTAAAATAGGCACTAAAACTAAATAAATAAGGATCGCTACGACATTAGGCAAGTTTGACAAAGAGAAAGAGAGTGCAAGCTGCCCCACTCGACCAACCTCTTCACCAATGGTTTTTGAGAAAGCCTTTATCTGCTCTTGATCAAAAATTTGCGGATAACGCTCGGGTAAAATCACCATCAATTCATGCCCTTTAGAGAGCATTTTAGGTAACTCAGTAAATAATTGTGTTACCTGCCCCCACACCGCAGGAATAATAATCAGCATAATGGTCAGACAAACCACCACAAACAAAACAAACACAACCGTACTCGCCGTTGTATGACCAACACCACGACGTTTAAGCGCCAACACAGGCCCTTGCAACAAATAAGCAACAATCACACTGGCAATAGCGGGTGCTAACTCACTGCCCAAAGTTAAAACAATGACAAAGCCAACCACCATCAATAATAAAAGAAACAGTGCTTCTTCATCCGAAAAATACTGCTCTACCCAGCCTCTAATTAGGCGCATCATAGACATATTAAGTCTATTCTCCTTTTTGAATCATAAAAATAAATTGCTCATCACTTTGTTCGCTAAACAATAAAGTGTGAGAAGTTAACTCAACAAATGCAGGAATATCTCTCCAAGATCCAGCATCAGTACATACGACCTTAATTATCTGACCCGATATCATGGAACTAAGTGCTTGTTTCGTTTTCAATAACGGCATAGGACAACGTAAATGATTAACATCTAATAATACATCGAATGACTGTGATACCATTTATACGCCCAAAAAGTAGAATCCGAGCTAATATTATTCTAAAACCTTTTAGCTGGCGAACTTAATCTATAAGGAAGTGTATGCATTTTATTTTAGCTTGTTTATTACTCTCAGCGAGTTTTCCAAGCCTAAGTGCCAATAATGACCTTCCCAGTCTAGGGGACGCCTCATCAGGACTCATTTCCATCGAACAAGAGCATACACTTGGACGCACCTGGCTCAGAAATTTAAGATCACAGGCCTCTACACTTCACTACGCTGAATTAACTGAATACACAGAAAACCTGATTTATCGACTAGCTAGCAATAGCCAAGTAAGTGACCGTCGACTTGAAATTATTATTTTAGATAACAAACAGCTAAACGCATTTGCCGTACCTGGTGGTGTCATCGGCATTAACGCAGGTTTGTTTTTACACGCTAAAAATGAATCACAATTTGCAGCCGTGCTCGCCCATGAACTAGCCCACTTAAGTCAGCGTCACTTTGCGCGCCAAATAGATGAAAGCCGCAAACAAACCCCCATCGCATTAGCAACGTTGCTCGGTAGCATCATGCTATTAGCCACTAACAACACAGAGGCTGGGTTTGCTGGGCTCATGACTAGCCAAGCAGCCGCCACACAATGGTCTTTAAATTACAGCCGAGACTGGGAAAGAGAAGCTGACCGCCTAGGCATGCACACCCTTGTTAACGCAGAGATCGACCCTCATGGCATGCCTGACATGTTTAGACAAATGTATGAGGCCCATAAATACAGTGAGCGCCCACCTGAGTTTTTACTTACCCACCCAGTAACCGAAAACCGCATCAGTGATGCAGCAGGACGTGTTGATGCAATGAACCCCACCGCTAGTGCTGAAGATATCGAATATCAGCTCATGCGCACCTACACACTTTTGCAATATAAAAAACAAAGCCACAACTTAGCTCACTACCAAAGCCAACTGAAAAAAGTTAAAAGCGAAGAAGATATCCAAGTAGTTAACTACGCCCTAGCACTGCTTCTCGCCCAACAAAAAAAATATGATGATGCCTTAGCACACATACAAACATTACTGGCAATCAATGCTCAAAGAATTAGCTATCAAACACTTTACTCTCGGGTGCTTTTTTATACAGGAAAAAAAGAAGAAGCCATTAGCAACATAAAAGAGCTACTCAGCCTAAACCCAGACAACCATCCGCTAACCATGACCTATGTTGGCATGTTAATGGAAACAGAGCAGTACCATGATGCTGCCGATGTTTTACAAAGCCACTCAAGGGTTCGCCCAAACGATCCTTACATATGGCAACAACTTTCAGAAGCTCAAGGCAAAGCTGATAACAAAATCGCCCTTCATCGAGCACGGGCAGAGTTTCTCTTTCTTACCGGTCAAAGTAAAAAAGCATTGCAGCAACTCAAGACTGCACTGGGTCTTTCTAAGGGGAATTTTTTACTATCCGCTCGCATTGAACAGCGAGCAAGAGAAATTTCAAACGCCAAAGACGACTTATCATTTTAAATCGTCTTTGTAAGCAGTATTAGAAACGACGACCTTGAGACTGCACGCCGTGCTCTTTTGCAAAGTCCAGCATTCGATTCAATGAAACCATTGCCTTTGCAGCAACACCTTCATCAACCTCAACAGCATTAAGACCTTGATCCAAACAAGACTCTAAGTTATCCAAGCCATTCATAGCCATCCAAGGGCAGTGTGCACAGCTTTTACAAGTTGCACCTGTGCCACCGGTAGGCGCTTCAATAAATGTCTTACCTGGCGCCATTTGTTGCATCTTATAAAAAATGGCTTTATCTGTAGCAACGATGAATGTGTCGTTTTCCATCACTTGCGCAGCTTTAATAATTTGAGAAGTACTACCCACTACGTCTGCTACTTTAACCACAGCTTCTGGAGACTCTGGGTGCACCAAAACAGCAGCATTAGGATAAACCTTTTTAAGGTCTTCTAAACCTTTTGCCTTGAACTCTTCATGCACAATACATGAGCCATTCCACATCAGCATGTCTGCGCCCGTCATACGCTGAATATAATTACCCAGATGCTGATCAGGACCCCAGATAATCTTCTCACCTTGATCCATCAACTCTTGAACAATCTCAAGCGCAATACTTGAGGTAACAACCCAGTCAGCGCGAGCCTTCACCTCAACAGAAGTATTGGCATAAACCACAACTTTACGGTCTGGGTGCTGATCACAAAAAGCACTGAACTCGTCAATAGGGCAACCTATATCCAAAGAACAGGTCGCCTCTAAAGTGGGCATTAATACGGTTTTTTCAGGGCTTAAGATCTTAGCGGTCTCACCCATGAACTTCACACCAGCAACAACCAATGTTTGAGCGCTATGGTCTCGACCAAAGCGAGCCATTTCAAGTGAATCCGCCACACAGCCGCCGGTCTCGTCGGCTAACGCTTGGATAATTGGGTCTGTGTAATAGTGCGCAACAAGAACCGCATTTTTTTCCAGCAGTAGCTGCTTTATACGCTTTACGTGGGTGGACATCTGCTCGGCATCCATCTCTTGTTGAGCGCCGTGCTCTAAGTGATCCTGAACCCAAGCATGAACCGCTTGATCGGTTGCGATAGTCGACTGTGTCATAACGGAATATACATCTGTGTTAGATAAGCAGCCCAGCATTTTAACATAAGCGTAACCTAGCTAAATAGCATTTGGCTGAACAATTAAATTCTTAGGCACAAATAAAAAAGGCAGAGTATTAAAAATACTCTGCCTTTTAAAATAATGGTGGGTCGTGCTGGATTCGAACCAGCGACCAATTGATTAAAAGTCAACTGCTCTACCAACTGAGCTAACGACCCAAGCTCGGTGCGTATTCTATACTGAAAATATTTTTTGTCAACAAATTCAATAACTTATCTACGCTTAGTTTTCGCTTTGGTGGGTCGTGCT
>JAGDZK010000078.1:0-34723 GCA_049115935.1 Bermanella sp. | reverse complement strand
CCTCGCCCCTGAGAGCGGCGCTAATTCTGCACGCTGGAGTGTCCCTTGTCAAATCTTTGTGCGAAAAAATTTCAGCAGTGTTCACATGACAAGGTGGAACAATTACCACAAACCAATTTTCTTCTAAGTCATCCATCGGTGTTAGTTGCTCGCCAACCCCCTGTGCCCATGCGGCTTTGCCACGTACAAACACAGGTACATCGGCACCCAGCTGTAAGCCTAGCTCAGCTAATTCATTTTCGCTTAATTGGGTTTGCCATAAATGATTTAAACCCACTAATGCGGTGGCAGCATTAGAACTGCCGCCACCTAAACCCCCGCCCATGGGTAAAATTTTATTTAAGTGAATATCCGCCCCTTTTGTGCAGCTGGTTTTTTGCTGAAGGATTTTGGCGGCCTTATAAATAAGGTTGTCTTCTAATGTGACACCTTCAATAGCTGGCGTAATGGTAATTTGGCCACTGTTGTTTGCTTTAAAGGTAAGTTCATCGCAGCGATCAATGAACTGAAAGATGGTTTGTAGTTCATGATAGCCATTAGGACGTTGACCTGTGATGTGTAAAAACAGGTTGAGCTTGGCAGGGCTTGGCAGGGTTAAAACTGTAGGCATAGTTATATGACGACTTATATAGTTGCTTGGATCTAGTAAATAAATCAACGGTGTGCGAAGTGTATTTTAAACTGGTCTTGTAGGCGAGGAGTCTGTTGTTATGTGCCAGCGGGGATCTTGCCCAGCTGTGTTTTTACAGCTAAATGTATCGTCCTGTAATTAAAATCATATTCCCTGTACCTCGCTATATCACTCGCTTTTAGATGATTTTAGCTGGTTTTATTTATAAATAGTGAGTTATTAGGCTCTTAAGCTAAGGTTGATATTTAGAACTCTAAACATTAGACTTGTTATTAATTGAACGTTCAATCAAAGAGATTATGTCTAAAATTGGAATAGAGCCTGTTCGAAAACTGCAGCTTATTGAAGCGACCCTTAAGTCAATTGAAGATTACGGTTTTCAAGGCACAACCATTGTCACCATTAGCCGTTTGGCGGGTATGTCATCAGGCATTATTAGTCATTACTTTGGTGGTAAGCAGGGTGTCATTGAAGCGGCGGTGCGTCATTTGCTGGATCAATTAAAGAATGGATTACTGCTACGCATCGAACAAGCGGATAACCCAGGCCCAATGGATAGACTGATGATGATCGTTGAGACGAACTTCTCTGGTTTTCAGCAATCATCCCGCGCCAGTACCACTTGGTTATCGTTTTGGGGGCAGGCCACCCATGATCCGGCGCTGGCAAGATTACAGGCGGTGAATAATAAACGCCTTGAAAGTAATTTACGTTATTCGTTTTGTCAGGTGATTGCTGACAAGCAAAAAGCCATCGAGGCGGCACGTATGACGGCAGCCATGATTGATGGCATGTGGTTGCGCAGTACGCTAAGCCCACCACAAGAGCATGGTTTCCAAGAGTCAGAGCGACTATGCAAAGAATTCATTCAGCTTCAGGTCGACCGTTTTGGGGGCGATAAATGAACACACTAAAGAATTTTATAGATGGTAAGACCCACTCAAATACAAGTGGTGAAACCTTTGATGTGATTAATCCAGCCACAGGCAAACTTGCTTATAAAGTAGAAGTGGCAGATGAGGGGGTGCGAGAAGCCGCACTTGTTAGTGCGCAAAAAGGGTTTGCGCAATGGTCACAAATGTCAGGCATTGAGCGCAGTCGAATTTTATTAAAAGCAGTCGCTTTGTTGCGCGAGCGTAATGATGAACTAGCAGCCATTGAAGTTGAAGATACAGGCAAGCCTTGGCAAGAAGCTTCGGTGGTGGATGTGGTGACAGGTGCTGATTCCATAGAGTTTTTTGCAGGCCTTGCTCCCGCTATTGAAGGTAATCAACAAGATTTAGGCGGTGACTTTTATTATACCCGTCGTGAGCCCTTGGGGGTGTGTGCCGGTATTGGCGCTTGGAATTACCCGCTACAGATTGCCTGCTGGAAAGCGGCACCTGCATTAGCGTGTGGCAACGCCATGATTTTTAAACCTTCAGAAGAAACGCCCCATGGTGCGGTCAAATTAGCTGAAATTTTCACAGAAGCAGGTGTGCCTGCTGGTGTATTTAATGTTGTGCATGGTGCGGCGGATGTGGGCAGCTGGTTAACCCATCATAAAGACATTGCCAAGGTGTCGTTTACTGGCGAAGTGGGCACGGGTAAAAAAGTGATGGCAGCAGCCGCCACGACCCTTAAAGAAGTGACCATGGAATTAGGCGGCAAATCCCCACTGATTATTTTTGATGACGCGGATCTTGAAGACGCAGTATCTGCGGCCATGTTGGGTAACTTTTATACCCAAGGTGAAATCTGTACCAACGGCACCCGGGTATTTGTGCAAGCCGGTATTAAAGATGCGTTTATTAAACAATTAGTTGAGCGCACTCATAACAACATTGTGGCAGGTGAGCCCATGAACCCTGATGTGAATTTTGGGGCGCTAATATCAGCTAAGCATCAACAATTAGTGATGGGTTACATCGACAAAGGCAAAGCCGAAGGTGCAACCTTAGCCGCTGGCGGAAATGCCATGCAACCAGCTGGCAACGAAGGCGGCTTTTTTGTAGAGCCAACTATCTTCACTGAATGCTCAGATGATATGACCATCGTTCGCGAAGAAATTTTTGGCCCGGTAATGTCGGTATTAACGTTTGATGATGAAGACGAAGTCATTCGCCGTGCTAATGATACCGATCTTGGTTTAGCCGCGGGTGTATTCACCAAAGATATTCGTCGTGCCCATCGTGTGATACATAAAATTCAAGCGGGTATTTGCTGGATTAATGCTTATGGCAACTCGCCAGCTGAAATGCCTGTTGGTGGATATAAATCATCGGGCCTTGGTCGTGAAAATGGTTTTGAAACCTTGCGTCAATATACTCAATTAAAATCTGTGTATGTGGGTATGAACCCAATTGAAAGCCCGTTTTAAGGAAGCTGCCATGAATGAATACGATTACATTATTGTCGGTGCGGGTTCTGCTGGTTGTGTATTGGCGAACCGCTTAAGCGAAGATCCAAGCAATGAGGTTTTATTAATCGAAACCGGTGGCAGTGATCGCAGTATTTTTATTCAAATGCCAACAGCACTATCAATTCCCATGAGTACAAAAAAATACGCATGGCAATTTCACACAGACCCAGAGCCGTATTTAGATAACCGCGAAATGCATTGCCCGCGCGGTAAAGTATTGGGTGGATCATCATCGATAAATGGCATGGTGTATGTGCGCGGACATGCCCGAGACTTTGATGAGTGGGCTGAAACCGGCGCAGAAAATTGGGATTACAAAAACTGTTTACCGTATTTTAAAAAGGCAGAGAGCTGGGCGTTTGGTGGTGATGAATATCGCGGAGATACTGGCCCGCTTGCCACCAACAACGGTAACAATATGCAAAACCCGCTTTACACGGCATTTATCGAAGCAGGCAAGCAAGCCGGTTATGATTTTACCGCTGACTATAATGGTCGCCAGCAAGAAGGTTTTGGCCCCATGCACATGACCGTTAAAAATGGCGTACGTTGGTCTACCTCCAATGCCTATTTACGCCCGGCCATGAAGCGAGACAACCTCACGGTTATGACACATGCTCTTGTGCATAAAGTTTTACTCGAAAATAAACGTGCAATTGGCGTGCGGGTTGAACAAAAAGGGCGAGTGCAGGACATAATCGCCAAGCAAGAAGTGATTTTATCCGCCGGTTCAATTGGCTCACCTCATATTTTACAGCTCTCAGGTATTGGTGCGCCAGATGTGCTCAATAAAGCCGGCATTAAAGTTGAGCATGAATTAGCGGGTGTGGGTGAAAACTTGCAAGACCACTTAGAATTTTATTTTCAATTTAAATGCAAGCAACCTATTACATTAAACAGCAAGCTTGGTTTGTGGGATAAATTTTTAATTGGCGCGCGCTGGATTTTTACTCGCAAGGGGTTAGGGGCAACTAACCACTTTGAATCATGTGGCTTTATTCGCTCAAAAGCAGGGGTTGAATGGCCAGATTTACAATACCATTTTTTGCCTGCGGCTATGCGTTACGATGGCAAGGTGGCATTCGATGGTCATGGTTTTCAAGTACATATAGGCCATAACAAACCCAAAAGCCGTGGGCGTGTGCATGTGCGTACTAGCAATCCACATGATCATCCGTCAATACAGTTTAATTATTTACAAGAAGAAGCGGACCGTGAAGGGTTTCGCGATTGCGTGAAACTGACCCGTGAAATTATTAATCAGCCTGCATTTGATGAATACCGTGACGGGGAAATTCAACCAGGCGAAGATGTTCAAACCGATGAGCAGATAGATGAATTTGTACGCAGTGCAGTAGAAAGCGCTTATCACCCTTCGTGTTCGTGTCGTATGGGTGAAGATGAAGGAGCGGTTGTAGATAGCCAAACAAACGTGCATGGTATTAAAGGATTAAGAGTGGTGGATTCGTCGATTTTTCCGACGATACCCAATGGTAATTTAAATGCGCCCACTATTATGGTGGCAGAGCGCGCCGCGGATTTAATTCTTGGGCGCAAGATGATGGTTTCAAGTGGCGTTGAAGTGGGTATGGATTCTAATTGGAATCAATACCAGCGCCCACGTAATCCTACTCGATAAGATAAATCAGATAATAATCAACTGGAGAAAAAGAATGAAAATGATTCGAACGATATTAGCGGCGGCCTTAGCCGTAACAGCCTCAGTGAGTATGGCGGGGCAATGTGAAAAAGTACGTTTTTCGGATGTGGGTTGGACAGACATCACAGCGACAACCGCATTAAGTTCAGTTGTGTTAAAAGGTTTAGGTTATGAAACCACCACACAAATGTTATCTGTGCCGGTGACTTATAAATCATTAGAAAATGGCGACATCGATGTGTTTTTAGGTAACTGGATGCCAACCATGGAAGGGGATATTCGCCCTTACCTAGATCGTGGTACGGTTGAAACATTAAAAACGAATTTAACCGGTGCTAAATACACATTAGCTGTGCCTCAAAATGTTTATGATGCTGGAGTTAAAAAATTCTCTGACATCGCAAAGTTTGCCGATAAGTTTGATGAAAAAATTTACGGCATAGAGCCAGGTAACGACGGTAACCGTTTGATCCAAGATATGATTGATAAAAACGCATTTGAGCTAAAAGACTTTGAAGTGGTTGAGTCAAGCGAAGCGGGTATGTTGTCACAAGTTAAGCGTAAAGTACGTCGCGGTAACTGGATTGTGTTTCTAGGTTGGGAGCCACATCCAATGAACAGTAATTTTGACCTTGCTTATCTTGAAGGTGGCGATGATTTCTTTGGGCCAAACTTAGGTGGCGCTAGCGTTATGACGAATGTGCGTAAAGGCTATGTTAATGAATGTCCAAATGTTGGTCGTTTCTTAAATAATCTTGAATTCACTTTGGCGCTTGAAAATGAAGTGATGAAAGCCATTTTAGATGACAAGAAAAAGCCAGAAGACGCTGCGCGTAACTGGTTGAAGGCCAATCCTTCTGTGCTTGATGCTTGGTTAAAAGGCGTAACCACTAAAGATGGTAAGCCTGGTGTTGCTGCTGTGAAAGCATCACTTTAAAACGTAACACCATGCCTTGCTTCATTTATTTGAACGAGGCATGAAAAAGTATTATTTCTCTGAAGTTCGCAGAATTTCTACTTGTTAACCGGCTTGTTTTAGATGATCAAGCAAGCCATAACTAGGAGCTGGTTGCAAAAGTGGCCAGCTACCATGACGCGATGGAAAATTATAAGTTACCACTCGGTGAATACATCGAGTTCTTTTTTGACTGGTTGGTAGATGTTGCCGCTGGATTTTTTGATGCCATGTCTGTCTCATTAGAGTGGCTCATTACCTCTTCTACCGATGTTTTACTCTGGCTACCACCTGCATTGTTTATTGTTTTCTTAGGTGGCTTTGCACTTTGGTTGCATCGTTCATGGAGTCTTTTAGTTTTTGTTGTCATTTCAATGTTATTAATCTGGAATTTAGGTTACTGGCAAGAAATGATGCAAACTTTATCACTAGTATTATACGCCACGTTATTATGTGTGTTGCTGGGTTTACCGCTTGGTATTTATGCGGCCCATCATCCATGGATGTATACCATGCTTCGCCCGATTCTTGATCTTATGCAAACGGTTCCGCCATTTGTTTATTTGATTCCAACCCTTACATTATTTGGTTTAGGCGTGGTACCAGGGTTAATCTCCACTATTATTTTTGCCATAGCAGCCCCTGTACGTTTGACCTATTTGGGTATATCTGAAGTGCCAAAAGAAATGGTTGAAGCCGGTCAATCGTTTGGTGCAACCCGTTCACAAATTTTATGGCGCATAGAGTTGCCTGCTGCTGCATCCAATATTGCTGCAGGTATTACCCAATGCATCATGTTGTCACTGTCTATGGTGGTGATTGCCGCACTTGTTGGGGCAGACGGTCTGGGTAAGCCGGTTGTTCGAGCATTAAATACAGTAGATATAGCCTCAGGCTTTGAAGCAGGTCTTGCAATTGTATTGCTAGCCATTGTGCTAGACCGTTTGTTTAAACAACCAGAAGCGGTGAAGTAATATGATTGAAATTAAAAATCTGGATGTTGTATTCGGTAAAAAACCAGACATTGCCTTACCGTTATTAGATGAAGGTAAGGACCGCGAGCAAATCCGTAATGAAACCGGTCTTGTGGTGGGGGTTAAGAATGCTTCCCTTAGTGTGGGGCGTGGTGAAATTTGTGTATTAATGGGTTTGTCCGGTTCCGGTAAATCTAGTTTGTTGCGCTGCATAAACGGCTTGAATCCTGTGGCTCGTGGTGAAATATTAATTGAGCGAAATGGCGAAATGAAAGATTTTGTCAGCGCCGATGCTGCGACTCAACGCGATATTTGTCAGCATGATATTGCCATGGTGTTTCAAAAATTTGCACTTATGCCTTGGCTGACGGTTGAAGAGAATGTTGCCATGCCTCTTGAACTTCAAGGCATGAAAAAATCAGAAATTAAGCGTCGTATTGATGAGCAGCTTGAAATAGTGGGTTTAAGCGAATGGCGAAAACTAAAACCATCTGAATTATCTGGCGGCATGCAGCAGCGAGTGGGTTTAGCTCGTGCGTTAGCACTTGAAACCGATATCTTATTAATGGATGAGCCGTTCTCAGCGCTTGATCCATTGATTCGTAGCCAATTACAAGATGAGCTATTACAGCTACAAGAAAAACTGAAAAAAACCATCATCTTTGTGAGTCATGATTTAGATGAAGCGCTAAAACTCGGCAATCATATTGCCATCATGAAAGATGGTGAAATTGTTCAGCATGGTAAACCAGAGGATATCGTGCTTAATCCTGAGAATGATTATGTACGCGATTTTGTTGCGCACACCAACCCACTTAATGTATTACGTGCAACGTCTATCATGCGAGAACTTCGTAGTTTGTGGGACCAAAGCAAGGGCTACTGTTTAAACAAAAAAAGCGATATCTGGCTTGATAATGATCACCAGCATGTTCGTTATAACGAGCAGTCAATACCGGTGCATATGTGGCAGGAGGGTGACAACGTTGAACAGCTTCGTTTAGTGCCTGTTTGTGTGTCTGCGGATATGCCAATTCGTGATGTAATGGAAATTCGTTATTACACGGGTTATCCCGTTTTAATTAAAGAGAATAATGAAATCAAGGGTGTGATTGGTGATCGGGAGTTGTACCATACTCTACTGGGTAAAATGCTGTCGGATGACGAATAAGATAAATTCATCTTATAGTTAAGCAGAATGCTTCCGTTATTTATATACACTTAATGTACATAAATAACGGGAGCATTTTTATTTGTGGATGATATGCCTATTTGAATTCATGTTTAATGGTGATGGTGGTGCTATCTATATTTAAACGACTGGGAATCGCAGGAAATGGCTCCGAGTCCCTAATAGCATCGCGGACCTCTTTGTTTAGGGTTTCATGTCTACTAATATCTTTGTCAATAATTTCTGATATTTCGCCATCTTCTGTAATCACCACATCAATTTCGACTTTGCCTTTTTGATTTAGATTTTTTGCCCAAACAGGGTATTCAATTTGATCATTAATCATGGCTTTTATATCATCAATGTACTTGCTTAACATTGCTTTATATTGAGCACGACTAAGCGCTTTTGAATTGCTTAATGAGTCAGGTCGTCTAGGTTTTTTGATGTAGGGTTGCTTGTCAGATTTAGGGTCGAAAATATACGTGATACTTATTGACCAGCTATTACCGGGTAATGCATCCGGTGGTAATATAAAAGGAGTGACGGCTAATATAGCTCGAGTGATTTCTGCAACGAGCAAATCAGATACATCAGAATTATTACCTTTTATATTGCTTACCTCAGCCTGCCTATTAACTAAAAAGTTAAGTGTGACATCACCTTTTTGGCCAAACTTTTTAGCCCAAGTTGGATATTCTACTGCATTACGAATTTCGCGAATTAATTCCCAGCGGTATAGCTCTAGGTAGTATTTATTTTCAGCTGTAATCTCAGTGTTGCTTTTCGATGTTGATTTTTTAGGCGACTCGCTCGCTATTTTTTTCTTTTTGGTAATAACTTTTTTCTTTACTATTTTTTTCGGGGGCTTATATGTTTTAGCTCTTGCTTTTTCAGCTTGCTGTTGTGCCAATTGAAGTGCAGCGGCTTCTGCCTCGTTTTTGGCTTTTTCTCTGGCTTTTTGAGCTCGCTCTAGCTTGGCTTGTTTGATTAACGCTTTTTCACGCTGTTTGGCCAATATTGCATTTTCACGAGCTGTGATCCATGACGATACCATTTGCGTTCTGCTTGCATCGTAAGATAAAGCATTATAACTGCTCAATAATGCTTTGCTTTCAGCACTATTTTTACCAAGTATTCCGTCTTTAAACTCACCAGACGGGGGCAGTTTTCCAATCCACACATTGACTAAGAAGTTAAATAACTCAGCGGTATTTGTTTCAATTATTTTTACATTATTAATTTTAATAATCGTGCCCACTGTTGAAATGTAATCCACAGTGATTTCATCGCCTTTAATTAGGTTGTCATCTAAAAAACCGGTAAAGGTTAATAAGTGGTTGGTAAGCTCGCTACCGCCTTGTGCGGTATTGTTAATGGCAATATCATTTTGCCATTGCAGTGACCAGCGTCTCGGGCTCCAGCGTTTGGTGGTCACTCTAAGGGCCATTCGCTTACTGGTGCCGCTGGCAAGAATGATGTTTGGATCGTCTGATTTTTCAGTGAGATACAATGCGCCGATATAAAACTCTTTGCGTAGTTGAGTGTAGGAACCAATTCCGTTTAGTTCTAAGCTAAAGCTGACTTGAACAATAGAGGTGAACAATAGAATACACAGTAGGTGTTTAATTAGCATTCTGACTAGCCTCAGGAATCGTCCATCTATAAGTGTAGACTAATATTTTAGAGCATGAGGTGGGCGTGCCTATAAAGGCCGATGCTGACGACTTAGCAGTGAAATTCAAAAACTCATAATTCTATTGTGAATGAAGGATATCAAAAAATATTGCCCCACTTTTTAGTGACCTATGGATTGTGACGTTGTATTTATTCTAGTGTTCATATAATCGGTGACTACGTTTATTGATTCAGTTTCATGCGTAATAAAAATCAAATTGTTAGTCCTTTTAGGTCATTGTTGTTTAGGGTATAAAATCGCTCAAAACGGGAAGCCTTATTGTGTCATTAACGACCTAGGCTTTTTTTATTAGTTTTTGCGTAATACGTTTTTTCTTTCAAGCTTTCAATAAAAATCATTTGTTTTTACCTTTCTTTGTCCGAATTTCACATTGTGATAATAAATGCTCACAAATTTAATGAGCTGACGCTGTCACCATAAATGTAAGAGACGTCATAATAAAAATAGGGACGATGATATGAAGAGAAGGGATTTTTTAAAATCGGCTGGCATTGTATCGATGGCACCTAGTTTAGCCATGAGCAATTTAAGCCATGCTAGTGACTCTGACTTTCCGCAATCCATTATGAATGGTGATTTAACGCCTAGCGAAGGAGCATTGCATGTTGTGTCTGGTGCGTTACCTGATGACATACATGGTCATATTTTTATGGCAGAAGGCATACCTCTAGAACGTAATCATTTGTCACCCAATGGACGTGGAGCCTTAACCCGTTTAGATTTTTCCAGTGAAGGCGTGCATTTCACTCGAAAGATGATCGATACGCCATCTGCCATCATGCAAGATAATGTCACAGGGTTATTGGATAAGTTTGATTTAAAAGGTGGCACAATTTATTCAAGCACTAACTTGGGGTACATGAATTACTGCAACACGGCACCCAACTACATGGGGGACAATCGGTTTGCATTAAGTTATGAAGGGGGCATGCCGTTTGAATTTGATGCCACTACATTAGAGTTAGTGACATCCATTGGTAATCAAGATGAATGGAAATCGAGTCTACCTCCATTTGTGGATTTTTTTTCGCCTAAAAAATGGTTATTCCCTCAAGTACGTACCACTGGTCATCCATTTTTTGATTTAGAACAAAACCAGTGTTTCACCATTAACTATGGCGGTAATATCGGTAATACAGGTTTAAAAGATGGTTTTATTCGGTTGATACAATGGGATATGCAAGGGCCATTTAAAACATGGAATGTGGTGAGTCGTGAAGGCAAAAATGCATACATTGCAGCCACATCTCACTCGATGGGAGTAACGCGCAATCATATTCTTATTTTTGAAACCGCGGCGTATGTCGAAAGCAGCCGAATCTTAGGTTTTAGGACTGTCGAGCCACAAAAGCACCGCACACCTGTTTGGGTTATTCGCAAAGCTGACCTAATAGCAGGGCAGAGCAATGTGATTGCAGATTACGTGGTACTGGATTTTGATACCTCAGATATCATGTGCAACTACGATGACTGGGGCGATGAAATAACATTGTTTGGCCAATACCTAGGGGCCATGGATAAATCTGAACAACAGTTTAACTGGGAACGATTACACTTTGGTGATCGGGTTGATTGTGATATATCGGGTTACCCTGTTGCACCTGTGGATGTGGGCGGTTTGGTAAGAGCACGAATAAAAGTAAATGCGTATTCGGCTAATGAAATAAAATCAGACTTCCGCGCATTACGAGATGCCAGCACCATGTGGGATTTAAATGACCCTGCGTATCGCGGACATTTTCAATTTCCAGAATCATTTGATCATGTTTATTGGGCTGCAATTGGTTATCGCCCAGAGCACCTAGTCAAGCGTGTCGCTAATGCTTATAAAAATTACCCTAATCGTTTATACAGTAATGAGACGTTACCAAAAACAGCACAGCCTTCTGCATTAATTCATATGGACTGCCGTGATATTTCCATCGCTGATCAGTATCAGTTCCCACAAGATTGCGTGATGCGTACGCCACAGTTTATGAATCGGCCCGGTTCCACCTCACAAGATCATGGTTATATTTTTACTGCGGTGGTACGTAAGTATCCATCGGGTGCGCAATCAAATGGTAAAGAGTTTTGGATATTTGATGCAAAACATATTTCTCAAGGACCGATTTGTATTCTTGCAAATTCGACATTGCAGTTTGCTACAACCAATCATGCACTTTGGGTTGAATCCATTGCGCCTCGGCCTTTTGGTGCTTATAAATCAAATTTGGCTGATTTTTTTCGAGAAAAAATGCCGTCTCATAGTGCAAATGTTAGGCAGGTATTACAAGACAAAGTATTACCTATTTTTGGTTGATCAAGACGGATTTTAGAATCAATTAATCATCGCTATTCCATTTTTGGATTGAGGGGTGATTTGTTTGGTGACACAAAACGTAAATACCCATGCACTCGATTGTCTGAACATAAGGATATTAAAATATGACATTTAAAAAGCCGTTTTTGGCTTTAGCGTCAGCCGCTCTCGTACTCGGAGGGGCGCTTGAACTCAATTCGCTTGAGCAAGAAGACGCGACACTAAAAAATTACCAAGGCACTTATGAATGTCACCCCAGTGTGATTTACGATCCTGAATCTGTTGCAGAAGTTCAAGACGTTGTTCGTAATGCATTAGCCAATAACCAAACGGTAATGACAGGAAATAGAAAATTTAATAGCCAGATTGATGCGGCGTGTACGGCGGATGGCCAAGTGCAAATCACATTAAAGAATATGAACAAACTATTGAATTTTAACCTAGCTGAAAAAACAGTCACGGTTCAAGCGGGTATGCGCTTTAATGATTTAAATGAATTTTTGCGACCACAAAATGTCGCAGTCAATATGGTGACAGAGCTGGGGTCATTTACCATAGGTGGCATGTTAGGCAGTGGTACACACGGCTCTACCTTGCAAAAGCCAAGCAATATGATTGCGGATTACGTAACCGAAATGAAAATAGTAGACGGCCTAGGTGATGTTCGTATTTTAACCGGAGAACAGTTAAATGCTGCTAGAGTTAACCTGGGTGTTTTAGGTGTTGTCGTTGAGGTAACGATTCAATTAGAAGATGCCTTTAAAGTAAGAGCCGATGTAAAAGGTTATCGTGATGATTCTAATCTTGAAAATGTAATTTTAGATGTAGCTAGAAACAATTACTCGGCTAATATTGCTTGGTTTCCAGGCATTGGTCGCTATACCACGACCACATATAACGAGGTGCCTCTCAGCACAAGAGGTGATTCGTATAATGGACAAGCAGATGTATCAAGTGTTGCAGAATATTTTTTTGGATTGTTGTTTAATGGCCTACACGAAACATCGAATTCGAACATGCAGTGCTTTGTGGCAAAACTGCGCTATGGCGCCCGCGATAACTCTTACTTCAAAGATGTAAAAACCAATATTGTCGATTACACCAGCCCTGTTGGTTATTCTGACCGCATGCAATACTTTACCTGTAAAGACCCTGATAAATGCATTTGGGATAAGTTACCAATTGCGCTGCAAGAAATTGCGATTCCGGTTGATGAGTTACCAAACTGGATTGCCGATGTACGTCAAATTTTGGCTAAACATGAAAAAACATGTTTTCCATTAAATGGGATTTATTTTCGATTCGGTAAAGCTTCACCTAGTTATTTGGGTATGAGCGCAGGGCGTGATACAGCTTATCTTGGGATTGAGTACACATTACGCAAAGCAGGTGCTGAAGTGCCTAAAAACTATTTTGTAAACCTAGAAATAGAACAAATGTCATTGCGTAAATATGGCGGACGCCCACATTGGGGTAAAAACTCAGTGGCCATTTTTGAAGACATGCCATCACGTTTTCCAAAGTGGAATGAATTCATGGCATTTAAAGCTCAAATGGACCCGCATAACGTTTTCACTAATCCGTTTTGGGAGCGTGCAACAGGCGAAACTCCGCTGTCCGACTATATGACGCCAGGATGTAATGCTCGTGGTGAATGTTATTGCGAAACTGATGAGCATTGTGCAGAAGGCACTAGCTGTCAAACAGGCAAATATTTTGAGGGTGCAAATATTTGTATTTAGATAAATAAACAGGCCGCTTAAGCGGCCTTTTTTATTTTATGAATAGTATTAAAAAGTATAGAAGGAAATGTGATGAAAAGAATAAGCCTATTATTTGTTTTATTGCTTTCATTTAATGGTTGGTCAACCACCATTGATGACTTTAAAGCACATGAACCGACCAATACGGGAACATGGGCAGAGCAATGGTTTTATAATGTAGCCGATCCCGCTATTGGCTATTTTAAAATTAGTTTTCAAACGTATATTGCGCCGACTCATGACAATAATGAAATTAAATCGTACATTCATTTAGCATTTACGCCAATAAATGGTGCAACGATTAAATATGATTTATTTAACGATGACCCTATTGTGGCTCACCCAACGGATCCTAATAAGTTTTATTATGAATTACCTGGACTGCTTAAAGCTGATGAAGAAACGTTAAGTATTACCCACCCTGATTTTAGTTTTAACATGGAATGGACAGGGCCTCATAAACAATATTGGAAAGGGCTTAACCCTTATCAAACCCCGTTTAGTTTTATTCCCGAATTACCTGGGGTGGGTGGTAAGTGGTTTCTTTATACGGTAGGTACGCCCATTCAATATGATTTCAATAACGGTGCCCAAGCATGGAGCGGTAGCGGTTATGCACAAGTGGATAAAGGATGGTATGACAAAGAAACCAGCGTAGGAATGATGTATATGATGGGTTTGTCAGATGATGTGAAGTTTATGTTCACCGGGGCCGTATTTGGCGATACCACCATTGAAATGTGGGGAGGGAGGTACATTTCAGATAATTACGATTTAGTATTTTTACCCGCATTTAAAGGACTATCAGTTAAACGTGAAAGCGACCCTTGCAATGGTACGCTTAGTGTTGAGATGAAAAAAATAGGTAAAAAAATCACGATTAATGCAGCCGCTGACATCGACACGTTTTATTCACAAAGTTTTCCTTCCGCCATTATTTTTGGTGGGGAGCAGCGTTATATGAAATCAATGAAAGCGAATGTTGATTTTAATGTATATGAGTTTGGCCGCTTAAAAGAAGAGGTGAATATTGCGCAAGCGTTATTGGAATTTAGTGGCAGGTTTGCGTGTGATGCAGTGGTGAATCCACAGTAATGAATTAGCCCTCTTTACATAATGCTTAAGAGGGCGTTTTTATCAACCAAAGCTCCAGTGTTTAATCACGATTAAAAACTTCCACTGCCCTTGGCTGATACGAATACGTTCGGGTAGCTCATAAAAATCGTTATAACGTAAGAAATCCACTTTCCAATTGTCTTGGTAGATCTGAGTGAGGGTGTCATCTTCATCGGTTTCTTGGGTGGCTTTTGAGTAAGGGGCCACCTTGCCTTTTAGCCAGAAAGGTAAATTTTCTATGGGGAAAAACCAGCCTAATTCTTGATAGATAAGCTGCTGAGGGTTCAGGCCTTTCACTGTCTTACCACCTTGGGTTAGGCTGATTCGGGCAATGTTACCTTGTATACGAGTACTGCCAGCGGAGAGTGGGCCGCTGACATAAATGTCGAAGTCATCATCTAGTTGTTTCCATTCAATGAAACCTGCTACGGTTTGTGAGGGCGTGGTGATGCCAATTTTACCGCTGATGCTCCATGAGTCTTGGTTGTCGGTGGTAGGTGTTAAACTACAGGCAAGCAAACACTGGCAAAGTGCCAGTGTGAAAAGGTGTTTTAACATTTATAGTTCTACTTCTAATCGCAATAATGTGTCGTTGAGGATTTGGCTTTCAGGGGTTTTATCTAACGCTTTGCGCCAAACATTCTTGGCTTGCTGCTTGTCACCCATTGCCCATAGCACTTCCCCTAAGTGAGCGGCTACTTCTGCATCAGGAAACATGGCAAAGGCTTGCTGCAGTAATTCAAGGGATTCTTTTAATTTACCTAAGCGGAAATATACCCAGCCAAGGCTATCTAAAATCGCAGGATCTTTTGGTGCAATTCGTAGCGCTTTTTCAATTAATGCTTGAGCTTCGTCTAGGCGAGTACTGCGGTCAGCAAGGGTATAACCTAACGCGTTTAGTGCGGTGGCGTTATCGGGTTCAAGGTTGATTATATGCTCAAGGTCTTGTTCGAGCTGTTCAAGGTTGCCCAGTTTTTCCGACACCATGGCGCGGGAGTAGCGTAAGTCTGTGCTGTCTTGGTAGGCGCTTAGGGCGGCGTTAAGAACAGCAAGAGAAGCATCATACTGGCCGGTACGGTTTAATATATCCACTTCCATTAAAAAGTAAGCTTGTTGGTTTTCGTTATCAATGGTGCGTTGCTGGCGAACATGGGCAAGGGCTTTTTCACTGTCTTTTTGTGACAGGTAAATATTGATGATGGCCCCTTGTGCTGCTAAATATTCACGCCCCCCTTTCATGGCAAGGTAATGATTGAGCGCCGCTTTGTCGTTGCCATCATATTGCTCTATGCGTGCAAGGTAATAATGAGCTTCACTTTGCATCTGGTGAAGGTTTAATAGTTTTTGCAAAGACAATTTGGCTGCATCGTATTTCTTTTGCTCAAGCTGAGTCAGTGCCAATGGCAGTAGAATTTGCGCATCGTGTGGATTATCTGTGTGCAGTTTATAAAAAGTGTCGCTGGCTTGTTCAATGTCTTTGTTTTTAATTAATAAGCGGGCTTTTAGTAATAAAAATGATTTGTCGTTTTTGAATTGTTTAAGCGCAGCATTAATGGTTTTAATCGCATCTCCAAAATTCTCTTGCGTGGCTTGTAGGCGAGACTTCAATGACCAAGCCGGATAAAACTCAGGGTGGTGTTTGAGTAGCTCACTACAAATATTAAGTGCTTCATCGTAATTTTCTTGCTGCTGGTGAAGGCTGGCAATATTAAATAGCAAGGCTTGGTTAGCTTTGTAGCGTGAAACCAAAGGCGTTAACGATTCTAGCCATAATTCACGTGAGCCTTCACTCATGTCTACGCCAAGCAAGCTTATAAAGTTCACGTTAAGTAGCGGCTCAAGATCCAGAGCTTTTTGTAAGTGCAGAGCCGATTCACTGAAGCGAGCGGCTTTTACTAGTTCAGAGCTTAAGGCCTGTTGAGCCAGCGGGTTTTTAGGGTCTAGCTTCACCCATAATGTGGCGGCATCTAAGGCGGCTTGGTCCGCTCCAATAAATTGGGCTATTTGGGTCGCTCTGGCTGTAACCCCTGCATCTTGGGTTCGGTGGGACTCTAATAAGTAGTTGCCAAGGGCCACATCATAAAGTTGGCGTTGGCCGGCCATCTCTGCCACTAATAAAGCATAAAAGGTATTTACACTATAATTAGTGGGTTCTAAGCTTTCAGCGGCGTCGTCTTGCACTGCGGCAAAGCTTTGAGCCCCTAAGAACAACAGGCTAAATAGTGGGGCCAACATTAAACGGTTAATCATATTACCTCTGGTGCCCTGGGTGAAAAGTTTTTTAAATAACTTGTTTGCAAGCAAGCCAGCTATTTTGCGCAATTATGGATATAATACGGCTCTTTTTTCAAAGTTTGAATTAAATGGCCCATATTTCGGTGCTTTCAGTATAAAACTAAGTTATTCATGACGTTATTGACCCTAGGTATTAACCATAAGACCGCTCCTGTGGCGGTTCGCGAAAAAGTGGCCTTTGCAGCGGACCATTTGCCTGCCCAATTAAGGCAGGTGAATGCCAGTCATGGTGTGGATGAAATTGCCATTTTGTCCACGTGTAATCGCACCGAACTCTATTTTACCGCCAAAGATAATGACCCTAGGGGTCTACTTAGCTGGCTTGAGCAAGTTCATGGCGTGCCGGTTGAGCAGTTATTAACCTGTCATTACGCTTTGAAAGACGAAGAAGCGGTTCAGCATATTATGCGTGTAGCCAGCGGTTTAGATAGTTTAATACTAGGTGAGCCTCAAATTTTAGGGCAGATGAAAAGCGCCTATGCCGTGGCACAAGAAGCCGGCACCATTGGCCCAGAGCTAGATCGATTGTTTCGCCAGACGTTTAGTGTGGCCAAGCAAGTGCGCACCGATACCGCCATTGGTGAAAACCCTGTATCCGTTGCCTATGCGGCGGTTAACCTTGCCCAGCGTATTTTCTCTGACTTATCCACAAGTCGTGCCTTATTAGTTGGCGCAGGTGAAACCATTGATCTTGTGGCACGCCATTTAGTGGACGCAGGGGTTAAAGACATTACGGTGGCAAATCGAACATTAGAGCGTGCTGAAGCGTTAGCGGAACAATTTGGTGCTAAAGCTATTTTGCTATCTGAAATACCAGATGCCCTATATAAAGCTGACATTGTCATTGCGTCTACAGCCAGTCCATTGCCTATATTAGGTAAAGGTGCGGTAGAGCGGGCTCTTAAAAAGCGAAAACACGCGCCCATGTTTATGGTGGATATTGCCGTTCCCCGTGATATCGAAGAAGAAGTGGGTGATTTAAATGATGTTTATTTGTACACGGTTGATGACTTAAAAGACATTATTGAAGAAAACGTGCGCCAGCGCGAGCATGCGGCTCAAGATGCGGTTGAAATAATAGAAGCAGGCAGTGCGGCATTCATGCGACAATTGCGCACACTCGATGCCGTCACCACATTAAAAGCATTTCGCCAGCACGCAGAGCACATCCGTAATCAAGAATTAGAGAAAGCCCTTAAACGCTTACAAAAAGGCGATGATGCCCAAGCGGTTGTGGCCACGTTAGCCAATATGCTTACGAACAAATTAATACACCAACCAACGGTGCAAATGCGAGAAGCCAGTAGTGTTGGGCGCAAAGAAGTGATGACTTGGGTGCAGGAGCTGTATCAATTATCAGATTCAGATCTGGGTGATGAAAGCTAAGCATTGAGTTGAGTGTCCCACGCACTATAAACACGGTCTGGAAAATACAGCGTCAGGCGTATTGCTTGTGACGACTGACAATTGTTAGAGAGAACCATGAAAGATTCAGTTAAAACAAAATTAGAAACCCTTGCTGAGCGTTATGAAGAAATTGGCCATCTATTAAGTGATGCCAGCGTGATTAGTAATCAAGATCGTTTTCGCGCCTTGTCAAAAGAGTACGCTGAAATTGAGCCAGTGGTAAAAGCATTTGAAGAGTATTCAGAAGCGGACAGTAACCTTGAAGAAGCTCATGTCCTAATCCAAGACCCAGACCCAGAAATGCGTGAAATGGGTCAAGAAGAATTAAAGTCAGCAAAAGCTGAAATCGAGCGCTTAGAAAGTGCGTTGCAAGTTTTGTTATTACCCAAAGACCCTAATGACGGCAAAAACGTTATTGTTGAAATTCGAGCGGGTACTGGTGGTGATGAAGCGGCGATTTTCTCCGGTGATTTATTCCGCATGTATACCAAATACGCTGAAAAGCGTGGCTGGCGCTTTGAAGTCATGAACTCCAACGATGGTGATCATGGCGGCTATAAAGAAATCATTTTACGCATCGCAGGTGACGCGGTTTATAGTCAATTAAAATTCGAATCAGGTGCGCACCGTGTGCAACGTGTACCTGCAACCGAAAGCCAAGGTCGAGTGCATACTTCGGCTTGTACGGTGGCGGTGATGCCGGAAGTCGAAGACGAAGCCGAAGTGGATATCAACAAAGCCGATCTTAAAATCGACACGTTTCGCGCAAGTGGTGCAGGTGGTCAGCACGTTAACAAAACCGATTCGGCTATTCGTATTACCCACATACCAACCGGTTTTGTGGTGGAGTGTCAGGATGAACGCTCGCAGCATAAAAACCGTGCGCGCGCCATGTCGATTCTAGCGACGCGCTTAAACGATGCCATCGCGCAAAAAGCACAAGCCGAACAAGCTGCCGAGCGTAAAAGCTTAGTCGGCAGTGGTGATCGTTCAGAACGTATTCGTACCTATAACTACCCACAGGGTCGTGTGAGTGATCACCGCATTAACTTAACCTTGTATAAACTAGACGAGCTAATGGAAGGGGATTTAGATTCCGTTGTCCAGCCGTTGATTCAAGAGCATCAAGCTGAAATGCTCGCTAGCATGGGTGTAGAAAACTAATATCTGCATATGTCTATTAGCATTAAACAGGCCCTCACCGAGGGCCAGCAATCCATTTTCCATAGCGATAGCGCCGCGCTGGATGCAGAACTGATTTTACTGCATACCTTAAATACCCACCGAAATATCTTATTTACCGATCCAACAAAGTGCTTAACCCAAGACCAGTACGCCTTGTATAAAGAATTACTGCAACGTCGTGAATATGGAGAGCCGGTGGCTTATATTATTGGGGAACAGGGGTTTTGGGATTTAATGCTTAATGTTGCCCCTCATACCTTAATCCCTCGTGGGGATACTGAATCTTTAATTGATTGGGTATTAGAGCAAGGTTTACAGCCAAAGCGGATTTTGGACTTAGGTACGGGCACTGGCGCCATTGCGTTAGCGTTAGCAAAAGAATTTTCCCATGCACAGGTAATAGGTGTGGACTTAATTCCACAAGCGGTTGAACT
Source organism: Bermanella sp. (assembly GCA_049115935.1). Classification (GTDB taxonomy): domain Bacteria; phylum Pseudomonadota; class Gammaproteobacteria; order Pseudomonadales; family Oceanobacteraceae; genus Bermanella. The sequence continues at coordinate 14,730 of JAGDZK010000078.1, read as the reverse complement.
GGCCAATAGTAATAAGCTGAAAAACAACATTAACAATGTTCAGTTTTTACAAAGCAGTTGGTTTGAAAACGTGCCACCTGAACCCTATGACTTGATTGTGAGTAACCCGCCTTACATTGACGAGCTTGATGAGCACTTATCTCAAGGGGATGTACGTTTTGAACCGGCTTCAGCATTAATTGCATCGCAGCAAGGTCTATCGGATTTATATTGGATTGCCCAACAGGCACAACAATATTTAACCCAAGGGGGTTGTTTGTTGATGGAACACGGTTGGCAACAAGCAGAACCAGTAAGTAATTATTTACAGCAGCAAGGTTATGACAAAGTAGGCAGTGGTCGAGATTTAGCAGGCCAGTGGCGCTTTAGTTTTGGCTTTAAATCTTTGTATTAGCGTTTTAGCTTATCTTTAAGGGCGATAATGTTATCGCTTGCCTTTATATTCTTTTTTAAATCTTCTAATGCCCACTGGGCTTTAAATGCTTTTACTTTTTTCATAGCATCATTCAGGCTTTGACCTGAGTCCCAAATCACTTCTTGTTCGATGAGCTTTTTATTACGAATGGTTTTCACCACATTATGGGTGGAAATGGGTTGGTCGGGATATTGAATTTGATTCCAGTCATTGCTTACTACTTCATATTGGCGCCAATTGGTGTGCTTATCCCAACTGAATTTTACTTCTTGAGAAAATAACTCAAAAACAGGGGTCTGGATAATGCTCATTTGAATTAACACGCTTTCTAAACTGTCGGTTGATAATTCATAACCTCGAGTTAAATGCATGCATTCTCTGATGGCTTGATCAATGGAACTTAAATAGCCTTCGCGATCGGTATATCGGCTTAAGTAATGCAGCCTTTGGGATTCGTCACGCATGCATACATTCGCTTCACTTTCTTGTAGCCACCAAATATTGGCATGAAAAGCAGAAACAGGAACACCAGGCTTAAATTGAAAGTCAGCGGGTATTAAGTTCATGGTTTCGATACTGGCCACAGGGCAACAGCTTAGTATTTTTTTCATATGATCATTTGCAGCACAATGCACAATTGAAGTCGTTCTCTATCTTAATGCAAACTGAGTCACAAGTGTGTTATTTACTGTAAAGATGTGAGGCTAGACACTTTATTTGTAAAGTAAAAAATATAATTGGTACTTTTAAGATAGAGAGAACAAATATAGATATTAAGATTATTTGAAAATAGATTTAGCTATAAAGGCAGGTATTTCATTATTAAAAATATATTCAATATGCTATTTCAATAAAATTAAAATGCATCCCCCAATGTTGATACATTAATTAGTGTGTCATCACTTACACCTAAGCCCTTGTTGTTAGTGGGCGTGTTTTTTTATCTAAAGATAAACTAGGTAAAGACAGATACCCTAAATATCAAGTGATTAGTTTGTTCTTTGTGTTTGTATTTTAGAAATAAAATATTACCAGAATTAACTACTTGCTTACGTAAATACCCACTAAATTTACAATAGGGCATAAAGACGAGGGGGAAGGTGGATTAATGAAAACGATATTGTTCATACTTGCCGTTATATTAATATGCACCACCAGCCTAGGCGTATTCTACGATCGCTTAGAGCAGCGTTTTTTGCCTAAAACCAGTGGTTTATTAGTACTAAACGTACCTGATGATTTCACAGTGGCCAAAAACCTTACAAGCTATTCTGGCTCGCATCCCCGGCTCATAACCCGCCCAAATGAAACGTTTAAATTCCCAATACCACTACATGCCACCGGTCCAGTGGAGCCATTATTTGCAGGCGCTAATCAATACCCTTTTATTTGTGATACTGAGCATAGTAATTTGGGGCAGCCTTTAGTGGATAATCAAAGTCAAGAGGGAATCGCTGTATACCGTGTCGATGAGAACAACAAGAAAACCAAAGAGGTAATTGGCTATAGCAAGGATTGTCGCTTGCCGACCCGTATCCAATATTATGTAAAAGACATTAATGATCATGGCTTCATAAAGGTCGATGACTTATTAACCTTAAAACAAGAATCTCAGCAAATTATTCGAATTGAAACAGGTACCATAAATCGATTCATTTATGTTCTAGCTGTGCCGGTTAATAAGCAAGATATGCCACATACGTTTAACAGTAGTAAATGGAATCAAAAACTATTGTATCGGTTTAAAGGTGGTGTGGGTGTTGGGCGTAAACAGGGTAATGTCAATATTGATAAATTATTATACGAGCATGAAGAACAATTACAGCAAGGTTATGCCGTAGCTTTTAGCACCGGCACACAAACCAGTAATCACTATGATATTTGGTTAAGTGAAGATACAGCGTTAAGAGTAAAGCAACAGTTTGAGAGTCGCTATGGTAAACCGTTATATACAATTGGTGTTGGAGGATCTGGCGGTGCTATTCAACAATATCTATTGGCACAAAATCGCCCTGGTATTATAGACGGTGCCATTGCGCTGTATTCCTATCCTGACATGGTGACGCAAGTGATCTACGCCTTGGATTGTGAATTATTAGAATATTACTTTGATGAAGTGAGCCAGAATGAGCAGTGGCAGAACTGGCCATTGCGTAGCGTTGTGCAAGGCAGCCTTGCGTTACAAGGTTACAAGAATCGCTATGGTAATTTACAAGGTATTGCTGCCATGTTTAATGGTGACTTTAGTAAAATGCCAATGGGCGCAAGTGAATGTACCAACGGTTGGCGTGGTCCGTCACATTTAATCAATAACCCGAAATTTTTCGCTGATTATCATGAGATCTCTGAACCCATTTTTAAAAAGTTTGATTGGAGTCACTGGGGGGATTTACATCGTGTTTATGGCACAGATGAGCACGGTTATGGCCGTCGCTTTTGGGGAAATGATGGCGTGCAATATGGCTTATTGTCATTACGCAGTGGCGAATTAAGTATTGATGAATTTATACAGTTAAACCAAAAAGTAGGCGGCTGGAAAGCACCAGCAGACATGGAAAATGATCGTCTTTGGCATATTAGTGGTGATGCATCGTTAAGTCGGTTAACGCTGTGGTCGCAACATAATATGACTCATGATGGTCGCATTGCAAAAGCGAAAAGAACCCAAGGTGATGCTGCTGCGGCCAACGCGGCTTATGATGCTGGTTTGGTGTTTTTAGGCGTGGCGGATATTCCGATTATTGATTTGCGCCACTATCTTGATCATCAGCTAGATATGCATCATTCTGTGGCATCGTTTACGGCACGTAAACGAATTGAATATGCATCAGGTACCAGTGAGCACCAATTAATTTGGATGATGGAAAAAGACGATGACTTATCCCGCAAAGAACTTATCCGCAGTTTGCCCATTGATGATGCTTTGCGAGTACTAGATCAATGGTTATTTAATATTAAAGCAAACCCTGACTTATCCCTTGTGCAAAACCGCCCTGCTGGAGCGAGCGACCGTTGTTATGATAAGGACAACAATATAATTGATGACAGCCCAGGAACGTGGGATGGTCAATGGAATGAAAAAGTGACAGGGCCATGTCAACAACGTTTTCCTCATCATACCCAGTCTCGTTACATGGCGGGAGAGAGTATCTATTCCGACACCTTATATTGTGAAAAGCAATCTGTAGCCAATGCGATTGCATCAGGTGTATACGGTGATCATTTCATGAAACCCTATCAAGTTCATCTAGAGCAGATTTACCCTCGCGGAGTATGTAAGTATTCCCCGGGCGTAAATCCAAAGGTAACTGAATTAGTGAAAAAACTAAGGCATAGAAAACAAGGCTAGAAAAATCATTTCAGATTTTCAGGAACCACTAGGCTGACCACTAAAATAATGGCTGCGATAAAGATGGACACAAATACAATCGCGGCAACCACATAAATAACTGGATTAGTGGCGTTAAGATCTCGTTCCATATTTTTACTTTTTTGTACGCCAAAGGCCGCAGCCATGATACTGAGCAATGCGGTTAAAAAGCCCGTCTTGTTATTTTGTTTCATGGTTTCTCCTTAAAGTGCATAACCCATTAAGTCACACTCTGAGGTTATTTAAAACCTTGCTCAGCGAGCCACTTAAAAGCCAGTTCTTCCTTGCTAAAGATCTCATAATTAACCATGTTCTTTAGCGCATTCCCCATACGCGAAACCTGATACAGCTTTAACTGATTTGGGCTGTAAACCTGAGCAAAGCAGGTCAAACCATGCTGAAGAGTCAAAACCATTAGTTCGGTGATAATGGGTTCTAATTCTGGTGTGCCTAATTCCCAGTCTTCAAGGTTGAGCTGGTGAGCCCAAGGTTGTTGTGTGAGTGGCAATGCTGCGGCTTTAAAAGACGCGACGTATTGCTTGGCAATCTCGTCATCCCATGATTCTTTGGCTTTTACTTGTATGATTTGGTTCGTTGTAGATAAATCGTAAAATTCATGTTTGAGCATAGGTTTCCCCTTGAAGGTTAAATATAGCTCAATTTGGCATTTCAGACTTTTAGCCTTGCAGGTTGGCTGCTATAGTAGCGCCTTCTTTATTATGTCTAGGAATATCAGGGTGAGCGTACTCCTTTTCCCTAACCGATTGAATATTGGCCTTCTTGCCAAGCGATGGCTATAGCAGGGCGCGCGAGCTCCTGTCTGCCTCGAAGTCTCAGCGTCCTGCCTGCCCCATAACTACCTATTTATTTGTATTTTTGTATTAGGATCAAGATCCATGACGCCAGAATTGTATACACAGTTAACTGAGCAAGGTTTCAATCGTATACCGGTTTTCCAAGAAATTTTAGCCGACTTAGACACCCCATTAAGCACCTACTTAAAAGTGGCGCAAGGGCCATATTCGTACCTGCTTGAATCGGTTCAAGGGGGCGAGAAGTGGGGCCGCTACAGCATGATCGGCATGCCCTGCAAACGGGTATTAAAAGTGTTTGCTAAAAAAGTGCAAATACTCGAGCACGATCAAATCATCGAAGAACACGATGTGGACGACCCACTGGATTTCATCGCCGACTATCAAGCTCAATTTAAAATTGCACCCGTAGAAGGTTTGCCGAAATTTGATGGGGGCCTAGTGGGTTACTTTGGTTATGACGTGGTGCGTTATGTTGAAAAGCGCCTTGCTGAATCCACCCCTGAAGATGACATCGGCAACCCTGATATTCTGTTGATGCAATCTGAAGAAGTGATGGTGTTTGATAACCTAAGCGGTAAGTTATTTTTTATCGTACTGGCGAATCCAGCTGATGAACAAGGCCTAGAAAAAGCCAAACGTCGTATCACCATTATGCGCGGACAAATTCGTCGCGCCTATCAGGGCCAAATTGGTCAGCCGCTCATTCAGCCTCGTGACGTGGCTGAGTCGGATTTTGTGTCGGGTTATGGTGAACAAGCCTTTATGGATTCTGTGGATAAAATCAAAGAGTACGTATTAGCCGGTGACATCATGCAATGTGTGATCAGCCAGCGCTTAAGTGTTGATTTTCACGGCCACCCGTTAAACCTGTATCGCGCTCTGCGCACATTAAACCCCAGCCCATATATGTATTTTATGGATTGCGGTGATCATCATGTGGTGGGTTCAAGCCCTGAGATTCTAGCGCGCTTTGAAGATGGCAATATTACGGTACGCCCAATTGCAGGCACCCGTTATCGTGGTGAAACCCCTGAGCAAGATTTAGCGTTAGAAAAAGAGCTGTTAAGTGATCCGAAAGAAATCGCTGAGCACCTAATGTTAATTGACTTAGGGCGTAACGATGTGGGTCGTGTGAGTAACATGGGCCAAGTTAAAGTTAGCGACCAGATGGTGGTCGAACGTTATTCCCATGTGATGCACATCGTAAGCAACGTCGAAGGCCAAGCTAAGCCGGGTATTACCTCCATGGATGTGTTAAAAGCGGCGCATCCAGCTGGAACATTAAGCGGCGCACCTAAGATTCGTGCCATGGAAATTATCGATGAGTTCGAACCCGTTAAACGGGGTGTTTACGGTGGTGCAGTGGGTTATTTAGGTTGGAACGGCAATATGGACACTGCCATTGCCATTCGCACCGCTGTGATTAAAAACAAAAAGATTTATGTACAAGCCGGTGCCGGTGTCGTAGCTGACAGTGTGCCGCGTCTTGAATGGAAAGAAACCATGAACAAAGCACGAGCGGTATTTAAAGCCGTTGCTATGGCAGAATCAGGATTGGATAACTAACAATGAATACAAACAGTCTTCAGCAACGTTTTTTAGCGCTGCGCAGTAATAAAGGCTTTGAGTTATTTGTCGTAGGGGTGATTTTATTTTCTGCCATTGTGGTGGGTGCAAAAACTTACAACCTACCGCCATCAGTACTAACAGCCGTCGCTTGGTTAGATCACTTTATCACGGCGATATTTTTAATTGAGCTGGTGGTTCGCTTTATTGGTGAAGAGCAAAAGCGCAACTTCTTTAAAAGCGGATGGAATATCTTTGACACGATTATTGTCATCGCCAGCTTAGTTCCAGTTGATGAAAGTGAGATGGCCTTTATTGGACGATTACTGCGTATCTTCCGTGTATTACGTATGGTGTCGATCATTCCTGAATTACGAGTACTGCTAAACTCTTTGTTAAAAGCATTACCGCAATTAGGGTATGTGATGTTGCTGATGTTTATTATTTTTTACATATACGCAGCCATTGGTGCCACCATGTTTGCCTCTATTAATCCTGAATTATGGGGAGACATTTCAATTTCGTTATTAACCTTGTTTAGGGTGATGACGTTTGAAGACTGGACCGATGTCATGTACGAAACTATGACAGTATATGGTTTTAGTTGGATATATTATTTAAGTTTTATTTTCTTGACTGCATTTGCTTTCTTGAACATGGTCATTGGTATTGTGGTGAGTGTCATCGAGAAAGAAAACGCCATTGAAGAAGCCGCTCATTCTACTGAGCCTACCATGGCGCAATTACATGAAGAAATTCAATCATTGAAAGCCATGATTTCAAAACTGGCCAATGATGATACTAACAAAGGACAATCCTAATGTTATTAATGATCGACAATTACGATTCCTTTACTTATAACGTTGTCCAGTATTTTGGTGAACTGGGTGCGGATGTAAAAGTATTTCGGAATGATGAAATTACCATAGAAGAAATCGAAGCATTAAACCCAGATCACCTAGTGATTAGCCCTGGGCCATGTACCCCTAACGAAGCGGGTGTATCGGTTGCAGCCATTAAACACTTTGCAGGCAAGTTACCTATTCTAGGTGTATGCCTTGGTCATCAAAGTATCGGGCAAGCCTTTGGTGGAAAAATCGTGCGCGCAGGTCAGGTCATGCATGGTAAAACCAGTGAGGTGTACCATGAAGATAAAGGGGTATTTGCTAATTTAAATAACCCATTCATTGCAACTCGATATCATTCTTTGGTAATTGATAAAGATACTTTGCCAGATTGCTTAGAAGTAACCGCTTGGACACAAAACGAAGATGGTAGCATTGAAGAGATCATGGGAGTGCAGCATAAAACCTTAGCCATACAAGGTGTGCAATTTCACCCTGAGTCTATCCTTACTCAGCATGGCCACGACTTATTTGCTAATTTCTTAAAAATGAAAATATAGCTAAACACGGTTGTTTTGCTATTGCAGCCACCTAAGGGTGGCTTTTTTGTGTCTGTCAATTTCATTCAGATGATACTAATGTGAGATGTGAGATGTGAGATGTTAAGAGTATTAAAAATAGTTGATGCTAAAAAGTTGGGGATAAGTAGGGGGACGTAAACACAAGCAGCGCAATGGTCTCCATATTATCTATGCAACAAGCCAGTGATTGATTTATATGTAGCCTCAGTATAGCCTCAATCATAGGCCTAAACGTGTAGGCGACTGAGATTAGGAATGCCATGTTAGACGTTTTGATTGTATTGACACTTATACTTGTAGTACTAACATTTTTACCTTTATGGCATCACCCCCATTGGCTTGTACGGGGGTTGGATTTCCCTCGCTTTCAAATAGCAATAGTTGCAATTGCGTCTTTTATTTTTCAGTGCTTTATTTTAGACAGCCAAAGCATCGTGTCACTAATCTTGATAAGCCTGACCGGTATATGCGTAATCTGGCAATTATGGTGGGTTTTACCTTACACAAAATTATGGCCAAAAGAAGTAAAGTCTGCAAAAGCAGCAGATAAAGATAAGTTATTAACTATTTTGACTGCAAATGTGCTTGCTCATAATAAAAATAGCCAAGCATTATTGGATCTTGTTGAAAAATACTCACCTGATATTTTAGTCACCCTAGAATCCAATCATTGGTGGGAAGAGCAGCTCAAACAGCTTGAAAGTAAAATGCCTTATTGCATAAAGTGCCCATTAGAAAATTTATATGGCATGCATGTGTATTCCTCACTGCCATTAACCGATACAAGCATCGCTTTTTTAGTAGAAGATGACGTACCTTCAATGCACGCCAATTTAACTCTAAAATCTGGTGATGTTGTTAAGGTGCATTTTATCCACCCTGCGCCACCTAGCCCGACAGAGAATGCTGAATCATCAGAACGTGATGCTGAACTAGCCGTGCTAGCCAGAAGTATTAGCGAGACAACATTGCCAGTCATTGTAACAGGGGACTTAAATGATGTGGCTTGGTCATCAACAACTCGATTATTTCGCAAGGTAAGTGGGTTGTTAGACCCTCGCGTTGGCCGCGGTATGTTTAATACGTTTCATACCGACTACCCTTTTTTACGTTGGCCTTTGGATCATTTGTTTCATAGTGATCATTTCACGTTGAAGTTTGTTAAGCGTATGCCGTCCATAGGCTCTGATCACTTTCCATTATTAACACAGGTTCTGTATTCATCCAATCACCAACAAGATCAATCCAGCTTGGAGAAAACTAAAGAAGATGAAGCGAGAGCTAAAACGTTATCAAATGAAGAAAATGTAGATAAAAAAGATGTACCGCTATAGAAGTTGATTGGTATATAGGAATAGCTTTACATGGATAATACAATCAAAGAAAAAATACATGCCTACCCGGCTGATGCAAAAAATAGATTGTTAGCAATACGCAGTCTAATTTACCTTGTGGCAAAACAAGATAAAGTAGGACCCATTGAAGAATGTTTAAAGTGGGGTGAGCCAAGCTATATAGTAAATACAGGCACCACCATAAGAATAGACTGGAAAGAAAAAACACCGGATTACTGTGGGATCTATTTTAACTGTCAGTCTAAGTTGATTGAAACCTTTAAACAGTTATATCCCTATGAATTTGAGTACCAAGGCAACCGCGCCATTTTATTACCGATCAATAAACAAATAAATGAAGTTCCATTGAAAGACTGCATTAGCAAAGCACTTAATTATCATGATATAAAGCACTTACCGTTACTGGGTGGTTAGGAGTACAAATGTATAAAATATATGGTGATATGCTTTCGGGTAATTGTTACAAAATTAAACTTCTTGTTGAATACTTAAACATTCCCCATGAGTGGGTGCATGTGGATATTTTAAATAAAGAGACCCATAGTGACGGGTTTAAAAAAATGAATCCCAATACACGTATTCCAGTATTAGATTTAGGTGATGGCCGATATTTGTGGGAGTCAAATGCCATTTTAAACTTTTTAGCACATGGCACAGAATTATTGCCTAATGATGCTTATACACAGGCCAAGATATTACAGTGGCAATTTTTTGAGCAATATAGCCATGAACCTTATATTGCCACTGCTCGTTACATTAATAAGTACTTGGGTTTACCCAAAGAGCGTGAAGCAGAATATCATGGCAAACAAGCAGGTGGTCATAGTGCTTTGCGGGTTATGAACGATCATTTATCACAACATGAGTTTTTTGTAGGGGCTCAGTACTCCATTGCTGATATTAGCTTGTTTGCCTATACCCATGTTGCTCATGAAGGCGGCTTTGATTTATCAAATTACCCTCATATTTTAGCTTGGATTACACGGGTCCAATCCATGCCTCATTTTGTTAAAATGATTCGCTAATAATACGAAAGACTTCTCTGGCCCTAAATCAAACAAAGCTCCTTGATTTCAATAGGCACTGTCTATACTGAACAGTAATCTATTAAATTTGGGAGCGGTAATGGCTCAGCCTTTTGATATCAATAAACGTAATACGCTGGCAACTATTGCTAAGGTGGGTGCCGCTAGCTGTATGGCGGCTAAGGCGCCTTATGTGTTCTCAAAAAATACACATACTTTAAGGGTGTTAGGCACACATGTGACTCTGCAAGAGGAACTTCGCCAGCAAGCCATGAAAGACTTGGGGATCAATATTGTATTTGAATCCAAAGGCAGTGCCTCCGTTTTACAAAAAGCGTCCATATCGCCGCAATCCTTTGATTTATATGAACAATGGTCAAATAGCATTAACGTGCTGTGGCAATCTGGGTCAATTCAAAGTATTGATACCTCTAGAATTACTAACTGGAATGAAATTAACGATTTATCAAAAACAGGCCACTTAAGCCCTGATGCCAAAATTGGCGCAGGTGATGCTCCCCACAAAATACTCTATGTACAAGATGATGATGAGATTGGTAATAAACCAAGCGAGCGTGTGAGCTTTCTGCCTTATGTGCACAACGTAGATTCATTTGGTTATAACACACAAGTAATACCTGAAGGCATAGCATATGAAACTGAAAGCTGGGGTTGGTTATTAGATCCAAAATACGCAGGGAAGGTAGCCGTAGTCAATGCGCCTACCATTGGTATTTTTGATTTAGCGCTAGCCGCTCAAGCTAAAGGCTTAGTAACATTTAAAGATATCGGCTCAATTAGCAAATTAGAATTAGATAAACTTTTTGATGTGTTAATTAGAATGAAAAAAGAAGGTCATTTTAGTGGCTTCTGGACATCCGTGCCTGAGTCTGTGGACTTTATGGTATCTAAACGGGTTGTCATTGAAAGTATGTTTAGCCCTGCGGTATCGGCCCTCAATGGCCAGGGTGTGCCTGTACGTTATGCTGCACCAAAAGAGGGTTACCGTGCTTGGCATGGGGTGATGTGCTTATCTTCTGCGACAAACGGTAAAGTGAAAGATATTGCTTATGAATATATGAATTGGTGGCTATCTGGTTGGCCGGGTGCCTTCATAGCTCGCCAAGGTTATTACATCTCAAACCCTCAGCGCTCTAAAGCATTTTTATCTGAAACCGAGTGGGATTATTGGTATGACGGTAAACCCGCTACAACAGAATTAAAAGGCACTGACGGACGGATTTCTGTTAAAGCGGGTGATATTCGAACGGGTGGTAGTTATCAGCAGCGTTTTAGTAACGTGGCCGTTTGGAATACTGTGATGCCCAGTTATGATTACAGTTTGCAAAAATGGTATGAGTTCATTAGTGCCTAGGACGATTATGCGTATCCGTTCATTGCATACACAAGTTAATTTAGTTTTAGCCATTTTAACCTTCACAGTTTTTGTTCAGCTATATTCATCTTATACAAATCTATCCACCTTGATTGACAATCAAGCGATCTTATCTGTCTCCCATGAAAATGTAGGAATAGTCTATAAGTTAGAGCGTGATGTAATTGATCTTCAGCGTAACCTTCTTATTTATAAAGAAACAGGTAGTGATAGCTCTATTGAGCGATTTCATGAAGTGATTGAGCATGTTAACGCTAGAATTCAAGCCTTGTCGTCGCATGTGGGTGAGGGGGAAGATTTTTTAGTGGGTCAAGATATATTCTCTAGGATGGTATCTCATATTCAAGATTATGAAGATAATTTCACATCGGTAATAAATGCTAAATCCAATCAATTAGAGTCAATTGAAAAGCTTGAATTGAATATAAAAAATCTATTTGAATTATTATCAGGTACAACCCAGGAAGAAATATTAAACATACAAAATAATATTAATTTTCTTGAGCAGTACATGAGGGAATACCTACTGACATTGGATGGTGAGAAGGTTACTGGATTTAATAATACGATCAGTCACCTTATGGATTTATTAAGTAGTGTGAATACTGAAGTGAATGATGTTAATCTTAAGGTAATCCAAAAAGACTTCAGAAGATTAGTGCAATTAAATAGAGGTTATTTATATTTGGTGAATATTGTCATGGCGGGTTCTGCCAATGAATTTTTATTTTTAACAAAAAAAATAAGAGAGAATGCAACTAAAAGGCAAGACCATATTGAAGAGGTTGCAAAAAATTCGTCAAAATATGCAAAGCTATTAAATGCAGTGGTGAATATTATATTTCTAGTTATTATCATTGTCATTACATGGTATTTATCTAGAAAAATAATATTGCCAATTAAAAATATAACCGATGTTTTTAATGTTCTCTCAAAAGGTGAAGAAGTTAATGTTATTCCAAGTACCAATCGTAAAGATGAGATTGGAAATTTAGCTCGTGCCGCTGAAATTTTTCATCAGAATAATAAGCTTACACAGAAGTTGTTAGTAGAGTCTCAGGATATGATAGCGAATCAGGAGGTTTTAAATATTCAATTAGAGCAAGAAAAGAAAAATGCAGAGATGGCAGCAGAGTCAAAGAGTATGTTTTTAGCTAACATGAGTCATGAAATAAGAACACCTATGAACGGCATAGTCGGTCTGGTGGACCTAGTATTAAAAACAGATTTAAACAGTAAGCAGAAGCGTTATCTGGATCGTATCGCCTACTCTGGTCAAATCATGATGAATGTTATCAATGATATTCTTGATTTTTCCAAGATTGAAGCAGGCAAGATGGAGATCGAATCGGTTAGGTTTGAAGTAAATGATATTATAGAGAATGTTATATCTTCAATGCAGGTTCGGGTAGAAGAAAAATCATTAGACTTTAAGATTTGGATAACACCCTCTGTGCCTAAAGAATTAAAAGGTGATCCGTTAAGAATCAGTCAAATTTTACTCAACCTTTGTAGTAATTCAATTAAGTTCACAGATGAGGGAAGTATCGCCATAAAATTTGACTATGTAGATGACATGCTTTTGTTTAGCGTACACGATACTGGTATTGGTATGAATGAACAACAAGTAGGGTCAATCTTTGAATCATTTACTCAAGCCGACGGCTCTATCAGTCGCAAGTATGGCGGTACAGGCTTAGGTCTTACAATTGTTAAGCAACTAATAAAGCTCATGGATGGTGATATCAAGGTTGAATCAAGCTTAGATGTGGGAACCCAAGTTTATGTAAGGGTTAAGTGTGAGCATCAAACGAATGAAACTGTTTTAAAACCAATAGAGGGAAAATTGCCGGTTATTCATTATATTGGTCGAAATGGAAAGTCGTCAGCCATTAAATATGTACTAGAAGGGTTAAATATTAAATTAAAGGACTTAAGTGTATACCAGCAAGATTCCAGTTTTATTGGTGCCTTACCTGAACATAAATATATTATTTTTGAAGGATTTAATACATTAGACCCTGCAACTCTGGCTCGGTGCATTGACTCAGGGGTTAAACTTTTTTGTATTATTAATTCAAATGATAACGAAGAAAAGGCCAAGCTAAAAGAAATTGGTAATATTGAGATTTATCAGCACCCATTTTCACCTAAGCAATATTCACAGTTTTTTGAACAGTTTCTTAGTAATGATGATTCTGTTCATAAAATAGATAAACAAGCTGATCATGGCATAAAAACCTTATCGGGCCATGTATTGTTAGTCGAAGATAATCAAATCAATCAAGTGGTAGCAGGAGACATGCTTGAAAGTTTAGGTGTCACATTTGATTTAGCAGAAGACGGGTTACAAGCTGTCGATGCGGTTATGAATAAACAATACGATATGGTATTTATGGATGTTCAAATGCCTAAAATGGATGGTTATACCGCAACAAAAACTTTACGTGAAAAAGGCATGCTTGATGTCATTATATGTGGGCTATCGGCCAATGCTTTAAAAGAGGACCTAGATCGAGCCGAACAATCAGGTATGAATGACTATTTAACCAAGCCCCTTAAACAAGAAAGTCTAAAAGAGATGCTTGAAAAATATTTAACAAAAAATAGTTAGCATTACATAGTAACCTCTTAAAAAACGTATTAAACGCCTACCTACTTATATTTAAAGTCTTGCCTTTTTTTGGTGCAAACCGATCTTTAATCATGCATCAATATTGGTATATTCTAACTTAGAGTTCATATAAATATTAAACATCCTAGGCTTTATGGGCTTTCTTAATCGTTTTTAAAACTGGCATCTTCTTTGCAAAATTGGGTAAACCCTTAAATTAAATGAGAAGTAGGATCTTACTATGGCTTATATAGAACCAAGTGAATTCGTCACCAAAATGGTGGATGCAGGTGAGTCTAAATGCTACATGTCCACAAAGGATACGTTTATTCGTGCCTTTATGGCCGGTGCAATCTTAGGCTTAGCGGCTGTATTCGCAATTACAGTTGCTATGAAATCAGGCTCGCCTATTCTTGGCGCGTGTTTGTTCCCTGTTGGTTTTATCATGCTTTATTTAATGAAATTTGATTTGTTAACCGGTGTTTTCACATTAGTGCCATTGGCTTGGTTAGATAAACGACCAGGTATTACGCCATCACAAATATTAAGAAACTGGGGCATCGTTTTTTTAGGTAACTTTGCGGGCGCCATGACCACTGCATTCTTTGTATCGTTTATTTTAACCTATGGTTATAACACTGATGGCGGTGCGCTTGCTGCTAAAGTCGCATCAATCGGTGAGTCGCGTACATTAGGTTACCAAGAGCATGGTATTGCAGGCTGGTTTACTATTTTTATCCGCGGCATG
>JAGDZK010000077.1:0-5559 GCA_049115935.1 Bermanella sp. | reverse complement strand
ACCACATCGTTGGGTGTGGTTTCACCGGCAAAGTCTACGGTGACATCGGCGTCTTTTAATTGCGCTGCACCAAAGGGTGCGCGACGGGTAATGCATGCCAGCTTGGTGCTGCAAAAGCTAAATAACCAATCCCCATTACTGATCAAACAATTAAACACACCTTGTTTAGCGTAGCTTTGCGCAAGGCGGGTTAGGGTTTGGTTGAGTTCAGTTAATGATGTATCGCGGGGTAAGTTTTGGCGAACCTGATTCATGAGGTCGCAAAAAATAGCTTCGCTGTCGGTCTCGCCGATTGGCTCGTAAATCTGGCTGGAACCTGCAAAGTTTTCAATTTGTCCGTTATGGGCAAACACCCAGTTGTTGCCCCAAAGTTCGCGCACAAATGGATGAGTATTGGCTAAACAAATATTGCCCACGTTGGCTTGGCGAATATGACAAATGGCGGTTTTACTTTTGATGGGCAGGGTTTGAATAAAGTTGGCCACTTCTGAATTAGAACTGGCGGCGGCATCGTGAAAGGTGCGAATGCCTTTGCCTTCAAAAAACGCCACACCCCAGCCATCACTGTGGGGGCCTGTATTGCCACCGCGTTGAGTGAGACCGGTAAAACTAAAACATAAGTCGGTGGGGGTATTGGCACTCATGCCTAATAGTTCGCACATGGGGTTCGCTTAAAAATAAATACAGTTGTAAGTGATGCTTTAGATAATAAGGGCGTTAAATAAAACGCCCAGCGCTAGCCACAGCAATGGTGACTAAGCCAATCACTAAATTAATGCCCACCATTTTACGAATGGTGTTGAGCTGGGCTGCGCCAACTGCCCAGTCTTGGTTATCAACCGCTGCTTTTAAGCGTTTAAACGGCGCAAAAAACAGATGACCAAAAATCCCGAACATGATGTAACCCAGCAATAACATGATATGAACATGTATTCCCACAATCTTCATGCCGCCGTACATGGCAATCATGAAGTGGCCGCTAATGATTAATGCCACAATGGCAAGGCCCACCCATTTAAAAAAGCGCTCAAATACACCGCGCCATAGCGTTAACCGTGCTGCTGGCTCTAGTGTGTCTGCGGCCACAGGGCGTAAACAGACATAGGCGAAAAACATACCGCCCACCCAAATACAGGCGGCTAAAATGTGTAGGCTAATTGCAATGGCCATGATCTTTCCTTAACGTGAATAAGTTTGATTGCGCAATAGTGGCTATTATTGTGTCTTGGGGCAAGGCCTAGGGAACTTAGCTGTGATTAAATATTCATAAGCTCAATAAAAAATAGGAGAAAAGAATGCTGAAGAAAATAGGATGTTTAGGATTGTTAATCGCATTGATTGGCTTAACAGGGTGCTTTGCCACAAATGAAACCCAGATATTTACTCAAGGCCAAGGTGAGGTTGCATTAAAAGCTGACCAGTATTCGGTGCAAGTCGGTTTTAGTGCACAAGCTAGCAGTAGCTCAGAGGCCTTGGCCAAACTTAACTCGGGTCTTGCGGGTTTTATTAAATGGAAAAGCGCTTCGGGGCTCAATGTCTCCACACAAAATGAATCGGTTCAGCCGGTTTATTTCTACCCGAAAAACCAACCACGCGAGATTACTGCTTACAAGGCGCAACATAGCTTTAGCGTGAAAGGATTAAACCTTAAGCAATATGATGACACCATGAAAGCGCTGGCGGCATTTAAGCCAGAGTCCCTTTATCAGGGTGAGGTTGGGGTGAGCGATAGCATTCGTAAACAAGCCGAACAGCAGGCTTATGACCTTGCTTATATTGCCAATAAAGAAAAAATGAAAACTCTGACGGCCCTAGCGAAATTGTGCTGGCCAAAAGTGAAAGAGATGAAAGAGTACACCAACTCCCATGGCGGGCCGCGCGTTATGATGATGGAGGCCAAATCAGCCCCAGTTGCCAATGAGCATACCATCAGCGTGCGCTTAGAAATGACCTGGCAAGCCAGTGACTGCTAGCTCACAGGCTCGGCTGTATTTTGAAAGTAGGGGTTGGCCACCCCAGTTTCACAAAATTGTTTAAGCTGCGTCATCAAGCTGCCCCAAGTACTATTGCACAGGGGGAATAAACCATCATCTCGTTGCCAATTCATGTGTTTGAAATCCACCACACAGGTATTGCCTTCCCCTTGAGTTATTTCCCACCATAGCTCAGTGGCCAGCCATTCTTCAGGGCCGCCAATACACTGCCAAAATACGCGCTGATTAGGCAGTAGCCGTGTGGCCTCCATAGTGAAGTGGGTTTGGCGGTCATCAAACCAAAATGTACAGTGACCACCTTCATGGTTAGTGGTCTCACAGGTGTCGGTCCACCAGCCTTTTATGCCTTGGTTTTGGGTGATGGCATCATAGACGGTGGCTGGGCTCGCCTCGATGATCACTTGGTGTAAGCTGTCTGCCATGACTTACCTCCCATCGGTGGTCAAAAAAACAACAGTCGAGTATTTTATGCAAATCGCTGGCCATTATTTGTACAGCGCGGGGTTTGGAGTAATCCATCCAATGGACTAGAGTAAAACGCATGGACTTTGCTGGGCGTGTAACGTACAATGCGCACCTAATTTGCACAGGTAGGCCGATGCTTGATTCAGCGCCTCACCTCCAGCCAAAGATATAATTTTAAGAAAGCGGGATAGGGTAAACCTTTGTCCCGCTTTTTTGCGACTTGTCCACTTGCAATGTCACGAGGAAGAAGCCTTGTCTAAGCCAGCTATTCTTGCGCTCGAAGACGGAAGTATCTTTAAAGGAACCGCCATTGGAGCGGATGGGGAATCTGTTGGTGAGGTTGTTTTTAACACCTCAATGACAGGTTACCAAGAGATTCTGACCGACCCTTCATACTGCCGCCAAATTGTTACACTTACTTATCCACACATTGGTAATTATGGCACCAATGATGAAGACGCCGAATGCGACCGCATTTGGGCCGCCGGATTAGTCATTCGCGATCTCCCCCTAGTAGCCAGTAATTTCCGTAGTACCCAAGCCCTTGATGAATACCTAATTGAACGCAACGTTGTTGGCATCGCCGATATCGATACGCGTAAGTTAACGCGTATTCTTCGTGAAAAAGGCAGCTTGAACGGTTGTGTTATGGCCGGTGACGATATTGATGAAGCTCGTGCACTTGAATTAGCCAAAGGCTTTGCCGGTTTAAAAGGCATGGATTTGGCAAAAGAAGTAACCACAGACAAAAGCTACCCTTGGAAAGAAGGAAGCTGGCAGTTGGGTAAAGGCCATCAAGAAGTCACTGACACGCCTTTCAAGGTAGTGGCTTACGACTACGGTGTTAAGCGTAATATTTTACGCATGCTGGCGGATCGCGGTTGTGACCTGACGGTTGTACCAGCGCAAACTCCAGCAAGCGAAGTATTGGCCATGAATCCAGATGGCATCTTCTTATCAAATGGCCCAGGTGACCCAGAGCCATGTGATTACGCCATTGCTGCGATTAAAGAATTTTTAGAAACCGACATTCCTGTTTTTGGTATTTGCTTGGGTCACCAATTATTAGCGTTAGCCTCTGGTGCTAAAACGTTAAAAATGGGTCATGGCCACCACGGTGGTAACCACCCAGTACAAAACCTAGATGATAAGACGGTATTAATTACCGCACAGAACCACGGTTTTGCGGTGAGCGAAGACGGTCTTCCGGCGAACTTACGTGTGACCCATAAGTCACTGTTCGATGGCACCACGCAAGGTATTCATCGTACCGATAAGCCAGCGTTCAGCTTCCAGGGTCACCCTGAAGCGAGCCCTGGCCCACACGATGCAGCGCCATTGTTTGACCATTTCATTGAATTAATGCAAGCCCGCAAAGCTTAATAATTGGAGATATAACCATGCCAAAGCGCACGGACATAGAAAGCATTCTAATTATCGGCGCGGGCCCAATCGTAATCGGTCAAGCATGTGAGTTTGACTATTCCGGTGCCCAAGCCTGTAAAGCACTTCGTGAAGAAGGCTATAAAGTTATTTTGGTGAACTCTAACCCAGCCACCATCATGACCGACCCATCCATGGCTGATGCCACTTACATCGAGCCAATCACGGTTGAGTCTGTTACTAAAATCATTGAAAAAGAACGCCCTGACGTTCTATTGCCAACCATGGGCGGCCAAACCGCTCTGAACTGCGCACTGGGTCTTGAAGCCGCTGGCGTACTGGAAAAGTACGGCGTTGAAATGATCGGTGCAAACGCCGACGTGATCGACAAAGCTGAAGACCGTAACCGCTTTGACCAAGCCATGAAAAAAATTGGTTTGGAATGCCCTCGTGCCGGTATCGCGCACTCCATGGCAGAAGCATGGGAAGTACAAAAAGGCTTAGGCTTTCCTTGTATCATCCGTCCTTCTTTCACCATGGGTGGTACTGGTGGTGGTATCGCGTATAACAAAGAAGAATTTGAAGAAATCTGTACTCGTGGCTTGGACTTATCCCCAACCAGCGAATTGCTAATCGATGAGTCATTAATCGGTTGGAAAGAGTACGAGATGGAAGTGGTGCGTGACAAAAACGACAACTGCATCATCGTATGTTCCATCGAAAACTTCGACCCAATGGGTGTGCACACAGGTGACTCTATCACCGTGGCCCCAGCACAAACCCTAACGGACAAAGAACTACAAATCATGCGTAACGCCTCTTTGGCGGTACTGCGTGAAATCGGCGTAGAAACCGGCGGCTCAAACGTACAGTTTGGTATTAACCCGGTTGATGGTCGTATGGTGGTAATCGAAATGAACCCTCGTGTGAGTCGTTCATCTGCATTGGCATCGAAAGCAACGGGTTTCCCAATTGCTAAAATCGCGGCCAAGCTTGCGATCGGTTATACCCTTGATGAGCTACAAAACGATATTACAGGTGGTCGTACCCCTGCGTCGTTTGAGCCATCAATCGATTACGTTGTCACTAAGATTCCTCGTTTTACTTTCGAGAAGTTCCCACAAGCGGATGCGCGCTTAACCACGCAGATGAAATCTGTGGGTGAAGTGATGGCCATTGGCCGTACTCAACAAGAGTCATTGCAAAAAGCGCTGCGTGGTCTTGAAGTGGGTGCTACTGGTTTTGATCCAATCATTGATATCAAAGCCGAAGGTGCCAAAGAGAAAATCATCTCTGAATTAAACACCCCAGGGGCTGAGCGCATTTGGTACATCGCGGATGCATTCCGTATCGGCATGAGCCTTGAAGAAATTTTCGATTGCTGTGCGGTTGATCCTTGGTTCCTAATTCAAATTGAAGACATTCTTAAAGAAGAAGCTCTGGTTGCACAAAGCTCGTTAACGTCATTAGATGCAGACCGCATTTACCGCTTGAAGCGTAAAGGTTTCTCTGATGCTCGTTTATCTACCTTGTTAGGTGTGAGCGAAAAAGCATTTCGTAAGTACCGTCAAAAGCTGAATATTCGCCCGGTATACAAGCGTGTTGATACGTGCGCCGCTGAATTCGCAACTGACACCGCTTACATGTACTCAACGTATGAAGAAGAATGTGAAGCGAACCCAACTGAGCGTGAAAAAATCATCGTGCTTGGTGGTGG
>JAGDZK010000076.1:0-84287 GCA_049115935.1 Bermanella sp. | reverse complement strand
AGTGCAATACCTGTGTTACCACTGGTTGGCTCAACGATTTCCATTCCAGGCTTTAATAAACCATCTTTTTCAGCCTGCCAAATCATGTTGGCACCGATACGGCATTTAATGGAGTGAGCGGGGTTTCGATTTTCAATTTTTAGTAGAATATTGGCATCGGTCAGTTTATTTAAACGCACCAAAGGTGTGTTACCGATGGACATTGAAACATCATCATAAATTTTCATAGCGGCCTCTTTTTTAAAAAATAGGGGTTATTGCAATGGCTCATGTGGCTTGCCATCAAGTAACTGATGAATTTGATCGTCTTTTTCTAACCAAAGCTGATGTGTCCATTGTTGAAACTGTTCACGAAACTCTGGATCATTGTTGTAATCTTTTTCAGTAAAACCAGTTGGGATTTTTTCTTCTTCAACGCGCACGATTACTCGTTTGACTTTGCCTGAAAGAAAGTCAGCAAAGCTGGGAATGCCATCAGGATAGACAATGGTGATGTTAAGCAAGCTATTAAATTTATCGCCCATGGCATTGATAGCAAACGCAATGCCACCCGCTTTTGGTTTTAACAGGTAGCGGTAAGGGGGTTTTTGCCTGTCATATTTAGCTTGCGTAAAGCGGGTGCCTTCTAAAAAGTTCATAACACTGGTTGGTATTTCGGAAAACTTTTCGCAGGCTTTTCGAGTGGTGTCTAAATCTTTACCTTTCATTTCTGGGTGTTTTTCAAGATATTCTTTACTGAATCGTTTCATGAATGGGAAATCCAACGCCCACCAGCATAAACCTAATAATGGCACTTTAATTAACTCTTGTTTTAAGAAAAACTTTAGTAGAGGAATCTTGCCATTAAATACATGCTGAAGAACCAGTATATCGACCCATGACTGGTGGTTAGCATTTACCAGGTACCAACCTTTATACTTTAACTCCCCAAGACCTTGAACGTCCCATTTTGTATTTTGGGTAAGAGCCATCCAGCCGGAGTTACATAAAATCCAGCCCTCAGCAATTTTGATTAATAAAGGATCGATAGCGGTTCGCAAGGATTTTATGGGAATTAGCACTTTAATGAATGCGAACACTAATAAAATAGGGCACCAAAAAAGCACGTTAATAAGCAATAGAAGTGTCGCTATTACAGTGACTATGGGAGTAGGTAAAAAATTTAACATGAGAACGCTCTATTTTTATTTTCTATCTATCATACTTCAAAATGCTATGGGAAGAATGACGAAATACTACCGCCAAGCTGACCATTTAGGCCAGCTTGGCGTAAAAGTTAAACCTGTGTGGCTTGAATGGCGGTTAATGCAATGGTGTAAACAATATCTTCAACCAAAGCACCTCGAGATAGGTCGTTAACCGGTTTAGCTAAGCCTTGCAGCATTGGGCCAATACTCACAACGTTTGCGCTGCGTTGCACGGCTTTATAAGTCGTATTACCAGTGTTTAGGTCTGGGAAGATGAGAACATTGGCTTGACCGGCTACTTTACTATTTGGCGCTTTAGAAGCGGCTACATTTGCAGTGGTGGCGGCATCGTATTGCAATGGGCCATCTAAAATAAGTTCAGGTTGGTTTTGTTGGGCAATAGCCGTTGCACTGCGCACTTTTTCCACGTCACTGCCTGTACCAGATGAGCCAGTTGAATAGCTGATCATGGCGACCTTAGGCTCAATGCCAAATGCCTTGGCACTGTGTGCACTTTGCAGCGCAATATCCGCCAGCTCTTCTGCTGTTGGGTCTGGGTTAACTGCGCAATCACCATAGACCATGACTTGCTCAGGTAGCAGCATAAAGAAAATAGATGAAACCAGCTTAGCCCCAGGTGCGGTTTTAATTAGCTGTAATGCAGGTCGAATGGTATTGGCTGTGGTGTGGATGGCACCACTGACTAAGCCGTCTACTTCATCTAATGCCAGCATCATTGTGCCTAATACCACGGTATCCTCGAGTTGGGCTTCAGCCATAGGCGGCGACAACTGCTTGTGTTTACGCAGCTCAACCATAGGTGCAATATAATTTTCACGAATGTCATCAGGATTCATGATGATTAACCCATCCGGCAGCTCAATACCTAGGCTACTGGCTTGTTGTTCAATCACATCTTTGCGGCCAAGTAGAATACACTGGGCAATTCCACGTTGTTGGCAAATAGCAGCTGCCTGGATGGTTCTTGGCTCTTCACCTTCCGGTAACACCACGCGTTTTTTAGCGGCCTGGGCTAACTGAACTAATTGATAACGGAAAGCAGCAGGGCTTAGACGGGCTTGAAGGTTAACTTGTAAGCGCTCCTTTAAGAACGCGCCATTAATGTGAGCGGCCATGTGATTCATAATGGACTCAACACGCTCGGTATCATTTGCTTTTACACCCTCTGACATATGAGACAGCTGAGAGGCTGTTTGGAATGTGTCGGTGCTGACGGACATAATTGGTAAATGGTTAAGGGCGGGTTTGACCAGCGCCATAACTCGCTCGTCCGGTGAAATATCACTGGTCAGTAAAATACCCGCCAGTGGTACACCATTGTTAGCGGCCATTGCGCTTGCCAATAAAATATCATCACGATCACCTGGGGTGACAACAAGGGTGCCTGGCTGTAAATCGTTGACCATATTTTGAACGGTACGTGCACACAAACTAATGCGCTTAACTCGCGCGCTTGCTAGGCCTTCATCATTAATAATTTTTGCTTGTAAGTATTGGGCTATGTCTAATGTGCGCGGTGCAATTAGGCTGGCATCCCAAGGAATCAGTCCCAATATTTTAAAATGTTCACTTTCTAAGCTTTGATAAGGGCTACTTTCTAAAATGCTATGAACCACATCATCTGTGATGGGCATATTCGCTTTTAATGGGGAGCTGGTTTTTTCAGGGGCGTTTACTTTGTTGATAATGCAACCAAGCAAATTGCGGTTTTTATCGCCACCAAATAAACCTTTAGCAATATTTAGATGGTCTGTTAATGCTTTTAAATTTCGCGATTGAGGGGCGGTGACTAAGATAATTTCTGCGTCTAATGTTTTTGCCATTTCAACATTTAATTTTGCCGTAAATGGTTCAGTACGATCTGGTTCTAGGCCTTCAAAGATTACCACATCTACGGCTTCGCGTACTTTGCGATGCATGGCGATGACTTCTTCCATTAAGCGGTCTTGTTGTCCTGCGCTCACCATTTTTTGAGCATGTTGTAAGCTGATGGCTTTTGGTGGTTCTATGCCGCTTGCCAGTGTAATAAGGTCAATGGCTCTGTGTTGTTTATCTTCTGCTGCGCTTGCAATGGGCTTACACACGCCCACTTTTAAACCAAGTTGATCAAGTGCTCGGATTAATCCCAATGTGATTGAGGTTAGGCCTGTGCCCATCTCTGTTGGTGCAATAAAAAAAGTATGTTGATGCATGCTGAATCCTGATACCGATATTAAGCTTGTGTAAGCATGAAGGTGTCTTTTGCAATCATGAGTTCTTCGTTGGTTGCCACGACCATTGCAATAGGACTGCTTTGTGTGCTGATTCGACCGTGTTCATCGCCGTTGGTTTTATTCAATTGTCCGTCAATTTCAAAACCTAAGATAGCAAGGTGCTCTAAGATCAGGGCTCGTGTGAATCGATCGTTTTCGCCAATGCCACCGGTAAAAATAAGCGCATCAATCCTTGGAAGAGAAACCGCCAGTGCACCTAAATAGCGGGCGATTTTAAAGGCAAATACTTCGATGGCTAAATTAGCGCGCACATCTCCTTGCTCGGCAGCTTGCTGAAGTTCTCGCATATCGTTACTTATGCCGGAGATACCTAGGAGTCCGCTTTTCTTATTTAAAATATCCATGACGTCGCTGGTGGATATATTTAAACGCTCACATAAAAAAGGCATTAAACCAGGGTCTACGTCACCGCTGCGAGTGCCCATAGCAAGGCCTTCTAAAGGGGTTAATCCCATAGACGTATCAACGCTGACACCGTTACGAATCGCGCATGCGCTACAGCCGTTACCCAAGTGTGCAATTAGAAAGTGACTTTCATTAAGTGGCTTATTTAAAAGGCTGGCGCTTTTTTCGCTTACATAGCGATAACTGGTGCCATGAAACCCATAACGGCGAACATCGTGTTTTTCATAGTATTCATACGGCAGTGCATATAAATAAGCGGCTTCTGGCAACGTTTGATGAAAGGCCGTATCAAACACAGCCACTTGCGGTAACTCTGGCAGTAAAGTGTTAATGGCTTTAATGCCCAATAGGTTCACAGGATTATGCAGTGGAGCAAGATGGCTTAGCGTTTCAAGTTGTTTTAGATTGTCAGCCGTGATTAATAATGATTCGCTAAACGCTTCACCACCATGAACCACACGGTGACCGACACCTTTAATTGAATCTAACAGTGAGTGCTCTTTAAGTAGCTCAATGACTGCGCTAATTGCACCTTGATGATCACCGTTAGTGAGTGTGATTTTATTTTTGTTTTCATTTACTTGATAGCTAACACTTGCCTGGTCGCTGCCTAAACGTTCGGCTAGGCCTTGAATGGCACATTCGCCAGAGATAGGTTGAAGCACAGCAAACTTTAATGATGAACTGCCACAGTTTAAAACTAATGTGAATTCTTGTGTCATAAAAAACAATTAAACCTTTTAATAAATATTATAGCGCTTGCATATGTAGCGGTGCCCTTAAAGAAGCTGGCACGCTTTGTTCGATGGCTTTAAGAATGGCAATGGCTTCGCGGTAGGGTTGTTTGTCAGGGCGTTCAAGTACAAATCGAACCTGAGCTTGATAATGAGGTCCACAACGCTCGCAGGTTTCAACCCGAGCACTTACTTCACGTAAGCTGTGAATACCCATTGCAATATTTAATAAAATTAGTTGTCCGGGTTTTAACTTACAACGGCTATTAAAAGTGAGATTAAAACGATTAAACTTAATCGTTTGTGCTGTCACTGCTTTTTTGGGTTGCCCTAGCCAGCTAAGAACATTAACACTGAGCTCCATGTTGCCGCTCCCTTACTTATGCATCCATTGATAGGTATATTTTAGCCTAGTTTGCGGTGTAAGCGTTTGTTTAGCCACCACTTTGTTTCGCTTTGAAGCCTAATTCTTGTAAATACTTCACACTTTGCTCGGCTAGGTCTCCCTGAAGCTCAATTGTCCAATTTTTAACGGCACCGCCTGATCCAAACCGTTTCTTGAGCTTTTTGCATAAATCACTTAATACTTTTTTGTCGCCTTCAATACCGCTGAGGATAGTGACGGTTTTACCGCCGCGACCTTTTTTCTCCCGTTGCACTCGAACAGTGCCATCCCCTTCGGGTGCTAAGGCTGGTTTACAACTGCATTGATCAATTGGTTGTTCGCAGCCGTCACATAATCGGCCTGTTTCTGTGGAATACACCAGTGCCATTGTGGCTCCTTGACTAAATAGTGTTCAATCTTTGACGCATATTGTAGCGGCTTCGTATAAATGAGGTAAGTCTCTCATTTTCTTAGATTTTTTTATTATTAGATGGACTGTGTCATATCCAATGAATGCATTTTTGGGTACAGTTCCCACCTGCATTTATAGCAGTTATTCTAGTTGGGTTTCTATACCCATTACGTATAGGTTGTGCATGGATTCGCTGAGAAACCAAATAGACACAGGATTTAATGTGTACATTGAGATCGGTGGCGCTGAATTAGCAGCACCTATCAAGCAATGGCTATTAGATTGTGCTGACCTTTCTCAAACGAATAATCCTGATGTGGCTAATTTACATATATGGGATTGGCCTGCGTTTGAATACCACAAGCAATTGGGCGAAGTATTGCCCCGTGACTTAATTGTACTTGGAGTGGACCTTCCGCCTGCCATTGAGCAGCAAGTTCTCATTCAAGGGGCTGAATATGTTTCTTACCCCGAGAATATTGATACGCTGTTGTTACGCCTGTCGCAGATTATTCAACGTATTCGTTATATTCAAACCCTAGAAAGTTTGACGGTGTCAGACCCATTAACGGGGGTTTTCAATCGCCGTAAATTCGATCAAGAGTTAGACAAAAGCTGGCGTCAGGGGTCTCGTCAAAATACCGCTTGTAGTTTGCTGTTATTGGATGTGGACTATTTTAAGCGTTTCAATGACACTTATGGTCATTTAGCTGGGGATCAATGTTTACGTGAACTAGCGTTGATCTTTAAGCAAGCGGCTGTTCGCCCCCATGACGTGGTGGCTCGTATCGGCGGTGAAGAATTCGCAATTATCCTGCCTGATACACCAAAATCCGGTGCCTTATACGTGGCAGAGCAGATTATCCATAGCGTTGCTCGACGAGATATTCTGAATGAAGACACGCCTCTTGGGCGTGTATCCGTCAGTATTGGCGTGGCGAGTATTCAACCTGCAGGTAAGCAGAAGCTTAAAACTTGGCAGCAGCAAGCGGATGATGCGTTGTATAGTGCAAAGGCTGCTGGACGTAACCAAGTAAAAGCGGATGTAAGCGTTTTAGTAAGCCTAGAATCCGAAATCTTTTGACTATTTAAGGCCTAGAGAACACTTTCATGGCTTGCTGCATCAGTGGTCTTAGATGGTTTTGGGTTTGTGTGCGCAAGACTGCATCTTTTAGCATGTGGTCAAGTTGGCTCAAGGTCTCAATCACCGTATTATCTTGATAGGCGATGATTTCGTATTCGTAATGATGATCTTGTACCGAAACCTTGGTTAGTTCGGTTAATTCAGTTTGCAATAAGCGCACCGCGTTAAAACACAGGTTCTTGGTATCAAGTGCTGTGCATTCCCAGTAGACATCCTCAATAACGTTTAGTAACTCTTCAATAAAACCAGATGCTTGTGCGATGCTTATGCTCATAGTGCCTACTCATATTTATGTTCATATAGGCTTTAAGTTTAGTCGGGATTGTTTATCTTGGTAGGGTAATTTCACGCCCAATACTAAATAGATTGAGCGCGTTGGGTCTTTGTATTAGCGGGATTTTTTGCGGATATAGAGGGTTTTGATTGCCTTAGCGACCAGTTTTCCGTCTTCACCAAGTACTTCCACTTCAAAATCAGGAAGGTATTTATTACCGTCAGCGGTTTTGAGTTTGATCTCTTCTATTTGCGCCTGTGTTACTTCAAAGTGTGCGGTTACGGTACCTGTGCCTGGGCTTATAAATTCAATATGGGCCGATTTATCCCAAACAATG
The DNA here is from genome assembly GCA_049115935.1 of Bermanella sp. Classification (GTDB taxonomy): domain Bacteria; phylum Pseudomonadota; class Gammaproteobacteria; order Pseudomonadales; family Oceanobacteraceae; genus Bermanella. The sequence continues at coordinate 77,115 of JAGDZK010000076.1, read as the reverse complement.
TACTCTTTTCCCAGTTGATTCATGATTAACAGCATATGAAATGGGTCGACCATTGAATAAAGACTGCCACCAAAATGAGTACCAACATAGTTTCGGTTGTACCAACGAAGAGGCATAACAACAGTGGCGCTAGTGAAGTCATTGGCGAGGTGTTTTATTTTAACGCCAGCACCACGATAAGGCCCGTACCAGTTAAGTACATGTCGTAATACTTGGGGACGATTAAAGAATTGAGTAATTCGGTTTTTCATAGCCATCTTCTTATTGTAGACGCAAAAGATGGCGCATTCTAACTATTGATTGTAATGGTGGCTAGGATTGAATCTGTTGTTGTCTGTTTGCAATATGCTCATGCACTTTTTCTTGTGGGCTGTAGGGTTGCTGTAATGCTTGAGCGATTGACTGCTGACTTAAACTTGCCATTTGTTTTCGATCTAACTCACTAGGGCTTAGCGCCGGTAAAAAGTGAACATGAGCATAGGTTTTACGTTCAAAAAGTAATTTCATTATGCTCATGAAAATACCGTCATCGCCAATAAAAGGTGTCGCTTCACTGATTGTTTTATTGTGGTTCCAGTAACGAACAGCCACAGGTTGAACTAAACAGTTTTCACGTTTAGCTACCTCAAACATCATTGGACGAAACGGTAGAACATCTTCACCTATGGTGGTGGTTCCTTCGGGGAAAATCACTAAATTATCCCCTTCACGGATGTGACGTTGAGCATTAGGTAAGGAGCGATAAACCTGAAATTTATTTTCACGACGAATAAATACGGTCCCTAATAATTGTGCCAGCAACCCAATAATAGGCCAGTTTTTCACTTCTGATTTTGCAATAAAGCGCAGCTTAGGTGCAGGCATGAATAATAATGCATCTAGCCATGAAATATGATTGGCCATTAGCATTTTTGCCTCAGGACTAGGCGCGCCTATATAACTTATCTCAACATTAAAGCAGCGCAAAAGAATTGAACACAGTCGACGTTGACACATTTCTATAAGGGCTTTTCGCTTTGCTTCGTTGTTGATGACTAAGTACAACAATATAGCACTGATGATCATAGTGACTAGTGTGATAAAACCAATCAATGCTCTAAACGGAGCAGTTAAAATGGTTAGCATAAGAATTCCTTTGGGCAATAAATGATTGCTAAGCCGCGCGTAAAAAGTGCTTCATATAACGCATATTGATGTTTTCTCTTTCTAATAGCACTACGACATCAGCGACGTTAAACTCTTTATCCCAATGGGCTTCACCACAGACTTTGCAACCCATGCGTAAGTAGGCCTTAAGCAGTGGTGGAACTAAAGATTTGCCATCAATATTGTTTTGCAATTGTGGTAGAGGGTGTTTTGGGGTTACCCGTAAATGTTCATTTGAAAAATGTTTTGAGCGTAAATAATCAATTACGGCTAAGGTTTGGCGAGAGCCGTTAGCAAATGGAATGCTGGCGCAGCCAATTAGGCAGTCAATGTTATTGTCCATCATAAATTGACCAATTTGACCCCAAAGCAAAGCAATGGCAGAGCCACTTCGATGATCGTCGCTGACACAGGTGCGACCAATTTCCATATAACGTTTTTTATGATCAATGACATTGGATAAATCAAACTCACCTGCAGTATAAAAACCATGATGTTGTGTTGCGATGTCGCTGGTAATGATTCGACTATAAGCCACAATGCGTTGGCTATCTGATTCTTTAACAATTAAATGGTGGCAAGCGTCATCAAATTTATCACGATCAATGCCGCTTGATTTAGAGTTTAGCTGGGCGTTGAATTCGGATGAAAATACTTGATGGCGCAATTGAAAAGCTTGCTGAATTTCAGCCGCATCGTCAGTGATATAAGCAACTAGGGTTGAAGTTTGTGGTTGAAGTTGTAATTGAGCGGCTTGATTCATGGGGCTCTCCTTACGTGTTTAGTCAACGTTAAGGTGATCAAATGACAATTAGGTGACAATGACTTTACGGTTTGATGACGACCAAAATGATAGATTTGAGCTAGTCTTTATTGATAGCTCGATAGTCGCAGAAAAGGGGATGGATATGCTTTATAGAGCAATGCAGTCTTGGGTGTCTAAACTTTTAATTATGCTTTGCTTTATACAAGGTGCTGTTGCGTTTAGCTTAGTACCTACCCAGCCAAGCAATACCGATATCGTAAAAATATTTGATACCCAGTTGGGGCAAAAGCTGCTATTTCACAAGCCTTTTGACTTACCGATTGAGGTTGAGCGGACCCATAAATCGTTGATTAAACAGATCGAACCCTGGGTGAAACTTGGTTTAATCACGAAAGAGAAAACCCGTTTTCTAGCGGAAAAAATCATGTATGGCGAACTAAGGGAAGTCAGTGTGGGTGGCTTTAAGTACAGCTATAACCAAGATAGCCCTTTGATTGGTGAAAAAGGCATTTTTTATGGTCGCCCCAGTGTGCAGGAGATTTTTTCTGTGAGCCAAGTGAGTGACATATCGGGTGAGTTTTTTTGTGAGGTATACCTGTCGTGGCATGTAAATGACATGCCAGACTGGGTGGCCAAAGTGGATATTAAGCAGCGTGAGAATCGCTTATTACGTCGCGCCTTAGAAAGCCATAAACGACCCTTCGAAAAACGACTTCAGCTGATATTAATATCCGATGAGTGGCAGCTTTGGCAAGGAAGAGAAGGGCAGAAGTCCCCTCAATCCTTGTTCTAATTGGGGCCTTTAGGCTCCAATTAACGATTGACCACAGACACGCAGTACTTGCCCATTTAGTCCATCGCTACCCGGTTGTGCAAACAACGTTACACCTTGGGCCACATCTTCAGGTTTACCACCTTGCGACAAGGAATTCATACGGCGCCCTAATTCACGTGTCATGAAAGGGATTTGCTCTGTCATTTGAGTTTCGATAAAACCAGGCGCAATAGCATTGATGGTTTTATTGGAATTGGCCCATAATTTTGCTTGCTGACGAACATAACCAGCCACACCGGATTTAGAGGCACTGTAGTTAGTTTGCCCAACATTACCGGCAATACCACTGATTGAGCTAATACAAATAATCCGAGCGGCATCACTTAAATGATTTTGTTGATCAAGCGCACTGGTAATCGACATGGGGGCCGCGAGGTTGATGTTAATGGCCATGTCCCAAAAATGATCAGGCATACGTGCCAGTGTTTTATCCCGCGTTACTCCAGCATTGTGCACAACAATATCGAGAGTCTTGCCAGCTAGTGCACTGATAATACTTTCAACTGCTTCTGGTGACGTAATATCAGCCGCAACCGCGATACCATTAAGTGGGGTTAATGTGGCTTCAAGCGCATCTTTAGCCGGCGGAATATCCAAGCCAATTACAGTAGCGCCGTCTTGAGATAAGGTTTTGGCTATAGAAGCGCCAATGCCTTGTGCAGCACCAGTGACAAGGGCTAATTTCCCTGCAAGCGGTTTTTCCCACTTTTGGGTGATATGGGCAGTTGTCTTGTTATTGACATAAAGTGGCTGGCCACTGATGTATGCGCCGCGATGGCTTAACAAGAAGTTTATAGGGGTGGTAATTGAGCTGTTAACCGCTTGGCAGTAAACCACATTAACCATAACGGCTTTACGACCAAATTCTTTACCCAAAGAGCGAGTGAAGCCGTTTAATGCCTCCATGACACTAGCCTGCTGAATATCGCTGCAATCTGCAGGGTTAAGACCAAGTATCACTATGTGAGATGAAGTATTGAGCCGTTTACTGATCTTGGAAAAAAACGCTTTAAGTTGGGATAAGTCATTCGTAGTTTTAAGGGCCGTTGCATCAAACAAAACGGAATTATGACGAGCTTCTTGATCTTCTTTGAATACTTCAAAAGGCGTATTTATTTGCTCTAATACGCTAGACAACTCAGTGCTTGGGGGACTTGCCAGTAAAACGTTACCCATTATCCACGGAGTGCCGCCTTGGTAGCGTTGCAGTTCAATCGGTGGTTTAACACCCATTGCGCCTAGAAGACTCTGGCCAACTTTGGAATAAAACAGGCTTTCAATAATTTTGCTCATGGATGACTACTTATACTTATTGTGAGGCACACATTGTAAAGCAAACACCCATTAAAAAAAGGGTCATACCGGCGGGTTAAATAAGATAGCGCCAGCTTAGTACGATATTGGTTAACCCCAATAATATAATGCACATAAACGTAATCACCACCCCCCAATAACGAGCGAAGTGTGCCCCTCCCTTACTTTTTTTAAACCCCCAAGCGTGGAGAATACGAGAAATAAGAAACCAAACACCTATCCCATGTAATAGCATGTTTGGAGCTCCATTAAGTTCAGCAAGACTCAAAAGGATAAGGGTTATGGGGATGTATTCAGCAGCATTTGCATGAATGCGACCTGAAATCAGGATATCCGGCTGAGAGTGCCCTAGGCCAGACTTATGGCGTTGACGATGTTGAACCACACCATAAGCAAGATATAACAGAAAAAAGCCTGTCAGCGCGCTATATAGGGCTGTAATGGGAAGTAAAGGCATGGATTTCTCACGTTCATTTTATGGGTACACACTAGGGCTAACAAATCAGGCTGTCAATGATTCAAAAATGGCTAGTAGGGGCAGTATTGGCTATACCTAAGTGATAGAGGTTTTAGGTGGTAGCTGTGTCTTGGTTCGAATATTTATTGATTTCTAGGCTTGTTTTATTAGTGCTGCTTGCGGTGAGTGTCATCATTGGTTTGAGAAATGTGGTGTCGTTGCTTGGTAGGCCTGTTGCATTGGTGATATTAGCAGCACTTTCCATATTATTTGTGATTCAAGTGATTCAGTTGTTTGGCCATTTGAATAATACGCGCTTATTTATAGAGATAGCCGAGTATGCATTTTCTGTGGCTTGGTTGTTGATTTTCTGTGCCATTGGTTGGGGCCTTTGGCTCATGGTTCTTCGTGAAAAAACTTATCAAAAAACCGATCAAAGAGAGCAATGGCTAAAGCAAGTATATGACAACATGTCTGCGGCTATTTATATAGAACAAGAAGGGCAACTGCTTTATCGCAATCATGCATTTAAATCCTTACAAACAAGGTTTCATACCGAGAACCCTTTTGTAAATGTTGAACTGAATCAGCAGGATTTGTGGTTGCAAAGTGACAGCGGTGAACGGTTTGTGTATTGGGTTAATAAGTTTTCGTTGGAGAACACGCAAGGGCAAGCGTTTATTGCAACGGATATTACGTCTGTAAGGTTTCAAGGGAGCTTTATTCAAAAAGTCGCAAAAGATCTTAACTCCCAAAATAAATCCACAATGAAGAGCATTTTAGAGTTGATACATGAACTTTTGCCGACCTCAATTTTGTATGTTGGTGAATATAATGCGGACTCTGATTGTTATCAATATATAACCCATCAAGGTGAGAATGATGGGTTTATCTATACAGACTTGAAATTACATGAAGATAAATTTCATATAAATGAATGGAGTTGGTTTGATGTTGATACCGTTAACAAATTAAGTGTTCCAAACTTTGTATTGAATTCATCTTCGCGTTATTACGGCGGTATTATTTTAAGAGATGAGCTAAATGCACCCCTGGGCGTTATATTAGTGCTGAAAATTAGTGAAGATCGTGTAAGCGATTTGCTGTTGGATTTCTTATCAATATTTAGTATTCGAGTGCGTTCAGAGTTAACCCATAGACAAGACAAACGACGTATTGAACAAAGCAGTAATCGCTACAGGGCTTTTATTGAAAGCAGTAACGAAGCCATTGCGGATATTATTATTCAGCCTTCTATATATGTAGATGATAGCGTAAAAGAACAATGGTCAAATATTAAGAAGAATGCAAACTTAAAAGAAGTGAATCCAGCATTTATGTCTTTATTTGGGTTCACATCCGAGCCCACCACATCAGAATTCTTGGGCATTAAAAGCTTAAAGCACTTAATGCATTATGTGCTTGAAAGTGGCTACGCTAGTGAAGTGATTGAAGTTGCACATGAGAACTCAAGCGCAGATATACGCTGGCTCAGTTGCACTGTAATGGCGGATGTAGAAGAAAGGCGATTGCACCGCGTGTGGCTTATATTACGAGACATAACCGATAGTAAACATCATATACAGAGTCTTGAACATCAAAATCGGCATGATCAATTAACGGGTTTAGCTAATCGAATTGCTTTAAGAGAGTATCTTGATGAAAAGATTGAGCAAGCAAATCAGTTTGGATTTAAGGCTGCTTTAATGCTCATTGACCTTGATCGATTTAAAGAGATTAATGATGCATTAGGTCACCATTATGGTGATGTGTTACTTAAGAAAATTGAACCAAGGTTACGAGGTATTATCAGTGAGAATCGCGCATTTTTTGCGCGCCTGGGTGGCGATGAATTTGCGGTTGTCATTCCCGCCATAAAAAGTGCTGAAGAAGTGAATAACATAGCATTTGATATTGTTAGAAAATTACGTGAGCCTTTTGACCTTGGGCAGCTCAATGTTGAAATTGGATGCAGTATAGGTTTGGCTTTTTATCCTGATAATGGCAAAGAAGCCAGTACATTAATGCGCTGTGCCGATGTTGCTATGTATAAAGCAAAAAAAGAGCCGTCACGAGTACTGTATTATCGAAGTGAAATGGATGAAAGTAGCCCAAGGCGCTTAGCCTTAATGGCGGATATGAATAAAGGGCTACGCGATAACGAGTTTTTTTTGGTGTATCAACCAAAACTCAACTTAGACAGTAATGAGATTCACGCAGCAGAAGCACTGATACGCTGGCAACATAAAGAATTAGGTTTAATTAGCCCAGCTGAATTTATTCCATTAGCTGAAATGAGCGATGTCATAATTGTGATGACCCATTGGGTTGTTGAACAAGCTTTAATTCAAGTAAAAAAATGGATCGCGAGCGGCTTATACATAAAAACATCCGTGAATGTGTCCACTCGAAATTTATTAAATGATGACTTGCCTGGATTTATTCAGCAAAAATTAGATGAATATAACGTGCCTGCACATTTGTTGGAGATTGAGATAACCGAAAGTGCATTAATGGTTGATCCTGAACGGGCCTTAAATACCTTGAAGATTATCAGTGATATGGGGGTGGGAATATCGGTTGATGATTTTGGTACAGGCTACTCATCGTTTATATATTTACGCCAATTACCAATTAATACTTTAAAAATAGATATTATGTTTGTGCGTAATATGTGTGCAAATGCTCAGGATGAAATCATTGTTCACTCCATTATTAATCTTGCTCATAATTTGTCATTAACGGTTGTGGCCGAAGGCGCTGAAGACTTAGAAACGATTGAACGCTTAACATTGATGCAGTGCAATATGGCTCAAGGTTATTATGTGAGTAAGCCTGTTTTGCCCGAAGAATTTGAAGAGCTACAGGCATCTTGGGGTAAAGCTGAATAGTTTCTTTAGAACTAAAAATAAAAAAAACCTTTATACGAAGGTATAAAGGGCTTTTTATTGATGCATGTAAATATGATTACATTAAGCTGAAAAGGCCTAGTGGATGGTGAGTGCGAGCAATAGTCACCATTAATAAAACACACGCGATGGCGGCTGCAATATAGCCACTTTGAATAACCTGTGTGGTGCTTTTCATCGCTTTAATACCAAAAAATATATAGCCCACAAGAATAATTAATTTAACGGTTAGCCATGATTGAGCAATTGGGTATTGTGATGTGGCGAACATTAATAGAACACCTGTTATAAGCAGAAGCGAATCTATTGTATATGCACTGATTCTCACCCCCAGCTTATCTTGCCATTGTTTTTTTAGCAGTTTAGAAATTGCCCTGATCGTGAAATACACAATGCTAATGCTAACGAGTAAAAGGTGAGTATGCTTTAAAGGGACATAGAGAGATTCTAAAGCCATGTTGAATCCTAAATAAATATTAAGCGCTCTTAGAGCTTGACAAATACCCCTTTCGATATTTAAATGATAATGATTATCATTCAAAAATCTAGGAAGAGTGTCATATGAAAGTCCCGCAAAATATACAGGAAGTTATGAATAATTGGGAATCTTATACGCTCTTAGCGGATAGTTTTTATCATCAACAGCAATATAAACAGGCTAGCAAGGTATTTTCCAAGAGTGTTGAAATCATTGAACCTTGGCTAGATAAAGATCAAAAAGAGATGAGTAAGGTTATGCATTTATTTGTTTTGTCTTGTCATAACACGGCTCATGCTTTGAACCAACAAGGTAAGAATAAAGAAGCTGAGTACTACTATAGTCATGCGCACTTTCGATTATTAAGCTTGATTAGCATGCCTAAACGGTCAGCTCGCATTATGGATAATGCGGTTTATGAGCTTAAAACCACTTTAAATCAATTGAAGTACTTCTTGTTGTCCATGAATAAAGACCAGCTTGCCGGAAATATTCACGAAGAAAGTGTGCGCGTATTACGCAAGAGTTATGTGGACTATGTTGAAGATGTATTTATGGTTTAGGCAAAGGCGTACCTTTGCCTATCAAAAGAGGGTACTAGTAGGAAACAGCGCCCATTTGGAATTGATCCCCTTCTAGGTTGACGTGATATTCCAGCTTTTGCTTTTTGGCTTCCTTAAGTAGCTCATCACTATTAAGTTGACTTAGGCGTTGAGTGAGTAACGCGTGGTGAATAAGTGAAATTTCACGTTCAGATAAATCTTTTGCTTCTTGAGCATTAAAAATATGGTTGCGAATCAACTCTCTGCGCCAAGCGGCTACATCGTTTTCAGAGACCATTATTTGTTGAACAATTGTACTGACCATTGGGTTGATATTTTGCATCTCGTATCCCCTAAATTGACCACGAGTTTTCAATGTAGAAGCTAAGCTCTATGGTCACCAGAGATATTTAGCTCTCATAATCTATCAGTCTAAGGAAGGTGTTTTTTAGGCTTATCAGTTTAAAATATAGGCAAAATCTTGTACCTAAGAACCAAGTTTTAGAAAAATGGATAGCAAAGATGAATATTTCTATAGAAATCAAAGGGATTCACCTTAGTGTCCTTGCGTTGTAGCTATGTTCTTCGTTATAAATAAGCCCCTTTTAGCATAAGGCTAACGGGAAACAATAATAAAAAGTGAGCAAACAATGAGAACTCTCCTAAGTATATTTTTAATGACCATTTTCAGCATGGCTTCTTATGCAAAAGAAGTGGCTGGTGTAAACTTGCCGGATAGTTTCACGGCCCAAGATCAATCCTTAGCCCTTAATGGTGTCGGAATTCGATCAAAATTCTTTATGGATATTTATGCAGCTGGCCTGTATTTGACTGAGGCGAATAAAGAAGCAAAATCAGTAATAGACCAAGATAAGCCAATGGCTTTGAGATTACACATTACATCAGGTTTATTAACGTCTGAAAAAATGGAATCTGCAACTCGTGAAGGCTTTGAAAAGTCGACGGGAGGCAACACGGCCCCAATTCAAGCAACGATTGATGCATTTATTGCAATTTTTAGTGATGCCATTGTTGAAAATGATGTTTTTGATTTTGTTTATGAGCCAGCAGTAGGGGTTAAGGTGTTTAAAAATGACACACTTAAAACAACCGTTGAAGGCTTAGAGTTTAAAAAAGCATTATTTGGTATCTGGTTATCTGAAGATGCTGTGCAGGACGATTTAAAAGAAGGCCTATTAGGTAGTATTTAATTGCACCTAAACGTGGTTAAAAAACTGCTTTTAAAAAGCCAGTCATTGACTGGCTTTTTTTATGCCCACTTCAAAAGTGTGTCTTTCAATAAACCAAGCTTAATAGGCTTACTTAAAAAATCATTCATTCCTGCATCATAACATTGTTGTTTTTCTTTATCGGTGGCACCTGCCGTTAATGCAATGATCGGAGTATCAGCAATAGATGCCTGTTTACGAATACTGCGAGTGGCTTCAAAACCATCAAGTACTGGCATTTGGCAATCCATCAGTACTAGGCTGTATGTTGAATTCAGTAATGTTTGAATGGCTTCTTCACCGTTATTACAAATATCAAATTCATAGCCAAGACGCTTTAGCATAGCGGATATAACCATTTGGTTTGTTCGGTTATCTTCTGCTACTAGGATTTTTTTATCAACGTTAGTTGCAGCTGTTGAATTAAAATCAGGGGAAATCATGTTGGAGTCGCTACCGTGTTTTAAAACAATACTGAAGATAAATGTTGAACCTTTATTGAGCTCACTTTCCACATGTATACTGCCGCCCATTAACTCAATTAAACGTTTAGTAATTTGTAGTCCAAGGCCCGTGCCACCATATTTACGTGTGGTGGACGAATCGACTTGGGTGAAGGCTTCAAATAATGAATTAAGCTTGTCTTTGGGAATACCGATGCCAGTATCAATGATTCTGAATTCTAATTGGATGCTTCCATTGGCATTAAGGCAATGGATGTCTATATGTATGCCCCCTTGAGTCGTAAATTTAAGACTATTGCTAACAAGGTTTAATAATATTTGTTTAATTCTTAAGGGGTCACCATTTAAAAACTCTGGAATATTAGGGTCTATTTTAAATGTGTAGTTAAGCTTTTTCTCTTTTAGTTGCGCGATGAAAATATTGCCCAATGATTCACAAATTTCATTAAGTGAAAAATCGATATGTTCCAATTCGAGTTTGCCAGCTTCAATTTTAGAGAAGTCTAAAATGTCATTGATAATACTCAGCAGAGCTTCACCCGATTTCTCAATGGTCGTGACGTATTTTGTTTGCTCTTCTGTGAGCTGTGTTTGTGAGAGTATGTCAGCGATACCAATAATACCGTTAAGAGGGGTGCGAATCTCATGACTCATATGTGCTAAAAACTGAGATTTCGCTTCAGATGCGGCTGCGGCTGTGCGAGTTTCTTGTTCTGCCATCATAATTTGCTTTTGAAGGTCAGCTGCATGGCGAATATCACGGTAAGAGCGCAGTGCATTCAATAAAGCCATGCGTAATTTGTGAGCGGTAATATCGGTTTTGCTTAGATAATCATTGATATCGTAATCTTGGAAAACCGATTCTTCAGGGGCGGCACCTGGTTGCCCTGTGCGAATGAGTAAGCGAATTTCGTTGTTGCTATACACATTACGAATATGATTAACCAGTTGTAAACCTGCGTCATCGGTCTCCATGACTACATCAACGAGTGCAACGGCAACATTGTCATTTTTGCCAAGGTAATCAATTGCTTCTTTAGCGCTTAGGGCGCTGGCGAGTTGAATCGGATGCCCATCAAAGTTAAAACCACGTAAAACCATTTTGGTCAGTTGATGAACATACTCATCATCGTCTACCACTAAGATTTGATACTGATGGACGTTATTACGTGATTCATCAGTGGGGTGTTTAGAACTACTTTCGACTTCATCACCAAAAAGTAGATCATCGCCTGGACTCATTAGATTCTCCCTAACCCAAATCCTAGGGTAGCTGTACTTTAGCCCAAGGAATTGTCAACAACGCTTTTAAAAGGCGCCTATTATACTGTTTTTTTGTCTGAGTTCTGTTGGTTAATCCATAAATTTAATATGTTGTTTAAATCAGCGAATTTAAAGGGTTTACCCATGAAGTCATCCATGTCCACGTCAAAACATGCTTGTTTATTGCTTTCGCGAATATCAGCTGTTAGTGCAATGATAGGGGTGCAGGCCTGACCATGTTCTTGCTCGTAGGCTCGAATGTGCTGTGTACACTCTAGGCCGCTCATGCCGGGCAGCATGCAATCCATCAAGACACAACTAAAGGTGTGTTGAGTGTAAAGTTCTAACCCTTTTTCACCTGTTTCTGCCCAATAGACTCTACAACCTAGTTTCAGTAATTGTTGCTCAAGTACCATGTAATTGATGGCATTATCTTCGACAACCAAGATAGGCGAACCATGGAAGCCGCTGCTGCCGTCGCTGTCACTTGTTGAGGTTGCTGTCATCTATAGAAGACCTGTTAAGTAAGCTAAAGCAAGGAAAAAGAGGGTGCTTAGCATTAATTGACTGATTAAATCTACTATTAACTATGGCAAAAAATAGGCGGATTGCCAGTTTAGGAGGGAATATTTCAAGCTCGTTAAGAGCTTGAAATATAAGGTGAAGATTAGTGTTTAGTGGGCTTTTTAGCCGCTTTCTCTTCTTTATCGTCTTTTTCTTCTTCAGGGTGCTCTTCTTCACGACCGATATCCGCGATATCTCTTAAACGCTCTAACACTCGATAATTGATTGAGCCACGAGGGAATGTGCCTTTGCGAGAGAGTTTACCGGCTTTACGGTCCATCAGAATTTCAATGGCCTGATCCACCGACTCAATGCCATAAATATGAAAATCACCATTCGAGACTGCTTCAATGACTTCTTTCTTAAGCACTAGGTGCTTAACGTTGGACGCTGGTATGAGCACGCCTTGCTTTTTGTTAAGACCGCGAGCCTTACAAATAGAAAAGAAGCCTTCAATTTTTTCATTGATGCCACCAACTGCTTGGACTTCGCCGTATTGGTTAATAGAGCCCGTTACCGCAAGACTTTGATGAATAGGAATATAACTTAGGGCGCTAATCAGGGCGCAAGCTTCAGCAAGAGAGGCGCTGTCTCCATCGACATAGCCATAGCTTTGCTCCATGGCGATCGATGCGCTCACTTCCAGAGGAAACTCTTGGGCATAGGTGTGACCAAGGTAACCCGTTAAAATCATGACACCTTTGGTATGAATATTCTGACCAAGATTTGCTTCTCGTTCGATATCAACAATGCCGCGACCACCAGGGTAGACAGTTGCGGTAATACGAGCTGGCGCACCAAATGAACTATCACCGATTGAAAGCACGGTAAGGCCATTAATTTTACCAATGGCTTCACCATCGGTATCGATTAATATAGTGCCATCCAGTATGTCATCTAATATTTCTTTTTGGATACGACCACTGCGCTGATCTTTTGCATCCAGTGCGCGACTGACATGGTCTGCGTCAATGGTTTCATTTTGCGCAAGTTTTCTGACAAACTCGGCTTCTGCCAGTAATTCAAATAAATCACCGATACGAGCACTTAAATGTCGTTGATCTTCGGCTAAACGTGCACTTTGCTCGATTAGGCGCACAACCCCTTCACGACTTAGCGGAGCGTATGATTTTTCAATGCAGCGGCTTTGAAGCAATCGAGCAAATGATTCCATGTGATCACTGGTACAAGGTAGGTAATCATCAAAATCTACTAACACACGGAACATATCGTTAAAGTCGTCATCTAGATCTTGTAGCAAGTAATAAGTGCTACGTGAACCAATTAAAACAATTTTAACGTCCAGTGGTATCCACTCAGGAATGAGTGTGGTGGTGCTGACTAGCCCCATTTCACTATATGGGCTTTCAATTTTTAATTGGTTAGATGAAAGCGCTCGTTTCAAGGCTTCCCATACAAATGGTTCGTGCAGTAATTTTTCGGCATCAACAATTAAAAAACCACCATTTGCGCGATGCAATGCACCAGGGCAAATTTTACGATAATGAGTAACCAAAGCCCCTTGTTCGCTTGTGTATTCGATACGCCCGAATAGATTTGCGTAATTGGGGTGTGACTCGTAAATAACCGGAGCGCCAGAATCTTCTTGGCGGCTAACCAATAAATTTGGCATGTAGGTTTCTTCAAGGAACGAGCGCTTAGCGCTGTCTTCACGACTCTCAAGAATCCTATCGTCTGTTAATTCTGCAATGACAGTACGATGTAGGTTTGCTTTAACTTTATATAAATACTCAAGAATGCTTTCAACATCTTTGTATTTCTCAAGTAACGGTTGAACGAGAGGCGTTACTGCTTCATCGATGGTCTCTTGGTTTAATTTTTTTAATGCATCGGTACTTTCTCGCTTCCACTGAGGAAGGGGGACTAGTTCATCGTTTAGCTGGCCTTCTAGTTCATGGATATTATTATGGAAAGCCTCGCGCGTGGCCTCATCTAATTGCGCAAATTCTGTTTCATCAAGGCTTTTGCCGTCTTTCATTGGTGTAAAGCTAATCGAAGCACTGTCGCGATACATGGCAATGTTTAATTTAAGAGCGGATTGTTCAATGCGGTCGATAACCTTGTCATATCGGAAATTGAAATCGCGGTCGATCAAGCTTTTCTTTTGCTGATAAGTAGGATGCTCAAAAGCAGCAGGGAAGGTGGCTAATAAGTTATCTATTAATTCATTGAAATCGTTTTTGAAGGCTTGGCCATTTCCTGCTTTAAGTTCGAGCTTGAGAGGTTCTCGGTTGTTATCAAAATTATTTACATAGGCCCAATCGCTTGGACTGTTTTGGCGCTTAGCTTCACTCTTTAGATATTCGGTGATGTATGAACTTCGCCCGGTACCGGAATCGCCCATAACGTAAACGTTGTAGCCAGGGCGGTCCATTGCGACACCAAACTGGATAGCGGTGACGGCACGGTCTTGTCCGAGCACACCATTATAAGGCGTTAGCTCGTTGCTCGATTCAAATGAAAGACTATTTTCAGGGATTTGGATGCTTAATTGATCGGGTGTCAAAGAAGGGTGTGTCGCTTTTGCCATTCAGGTCAGAACTCCATATATATATGCCCAAACCTTATGGTGAATTGGCATTTCGAGCAAGCTATTCAGCATGCTTTCAACGCATTTTTAGACAGCACCCGACAACTTTATGGAAATTGATCAAATTACCTCCAAAAAATTTGACAATATTAATATGACAGGTCATATTAAGTGGGATAAATCTATTGAGAGGAATAAACGATGGGCGTGCAGGTAGAAGATCGCACCACGATAGATATGTTTAAGGAAGCGCAAAAGGGACGTCCTCGCTCAAATCCTTATCCAAGAGAAGTGCAGATTCGAATTAACAAGCGTGTGCAGCGAATGCGAGATAAGCATAAAGGCATGCGTCGTATGGAAGTTAAGATGCCAACAGAGCTGGTTGAGCAGCTTGATGAATACGCAAAACAGCAGGAATGCACCCGTACTGAGGTGGTAGAGCTGTGCATTACTGAATGGTTTGAAATGATGAGTAAAGAATTACCGCAAGGTTAGTCATACAGCAGCAGTGTCTCCTGCTCGCTTACGCCACTAAAGCTGTGTTTTAGTGGCGTTTTTTTTGGGTTTTAAAAACTTGTGCTACTATCGCGCCAAATTAAAATGAATGGCGACTCAATGTCAGAACTTCAACTCAATCATGACGGGCAGTCTTTAAGTCTGCCAATTTATCAGCACCGTAATTCTTTATATGAAGAGCTGCATACTCGCCCGTCCCCTAAAATTGTGACGCCCTGTTATGTCACTCATTTAGCTATGTCCCGAGGTGAGGGGGACATCCAGCGAGAATATGATCTTGTTGTGAGTTTATGTCAGCGCTTTAGCGTGAACCCTCCTGCACCGGGTGCATCGTGTTTTTATCAGGGGTTTGGCGGGTTTGAATTTCGTTGGGAGCGCCATACTGAATTCTCAACTTACACATTTATTCGCGCAATCGATGAAGAAAAAGCCAGTGAGTTCGCGTTAGCCTTCATCCCAAAAGACTGGCTCAACCAGCTACCTGGTGAGTTGGTGGTGGCTTTGAATATACGAGTGCAGGATGAAGAAATGGACGAAAGCCAGCAGACTCATTTCTTTGAAGGTCAGCGTCCTGTTGGAAGTTGTGTTGCTAATGGTAAAGCCAAGGCGCTCACGAGTTTTCGTTTGCATAGTGATGGCTTTGGGCGCTTTTTGGTGGTCAATCACGGTTTAAATGCGTATCAAGCGGGTCGTTTAATTCAGCGTATTTTGGAGTTAGATACGTATCGGTTAACGGCCTTGATGGGTTTACCGGTCGCCAGAGGCTTGAGTGCGGATGTTTCCTACATGGAAGGTCAGCTAGCTGAGATCAATCAAAAAATTGCTGAAATTCAAACCGAGCAAGATGAGCGTGCACTGCTTAAGCGTCTTTCCTTAATAGCGGCAAGGGTTGAACAGTACCGAAGCGACACAAATTACCGCTTTGCGGCAACCAATGCCTACCATGCGTTAGTTGGTAAGCGCCTAGAGCAGGTGTTTGAGCAGCGCATTAGTGGTTTACAAACATTACGTGAATTTCTAGAACGTCGTTTAACGCCAGGTATTCGAACCTGTAACAGTGTCCGTGATCGTTTAGAAGATTTAAGTCGACGCATTCATCGCACGACTAGCTTGTTGCGCACCCGAGTTGAAGTGAGCATAGAAAGTCAAAATCAAAAGTTACTGGCATCCATGGACCGCAGGTCTAGCTTGCAGTTAAGATTGCAGCAAACCGTAGAAGGCTTGTCGGTGGTGGCCATAAGTTATTACCTATTAAGTTTACTGGTGTATGGCTTTGAAGGTATGGCGCAATGGGGTATAAAGTTAGACCCTAAAGTGGCGGCCGGTGCAGCAATGCCAATTGTTTTGTTTGCCGTGTATATGGGTGTAAGGCGCCATATAAAGAAATTGGCAAAAAATAGAAAACCGAAGAAGTAATGGAATAAATGGACTTTGAGCGATGCCTGTTAATTAATTGGCATGGTAATCGCTTAATTGTGGCTGGAATCACCTAAAGGACAGCTTTATGACACCGTCAATTGATCCTCACGCCAATAAAAACAACAAGCGTCACAACGATGGCATGCCTGATTGGCAGGCCATTGCGAGTGTCAAATCCACATCGCAACAGTGCGCTAATATCTTGCAATCTAGTATTTTGTTTTTGCGCCGTTTTATATGCCATGAATCCCTTTATGGCGATAGTGAAGGTGCAAAGGAATTGCTTAAAGTTCAGGGGCTGCTGGGGTCGTTAGAGTCATTTAACGACGAAGTCTTTAATCAGCAGTTACGAGATAGTTATGAGTACGTTTGCTGTTACCTTGAGCTTTTGCAGGAGACTCAAGCGCCGTTGGATTTATGCCTTGAATTTGAGAGGTTGATTCATATCCTTGAGGCTATTCAGTGTATGCAGCAGCAATCAGTGTTAGGCGTTGTTGGTTCACTGGCTCAATTGAAAAGCCACCTTAAACCCCATAACTGAGCTTAAATCTTGGTTATGCACCACGTTGTAACAGATTGTTCGGCTCTGCCCCTTGCATGTTGCGCAGCATACTTTTATAAAGGCCAGCTACCTAATTAGTAAGTGCCTTTATTTGTATGTTGCGTTTAGCTCGGTTTTATCAGGATTATATTTTAGCGTTCCCCAAAACAGCCCTCATTATAAGTGGGCTGGTGATGATGTTAATCATTCAAGGTGCGAGCAACTTTGAGCTTGATGCGTCAGCTGAATCTCTGGTGTTAGAGAATGATCAAGATTTGGTTAATTATCGAACGGTATCTGAGCGTTTTGGCAGTAGCGAGTTCTTGATTGTTACGTATACCCCTCCTTGGCCTCTTTTTTCTGAAAGTTCTCTGACTCTTTTAAAGCAAATGCGTGATGACCTAAAGGAACTGCCTAGGGTTGAATCTATTTACTCGCTGCTTGACGTGCCCCTTCTGGAAAATCCACCTGTCCCAGTGACGGAACTTGTGGGTAATATTAAAAACCTAGAACACCCTGATGTTGACATTGAAGCGGCTAAGAAAGAGCTTGCACAAAGCCCGCTTTATAACAACATGTTGCTTAATCTTGAGCACAACACCACGGCTATTCAAATAAACCGCCCATTCGACGTTCGCCATCGTCAGCTAACAAAAACCCGTGAAGATCTCTGGAATAAAAAGGCAATTGATCATCTGTCAGAAGAAGAGCTTACTAAGTTGTCTGAGCTTGATCAGCAAATCAAAGATTTAAATGCAAAAAATGCTGACACTCTGCATAAAGATATCATCAGAATACGTGAAGTACTAAAGCCATATCAAAGCCAAGCTGAGATTTACTTGGGCGGCGTCCCCATGATTGCCGACGACATGATTACCTATGTAGAAAGTGACATGTACACCTTTGGTTTGGGTGTGTTTATTTTTCTTGTGGTGACCTTGCTGTTTATTTTCCGTCGTGTGCGTTGGGTGATTATCGCGTTAGGTTGCTGCACATTAACTGTTGCCGTAATGGTGGGTGTATTAGGTTTGTTTAATTGGCGTGTAACTGTGATCTCAAGCAACTTTGTGAGCTTGCTACTGATTATGACCATGTCTATGTGCATTCACTTAATTGTTCGTTATCGCGAGGCTCATGCGCAAAGCCCTGACGCTACCCAGTTTGAGTTAGTAAAAGAAACCATAGGCCATATGTTTAAGCCTTGTTTCTATATGGCTTTAACCACCATGGTTGCTTTTAACTCTTTAATTTTTAGTGGCATTCGTCCGGTGATTGATTTTGGTTGGATGATGGCCACTGGCGTATTGGTGGCGCTGACCATTGTCTTTATATTATTCCCTATTTTTGCATTGCTAGCTGGTAAGGGGACTGAATCGGCCAGTGCCAAAAATCATAGCCCTATTACAGACTTGTTTTTGTGGGTCACCCTTAAGCACGGTAGAAAATTGTTATCTATTAGTTTAGTGCTAACGGTTTTAGTGATTGCTGGCTTGTCTCAGCTTAAAGTTGAAAATAGTTTTATTAGCTACTTTAAAGAAAGTACTGAAATTCATCAGGGGATGAAGGTCATTGATCAACGACTTGGCGGCACCACGCCTCTTGAAGTAGTGTTGAATTTTCCGGTTGTCAGTCAAGATTGGGCCAGTGAAGAAAATGATGACTTCTTTTTTGATGAAGTAGAGAAAGAAGATCCTACAAAATATTGGTTTACCACTGAAAAAGTGGATCGTATTAAAAAAGTACACGCATATTTAGATGCCCAGCCAGAAATAGGCAAAGTGATTTCTTTAGCTACCATGGTTGAGGTGGCGGAAAAAATTCACGGAGCAGAGCTTGGCAGTTTTGAATTAGCGTTACTGTATAGTGCCATTCCTCCTGAATTTAAATCCATTGTGCTGGACCCTTATGTGTCACCAGAAAATGGTCAAGCCCGTATTAGTCTGCGCATCTATGACAGCCTGCCGGATCTTCAGCGTGCTGAGCTGTTGGAGCGAATTAATCAAGACCTTCAAGCGGAGTTAGGCTTAAAACAAGATGAGTTTATGTTAGCTGGTATGATGGTGTTATATAACAACATGCTGCAGAGCTTATTTACTTCTCAGATCCTGACATTAGGTGCGGTGTTTATCGGCATCATGTTTATGTTTATGGTGTTGTTCCGTTCTTGGAAAATGGCGTTGATCGCGATTGTGCCCAATTTATTAAGCGCAGGTGTTGTATTGTCTGTTATGGGCTGGGCGGGTATACCACTTGATATGATGACCATAACCATAGCGGCCATCACCATTGGTATTGCAGTAGATGATACGATTCATTACATCCATCGCTTTACTGAGGAATTTAACGAAATAGGGTGTTATGAGCAGGCCGTAAGAAACTGTCATGGCTCGATCGGTAAAGCGGTTTATTATACGTCGTTAACGGTTGTGGTGGGCTTTTCTATCTTGGCGTTATCTAACTTTATTCCAACGATTTTTTTTGGTTTGTTAACCGGTTTGGCCATGTTAATAGCGTTAGTTTTAGTGCTAACGCTATTGCCAAGAATGTTAATTGTGTTTAAGCCTTTTGGTCCCGAATCCAAGTCTTAACTTCTTTTTCTAATAGGGTCAGAGGCAAAGGCCCTAGCTTCAAAATATAAGCGTGATAGGCTGGCAGGTTAAAGCTGCGGCCTAACTCATCTTCTGCTAGTTTTTTCAATTCTAAGAACTTTAACTGACCCATTTTATAAGCGGTTGCTTGCCCTGGCATCACTAAATAGCGTTTGATTGCGTTTAGGGAATCTTCTTCTGAGAACGGGGTGTTGGCTAAACGAAAGGCCAGTGCTTGCTCAATATCCCAGCCGTAGTAATGCAAGCCGGTGTCTATGACAAGACGGTTTGCACGCCATAGCTCCATTAATAAGCGGCCATATTCATTCCAAGGGTCTTGATAGGCGCCTAGCTCTTTTGCCAATGTTTCTGCATATAACCCCCAACCTTCACTGTATGCGGTGAAATGGATGTGACGACGAAATTCTGGAATCCCTTTGCTTTGCTGCGCGTAAATGATTTGTAGGTGATGCCCGGGAATAGTCTCGTGGTAAGCAAGAGCCTCAAATTGAAATGCCGGCATTTCATTGAGTTTTGAGTCATTCATGTAGTAACGTCCAGGGCGTTTGCCGTCATCACTAGGGCTTTGATAAAACGCCACCGGTGCGCTTTGCTCGCGATAAGCTTCAACCTCTAATACATCCATGGGGATATTTGGAATATCAGTAAAAGCACGACTGAGCTGTTTATTCATGTTTTTGATGTAGGATTTTGTTTTATCAAGCGCTTGTTTGTTGGTTTCAAAGTACAGGCTTTTTTCGTTACGAGTATATTCAAATAGTGCTTCTAAACTAGGCTGCTTGAGCTTTGGTAAAAGTTGGGTAATAGCAAGTTTGATGCGAGCAATTTCATCTAAGCCAAGCTGGTGTATTTCTTCTGCGCTTAAGTTGGTTGTGGTAATGGCCTGTAAGCGTAAGTTGTAATATTCCTTACCTTGCTCAAATTGATGTAAGCCCGTATTTAAACTTGCCAGCTCACGCTCTTTTTTTAAATGACTAATGAGTTTACTCATGGCTGGGCGATAACGTCTTTTTAGGGCGCGCTCTAGTTTGTCTTTTAAGACTTTTGCGCTTGAGTCATACAGGCCTAAAGGTTCAATTTTTCGTAAAAAGTCACTCCATAAAATATTGTGAACTTTGCTACGTTCAAGCGGATACCCTGACATGAAGTTTTCACACGCTTCTATTACTGAGTCAAAGACAAAGCTGGGCGGGCGAATGCCTTTTGCTTCACGCATTTCTAGTTGCTCAATAAGTTGGTTGATTAATGTACGGGTGCCATTCACGCGATCAATATAGTGGCGGGCATCTGCAATGTTATCTACTTGGTGAATGTTGATTAAAAAATTAGGGATCTCGCTGTGCAGGCCATACATTTGGTTAACAGGAAAGCTGAGTAAACGAAATTCATGATGCTGTATATCTTGTTCAATTTGATCTTTAAGTAGAGCGATACTCAGAGCTGTTTGTTGCTCTAGTGCTGGTAATGGGATTGAGTTGATTTTAGTTAAGAATTCTTTTTCTTGAGCGAGTTGCTCAAGTTGATAGTCATCGGAAATGTCGTCCCATTTACCATAGTTTGTTTTTAAGCCTCTATAAGCTTGTAGCATTGGGCTGCTGGATATTTGCCAGTGGCTGTATTCTTCGATTATCTCATTGGCCAGTTGCTGCTGCTCTTGTTTGAATTGCGCGGTATAAACAGGCTCGCTGGCGGATTGCGGTTGTGTATTAAGTTGGCAGGCAGAGACGGCCAAAATAGCGGTGAATAATAGACTGGTTTTGAGTGGCGATTGAAATAGCATTATTTAAGTTGTCCGGCTTGTCTTGCCTTTAAATAGGCATCTTGAAAACAGTTTAAAAATTGTATCAGTTCTAGACCGCAATTCCTTTGATTCTGTTCAATTAACCAATAAGCTAGGCTTTCTAAAGTGCTTAGTCCTTGTTGGTTTTGATTGCGTCTAAGGCGATATTGGCTGTCAGGTGCGTTTATACCCACCCGTGGCAGTTTTGCTAGCCACGGGCTTTGCCGCATCATTTTCTGAGATTCTTGCCAGGTGGCGTCTAATATTAAATAGCCTTCAATCTCATTGTGATCTTGTGGTGTGGTTATGTGCGTATTATTAACAGGTATGCCCTTATCTTCTGGGTAAAATAGTGCATAGTGCTTAAATTGTGCCTCAAGTTCAGAACTTTTTAAGCGATGCCAACTCGTAGTGTGGATATTGGTTGCAACTTTAAGTAATCGCCCAGTATTACTTCGTTTGGCATATTCCCTAGGATGATAAAGTAGGGTGCAGGGTTTTGTCAGAGATACTTTAGGCGCATACTGACAAACACACGAAGGCAGTGGTAGGGTGCAGTGAATACAATAGATAAATGATGCTTCCACAATTAGCCAGTTCAGTTTAAGTTAAATATACATGAGAAATACACAGTGCAAGGTAGCCCAATGGTAACAAAATTTTTCCAAATTTTATGCTTGATAATATTTTCCCATGCAAGTTTGGCTGTTGAGCCCATAACCGGCAGTGAGCAAAAAAGTTACGGTACTAAAAAACAACAGGATCATTGGTTGGTGTTGGGTGCTATTCAGCGTATCAGTGGCGCAGTAAAGCCTGAGGCTGAAGTTAGATTATCCGCTAAGATAACCCATTGGCTTTGGGATATACCAGTAGGTCACACTAGTGAAGAAAGTTTTGATGTGTTGAAAAAACAGCTCAATAAAAAAGCCACGACCTTGTTTCAGTGCCAAGGTCGTGGTTGTGGCTTGAGTAATGATTTTGCCAATCAGGTTTTTAATCAATCCATTTTATATGGTCGTGATAGTGATCAGTTTTATTGGGTGGGTTTAACTGATGAAAAACGCCCTAGTGTTTGGGTTGTATATACCTCAGCGCGTAGTGCTAAACGAGTTTATGCGTATGTAGAGCAGGTGGTGCTTGATAAGGGTGAAATTGATAAATTGGATGGCTTTGTGCAAAAAGGCCAAGTCCAAACCTTATTTGATCAGGGTTATATTGTTATGAATCAACTGGGTGATGATGCGCGCTTAAGAGAAGCTCAGGTTGAATGGGTCAAACGCCTGTTAATTGAAAATCCTAATAAGCGCTTTGCATTGGTTGTACATCGCTACGGTGGTATGGAGAACCAGCAGCTGATTGAGCGTACGCAAAAAGAAGCGGATGCATTAATAGACCAAGTGGCGAATGCGGGTGGGTTTATTAAAAATCTGTATGCCCATGGTGCGGGTGCGGTAATGCCTAGGGTATTGATGTCGGATCGAATTGAATTGGTAGAGCTTAAAAAATAATGAAATCAGTTTCTCTTGTTTTGGGCAGCGGCGGTGCCCGTGGTTATGCCCACATTGGTGTGATACGCGCCTTACTTGAAAAAGATTACACCATCAAAAGTATATCAGGCTGCTCAATGGGTGCCGTAGTGGGTGGTTTTTATGCAGCCGGTAAATTGGACGAATTTGAAGAATGGACCCGTTCATTAAGCTACTTAGATGTACTTAAACTGGTGGACATTAGTTTCTTGAGTAACGGCGCCATCCGCGGTGATAAGTTGTTTAATCGTCTGTCACAAATGCTCAATGGGATTCAAATAGAAGACCTTGAGATTCCGTTTACCGCAGTGGCCACGGATTTGATTCGTCAAAAAGAGATTTGGTTTACGGCCGGCAGTCTTGAGGAATCCATGCGCGCATCCAGTGCCATTCCTTCATTGCTTATGCCCGTGATTAAGGGTGGACGAGTATTGGTGGATGGTGCTGTGCTTAATCCATTGCCTATTACCCCTGTTGTTGGGGATCACTCTGATTCTATTTTTGCGGTGGATCTGTCTGCCGAAGTGCCTATGCCAGGTGGACGAAGCGTCGAAGAAGACGAAGCGCGCAAAGCGGCCCATGAGCTGGATAAAACTAACTGGTTTGCTCAGGTGAAGTCGAAAACATTACAGTTTTTTGAACGCAACGATGAGCATGAAACCCAAGAAGCCCTGAATGCGAATTTGGGTAAACTGGGGGTGGTGTATCAGATGTTTGATACCATGCAGTCGTCATTAACCCAGTACAAAATTGCTGGCTATCGACCAGACCTATTAATCCGTATGCCAAAAGACTCCATTCGTTTTCATGAGTTTTACCGAGCAGAGGAACAAATACAGTTAGGTCATGACATCGCGTGTCGAGCACTAGAAGGGTTTGAGCGAGGCGAATCTAATACTTATGGCCAGCTTTAGGTTAAAATGGCCAAAATTTTAAGAGAATGCCTGTGAAAGATATTTATCAGCAAGCGGTAGAGCAGTTACCTAGCATTATTGATTGGGTGCGCTTTGCCTCAAGTGAATTTGAACGCCAAGGGGTATATTACGGCCACGGCACTGATAATCCTTGGGATGAAGCCCTTTTACTGGTAACCGCTACCTTACAAATGCCCTTTGAAATTAGTCCTCAGCAAGCCCAATGTCGTCTAATAACCGCTGAGCGTGAACATTTAGCGCAATTGATTCAGCGCCGCATTGATGAGCGCATTCCAGTGGCCTATTTGATAAACGAAGCTTGGTTTTGTGGTTTACCGTTTTATGTGGATGAGCGTGTATTGGTACCACGCTCGCCACTGGCTGAAATCATTCAAAACCGTGTGAGCCCGTGGATGGATGGCAAAGAGCCAAATCGCATATTAGATTTGTGCTGTGGCAGTGGTTGTATTGGTATTGCATCACTGCAAGCTTTTCCAGATGCACAGCTAGATTTAGCGGACTTAAGCCGTGACGCCCTTGATGTGGCTGAAATCAATATTGAGCGCTACCAGTTGTTTGATCAGGTTGCGGCCATTGAGTCGGATTTGTTTTCAAATCTACAATCCGGTTACGACCTGATTCTATCGAACCCTCCTTACGTGGATGCTGAAGATTTAGCGGATATGCCAGCTGAGTATCAACATGAGCCAGCAATGGGCTTGGGCAGCGGCCATGATGGCCTAGATATTACTCGTCAAATACTGGCTAATGCCTGTGATTATTTGAACCCAGAAGGGGTGCTGGTGGTTGAAGTGGGTAATTCTTGGATTCACCTTGAAGCTGAGTTTCCGCAAGTGCCATTCACTTGGGTTGAATTTGAGCATGGTGGCGACGGGGTGTTTGTATTTACACGTGAACAACTGGCCGCGCATCAGTATCACTTCCGTGTATAATGTGTCCAATTTTTTAGTTAATAAGCAGTTTACTTATGTCTGGTAATTCATTTGGTAAATTATTCACCGTCACCACGTTTGGCGAAAGCCATGGGATGGCGTTAGGCTGTATCTTAGATGGCTGCCCTCCAGGCATTGAGATTACAGAAGAAGAGATTCAGGTAGAGCTAGATCTGCGCAAGCCAGGTACGTCTAAGTTCACCACTCAACGTCGCGAGCCGGATCAAGTGAAGATCCTGTCCGGTATTTTTGAAGGCAAAACCACGGGTACGCCCATTGGTATGATCATCGAGAATACGGATCAGCGCTCAAAAGATTACGGCGATATCTCACAGAAATTCCGCCCAGCCCATGCTGATTATGGCTATACACAAAAATATGGCTTTCGTGATTACCGTGGTGGCGGTCGCTCAAGCGCCCGTGAAACCGCCATGCGCGTGGCAGCTGGCGCCATTGCTAAGAAGTTCTTAGCGGCCAAAGGCATTGAAGTACGTGGCTATTTATCCCAGCTTGGCCCAGTTAAAGCCGAAAAGTTTGATTGGGAGCAGGTGCGCCAAAATCCATTCTTTTGCCCAGATGTTGATAAGGTGCCAGAAATGGAAGCCTACATGAATGCTCTGCGTAAAGAAGGGGATTCCATTGGTGCCAAAATCACCGTTGTGGCTACAGGTGTTAAGCCTGGTCTAGGTGAACCGATTTTTGATCGTTTAGATGCGGATTTGGCCCATGCGTTGATGAGTATTAACGCGGTTAAAGGCGTTGAAATTGGTGATGGCTTTGATGTGGTTGAGCAAAAAGGCTCTGAACACCGTGATGAGATGACCCCACAAGGTTATTTGTCTAACCACTCTGGTGGTGTGTTGGGTGGTATCAGCTCTGGCCAAGACATCATTGCGCACATTGCGCTTAAGCCAACGTCTAGTATTACGGTGCCGGGCAAAACCATTGATGTGAATGGCGAGCAAACTGAGCTGATCACCAAAGGTCGCCACGACCCGTGTGTGGGGATTCGTGCCACGCCAATCGCAGAAGCCATGATGGCCATTGTGTTAGCGGATCATTATTTACGTCATCGCGGTCAAAACGCGGATGTGAACTGCACAACCCCAGTGATTCCACCTCAAGCGTAATTGATTGAACTAAATTTGTGGGAGGGTGCTTGTGTGCGATAAGACTATCGCACTCAAGCATCCTCCCACAGTTGTTTTAAAAGAGCTAATTATGTCTCATTGTTTGTTTGGTTTTAATTCTTACATATTGAATCATGCCTGCTAATGCTGTTGTGCCGTATTGGCGTCTGTCTTCGTTTTATTTTTTCTACTTTGCATTATTAGGCTGCATCTCTCCCTATTGGGGATTATTCCTTGATGATAAAGGCTTTAGTGCCCAAGAAATTGGCGAGCTAATGGCGCTGTTTGGGTTGGTACGTATTCTTGCCCCCAATGTATGGGGAGCGCTTGGAGATTACACGGGCAAACGTATGCCATTGTTACGCATTGGCTGCGCCATTTGTTTTTGTATCTTTTTGAATATCTTTTGGGTGGAATCCTTTTTATGGATGGGCCTGATTATGATTGGCTATGGCTTTTTTTGGGCGGCGGTTTTACCTCAGTTTGAAGTAGTGACCCTGAATTATTTAAAAGACCAAACCGATCAATACTCCAAAATTCGCACCTGGGGCTCCATTGGTTTTATTGTGTTTGTGGGCTTACTTGGTTGGGCGTTTGATTATATTAGCGTCAGTTTTTTACCGGTATTTATGCTGGTGTTACTGGCCGCTATATTTTTGAGTAGTACCTTAATAGAGGGGCGAGAGATTACCCATGAACACGAAAGTACAGAAGGCTTTTTATCATTAGTGTTTAAACCCACGGTCATGGCATTTTTATTGGCCGCTTTTTTAAATCAAGTAAGTCATGGTGCTTACTACACCTTCTTTAGTTTGTATTTAGAGCAATTTGGTTACAGCAAAAGCATGATTGGCTTCTTGTGGGCCTTGGGTGTCATTGCGGAAGTGGGGATCTTTTTAATTGCTCATAAAATTTTTGCAAAAATAGACCATAAAACCGTATTGGTGGTGAGCTTGTTATTAGGAGGCCTGCGCTGGATTGTAACCGCTCACTATGTGGAAACTTTATGGTTATTGGCCACCATGCAGTTATTGCATGCCGTCACCTTTGGTGCCATGCATGCGGTAGCCATGCACTACATTCATTTGTACTTTAAAGGCAAACACCAAGGACAGGGCCAAGCTTTGTTTTCAAGTTTAACCTACGGCGCCGGCGGTGCATTAGGCGCTTATGTGTCAGGCCTTGTATGGATGCAAGACATGGGCGTCACCATGTTTGAGTGGGCAGGGTACAGTGCTTTACTTGGTGCGCTGGTGGCCTGGGTGTGGGTGAGAAAAGAGAAAAATTTACAGAAATATAAAGGGTCTAGAGTAGCAAGTAAAAATTAATTTAATTTAATATTTTTTCTTTTAGCATAATCCAAGTTGTCGTAACTGATTTGATAAATAATGTGTTTTAATAGTATCTACTAATATTGAAAGCCTCACTTAATGGATTGCGTGTGAATAAACTGAATGCTAAGGAATGGCAGCGCTACACCTATATCGCTTTGTTTCTTCTAATCTCCATCATTTCCCCCTGTATGACTTATGCTGAATCTAATCGATCAGATTACGATCTAGATAATGACGGCTTAATTGAAATTAATGATTTATTTGACCTAGATGAAATACGAAATAATCTTGATGGTAAATCCTTCTATGGCTCTTCAGTGGGGTGTCCAAAAGAAGGATGTTCAGGGTTTGAGTTGACTCGAAACTTGGATTTTGACACTAATCATGATGGAAAAATTTCAAATGAAGATGTTTTTTGGAATGATAACTTGGGTTGGCAGCCAATAGGTTGAATTAATTTAGACTCGCATGTTTAAATGAATTAATTTAGATACGCATGTTTAAAAATTTTAATTTAGAAATATTCCTTGGTTATCAAAAACAAGCATTTCTTAATGTGAATTAGATAAAAGAGGCTGCATGTAAGATTTAAAGGCTAAGATTTAGAGAAATCTATAAGTAGCAGGCAGGGGATTGCCGTTTGAGTTAGTCGTTTTGGTAAGAATGAATGCTGTAGTTTAAGTCAAAAGCATTTCGCAGTTTTTAAAGGCAGGTCTTCGCTTTCGATTAAACAGTTTAGTTGCTTTATTAAGGGTATTCGGTTCGCCCACCAAATCTTTAAAGTTCCTTTCGAATTCTTGAGTCATGGTTAACCAGTTATTAGGCTCGATACCTAGGCGCATTAATATCTCTGGCTGATGTTTTTCAATATAACCCCGTTTATCTTCACGAATGGCTCGCCCAGTTAAATCAATTAATGCTAAATAATCGGTTAAACGAAAGGGTAGCCCTTCGGGCATGTTGTTTCTTGGGTTACCCGCAAACGGCATTAATTTTTTTGCTTGTTGTTTTGTGTGGTTGGGTTGGTAGGTTGATTTTGCTTTCTCTGCACGTACTTTGACGGAGGTATGATCAGACTTTTCAGGCGTTTTTGCCATCTTTGCGCGCACTGGGTTCAAATCCACATAGGCTATACAAGCGGCTAGCGCCTTTTCATCGAGCAGTGCTTGTGACTTAAAACGGCCTTCCCAAAATCGCCCTGTGCAACGATCTTCATAATTAGCTTGACGAGCGATTTTCTCGTTTAGGCGGCCGATAAACCAGCCAATATCCATTAAACGTGTACGCCAAATTTCAACAAACTCTTTTAGTTTATCAAGTTCAGCTTGAGAAAATTTCGGGTCACTTAAATAGCGTTTACTCAGCACGTTACCTTTATAAAGTGAATGCCAGCGATGGATCACCTCATCGAAACTCCAATTTCTTGCTTGGTTTTGATTGATGTGTAAAACCACATGATAGTGGTTGGACATAATGGCGTAAGCGGCAATATCAATAGCAAACACTTGCGCTTGATTTAATAACTCATTTTCAAGCCAAGCTCGTCTGTGCTCATAGCTTTCATTGGTATTGACGTCGACGCCACATAAAAATGCTTTACGCACGCAGCGTGAAACGCAGTGGTAATAAGGGGTAGCTTCTAAGCTAACCTGTTCCTTCCTAGGTTTGGGCATAGCGTTCTCCTTTTGATTGCATAATCCTAAAAGAGTTACACAGAAATAAAATCAGGAAAAAGAACCAATAAATGGATTTATGAAAAGATAGGCTTGCTTGATCTAGTAGTATGTTCTTATCATGGGTGTCCGGATATTAGGTGGGATATTAGGTGGAAGGCGCTTTCTACAATAGACTTATTCAGAACTGAAACAATCCAATTAACAAGGCGCTCCGAATCAAATCAAGGGGTCAGCTTTATCTCATGAATTAATTTCATATCCATTAAAACTAATCTAATACTCATGATTTATGAGTCGTAAAGTAAAAAATCTAAACGCTAGCTAGCATACCAAACAACGCACCGCGAGAATGGATACCAGATAGTTCGTTCCTCACTTCTGGTATGAGGGTTGTGTAGCGCGGTGACTCTTGATGTCGTTAAAATAATTCACATTACTTAAACAACGCACATGCAGACAATGGTTACCGCCCCCGATAAAAACACTCAGGGGTGACGTTTATCCGCGGGTAAGGCTACGGTCGGGCGCGGGGTTGCATGCCCCATGAGCAAATCGGGCACGGGGTTGCATGCCCATGAGCTATGCGATTGTTTTGGGTACACCCTCGTACATAAAAGTGGCGGGTATGAGGCAAAAATATTATCCGCAACTCTTGAGAACTTTATACCCCCCACACACTCCAAGCAGCTCACGTTCGAGCAATGGATACCCGTTGCTTGTGTATGGCGAATCTAAAATCGATGAATCTTTTAATAGGTTAAGGTCATTTTAGAAAGGCGCAGGCGAGTAGCCCATGCGCGTTGGATGATGTTAACGTATCAAACATACAGCACCACATTTAAACAACATAAACCTGAATAATACAAAGGATACAGCATGGAATTGACCAATACGCGCACGGTTAAAATCACAGCCTATTTACTCTTGGCGTTGGCGCTTACGCAGGCGCTTTACACGACGCTGTATATCGCGAAGTTGGATGTACCGCGGCAACTACTGTGGGGGCTAGAAGGTGTGCTGTTTACCGTGCTTGTGGCGTTTGCCGGTGCGGCCATGGTGCAGGCTAAAAACCACCATATTGGCTGGGCTGCGGTTGCATTTAGTGCGGTGCTTAACGTTGTGCAGGTGAGCGTTGGGCTGACGATGTTTGGGCCGTTTCGTGAAGCGGCCAGTCAAAATGAGTCACTGGGCGTGGTAGCAGGGGCCGTGGTGGCCTTGTCCTTTATGATTTATTTTGCCGCAAAACTTTTATTAGGTTTGGCTGCACTTGCTTTTGGAATGGCGAGTGTGAATGCGGGTGACAAAAAATTGGGTGGTGTGACGGCGTTAGTGGGTGTGGTTGCCATGCTTTCTAATGGCATCTTAGTTATGTTTGGGCGTGATGGCTTTTTACCGTCTCCTGTGGCCGGCGGTTCGGGTGTGCTGGCGACTTTGCTTTTGGCGGTGTGTTTGATCAGCCTTGCGCGTAAAGATTCAGTGACTTTTAAGTAGGCTTCGGCAGTAATTAAAGGGGGGTGTGCTTGCTCTTTTTGGTGTCGTATTAATGAGTCCTTAACAGCAAATTAACTGAATCTATTTCATTAGCCTGTTTCCTATGAAGCAGGCCAATGAAACAGATTCAGCTAAAAAACGATTAATCTACCCAGAAATATTACTTCTGAACAACCCGCGTATAAGCCAGCTCATGTTGGCCGGCCTCAACCGTGTAGGCTTTAATGGTAAGCTCATTACCCACAAAGTCTAAGCGAAAAAATCCTTTAATTTTATCTTGCTGCCAAAATACAGCATTGCGATCTTCATCACGAAATGAGCGAGTTTTAGCGCCCGCGCCAGAGACAATAAATTCTGTGCTGCCGCAGTTTTCACGTGGTTTTAAATACTGCAAGTCATGGTCATGGCCGGTAATTAATAAATCCACGTTATCGCACACAGATTGCTCTAAGAAGTTGTGCCATACGATGCCTAATAAAGGAACGTTGTCATATAAGCCAGCGTTACCGTGGCGACCATTGGAGATATAAGGATGGTGGGCAAAGGCGATGCGCCAAGGTGTTTGGCTAGTGCTGAGTTGCTCTTCAAACCAAGCTTGCTGCTTCTTTTTATAGGGGATTTGAAAGTACTCAGGGTTTAGGTCACTTAACGCAGCCAATGGGTTACTGTCTAGGGCAAAGATGTCTACCAGTTTGGCGTCGCTTGCCACAGGCGCGGCAAAGCGATAATAACGGGCTGGCATGTTCCATTTTTCACTATAGCGATCGGCTTGATAGTGATATTCCACTTGATGTTCACCCTTGTTGTTATTCAAACCCAAGCCGTCAATGGTGGAGTTATCATGATTACCAAGGGCCATATAAAATGGGAAGTCGAGATTTTCATACGGGTATTCAAACTTGGTCAGCATTTGCTGATCTTGCGCGCTATCAATGCCTACTTCATAAATGTTATCGCCAAGACCAATGGCAAAGTCACAACTTTTCTCAGCACAAACCGCTTCTATTGCGCGGCTGACTTCATATTGCGCTTCTTTACCTGTGCCCATATCGCCAATGGCAATAATACTGACTTGGGCATCAGGTGCAGGAATGGGTGTGGGTAAGGGTGACGGGTCATCTGACATGGCCAAAGATAAGCTTGGAGCCAATAGGCTAGTTAATGCCAGAGTAGTTAAGGTTTTATTTTTCATATTGTATCCTCCATGATTGGAGCGCATACACTAGCGAGAAGTTATTGCAATAAAAATACCCTAATACGACAGATTCATGTCATATGGGGACACATGGTTTAAAGGTTGAAGTACGTCACGAACACCCGTACTAAAAAGCAGTTATTAACTTAAATAAGAGGCTCACTCAAATAAGATACTTATGGATGAGCGTAAGTATTACCCGTACGCTGGCTATTCATTAAATGCTATTATCTGATAATTTAATATTGAATAGTTTGGATACAGGGATCAGTATGAAATCATTTATTATTCATGCAATTAGTGCGGTTATTGTTTTTTACTATTTAGATTTGTTTTCGGATTCAATATTTCTTTCGATTATTTTACCTTTGGTATTTCTTTACTTTGTATTTAGGTTGATTGCTAAAGTCATTATGGTGTTTTTTAATAAGCCGATGTATACAAAACCTACTAAGGCAGAGATGAAAGTTGCTCGTGATTTATCTAATAGAATAAAGTAGACGTAAATTAAGTTGAAATTATTGTAATAGGGTACGAATAATAGATTTTCATTTAGGGAATATTAGCTTGGGTACAGTTTTTAAATTTTTGTTGTTTGGTCCGCTTGTAGGTAGCTTGTTATTTGGCGTTTTTATTAATGTCTTTTCATTAATTTTAGGGCGAATTGATGCTGAGTTATTAGTAGTGATATTTCTTGGCATTCCCATAGGCTATGTAGTGGGGTCAATTCCAGCAATTTTAACGGGTATGTGTATTTCACATTTTCAAAGAAAAAAGCCAGGCATTCATCTTATCAAGATCTCCTTTCTTTTTTGACTAATAAATTGCTTAATTACTGTGTTAATTGTAAGTGTTATTTTTGGGATGAGTGACTTAGAGGGTTTAATTAGGACTCTAATTATAGGGCTTTTTCTCGGTTTGATAGGTGGTATTTCTGCTGCAATTGTTGCTAAGTATCAATTATAAATTCAGCAGTGCCGGGCACTGTCCGACACAACCCCGTTCTGGTAATGCATACATTATACTCAAAATTTATTCTAGCGGCATTCGCTATCAGGTTGTGGGTTCCTCTGTCATAGCGTCGGGCACTGCCCGACCTACAGTTTAATAAAGTCAAACCTGCTACAATCCTCGCCATTAAACGTAAACCGATTTACCTGATTCACCCCAATTACCACTAATAGACACTGCCTATGCGACTGCTAAAAACCGCGTTCAATCCTGATATTTCCCCAAACGATATCCTGCCAGAAAGTAAATTTGTCATGATTGAACGTCACGCGGCGCGGGCCATTGTCATAAAAGGCGATAGTATTTTACTGCTATATACCCAGCGTTATCACGATTACAGCTTACCCGGTGGTGGCATTGACGAAGGGGAAGATGAAGTAGCGGGTTTGGTGCGTGAGTTACAAGAAGAAACCGGTGCCAAGGGCATTCGCAATGTGAAGCCCTTTGCCCGCTATGATGAATATCGGCCTTGGTATAAAGCCGATGGGGATATTATTTATATGGTTTCGTATTGTTATGTATGTGAAATAGATGATGAGCTAGGGGATACGGCGTTTGAATCACATGAGGTGAGTAATGGCATGAAACCGGTATGGATAAATATTCATCAGGCCATTTCGCATAATGAAGATATCATTGCCAATAGTGATAAAAAGGGGTTGTCCATTGATCGCGAAACCTTTTTGTTAAAGGTGATCGCACAAGAATTAATAACGGATTGACCTGTTGAGCAAGTCAAGTGGCTGAGCGCTAAGCCTTTGTCCAAGATTCAATACTTCCCATGACTGCCTTGATTATTGGTCGCAAATACGGGACTTGTCACACTTTTAGGTAATAGATGTAATCATACTTAATCATTAGTCCTAATTTATTGGGAGTCCTGTACAATCCCGCCCAAATTCTTAAAGTTCATATTTAGTGAATACACTCGATCAATTGGGTTTGGTAATGATAAAAAAATAATACTGACAACATCGTTGTTCTCATTGTTGTCTGCTTGTGGAGGTGGTTCTTCTGGTGAGGTCGAACCTGTTTCCATTGGTGCAAAATCAACGGTTAATACGGTTCAAGAAGAAAGCTTTTACTCCGTCACACCGACATTGTTTTCTGGTACGGGTGATATTACCTATACAGTACAGAATAAACCTACTTGGTTAGAATTTGATGGGAAGACGGGAACATTAAGTGGAACCCCAGATGATGCTGATGTGGGTTTACACTTAAATATTGTGATTACGGCAAGCAACTCTGTTTCATCATCATCAATGGGCCCGTTTTACATTAATGTAATCCCTGTCAATGATGTACCCGTGATAAATGAGCAGACGATTATCATCAACGATTTTAATCAATCTAATAGCTTTACGTTGAATTATGCTGATATTGATAACTCTATTGATGAATTAACGCTTAATGTTCACAGTCAGCCAGAACATGGTCAGGTTACACAAAGTGAAATTAACCCTGCACAATTGATCTATACCCCCACATCTATAAATGGCGCAGTGGGTGATTCATTCGAAGTGACAGTAAGCGATAGAGTTTCTTCAAGTGAAAAAGCGACGATACAACTTGTTTTTCAAGATCAAAGTGCGCCTAGTCTTTTTACTAATCCTGTTGATGGCGCTATTAATGTTTCGCTTTCTGATCGAATTAGCATTAGCTCTGATGATGCATTAAAAGCGTCGTCACTGACATTTAATACCTCGGATGCTGTATGTTCTGGATCGGTACAAGTTTCTAGCGATAATTTTTCGAGCTGTATTGGGATTAATCGTATTGAGATGCATGACTTAAACAAGCGAGCAGAAATTATATTAAGCTCGCCGTTGAGCAAAGATACTGAATATCAGATTAAAGTGCTGGACCAAGTACAAAACATATTTGGAGTGAATGCATTATCAACGTTAGTCAGCCACATTAATACATCAAAGGGGCTGTTGCTCACGGAAGTGAGTGAATGCTATTACAATAATACCTTTTGTTGGTTTGAGCTTTATAACCCCACGTCAGATGTTATTGATTTATCAGAATACAGTTTTAAATCAGTTTATATTAATGGCAGTGGAAACTACAAAACAGATGGTAATGTTGAGTTTTCTTTACCTTCTGTGGATATTCAGCCTGGTCAATATGTTGTTGTACGTTCGGATAAAAATGGCGATTCCTTTGCTTCTAATCAACGTGTTGTTTTTGCCCATGAAGCCGGTTCTTATCCGTATTGGGGAGATGAAGGCTACATTGATTTACTATTTAAGGGTGTCACGCAAGACTTTGTGACATTCGGTAGTGAATTTAACCCTGTTACTGCCCTAGAGTGGCGAGGCTTTACTGCAACTGCGCCGAGTTCACAAGCAAATTCATATGGCGCGAGCATCGGGCGCGATGGCAATAATACAGATACAAACTCTGCAAGCGATTGGACTGTTTATGATTATGCCTCAATGGCGGGTGTCAATGACGTTACCTGTAATGACGATGCCGACCAAGATGGTATTCCAGACTGCAGTGAGCAACCAGGTAGCACCTATGCAGGTTTGCCATTGTATGAATGGGGGGCACGAGCAGGACAAAAAGATATATTTATAGAGCTCGATTACATGGATGCGACAAATAATAATGCGCAGTCACAAGATGAAGGTATCACTCCACGTAAAGAAGCCTTACAAAAAGTGGTGGAAGTATTTGCTGCCCAAGGAATAGTTGTTCATTTCGATGTGGGTGATTTATACGACCAAGCTGCAGGTCTTGACCCTGATAATTTTGATTTGGGCGGTGGTGAAGAAATTCCATTTGTTGATGCATTAACGTTTAGCACAACGCCAAGTGTTTATGATCTTAAATTAGAGAATTTTGATTATTCACGTTTTCAAGTTTTTCATTACTTGATATTTGCTAATACACAAAATGGTACGCAAGGTTCATCTGGTTTAGCTGAAATGAATGGCAATGATTTAATTGTCACTTTAGGGGAGTGGGGACTTAATTCATCGAATACAAATAATACCAACCGCTTAATTAACTTTCAGGCAAGTACACTAATGCATGAACTTGGGCACAATCTAGGGTTGTCACATGGTGGCGACCAAGATGTAAACAATAAGCCTAATTACTTCAGTATTATGAACTACCTGTATCAGCTTTCTGGCTTGTCTGAAATTGGCAATAATGAAGGCGATCGATACTATGCTGAATTTTTCTCTGGTAATGCAAACTGTGGTGGGTCGTTTACTAATCCAAGTACTTCTAGCAGTTTTCGTATGGATTTCTCCCACGGTGTGTCGGCGCCAATTACAAAAAATGCCGCCAATGAAACCACAGGATTAGGCCAAATGACGACCAGTGGTGTTGACTTTAATTGCGATGGTGACCGAATTGATACATCAGCCAATACCGGTCGTGGATCAGGTACTTGGTCTGATTTTGATGATTGGGGCAATATCAATCTTGATTTCCGCAATTATTTCAGCGGCAATCAAAATGGATTATCTCTTGTTACTTCTAGTCGTGATTTAGATCCGTTGATGCTGGATAAAGTGGGGAATGACCGAGCGCCTGTAGCAATAGAATATAGTCCGTCGCCGGCGTTTTTTGAAGAGCTAAACGCTCAGATGAATCAATAATGAAATTATTTTTAGTAATCGGAATATTGCTTGGTGTTGCTGGCTGCTATTCAGCCAGCAAGTCTCAGCCATTAGATTTGGCAGCACCAAAACAAGCATCGCAATCCTTTTTTGAAATTAAAGGATCATCGCCCAATGGCGCTGTCACTCCTGTGTTCAAAGAGAAGGCAATGATATTTGAGGAGTTGAAGGTAGCGCCTTGGCCGGTTTCAGCGTTATCTTGTGCCCCTTGCGAAGTGGATACTGGGCGAGAGTTTCATCCTGACGGCCCAACCCAATGGCTTGTCATTAAGGGGAGTCGTCACTCAACCTTATTAATTAGCTCTTATCAACTAACTGACTATATAAAGCCTTGGCATTTTACGTATAAGCAAGGTCACTTCTTAATAGAAAATAAAGAATCGGGTGTAGCAAGCGATATGAGCTACGATGAGACATTGCCTAAATTAATCTCAGGCTCTAATTGCCAATTAGCTTGGCTTAAACGAGAAGCACAGGTACAACCATCAGTGCATATTTCGAGCGATGTGGCAGGCTTTAAAACCCAGTTTGTTCTTCAATGTGCACATTAATATTTTGTCTCTTTTGAAACCTGTGGCGGAAATTGTAGGATGGGTGAGCAAGGCACGAGCGTAACCCATCAATGGTTTAAGTATGAACACCACGGGTTACGCAGTTCGTGATGCCCACAGTTTACTCTCCTTTGTATTAGTTACTTTTATACCCGCAATTTGATCCTTTATTAACCGCTGAGCATATTTGAAAATCTCGGTGTTCTTTTGCTTAAAAAATACGTATTCTTAGGCCCTTGTTAAGGAGATGAATTTTGAAATCTGCAGCTGTATATTTAATGATTGGGTTGATCCGTCTAGTATCGTTTTTACCATTGCGTGGCGCGCATGGTCTAGGTTGGTTGATTGGTGTGGCCATGTGGTACAGCCGTGGTGGCTCTGCGAAGGTGGTTATGCGTAATCTTGAGTTATGTTTTCCAGATCAAACTCTTGAAGAGCGCCAAAAAATGGCAAAAGACAGCTTGATTGCCTTGGGTAAAACCTATGGTGAAATGGGCATTTCATGGATGTGGCCGATCCCTAAAGTGAACAAATTGATCACAGAAGTTGAAGGCTTAGACTATTTACAAAAAGCCCTTGATGATAAAAATGGTATTATTTTGATTGCACCTCATTTGGGTAATTGGGAATTGCTTAATCACTTTTTCCGCCAGTATTTGTTCATGACAGTGATGTATAAAGCACCAAAAATCCCAGCCCTTGATCGCTTTATTTTTAATACCCGTAAGCGCGTTGATGTCGGCTTGGTGCCTGCGGATAAAAGCGGTGTTTTATCGTTGTTTAAACTACTTGATGACAAAGGCGTTATTGCAGTGCTGCCAGATCAAGAGCCTAGTTTAAAAAGCGGTGTGTTTGCGCCTTTCTTTGGGCAGCAAGCGTTAACCGGCAAACTGATTGGTGAGCTAGCTAGAAAAACCCCAGCGTATTTATTGTGTTGTTATGCAAAGCGTTTAGATGATGGTAATTACGGTGTGGTGTTAAAACCAGCCAATGAAGATATTCGCAGTGAAGACTTAGTAGTATCAGCAACGGCGTTAAACCAAAGTATTGAAGAATGCATTTTAGATTGCCCTGAGCAATACCAATGGGTTTATAAACGCTTCCGCAAGCAACCAGAAGGTAACCCTAGCCTTTATCGTAAAAAATGAGTCAGGCTTCGCCCGAGCACATTTAGGGTTTACGTTAACCCCAAATATCCTTATTTTTTCTATTTACATCTTTATTATCAAAAGGCTTCTTACTAGAAGCCTTTTTTGTGGCTGTTGTTTTGGGTTTGCTTTTACGCACAAAATTTAAAACAGAAACCGACATCACTTTACGCGCCACAAATCTTCTATTTCTTTACGCTCGATAATGTGATTTAAGCGACTTTTAATGGCGTAAAGCGCCCACACAACCGCTTTTCTTAGGATGACCCCCACGCTTTGATAATTCAAAAACGACTCAATACAGTTTTAGCTTTGTTATGAGCTCCCAAAAAGGGGCTGGGTCCTATAGGAGTGACACTAGGATGAAATGAAAAATTGAACCTTTAGCGAATTGTCATTGCTTCCCATGAGGGGTGCAAGCTAAAGAAAAGCCATGTAGATATAGCATGTTGCTGTTCTAAATTGAGTTTTGCAAATGCTAGTAAGCTGGGCGTGGAAAATGATAGAGTAAACCTTTGTATTGTAAAGGTGCCTAGGACATGACGCTGCTGATTATTTATTTGATTATTGCTATTGGTGTGTCGTTTATGTGCTCCATTCTTGAAGCCGTATTACTTTCAATCACCCCGAGCTTTGCTGAGCAAGCTTTAGCGGATCGCCCGCAACATGGAGCCAAGCTTGCACAGGTGCGCGATAGGTTGGATGAGTCGTTATCGAGTATCCTTATATTAAACACCTTCGCTCATACCATGGGTGCGGCAGGGGTAGGCTCACAGGCGTTGCAGATTTTTGGGGCTCAGTGGGAGTTATTGATTGCCGTAACACTGACATTGGTGATTTTGTATTTTTCTGAAATCATCCCTAAAACATTGGGCGCAACATTATGGCGACAGCTGGCGGTGCCATCAGCTTATACTATTTCGATTTTGGTGAAACTTGTTTACCCGTTAGTTTGGTTATCAACTCGTTTGACAAAGCTGTTTAGTGATTCAAAAAATAATGAGATTACGCGCAAAGAAATCATAGCGCTGGCTTCACTGGGTCATAAGGATGGCAATTTATTTACTCAAGAGAATCAATATTTATCTAATGTATTGAACTTAAGAGATGTGACAACTGGTCAAATTCTGACGCCGCGCACGGTGGTGCATATGCTACCAAAAGACATGTCAATAAAAGAGGCGCTAGAGCGCCCTGAAACTCGACAGTTCACACGTATCCCTGTTTTTACTGATAGCGTGGACGATGTTGAAGGTAAAGTGATTCGAACTGATCTTTATGAAGCAGAACGTTTAGGGCGTGGGGATGAACCTTTAGCCAGTGAAATCAAACCGATTATGCGGGTCTCTGAAAAATTACCTGTTCAGCAATTATTGGATATGTTTATTAAAAAACGTGCGCATTTATTTTTAGTTGAGGATGAATTTGGGCAAATGGCGGGAGTCGTAACGTTAGAAGATGCCATTGAAACTTTGCTAGGTAGAGAGATTGTTGATGAGAGTGATAGGGTTGAAGATATGCAGGCTCTGGCTCGTTCAAACTATCGAAACCGATTACGTGAAGAAAAAAATCAACCAGATTAATAACGCCTAATAATTTATAAAGCAGCAACCAAGGCTATAGTTAAAATCGCCCACAGGTGTATTTTAATATAGCCAAAATTAATCCTATCCATATCTATTTGATGAAATACTACAAGTAAGTTAAATGGCATGCATAGTGAATTTAATATAAATTTTTCATATCATGTTTAACAATGGCATCCACCACTAAAGTAGTGGCTTTACCCATTAGTCCTGTGCCGTTCATGTGTGATGACAATGCCTTGGGGAATGGGGTTAATGCCTTTTTATCAA
Organism: Bermanella sp.; assembly: GCA_049115935.1. Classification (GTDB taxonomy): domain Bacteria; phylum Pseudomonadota; class Gammaproteobacteria; order Pseudomonadales; family Oceanobacteraceae; genus Bermanella. Next base: position 37,303 of record JAGDZK010000076.1, on the reverse strand, counting down.
TGAAGTTTTTGCTATCCCATAATCCTGATGTTACTAAACGCTGGTCAAGTTGAAACTGCTTTGATGTCACCTCAATTACAATACCTATTTTAGCTTGTTTACCATTTACATCGCTGAGTGCTAGTAGGGTCGGATCAGTGGTGACATGAGCTTGGCCAATGATATTTAACGTGTAACCAGTATTAGGCACCATTAATAATAATTCGATGTTGGGATTGCTAATTATATTACGTAGGCTAACGGCTACCTTGTTGCCAGGGCGCTCTGGCATGAATAACGTGTCGTTGTTAATTGTTTTTATAAAACCCGCTTCATCTCCACGTGGAGAAATCTCTGTTTTACCTTGAACATCATGTGTTTTTAATAGTCCGTAGGGTGATTGATCTATTATGTTGTGTTTTGTAATGTCTGCTTGTGATTGAGCCCCCTGATTTGCCCTAAATAACTCAGATCGTGCGGCAGCTCTGGCACAATGAAAATATACGCCATGTATATTGAATATCCTGTTGTGAGAATTAATAGCGGTTAACGTGCCATTTATACGTAGGCTATGGCCGATACCAGGCACCATAAAAAATAAACTGGCATGGCAGGTGTGTTCGCTTGGGTTTAATGAATAGCTGTCCGGTAAGTTACTGAGTATGAGTTGAGTTTCATTTTCAACCTTCACGTTTATTTTATATACCAGAGGGGCCATTGGGCTGCTGGTTGATGTGCCTAATATCACCACACAGGCTTGATTAATAAACTCTAATGAAAAAAAGTCTAAAGTGGGCTGTATACGCTTATCTAATAGTGCTGGAGCCGCGGGTATGATTTTGCGTAAAGCGGATACAGATGCCACTGTATGAGATTGGGAGTAGGTTATTTCTTGTTTGTTTTGTATAGTTTGGTTTGTATCGCACATGTTAAAACCTTTATTTATACTCTGTGTCAATGTAATAGGTGGTTTAGCGAATAAATGAGCCGTTAGTGTAAAAGGCTTTCCCCTATGCGGGTTAGGTATTTGGTTTCAAGCAAGTGGAAAATTGATTCAAATTAGAGACTGTTATGACGCACACGCTTAATAAAACTGTATCGGCCATTGCCGTGGTGGACTTAGCAAATGAACTGATCATGGCTGGTGTTTTATCAGAATCGGAACTTAAATATTTTAGTAGCGAAGTATTTGCACAATACATTTTGTTTAAGCAAGGGGATTCCATTGTAGAGCAACGCTTGGCTGAAGCCCATTTGGTCTCATTATGGAATGAAGTAGATAAGACATCCAACTTCGCTTTTAAGATAGGGTGCACCGTTAACAATCAAGCCAAAGGGGTGTTAGCGAATTGGATTTCACACAGTGACAGCTTGGCCCAAGCATTTGATATATTCACCCATAATGTAGCTTTGTTAAATCATGCAGAGCATTGGCAGTTGATTACGTCTGATATGTCAGACGATGTTATTTTAGAATTCGAACACATTTCCTTATACACATATCCCCATTTGGCCATTGAGCGTAGCATGGTGGCGATTATTGCTTGGGCTAATTATTTTGTAGGGCAGTCTTTAGACGTCAAGTCTGCAAGTTTCACTTACTCTGAACCTAATCATAGTTATGATTACCATGATCTGTTTGGTGAAAATATAGTATTTAACGCTAATGTAAATCGAATTATCTTAGCTAAATCTGAGTTTAATCAGCCCCTTGATAGTGCAAATCCATATTTACGTGATATTTTAAAAGAGCGTGCTCAAAGCATTAATTTATCCATGAATGCCTTGGACTCAACCGTTGCAAGTGTACAAGTGTTGTTGCTTAAAAACCTGACTACCTTTAGTAATATTGAAAACGTATTGGGTTCATTGCACATGAGCCGAGCGACTTTGTATCGTAAATTAAAAGATGAAGGGACAACTTTTTCTCAGTTAGTAAAACAGGCAAGGTTAAATAAATTACGTGACTTAAAAGAAACAGCATTGAGCAGTGAGGTACGGGCTGAACAATTAGGCTTTAGTGATGTGAGTTCTTACTATCGCTTTATAAAAAGCTAGATGGCTAGTTTTTTACAGATAGAGTTATAGGAGTAAATCAAAAATGTGGGGATGTGTAATTTCATCCGCTATTAATATCGGCTATCACTCATAATAATATCTAATGCTTGGCGTGCTTTTTTAGGGTCTTTTAAATCTTTAGCTTCGACCATCTCGCAACCGTCGGCCACCATTTCTTCGAAGGTACTTGGGTAATAGCGGCAATCATCTGGACGATTGTAATAGATAGAGCAGGTATATACCTTGCTGTTGGGGGCGTTTTCTAAAAAGGGGCATAACTCAATTAGTTGCTTGGTGTTTGGGTCATGCCAAATTTCGCCGTTATGTACGTATGCGGCGATCTCTGGGGCGTCATCTTGCCATGCACTGATTTCCGTTTTGGATGCGGATAGACCACCGTTGCTGTATTTAATGCAGCATTTACCGCAGGAGTTGCAATCTTTCATAGCTGGTATCTGATATGAGTAGTGGCTTGTCTGTGGGTGGCAGTTTACGCAAATAAACATCTATGTCTTTATTTATTTCTTTAAAACCTCTATTAGTCAATAAATATCATTTTATCGGCTATAAACACGCTGATTGAGTAAAAACCGGTTTTTACCGTCTTTTTTTGCTCTGAGTAGTGTTTGATCTGCGCGTTCTATGCAATCGGTCATGGATGTCTCATTGCCCGTTGTTAGATAGCCGCCAATTGAAATACTCATGGCTGGTAATTCAGGGTGGGAAATGCTGTTAATGGATGCAACCAAGGCATTGCCTAATGCTTTGCTTTCTTCTTCATTATAGTTTTCTAAAATTATCATGAACTCTTCACCGCCGTAGCGGCTTACAAATCCATTTTTATTTTGTATGTGTTGGTTTAGCGTATCAGCAACTAACTTCAGAGCGAGGTCACCGGATTTATGGCCAAATCGATCGTTTATTTTTTTAAAGTTATCTACATCAGCCATCATAACAATCATATCTTTGGGAATTAATGCCTCGTAGCTTTCAATTTTTTGCATGATTGATAAGCGATTAGGTAACTTGGTTAACGCATCTTTAAAGGCCTGTTCTTTTGAATTTCGTTCTTGCTCTTTTAATTTCTGAGTGGTTAAAAAATAGTTTAATAAATAACGTTCGCGATGAGCAACGGTCAATAACCCTAAGATTGAGGCAATCAAGAATACAATAGTATTGTTTAAAATTACGGATAGATCTGTGATTGAATATAAGCTAATTCCAACAACGTAGCTGGCCCAGCAAATTGTGGTGATGGCGGTTGTCAGTAAAAGCGGCGCTTGTAATAAACTACAGCAATAAATAATGATAATAATCGTGCCCTGTTGATAGGTATCTAGCCCAGCATTGGCAGCAAGTATGCCTATGTAGACAATCACTGTATTGTAGGTGATCAGTGCGACAGCTAATAAGAAATAGGCACTGCGTAACGCTAAATACTCAAGGGTAAATGCGCCAGCTACACAAGCAAATACGACTGATGTTCGCAACCAAGCCAATTCAGTGAAGTGCTGTTGTAAAAAGTGGGCGTCTGAGACTAAGAATACAAGGGATAGCAGTAGGGTGATGATGGTGAAAAAGCGTGATGAGCGTATTTGCTGAGTACGAATCTCGTTATTAAATAAGGCAAGCTGTGCAGTGGTTAGTTGGCGAGAGACGCTTAACTGATCAAACCATGCCATGCATTGCACCTAGATTATTCAAATTTGTATGAAGCAAAACCACCTTTTTAGTATAGGAAATTATATTACTCAGACAAGTGGTTATTTTAGATTGAGTCGAATTACGCCAAGCTTGCGGATATAGGGCTTGGCAGGCTCAATATCTCTGTTTAGGCGCTTGGGTATGTTGATTGTGAGTGGGGTTTGATAAAAATTGGATATACGGGCAATGTTTGTTGAATTTTTGGCGTATTTAGTGATCTGATGAGACTGCTTATACTTATTACATATAGATAAATAATGGATTTGTTAAATATGATTGATGTTGAACAGCTGTGTAAGTCTCTTACCTTGGGTGAGCAGACCTTAAATATCTTATCCAATGTGAATTTATCGGTGGCTGCAGGGGAGACCATTGCCATTGTGGGCAAGAGTGGTTCGGGTAAATCTACCTTATTAAGTCTATTAGCTGGGCTCGATCAAGCCTCAAGTGGCCATGTGCGCATTAAAGGACAAGACTTGTCACAGATGAGCGAAGATGGCCGTGCTGCCGTGCGCAAAGAGCACGTGGGCTTCGTATTTCAGAACTTTCAATTGCTTCCGCATTTAAGTGCGTTGGATAACGTCATGTTGCCCCTTGAGCTAACCGGTGATGCCCATGCTAAAACAAAAGCCATCAGCTGGTTGGAGAAAGTAGGCCTTTCACAGCGTTTAGATCATCAACCGAATCAATTAAGTGGCGGTGAGCAGCAGCGTGTGGCCATTGCCCGCGCATTTGCCTGCGAACCGGATGTGTTATTTGCCGATGAACCTACGGGTAATTTAGATGAGCACACTGGCGAAAAAATTGAGGATTTATTATTTGATTTAAATGCGCAGCTCAATACCACGCTGGTACTGGTTACCCATGATGAAACCTTAGCGAAACGCTGCCAACGGCAAGTGCATTTAATTGATGGCAAACTAATCGAAACCGTGACCAGCGATACCGTCACACTTTAATAGCGAGCAGGAGAAAATATGAAACACCCTCAGGTTTTTCTGCTGGCATGTAAACATTGGTTGAATGATTTACGCAGTAGTGAGAAACGTTTGTTAATTGCCGCTACTTTGCTTGCGGCGTTAAGCATGTCAATGATTTCAAGTTTTAGTGATCGCCTATCCCGTACCATGGAATACCGCGCCAGTGAACTAATTGCGGGTGACTTAACCGTGTTTAGTACACGGGCGTTGTCTAATGAATATATTCAGCATGCACAATCCCTCGGTTTAAATACTTCATCGGCACTTGGCTTTTCAACCATGGCGTATGCCAATGAGCAATTACAACTGATACGTGTACGCTCAGTAGAGGATAACTACCCCTTAAAAGGCTTTAACCAGGTGGCCAATGGTTTTTATGCGCAAGCCAGTACTCAGTCAGAACGGGTTAAACAAGCCCCAGCACTGGGCAAGGTTTGGGCAGAAGAACGCATTTTACAAAAGTTAAATGCTAAGCTTGGCGATACTATTGAAATAGGTAACGCCGAGTTTGTGGTAGATAAGATTTTACAACAAGATGCAGACCGCTCGGGTAGTTTGTTTAGCCCATTTGGTCGCCTACTAATGAACTATGGGGATGTACCAAAAACAGGGGTCGTTAATGAAGGCAGTCGTATTTGGTATAAACAATATTATACCGGTTCAGAGGATGCTTTAGCGCAATTTGTCAGTTGGTTAAAACCGCAATTAAACAAAGCGGATAAATTAGCGGGTGTGGAAGATAGCCAGAATAACGTAGGTAATGCTCTTAAAAAAGCACAACAATATTTATCATTAGCCAGCTTAATTAGTGTGTTGCTTGCGGCCGTCGCTATTGCGTTGTGCGCTAAGCGTTACAGTGAACGCCATTACAATACGGCAGCTTTGTTGCGTTGTTTAGGGGCGTCCAGTGCTCAAGTGCGTAATATATTTATTTATAAACTATTGTTCACTGCGATTTTAGGCGCGGTAATCGGTGCAATTTTAGGGTTTGTTTTGCATTTTGCGTTACTTGAAACCGTAGCCGATATTTTACCTAAAGACTTAATGCCAGCCCGAATATTACCTGTGTTAATCAGCCTTGTTTGTGCCGTCCTTGTATTAATGCTGGTGGCATTAGCACCTATTTTAAATTTAAACCAAGTGAGCCCTGTGCGGGTATTGCGTCGTGAGTTAGCGCCACAGTCGGTAAAAGCCAATGTATTTTTTGTATTGGCAGTGGTGATTATGCTGGCGCTTGCGTATTTGTTGACAGGTAGCATCATTTTATCCGTTGTATTTGTAGTAGGGCTGGCGATTTTATTGCTGGTTTATGGGGTTTTGTCGAGCGTGTTATTAAAAGGCTTAATGAAGATACAAGGGTTTTTACCTGACTTTCTTCAAGTTGGGTTAAGCCAGCTTGATCGCCATCAATATTATGCCCGTTCACAGGTGGCTGCCTTTGCGTTTATTTTTACCTCGGTGGCATTGATATGGTTAGTACGTGGTGATTTATTTGAGGATTGGCAAAAGCAGGTGCCAGCAGATACCCCTAATCATTTTGCGATTAATATCTTACCTGATAAAAAAGAGGCTTTTGCTCAAGCCCTTACTGATAAAGGTTTAGCGGCCAGTGATTTTTATCCTATGGTACGTGGGAGATTGACTCATATTAACAATGTGAATGTTGATGACCTATACCCAGAAGATGATGCGCCTAATGCATTAAAGCGAGAGCTTAATTTAACCTGGAGTGACGAGCTGACAAAAGATGAAACACTAAGCGAGGGCGATTGGTTTGATGATAATTCGGTGGCTGAGAATGCAATTTCTATTGAGTCAGAATTAGCACGGCGCTTAAAACTTTCGTTAGGGGATAGCATTACTTTTAATATTGCAGGTAGTGATATTGTAACTAAGGTAAAAAACTTCCGTAATGTAAAGTGGGAGAACTTTCGTCCTAATTTTTATGTGGTATTTGCAGATGGTGTGATTAATGAATTTCATCATACCTACATTAATAGCTTTTATTTACCATCTACTCAAAGCCGTTGGCTGATAGACATGAATCAGCAGTTTAAAGCGGTGACGATCATCGAAATTGATCAGATTTTAAAGCAAGTTCGAGAAATTTTAACGCAAACCAGCGTGGCGGTTGAGGCTATTTTAGCGCTTGTTCTTATCTGTGCCATGGTACTTATGTTTGCAACCTTGTTAAGTACATTGAGCCTGCGTAAACATGAAGCCGCTTTGTACCGCACCTTTGGTGCCAGTAAAAAAATGATTAGAGCACGTATACGTAGTGAATATGTCACCTTAGCATTGGTGGCAAGTGTGTTAGCTATAGCGTCGTTCGAATCCATTAGTTTTGCCTTGTATGTGTTTATTTTTGAAGTGAACTGGCTACCGCATTGGTCTTTGTGGCTTGGGATTCCAACACTTGCTCTAATTAGTATTTTGATCAGTGGCTTCTGGGCAAACCGTGATGTGTTGAATGCATCACCAAGACAGTTATTGCAGGATATATCTTAGGTGAATATGAGTTCTTTTGATTGTATTGAAATAAAACCAAAGGCAGGCCCAGCCAATGCAGCCATTATTTGGCTGCATGGTTTGGGTGCCAGTGGTGATGATTTTGCCCCAATGGCTAAACACCTGCATTTAGATAGCAGTATTGCGATGCATTATGTATTTCCCCATGCGCCGCTGCGCAATGTCACCATTAATGGTGGGGCAAGTATGCCTGCTTGGTATGATTTGGAAATACATGGTGTCGAGCGTAAAGCGAATTTAGAGGATCTTGCTCAATCACGAAGTGATGTGCTGGCAAAAGTTGACGAGTTAATAGCTGCCGGTATTGATTCTAAGCGGATTATTATTGCAGGTTTTTCACAAGGTGGGGCTGTTGCCTATGACACACTCTTTCACAGTGAACATGCTTTAGCAGGTGTCATGCCTATGAGTACGTATATTGCCGATATGGATGCAACGCAGCTGTGCAAATTTAAGCAAATACCTGTTTGGTTGAGTCACGGCACATTAGATGATGTTGTACCTATGAAGTTAGGTGAGCGAGCGTTTGAAAATTTAAAACAAGGTGGATTTGAGCCAACCATGAGTGAATATCAAATGGCTCATAATGTATGCCCTTCACAATTAAAAGACATACAGGCTTTTATTCATAAGGTGCTGCTTTAATTCATAACGCCAGTCATATCGGCGAGGGAGTAAACAACAAACAGGCTGATGGCAATGAATAAAATATTTTTAAATTCTGCTATGAAGTTAGTGTGCCGTGCAATTGATAATACAGGCGCGATTAAGCACGCCACAAATAGGGGCTGAACAATGGCTAATATTAAAGTGTTTACATTACTTTGGTGTAGTGGGATTTCATTAATGTAGGCAGTGAAATTAAAGTTAATCACGCACAGTAAAAAATGTATCAAGAAAGCCACGTTGGCTAAAGTTGTGCTGATGATTGGGGCTTGTTTGTCCTGAGTCTGTGCGTTCATTAGTTGTTTTGCCAAAGTGAATGTAATCGAACTTATTTGGCGTATTTAATCAGCAACGACTTAGTTTATGCGTAATAAGTTGTAAGGGCTTGATTACATTTTGTAGCACCTATTCAAGAATATCGAATAATGGCCTGTATTTGACCAGCCTCCTGTTAAGCAATGATATTGATTGTTAAGGCTCATTCCCATGCCCAGAAGGTTCCTAGACACGCAAGAAAAGATCATTTATTAAGCAAGCGCTTGCTTGGTATTGGGCGTGTGGTTATTGCAGTTTTAAAGTTTGCAGTTTAATTCGCCATAGTCAGCGCCACGCATCTCTATTTTACAGCGCTGGTTTAATACCCATAAAGAGCCGCCGCAGTTGAGTTTAGCGCTTTCTAATCCTTTTGTTATGTAACCACCGCAGCCTCGTGAAACAGCTTTTAAGTCGCTGCCTTTACACTCAATAGACAGTGAATCTTGTCCCTCACGCTTAGCAGTGCATTTTTTCTCGATATCCATATAACCAAAGTTAAAGCCTGATATGTTTGAGCCTTCAAGCTCAGCTGCCACATTGGTATTAATAAACAAAGTAATTAGGAAGAAGAGGACAAATTTCATTCGTAGACCCTAAAGTAAGTGATAATGGACAAATTAAGCCTAGGCTTTTTATGAACATTAGACCAATACTGGCGTATGGCCAGTATTCTCGGTAGAATACGCCCCCTGATTTTATCCGTATTGACCCTATTCGTGGTCAATGTTCTATGTCTTTAGGAGCACTTCATGTCCAAGATCAATAAGATTGTTTTGGCCTACTCCGGTGGCTTGGATACTTCTGTAATCGCGAAATGGTTACAAGAAGAGTATCAAGCTGAAATTGTAACTTTTACCGCTGACCTGGGTCAGGGCGAAGAGTTAGAGCCTGCGCGCAAAAAAGCCGAGGCCATGGGCATTAAAGAAATCTATATTGAAGACTTACGCGAAGAATTCGCCCGTGACTTCGTATTCCCTATGTTCCGTGCTAACGCGATTTATGAAGGTGAGTACTACTTAGGTACTTCTATCGCACGTCCGTTAATTGCTAAGCGTTTAATTGAAATAGCTAACGAAACCGGTGCAGACGCGATTTCCCATGGCGCTACCGGTAAAGGTAACGACCAGGTACGTTTCGAGCTAGGTGCGTATGCCCTTAAGCCTGGCGTACAAGTGATTGCCCCTTGGCGTGAATGGGACTTGAATAGCCGTGAAAAATTAATGGCTTATTGTGCTGAGCACGGTATTCAAGTTGAAAACAAAGCGGGTAAAAAATCCCCTTACTCAATGGACGCCAACTTGCTTCACATCTCTTACGAAGGGGATTTAATTGAGAACCCTTGGAGTGAGCCAGAAGAAGACATGTGGCTGTGGACCAAGTCACCTGAAGCGGCACCTGATACACCTACTTACCTAGATATCACCTTCAAAGGTGGTGACATCGTTGCCATCGACGATAAAGAAATGAGCCCAGCAACGGTTATGGAATACCTAAACAAAGTAGCGGGCGAAAACGGTATTGGTCGTACCGACATCGTTGAAAACCGTTATGTGGGCATGAAAGCACGTGGTTGTTATGAAACCCCAGCGGGCTTTGTTATGTTAAAAGCTCACCGTGCCATTGAATCAATCACCCTTGACCGTAACGCGGCTCATCTAAAAGATGAAATGATGCCTCGCTATGCTGAACTGGTTTATAACGGTTACTGGTGGAGCCCTGAGCGTAAGATGCTTCAAGCCGCTATCGATGATACACAAACCTATGTAAACGGTACCGTGCGCGTTAAGCTTTATAAAGGTAACGTGATTGTGGTGGGCCGTAAGTCAGATGATTCTTTATTTGACGAAAGCATTGCAACGTTTGAAGACGATGCCGGTGCATACGATCAAAAAGACGCAGCGGGTTTCATTAAATTGAATGCATTACGTTTACGTATTGCTGCGAAAAAAGGCCGCGATTTACTTTAATTTTTTAAAGTAACCTTGTGGTTGAAGCCCAGCTTTGGAAACAAAGCTGGGCTTTTTTGTTTGCTAAATACAACCAAGGTTGTTAAAAAGTCAGTAGAAACTACTTGCAGTGCATTGGGCTATGGCACAGCCATTTAGAGTGTTTAATTATTTCGAAATATGCCTGGTGATTTTCCAGTCCATTTTTTAAATGCTCGACCAAAGTTAGAAGGGTCTGTAAACCCAAGCTCATAAGCTATCTCATTTACGGGCTTATTCGTTGTTTTTAAATATTCAAGGGCAATGGTTTCCCTTACCTGATCTAATATGGCTTGGTAAGTTGTATTAAGTTTGTTGAGCTCTCGGCGAAAGGTTCTAGGGGACACACAAAAATGAGCCGCTGCTTCATCCAGAGTGGGATACTTACCGGATTGCAGGAGTATATATTCCCTCACTAAATACCCCATTTCTGTTTGGCTTTCAATTTTAGAAAGTAATTGGTCACATATGTGTTTTGTAGACTTTTCAGTTTGCGGATCAGCCGTAGCATTGAGCTGATGCAATAATGTAGATGCAAAAATTAGTCGGGTGTGATCACTATTAAACTCCACTGTAAAGGGGAATTTGGCTACTGCTTGCTCCCAGCCAATTACGGGAGGACAAGCTAGTTCAATTTTCACTACCACATCTGTTTTCCCAGCATAAAAATTAATCATCTGAGCTGTTCCGCTGGCAACGGCGGCTAATAAAAAATAGCGCATTTCTCCAAAATTAATGGACTCATCAAACTGAATAGCCGCTTCCTCTGTATCCCTTTTGGGTTTTAGAAGTTTTAAACGATAAAGAGGGGCTCGAATTTTAAAGTACTGAATGATGGTATTTAGAGAGTCTTCGATGGTATGGCAACTCATAGCGGCATACCCGACCATGCCTAAAGAGGTAACATTTATATGTTGGCCAAATCGCCAAGCTAAATGGGGGTCATCGCTGGCAGTAATGGCGTTTTTTATAAATTGACTATGGGTAATAAAGTCAATTTTTAAGTCCTCATCTAAAAAGGATTCAGGTGTTAAGTCTGTGCCAGTCAATAATTCGCTGTCTCCTATCCCAGCACCCTTTAATAATCGGAATAAAACAGCTGGAAAAAAGACGGGTAAAATAGCGTCTTTAGCGCTAATCATATTTGTAATCATTCGCCATTCTCCCATGACCTAATGCTATCAGTGTAAGTAATTTGGCCAGATATAACCAGATACTGACCACTCTTGCACTTCGATCTTTAGCTTACCCCTTTAAGATAAAGATATGTCAGTGGTCAATTAGAGCTTCATCAAATGCAATTAAAACAAAAAGAATACGATGTCATTATTGTTGGCTCGGGAGGAGCAGGGTCAGCCGCCGCAGAGACTGCTGCTAGCCAAGGCTCAAAGGTATTACTGTTATCAAAGGACCCTATCCTTTGTTCCGATAGCAAAATTTCAGAAGGCATTATTACTGTAAGAGGGAGTGGCACCCCAAAGGATACACTGGCTGAGTTGAGTGATAACTTGCGCATTCAAGGGGATGATATTGGGAACAATGGACTGTGCAAAGCGTTTTCTGAAGATTCGCCAAAGGCCTATAACTGGTTACAGAAGCATGGCATTCAAGCCAATATCGATAAAAAAGATAATACGGTAAAGCCTCTTTCTATTCCTATGGGTGGGCACACACTGGCTCGATCAGTTGACCACAAAAATGGTGGGTTAGATTACGCCCATGCTTGTTGGAATGCTTTATACAAAGGGAGCTTGGATACATTAGAAGATGCTTGGTTTTTAGATCTGTACTTCCAGATAAATAATACGACGCAGCAGCGCACAGTACAAGGCGGCCTTGTTTATCACGCAAGTACAGGTGATTTTATCTCAGTGAAAGCTCGTTCTGTCGTACTAGCCTGCGGTGGTGTAAGCACCTTGTATTACCCTAATACCGACACAATGAAAGGCAACACCGGAGACGCTTATGCCATTGCGGCTCGTGCGGGAGCAAAATTGGTGGACATGGAGCAAGTCCAATTTATTCCTTTTTCGGTAGCGACACCTTCAGCTTATCAAGGGTTAATCGTGGGAGAACCTATCAGCACGGGTGTTCTTGGTTGTATAAAAGATAAAGATGGCAATGTTTTAAAATCTGAGCTTATGGGGCGTACTCGTGCAGAATGTGCTGCTGTCATTGCTAAAGCTGTTGAAAGTGGAAAAGGAACACAAAATCAAGGGTGCTATTTAGACTTAACTGAAAATAATAAAGGAAATAGCGGTAAAGTTTATACGGCGTTAATGAATCAGAAAATTCCAAGTTTATTAAAAATAGTCCGTGGGGCAATGGGTCCTAAAGCTGCAAAGTTTGAATCTATGTGGGAGGTTAAACCTTCGGCTCATTATTTAATGGGAGGCATAAAAACAAATGAGCAATGTAATGTGCTGGACCAACAAGATAAGGAAATAAAAGGGTTATATGCAGCAGGCCAAGCATTAGGAGGGTTGCATGGTAGTAATCGTTTAGGGTCAACCTCTTTAGCTGAAGGGATTATATTTGGAAAGCGAGCGGGATTATCGGCTCATTATAATGCTACACAGGCAGAGGAGCTTGATTGGTCTTGTTTTAATTTACAGTCAAGTAAACTTTTACAAGTTTATAAGGATAAACTCGATAATAAAAATACCCAATCCACTCCCCATTATGCAATTCACGTATTAAGGTCTTTACAAAAAACAGCATGGCAAGGCATAGGCCCTGCGCGTACTTTCGATTCTTTAAGTAATACACTAAACATGGTTAAAGAGTTAGAGTTAAAACTAGAAAAATCGGAAGTAGAATCTGATTCTGTTTGGAATCAAACATTAATAGATTACATTGAATGCAGAAATTTATTGTTATGCGCAAAATTAATTGCCACTTCTGCACTGAGTAGACCTATATCACTGGGGTCTCATGTACGCCTAGACCATAAAAAAATTAATCTTAGTAAGTTATTTCGGAGTAAACCATACTCTATTGAAGTCTATCTAATCAATGATGAAGTTGAAGTTCATAATTTACAACAAATTCGATCACCTTATCATAAAATCATAAAATTAAGAGTTAACCAAAATATAAAAATATTAGTATTTAAGATTATTCGCTACCTACCTAACAAATACAAAGACGCAATATTACTAAAAATTTATCAATCTGCTTTAAGTGAGCCTGTCCCCGTGATGGAGATGAAAATCGATACTAAGGAGAAAATGATATGAAAATAATTATTCAACGGGGCCAATTAAATAAAAAACAAGATGTTGAAATAGAGTATGAGTTAAAGGATATAAAAGAAAGGCCCATGGCTTTAGAGGTCTTAATCGACACGCAAGAAAAAATGCATCCAGGTTTAGCCTTCCGTTATGGTTGTCGAAACGGTTTGTGTGGTGTATGTACAGTGGATATTAATGGAAAATCGAAACTAGCATGCCGAACTAAGCTAAGAAATAATGACAAAATATCACACATGCAAGGATTGCCTATAATAAAAGATTTAGTTGTTAAGCGTGACGCCATTAACAAGCAATTGCAAGGCAGACTACCTATTGTTGATGTCAATCCAAATAAACTTGGACTGGATCATAATGCGCTTTCAAATTTAAATCGTTGTATAGAGTGTTATGCATGTTTAAAAGGCTGCCCTGTTCATGATAAAAATAATGATTCAGATCACCTTGTGTTTGGAAATCCTTATAGCTTTTTACGAATTCAGCGAGTCATTGTTGATCCTAGTGCCACATCCAATGATAAATTGGAAGCCATTAATCTTGCTTTGGATTTAGGGGTGTTGTCATATGATGAGGATTCTGTGCCTGGTTGTGGTGTAGGTATTAATCTTAAAAAAGATGTCATTGTTCCCCTTAAAAATATTTGTAAAGATAATAAAAAGGTAAAATAATCATGAAAAAAATGATCATGCCGTACATTGCAAGAATAATATCCAGTAACCAGTTAAAAGATATAAAACGCGCAAGTTATCAATTTAATCGGATAATAAAGGGGCGCGAATCTAGAGTCGATATCTTTCTACGAATAGATGATCCTTATAGTTACTTATTAATTCAAGTTATTGAGGATTTTTTGGTTCGATTCAGAATTAAAGCTGAATTTCATGTTGTTTTAGAGCTCCAAGAAGAAATGTTTCCAGCGATGGATATGTGGCATCAATATGCTAGTCGAGATGCTGGTTATTTGGCTGATCTTTATCAATTAGACTTCCCAAGTAAACAAGTGGTAATTGATGATCGCAATATATTGGAGGCAGCTACCGCAGAGCTTTTGCTTGCCGAATCCTCTGAAACCTTTATTAGTACAGCAAAAGATATCTTTAAGAGGGTGTGGAGTGGTGAGTTTACTGATCAGCTTCCCCAAGAACCTTTTGAAAACAATCAACTTAAAAAACAATTGATAAAAAATCAATTATTATTAGAGAAAAAAGGCCATTACTTTGGGGCCATGATTAATTTTGAAGGAGAGTGGTATTGGGGAGTTGATCGACTTGATCATTTAGAATCTCGTTTGATTAAGCAAGGGCTAGCACTAAATAAAAATGATAACGTGCAGTTTAACTTAACCTATAACGATTTTTGTAAAAGACCGATTGAGGATGTCAAAATTTGTGATGTTCCACTGACGATATATTGGTCTGCGCGTAGTCCTTATTCTTATATTGGTTTGGTGCAAGCCATTAAATTGAGCGAGTATTATGGTATACCATTAATTATTAAGCCGGTTTTACCCATGATGATGCGTGGAATGAATGTGCCTCAAGCTAAAAAAATGTATATATTTATGGACACTAAACGCGAGGCTCAAAAGTTAAGCTTGCCTTACGGATATGTGGCTGATCCATTAGGTCCAGCCGTTGAGCGTTGCTATGCATTGCTGGAGTACGCACGCAATGAAAATAAGTTACAAGAATTCTTACTCAGCTTTGCAAAAGGTGTTAATACCCAAGGTATTCGAGGTGAAACCGATTCTGGTATGAGGATTATGGTGGAGCGTTGTGGTTTAAACTGGTTAATCGCAAAAGATAAAATAAATAACACAGACTGGAAAGCAGAAGTAAATCGGAATTTAGACGATATGTTCAAAAAAGGCTGCTGGGGAGTACCAAGCTTTGAATATGGGGATCATACTTTATGGGGGCAAGATCGAATGGGTATAATCGAAAATCTGATTAGAAACAATTAGTTTGAAAATCGGAGGTGATTTTATTATCTCACCTCCGTTTTATGTTGATTTAGAGATATTAGACGCTTTTTATACGCCAAATCCTCGAAGTAAATTAACACCTAATCCCATCCATTTAGGTACAGCATACCTAAGCTTTGGTTTATTAGACTCTGCGGCTTTAACCATCGCTTTGATAACAGGGGTGAAGTTTGATTTTTGCATGCGTAAAATTAATCTATTTTCAGTTTTTTTAATATAATCAATTTTATCCCTATATAGAGAGTCTTCTTTCATCCAGTTGTATTTTTTATTCATATTCGCTTCGTTGAACCCTGTACTATATGGTCCGGGTTCAATCATGGAAACATGGATATTAAAGGGCTTTAGTTCTTCTGCGAGGCCTGCTCCTGCACTTTCAAGTGCATATTTAGACATTGAATAGGGTGATAAAAAGGGCAGAGGAACGCGACCAGCCAAAGATGTTACCATGATAATTGTTCCATTTTTTCGTTTCATCATCTTAGGGGTGACAGCCTGAATCATGGATAGTGTACCCAATACATTCGTTTCTAAATTGTTTCTTACACGATCTATTGGAATTTCAACTAATGCGCCACTCTCTCCGATTGCAGCGTTATTGATTAAAACGTCTACATCTAGATTTTTCGCTTTTTTTATATCATTAATGTCTGTTATATCAATTTTAAGAATATCTAAGTTAACCCCCTTTAAATCAGCGTAATCGGCCAGTGCTTCTGATTGGTGTTGATCATATGTGGCGGCATAAACATGATGCCCTCGTTTTGCCAATGTAATAGCCGTTTCTCGGCCAAATCCCGTTCCCGCACCTGTAATTAATATACGTTTCATATGATCACCTTTCTTATTTATTATTTATATTTTGAAATTCATTAAACAACTTTAAAACTAATTTTGGAGATTCAAGTTGAGGGTAGTGTCCTATGTTTTTTAAAATATGAATATTGTTTTTAGAGATTTTTTCTTGAAACTCTATCGCTAAATCTATACCCGATATACTATCGTGATCACCGATAATCAGCTGAATAGGCTTTTTAAAATCGATTAAAGCCTGTTGCCACTTCTGGGAAAATACTTGCCTTTCTTTTAAGTATTGTATGAGTGTTGGTAGTATTCTTTTTCCATCATTGATATTAATTAATTCCCAATATTGTGTGATTAATAAGGGTGTAGGTTGGGTATCAGGGCCAAATATTGAACGTAAGTTCTGATCGAGTACCCGTTTACTGAAGAATAGATTCACAAGAAAGCCTAACCGACCTAATAAAAGCGTTTGTGCTAATTTTGGACGATTACTATTTGGAAATAAGCCTCCGTTCATTAAGCATAGAGATTTTACTTGTACCTCAAATAGTTCGTCCTGATGTAATATTTCTTGTGCAACGGAAGAGCCGTAACTGTAAGTCATAATATGGCAAGCATTAACACCTAGCTGTTTTAATACGTTTTTTATTCTATTGGCTTGTGCTTTCGTTGAATAATCCCCCTGTAGCGGTTTATCTGAAAAGCCATATCCAAGCATATCAATGGCAATGACTTGAAAATGCTCAGATAAGTGAGTTAGCAGAGTATGCCAATCCCAAGAGCTGGTGGGAAAGCCATGAATAAGTAGTAGTGCAGGCCCGCTTCCTTTAGAAATATAAAATATATTGTCCCCTGTAACCTGAGTCAGTTGGCCTAAATCTTTCCACTGTTTTAAATTTGATATTGCCATAAATTTTAGTTTCCGCTAACTTAGATACCAGTTGGTACCTATATTACCTAGATAGACCTTCATTGGAAAGGTCTAATTATTAGTGGAGATGGCTATGAAGAAGAATAAAAACGCTTACGATATATACGTATTCCACCGTTCGTATTTTTGCGGAAAGATGCTGGCGTATTTGCGTTATAAGGGAATTCCATTTAATCCAATTTACGGCAGCCTTGCAGAATATGGTGATGAAATTGCTAATAATACCGGTCTAAGGCAAATGCCAGTGATTAAGACACCAGACAATATCTGGCTGCAAGATACCACTCCTATGATTGACTGGTTTGAAGCTCGTTATCCTAAGCATGGGCTGCTACCAAGAGATCCCGTGACGGCATTTTTAACTCGCCTTTTAGAGGATTATGCCGATGAGTGGATGTGGCGCCCTGCTATTTATTATCGCTGGATGCATGCAGAAGATAGGAAGCTTTACAAAACAATGTTTGTGAAGGAGTTTTTAGGTGGTGCTTGGGGGTGGGGCGGTCCCTCCACTTGGTTAGCTGGCAAGCTTGTACATAAACACCAAAGGGATAAATTTCTTTATGGTGATGGAATGACAGAACACAACAGGGAGCATGTTGAAAGCATTTACATCAATACACTAGATAGGTTAGAGGCTATCTTTCAGCAACAACCTTACTTGTTAGGAGACAAGCCTTGTTTAGCTGATTTTGGTTTTTTTGGGTCTATGTTCTGGCACTTCGGAAATGATCCAACCTCTAATCGTATTATGCAAGAACGTGCGCCTGCTGTGTATGAATGGACCGCCAGACTATGGAATATGAAACCCGAAAAGGCGGATGGAATGGAATTCAATGTTAATGACGGGGTCCCGTTTGGCTGGGAGCCATTATTAAAAGATATATGTGAAAATTATTTGCCTTATTTAGAGCTTAACGCCATTAATTTTGATAAGGGACATAAGACATTTGACTTATCATCTGAGGGGTATTTGTACCCGAAGGTGAATACCAGTCCATATCGAGTGTATTGCCGAGAGCGTTTGCAATCCTTTTTAAATGCGATGTCTTTAGATGATCAGAAAAAGGTTCAACATATCTTGCAATCTTTTGGAGGCTGGAAGCCACTAACTTCCCATTCTTATATTAAGTCCATGTGGGACCCTGAAGGAATTGCTCCTTTGTGTACCCCTAAGCCTATTTCGAGTTGGGAGAAGTTTAAAGCGCATTTTACGGGATCTAATCATATCCAAACCCTGAGGGCTTGGAATCGCTAATTGAGTTTTTTATTATTGGGTTAATTGTAAATGTGCTGATATGCAGAGCCACTATCGAATAGATGATGGCTCTATAAAAATGTATGATTGGGCTTTTAATGATCCTGTGGATGGCCTGGCTCCAATGACGAGTGCAAATAAAACTGAAACCAAAAAGCGTCTTTCGCAACAAGAAAGAAGCAAGCTGAGTCAGAGTAAGTTAATCGCTGCCACTATAGAGTCTTTAATTCAAGTGGGCTACAGTCAAACAAGTATCCAAGAAATTTGTAGAAGGGCGGAGCTGTCCAAAGGAGGACTTTTTAGGCAGTATCCAACAAGAACAGCCCTAATGATTGCCACTGCAGGCAGTATTTACGAAGGCTTGTTGGAGCAGTACATTCACCGTTTTAATCGGTTAAAAGGTTCGTTAGATGATATCGAACTGGCTTTAACACTTATTCGGAAAAATTTCTCCAGTCCTGAATTTCAGGCCGCTATGGAGCTGCATGTTGCCGCAAGAACGGATAAAGAACTTTCTCTAGGTTTGAAACCTATACAGGAAAAAAATAATCAAAAAATCTTAGAGCTATCTAAAATAATTTTTCCTAAACAAGCTGAATCTCACAAACGTTTCTCTACTTTAATTAATATAATTGTATTAATGTTTCAAGGTGAAGCATTTGAGAGAGGGATTTCAAGTAATAAAAAAGAAGAAAAAGCTAGATTTGAGCTGCTGGAAATCCTTGTTCGAACTGAATTTGATCAATAGCTGACTTTTTTTCTTGGTAAATAAGAGACGGTTTTAAAATTGAATAGATTGATCGATCCGTTATTACCTTAATGGCTTTTAATAACTCGAGCGTCACGAGGATTTATACCATGCCAGCGATGATAAGCTCGAGTGAATGCGCTTAAATTACTGTAGCCTAGTAACGTAGATATATCGGTTAAACTGTATTGAGTAGTAAACAAATATTGATTGGCATGATTGATGCGCACAGAATCTAACAAATATTTAAAAGAGCTAGAAGAGTCCTTCAGGCGTCTTTGTAAGGTGCGAGGAGAGTAACCCATGGATTGGGCTATTGTTTCAATATCCACTTTTCCGGATGGCAGAAAAATAGAAATGACTCGACTGACGTGTTCAATATATTCCGTTTGAATATCCATAAAAGTGCGCATTCGAGCGTGAATATAATTACGTATGCCCAGGGCAGATTCCTGTAACACACTACTGTCCATCGTAACTTTTAATTGTTCATTGCCAAAGCCGACAGGACAGCCAAGTAGGTTGGAAAAGTGTCGTATTTTTTTCACATCGTGCTCTACACGAGTAAAAAAGCAGCCGCGTATGCTGTATTTTCTCCCCACTAGCTCTTTTAATACTTTTGTAACACTGGCTATTAAATAGTATTGAAACTGGGGCTGGTCATACAGCAAAGGTAATTGGCAGTGTAAGCAAAATTCTAACAGCCCATTATTTTCTTTAATCTCTATCTCGATGCCAGACACAATCACACTTAAATATTGCTGAATGACACCCATAACATCGGCTACGTTTTGACAGTCATCTAGCATACTGCCTAGCGGTCCAATAATGGAGATATCTTGGCGATTTGCTAATGCAAAAGAAATCTCAGGGTAATCTAATTCATCGGCCACTAATTCTAATAAGGCAATAAACTGGCTAAACGGAATGGGTAAATGGGGGCCATTTAAAATCTCGCTTGATAGACCTACTTTTTGACTCAGAGCACGCGCATTTCCACCTCGGATGCGTACCAGCTCACTAAATTGATTGAGAAAACTGCTGTTTACAAAAGGTGTTTGCAGCATCTTAAAGCCCTGTTAAGTTGTCGCTTAATGGTAACTTTATGGCGCCAAAAGGTAAATAGGGGGCAGTAAACCTGATAATCTTTCTTGGTCAAGGCATCTACGAGAGAGATTGAGATGGAAACCAAACATGTAAATTGCGCTACCTGTGATATTGCCTGTCAGTTGGTGGCAACCCGCAAAGATGGTGAGGCTCGTTTTACCCTTAATGGGGACTTTGACCATCCTTTAGCCCCTGGCGCTATCTGCGCTAAGGGTAAGCTTGCACACGAAATATTCGACCATCCTAATCGTCTTACACAGCCATTAAAGCGCGTAGGCAAGCGAGGAGAAGGCAAATGGGAAACCATTAGCTGGACTCAAGCCATGAATGAAATTGCGAGCAAATTGCAAACAGTCGTTAAAGAACATGGGCCTGAGTCGCTTGTTGTTACAAGTGGTCCGTGGAACTGCTCTACTGAAGCAGGCATGACAAGACGTTTCATGAATTTATTAGGCAGTCCTAATTACCTGTCTCCAGTGGCCCTTTGTTTAGGCAATACGGGGGCGGTGAATCGTTTAACTTATGGTTGGATGCCATTTCCTGACTATGAGCATACCCAATGCATCGTTTTATTTGGGCATAACCCTCATAACCAGTCCTGGGTGATGGAGTATATTCGAATTCGCCTTGCTCAAGACCGTGGCGCTAAATTAATTGTTCTGGATCCAAGAGTTAGCCAAAGTGCTGAGCGCGCCGATATTCACTTAGCCGTAAAGTTGGGTACTGATGCCGCCATGCTATTAGGTTGGGTGAATGTCATTATTTCAGAAGAGCTTTATGACAAAAAATTTGTTAAGGAGTGGACGGTAGGCTTCGAAGAATTAAAAGAGCATGTTTTTACCAATTACCCATTAGAAACGGTTTCGCAGATAACAGGTGTGGATGTCACATCAATTCAAAAAGCGGCGCGAATGTACGCAAATGCGAAAGGGGCAGTCATACCCTGGAGTCCTATCAATGATCAGCAGGTCAGTAGTACATCAGCTATTCGTCTATTTTCCATTTTGCGTGCCATCACAGGAAACTTAGATGCGCCGGGTGGAGAAATGATGATGGGTTTAAATCCAGACATCATGGCAGACTCAGAACTGGAATTACATGAAGCTTTACCGCTATCCCAAAAGCAAAAACAACTTGGTTATCACGAACATCCAGTATTTACCTATAAAGCGGCAGAAATTTTTAAGGAACCCAGTAAGCGAGTTTGGGGAACGCAATACCCTAATCAAGTAAAAGGGTTGGGTATGGCGGTACCATCTTCTACCTTTAGAGCCATGGCTTATGGCACCCCTTATAAAGCTAAAGCATTTTTTGCCATTGCCAATAATGCATTACAAGGGTATGCCAATCAAAAGCTTGTTTATGATGCCATGATGAACCAAGACTTAATTGTCTGTTATGAATTATTTATGTCACCTACAGCTAGCTTATCGGATTATGTATTACCTGGAGATACTTGGCTTGAACGAAACCATATACATGATGGTTTTGAATGGATGTCATTTATGCAAACATCCGAAAAACTCTACGAGCCGCCTAAGGAGTGTAAAAATATTTATTATTTCTGGAAGGAATTGGCCGATAGAATGGGTATGGCCGAATACTTCCCTTGGGATGATGTCGAAGCATTATACGATCACCGTTTATCTCCTTTGGGCTTAAGCCTGAAAGAATTTCAGTCAAAATACAAAGCGAAACTAGCCGATTTTAAACACTTTAAATATCGTAAAACAGGTTTTGCTACGCCTAGTGGAAAAGTAGAGCTGGTGTCTTCTGTGCTTGAAAGTTGGGGGTTAGAAAAACTTCCCTATCATCGCAACGCCCCTGAACCATGTGAAGATTTTCCGTTAAAATTTTTTGTGGGTATTCGTGAACCTCAATTTTTCCAATCGGGTCAGCGCCATGTAAAAGCGTTAAGAAAATCCAATCAAGAACCTAAAACCTTTGTTCATTCAGAAGATGCACGTACGTTTAATTTGATAGAGGGTGAATGGGCTTGTATTGAATCACCAATTGGAAAAATAAAAATGCAAGTGATGATTCGCGATGATATTCCGCAGGGAATAATTCGAATTCCTCATGGTTGGTGGCGACCTGAAAATAAAGACTTAGGAATGTGGGATCATGCTGATGGGATTTTAGCGCCAGATACGGCCGATTACCTTGATCGTGAGCAGGGCATTCCACACTTAAAAGGGATTCCATGTCGAATTTCACCTATGAAGAGTTTTGATGATTGGGAGGCACCTTATGCTAACGCTTAAAGAAATAAGGCACTTTATACATTGCCAAAAGATTAGTATGACATTTAAGGTGGGTAATTTTATCTGGACTCGCCATGCAGATCCTTTTAATAAATTATTAGCTTCAATTTTATTTAAATTATTTCATAAACGATATAGCAAGCAATCTATGTCTTTTTTGAAAAATGAAAAAACAAAAGATGATTCTTTTTAAAAAATATAATAGTAGGAGTAATGATGAAATTTTCTAGATTTTTGGTTTTAACAGCTTTGTATAATGGGGTGTTGGGTGGGTTACTGCTATCAAATACCGTAAGAGACTTTTTAGGTGTCGATATAATTTACCCAGGCAATCAAATGATTGCTGGTTTTTTATGGTTTACGATGGCTGTACTTTTAATTAGTAGTACGGATATTAAGCGCTATGCCAGTATTATTTATTATGAATCCTATTTGAGATTTTTTGCAGCCGCTGTGTTGTTAGTGGCTTTTATTGTTTATGACTTTGGAATGATACTTGGATTGGTAGCGGTTGGAGATATTATGATCGGGTTTTATTACATAATTTCTGTTAAAAAAGAAACGGGTTATGATCATTATCAGCTTTTAATGAATCGAATACTTTAGTTAAGTATTGAAACTGAATAGAGAATACTATTTTTGTTTTTAACGATTAACGTAAGTTTTAGTTAAGTATAATAAATAAATTTTTATTGTAGCAATGAATTGATGATGGTTATTCTCTATTTAGATAGGTATAGAAGTGAATAAAAAAATCGAGAAAGGCGTGCCTTTATGGCAGCCTGATGCTCAAGTGTATCCAAATTTACAAGATGGGACAAAACGTCAATTTAGTTACCTGCGGTTATCCATAACCGATGTCTGTAATTTCAGTTGTAATTATTGCCTTCCTAATGGGTATAGTTGTGATGAGGCGTCAATAAAAAATCCATTAAGCACGACAGAAATTAGAAAGCTGGTAACTGTATTTGCTAAAAAAGGTATCCGCAAAGTCCGGATAACGGGAGGTGAGCCGAGTATTCGTCGTGATCTTGTTGACATTATTCGAACTGTAAAAGCTATATCGGGTATTCAAACAGTTGCCCTAACCACTAATGGTTATAAGCTTGATGAAAATATCGCTAGTTGGATTGATGCAGGGTTAGATGCCTTAAATGTGAGCATTGATACCCTTGATCCTCAGGTATTTAAAATGATTACAGGGCATAATCGTTTGAAACAAATTTTGAGTGGCCTTGATAAAGCGATGGAGTTGGGCCTTAAAAAAGTTAAGGTTAATGCGATTTTGCTTAAAAGCTATAATATTAATGAATTTGAACGTTTTCTAGAGTGGGTCAAGTACACTCCGGTATCGTTACGTTTTATTGAATTAATGGAAACCAGTGATAACCGTGAGTATTTTCATGAGAATCATGTGAGCGGTGAAATGTTACAAGATAGACTGGAAAAATCAGGTTGGCAAAAAAAGATTCAAACTAAGCATAGCGGCCCAGCTATTGAATATGAACATGTTAACTATGCCGGTACCACCGGTTTGATTTTGCCATACAGTAAAGACTTTTGTAAAAGCTGTAATCGCTTGAGAATTAGCTCAATGGGAAAGTTACATTTATGTTTATTTGGTGATGGGGGGCTGGATTTACGCTCTTATTTACTGGGTGATCAGGATTTAGCTTTAAGTGAGGCAATTGATCAAGCTTTACAAAGCAAGCCAGAAGCGCATTACTTAGCATCAAATAATACAGGGAGTACGCGGCATCTTGCCATGTTAGGAGGGTAATAACTATGAAGATTCATGTAATGTTTTTGGCTTATATTTTATAGGCTGAGTTTAAGTCTATTCAAATAGCATTGATTAATAACCAATGATTGTTAAAGGTAATGAGTCGATATTCTTATCTAAGATTGATGCTGACATGAACTGATTGGTTTTTATTCATGTATGAAAAATAAAAGTTTCAGCGTTAATGGTGAAAATGAAAGCCCAGCTTTGAAAACAAAGTTGAGCTTTTTTATGCAGATTTTTTTGCTGCCAGTTTAATGCTGAAACGTTTCTTGTTTCACCACAAACACGCCGCGAATATCGCCTAATTTAAACCCCGTTGCTTGATCTGTTGGGTATAGCTGCGCCAACTTTTCTTCAACAGCCGGTTTTAAAGTGCCGCCATGACAGGCTAGACAAGGTTCGGCAGTAGGAATGGCCTTTACGAAGTACCAGCCGTCATCCCGTTGTTCGCTGTGCTCTATTTGTGCGATGGATTCGCCATTTTCTTTGCGCTCTTCAAATGTCACTAATACTTGTTTTAGCCATGCATCTGGTGTGTTGTTTTCGTTACGTACTTTCAAGGCGCTACGGCTGATTTGCCAAGGTGTTTGGCTATGTTGTGAGGCAATGGCAGGTGCTGAGATGTTACAAACACTAATAGCAGCTACAGGGCCCTGTGCCTTCATAGATGAGACCAGTGTTTGTTTAAGATCTTTTGCAAAGCTTTGGATGATTTGGCGGGCCTCTTGTTTATTTTGAGTATCTGTATCATTTGCTAGTGAAGCTTGAGAAAGCAGTATCGAGACTAGAATCATGAAATAGCGCATTAGAAGCTCCTTATATTAGTTTTATCTAATATAGTTGAAGGCTGTACAAGATACAAGCTCTTACTAGTTGAAACATCAGGCAAAAAAAAGCCAGTTCACTTGAACTGGCTGTTTATTAGAGCGAGGGACTATTTCTGCCCATCATAATGTAAAAATAAGGCTTTACTGGTATCCGCCAGTACATGTTGCTCAAGGTAACTGGCAACGGTTTCTTTATCCAGTTCAGCAATATAGTCTGCTAGGGTTTGCTGGGTATTAAACTGCGTATTATCGCGGTCTATCTCGCTCCAGAATTTGTTACTCTTTTCTTTTAAATTTAGCGGCTTTTTAAGTAGGTTCGTCATTAAGCCTTGCTGATGCGCTGCAAAATCTTCATCGCTCATGTTTCTAATTTCACTTACATAGCCTTGTAAAAACTGCTGGCTTTCATCAAATAAAGTTTGTGAATCCGCAGTTGGTGATTGCACGATAAAGGCAAGGCCCCCTTGGTCAATCATTGGATAAGGGGTGGCAAATACAATGTAACCGTATTTTTTCTCAGTGCGCATGTAGGTGTAATAGGGTGAGCGTACAATTTGGCCAAGTAAACCCATGGTAGCTCGTTCTTTAAGGGTGTCGGTTTTCGCTTGCACATACCATGTCATGGCATTGTCATTGTGCTCGGTATTGATGGACTCCTTGGTCAAACGAGGTGGCAATTGCAGCACATGTTTACGCTCAACCGTGGTTGGATGGCTATTTTCCAATAGTGCTTTTTTGATGGTTTTTGATGCACTTACCAGTTGTGTTTGATCGATGTTGCCATGACCCAGTACTACCACTTCTAGTTTGTCAAAAAACTGCATGCTGAATTCGTTAACGTCATTTAAGTTGGATTGTTTTAGCGCAGTAAGTAGAGCTTGTTCATCAAAACTGGGTTGTATCAACTCTTGATTGAGCTGTGCAATTGAGCGCTCAAATGGCTTTTGCTGTAGCGCGTTTTCATAGGCGCGGACTAATTCTTGTTGGGCTTGAAGCCATTGGTTTTCATTGGCTTTGAATTGATTTAATTCACTCACAATTTTTTCAAGTAAGGTGTCTTGCTTATCACGGTAGCCATACATACGTATACCTAGACCACGCATATGACCATACAGGCTGTATTCTTGGCCGGCTAATAGGGCAGGGTAGCTAAAGCTATTTAAGTGATCGTTTAGCATTTTAACCCACGCATCCAACATGACTTGGTTATGGGCACTTTGTTGAATCAGTGGTGAGCGAAGGTTTACTAATATGCTACTTTGCGGCGCATCAAAGCTTGTGTCTTGCATGTGCCAAAGCTGCACATCTTTTTCTTGTGCAATTTGCTTAGGGTGGTTTTGCTTGGTGTCAGGCAGAATACTAATATCTTGTGGGATAAAAGGGTTGGCTGCGGGTAAATGCAAGCCCTTAGCTAGCTCTGCGTTATTCCACGCTTCTAATTTTTCTTTGCTAGTGGCTTCAACCCCATAAGGGGCCGCAAACCATGTTTCTACTTGATCGGTTTTCACGTTAGGTGCAATGAGTGTACGAATGCTGTTTTCAGGGGTGAGTTTGGTTAAAAGCTGTTGAATGCGACTGGCGTCAAATTCATCCCATAGGTATGGCCCTTGCAAGATATCTTTCGTTTTGTATTCATGCATATTCATGCTTAAACCTTGCACTAAATTGGCAGGTTGCTGACCGGGTGCAAAGGTAAATTGTAAGTGGCTAAGTTGTTTCTCTTCTTCAAAGACCCATTCGTTGATGCCTTGGTTTTGAATCAGGTTAATGTAAGCAAACAATTGGGTGCTGATTTCATCGGTATATTTCAAGCCTGTTTCTGTGAGGCTAATATTGATTTGCAAAGTGCTGTTGTTGCTTATGTTGCTGCCAAGGCCTGCGCTCAATCCTTCTGCCCAACCGTGTTGTTTTAACCATGCTAATAAGCTGCCTTCGCCTTCATGGCCCAATAAGTGCCCAATATATTGCGTTGGTTTTTTCTTATAGTCTGTTACGGCATCGTTAAGTGGAAACACAAAACTTAAACTTAATAATTGCTTAACCGGTTGAATGCGCACGTCTTTTGGCAGATCTAAATAAAGTTCACTTGGGTATGGGTCGACCGTTGCTTGTTTGTTTTGAATGGGGTTGAACAGATTTTTTGACCAGGTCTCTAATTCATTTAAAGACTGTGGGCCATAAACCACCAGTGTCATTAAATTTGAGCTGTAGTAACGCTCATAAAATGTCATTAAGTCATCACGTACTTTACTGGTTTCGTTATCGCTTAAAGTATCAAGGCTACCAGTGGCAAAGTGACTAGCAGGGTGCTCTGGGTTCATTAATGCTTTGTTTACATATTGCATTCGGCGGTAATCGTCTTTGTATTTAGACTGGTATTCGCTATGTACCGCATTTTTTTCCCGCTGAACGTATTCTTCAGTGAATAGTGGCTCGTAGAAGAAGCGGCTAAAACGATCTAAAGCCCCTTCAAGTTGTTTTGCATCAATTTGAAAAAAGTAATTGGTGTGTTCAGGGGCAGTGAATGCGTTATGCATACCGCCGTGTTGGCTGATGAAGCTTTGGTACTCACCTGCTGTTGGGTAGGTCTTTGTACCTAAAAAAAGCATGTGTTCCAAAAAGTGAGCAAGACCTGGGCGGGCTTTAGGGTCTTGTAAACTGCCTACATTCACGTCAAGGCTGGCAGCCCCGTGGTCAGCTGTTTTATCGCTGATGAGCAATACTTTAAGTTGGTTATCTAATTCCAGATAACGGTATTGTTTGCTGTCTTGGCTACTAGTGATTGGTTGGTCATCAAATGCGCCGCGAAAAAAGCTGAATACAATCGCCAAAAAGATGGCAAAGAAAAACGTGCGATTGCGTGTAGGCATGAAGTCTCCTTATTATTTAGCCAGTTTGCTCAAGGTTTGTTGAGCCAAAGCGACAGCTTGTTTTATATCGAGATCTTGTCCTTTTGCAATAAACTCAAGCGCGGTTTTGCTGTCGTTTAATTGTTCAAATAAGGACATATATTCTTTGTTAAATGCCGCTTCAATGGCTTGGTAAACCGTATCAGTGGTCTTAGCATTGACCTTGCCCATCTCTGCTTGTTCCTTTAATGCTTTGATTGTGGCGCTGGCAATACGGTTAAATGCTTGTTCTTTTTTCACGGCGGACTCTGGCTTAATGTGTTTTGGGGAAGTGCTGGGGATTCTACCTTAATTTAGATTAGGTAACGACTTAAAGCGATGAATGATTTAAGCGGTTTTAGATTGGTTGCGGCCGGCTTCTTTTGCTTGGTAAAGGGCTTTGTCAGCGCGCTTAAGGATCTCTTCAACACTGATATTTTGTGTGTTTTCAGCAACACCTAGGCTAATTGATATGGTTAGCATTTTATCTTCGAGGCTGTCGATTTCTAATGTTAGAACATCCTTGCGGATGCGTTCACCCACTTCTAGGGCTCCTTGAAGGGGGGTATCAGGTAGGCACAGGACAAACTCTTCACCGCCATAGCGACCACAAAAATCCACTTTACGCAGTTGTTGCTTGAGTAGGTCTGCCAGTTGGATGATCGCGGCGTCACCGACTAAATGGCCGTAATTGTCATTCACTTGTTTGAAGTGGTCGATGTCTAACATGATGAATGAGAGTGGACGGCTAGATCGGCGGGTTTGTTCGAGTTCTCGCTCAGCAAGTTCAAAAAAATGGCGACGATTCATCAAACCTGTAAGTGGGTCGGTGGTGGCCCATTTCTCTAAAAGGTCTTGGCGTTCTTTTTCTCTAAGGGCGGTTCTGACTCGGGCCAATAAAACCACTAGGCTATAGGGTTTGATTATGTAATCAAACGCCCCCATGTCTAACCCTTCTGCGACATTGTCATCATCAGCATTGGCTGTGATAAGAATAATGGGGATGTTATTGGTTAGTGGGTTTTTTTTAATCTCTGCCAATACTTCAAGACCGCTCATGACGGGCATCATAACGTCAAGCAGGATCAAATCGACACCGTCAGGGTCTTTATTTAGGACCTCTAGTGCCTCTTTGCCACTTTGACTCTCAATGACATGATATTCCTCATCGCTTAAGTGCACGTTTAGAATCTGCAAATTAGCGGGGATATCATCAACGATTAAAATGTTAGCCATATACTTAATTTTAGCGGGTGTTCTTTAGACTATAGCTCATGCTTGAAAATATTTTTTCGAGCCGCTGTTTTAGTTTGCTCAGAGCATTATTAGGCTTATTCAGTCCAATTGTCTGTGTAATCTTTAGGTGGTTAAGCTTAATGATTCTTAGCACCGTTTTTTATTGCTTTAAACGTTTTAAGAAGGCTCATGCGCTATGGCTTTGCTTGCCTATACTTCAGTTATGCAGAATTTTCAGGGGCTATAAGTGATTGCCTGGTTAGTGTGTGTGTTTGTGGTGTTCTGGAGCCCATGGGTATCAGCTTTGCAGGTTCAAAGTATTTCACTTGAATCTGAGGGTGGTGCTTCGGTTATGTCTGCTTGGGCTTGGGGTTTGGTACCTTTCATCCTAATCACGTTAGTGTGCATGTTTATTTATGGCAGGCGCGCCTACCTTCGTTTATCTAAAGACCAAGCGAAAATGCAGGCTATTTGGTCAAATATTCCTGACGTGCTTACGGAAGTGGATAAGGATGGGGTCATTCTGGCGCTTAACCAAACCTTGATTCCTGATACGCCTGTTGAGTCGATTGTCGGAACCAGTAGTTTTGCTTATTTAAATGAAGAAGGAAAAGCACTTTTTAGGCAGCATTTACAGCAAGCCTTTAATACAGGCCATATGTGTCAATATGAATTAAGCGTTCAAGTTAATGGCCAAACTCGGTTTACTCATAATCGTATTTCACCGTTTATCACTGACAATGAGATCAGAGCATTGGTCATATCGACCGATATTACTCGCTACAAAGAAGCGCAGGGCGTATTACAGCAAGATAAACTCCAAACAGAACGTGAATTGCATAGCAAAGCCAAGTTCTTGCTCAATATTAGCCAAGAGATGCGCGGACCAATGACGGTGCTTAAAGATACCTTGCAACAGCTCAAAGCTCAGCAAACTGATGTAGGTGTGAATCAAGTTCATACTATGCAGGCCAGCATAGAGCATTTAGGGCAAATAATTGAAGATATAGCAGTGTTATCGCAAAAACCGAGTGGCGAAAAAACGGTCGAGTCTGTCAGTACGAGTTTATGGCATGTCGTGGATGACCTTGAAGCCTTGTACTTACCTCAAGCGGCTCAGATGCAAATCAAGTTAGATTTCAAGCACGATGTGTTGCCGCATTATATTCAAACCGATGCTTTTCGGTTGCGCCAAGTTTTATATAACCTGATGAGTTGTCACTTGGGAATTTGTGAACAAGGTTTGATTGGATTTAATATTCATCAAGCTGAGCTAGCGAATGAACCTGTTATTCAGTTTACGGTGAGCAATCTGGTGGATGAGCAACAGGTTGATCAATGGGTCTCAATGTTTAACCTTGGGTTGGAAGATGCAAAAGTGGCATGCTTAGATGGCTCTAGTGTGGATGCATTCAATATTTGTAAAAATCTCGCAGGACACTTACAAGGTTTACTTGGTGCTAGGTCAATCGGTGGTGGAAGGTTAGAACAATGGTTTATTTTGCCACTTAAGTGGCTTAAACATAATGATTCATTTTCAGT
Organism: Bermanella sp.; assembly: GCA_049115935.1. GTDB lineage: Bacteria > Pseudomonadota > Gammaproteobacteria > Pseudomonadales > Oceanobacteraceae > Bermanella. Next base: position 6,464 of record JAGDZK010000076.1, on the reverse strand, counting down.
GTTAAAACATAAACCGATTGTATTGGCGATTAATGATGAGATTGATCGTGTTTGGTTTCGCGTGTTTTTTCAGTCAATGCAGTTGCCGTTTCAAGAAGTGAGCGGGGATCTTATTCCTAAAGAGATTAGTTTATTAGTTAGTGACTACTTACAATCTAAAGATAGTCAGTGGCTTTGGTGGTTAGGAGAAGATTACGAGCTAACAGCGGCTCATGGTACGAGCTTAACAGCCCCATATCGTCGAGAAACACTTTATTACAGGTTGACTGATTATCAAGCCAGCCAATCAGGTGAAGTGGGAGATAGCCAACCTGGGCGTATTTTATTGGTGGAAGATAATTTAAATAACCAATTAGTGATTAAGCGAACCCTTGAGAAATTAGGGTATGAAGTGGTGGTTGCAAATAATGGTGAGGAGGGGGTTGCCCAATTTATCGCGACACAGGTGGACTGTGTCATTATGGATATACAAATGCCAATTATGGATGGCATTGAAGCCACTAGGCAGATTCGCCAATTGGATAGACCTTACGTTCCGGTTATTGCGTTAACGGCCAATAGCCAAAAAGAAATGGAAGAGGCTTGCTTTGCAGTAGGCATGGACAGTTTTTTAACTAAACCCATTTCACGACAAGTGATTCAGGCGACACTTGAGGAGTTTTTAGGTAAGCAAGCCCCAGCGCAAGACTCACGCTGGGTTAACTAATAATATTAATTTTATAAAAGTGGGCCAAACGGTAAGAACTTATTATCAGTATGGGCTTTTACCCATTTTACTAACTCCCGATCTACACCTTGTGCTTTTCTTAGAATTTTAAACAGTGGAATAACGGATGACTTTTCTCCAAGATTCCAGTCACCTTGCTGCTCGGCTAAGGTAAATATCTTAATGAGTTTATGAATTTGATCGAATGTCAATTTGGCTGCTGTGAGCTGCCAAATTTTAGCATCAACTTGCGCTAATGGCTGAATCCAATCTAAATCTGAGGTAAGGTCATACTCTTGAGCTTGGCCTTCGTTTAGGTTTAATAAACGAGTCAGTTGATCATCGTTAATTTGATTGGGTGGGGTAATTGGCTGCCATGAATCTACGGACACAGACTTCTCCTGAAATCAAGTAAGGCAAAGGCCCATTGTCCCATAAGCTAAGCGCAAGAAAAACCTATCCTTTTGTAAGGTAATAGCATGACATTATTTAACACCCTGAAATCAAAGAGCCTTGCAGTGCTGCAATATAGCATTGGGTATGGGCTGTTTGCTTCAGGGATTGCGGGCTGGCATAAAACGCTTCATTTATTTGCTATGAAGCAATTACAGCGCGCAAGCCACAAGCAGCATCCTAAAGCTCAAGTATTAATGGCTAAGCTGCTCACTTACCGTGGTGAAACCATTTTAGATAAGCGGGCAGGCTTAGCCTTATTACAGACTCAAGCCGAGCAAGGAGACCCTCAATCACAGTTTTTGTTAGCTGAGGCACTGCTTAATGCAGAGTTACTTGCCAGTGATAATAGCCAACAAACGGCCTTTACTTGGTACGTAAAGGCGGCAGAGCAAGATCATGCCATGGCGGCTTTGCGCTTAAGCAAGGCCTATGCAGCGGGTGGTTTAGGGTTAGAAAGAGATGAGCAAAAGGCTCAGTATTGGTCCAATAAGTTTATGCAACACAGTCAAAATATGAGTACCCCATCATGAACCCCCCGTCTTTTGATGATATTCGTGCTTACCATGATCATGAAGTGAATGCGGTGCTGGCATCGTTACTTGAAGATAGTGAGTTTTTACAATTTGTGGCTCAACATCAGTTTCCATATTTGAATCGTTTTTTACCTCGCTGGACCCAACAGCGCATTCAAGCTGGCTTACAAAAACATTTCAAACATATTGATAGCATTCAAACATGGCAAAGTCAGTTGGCGCCCCACGTTGAAAAGCTAATGACTAAAACCATAGATGAGTTTGAAGTAACAGGGCTTGAGCACTTAGAAAAAGATAAAACCTATGTGTTTATTAGTAATCATCGAGATATTGCCATGGATCCACTACTGGTGAATTTTGCTCTGCTTAAAGCAGGCTTAACAACCAGCAAAGTAGCTATAGGCGATAATTTATTAGGTCGTCAGTTTGTTGCTAAATTAATGCGCTTGAATAAAAGTTTTGTGGTGAAACGTTCAGTGTCTGGGCGTCGAGAAAAACTGCAAGCGGTACAGGATTTATCTGAATATATTCATCAGTGTATTCGATCTAATCAACATGTTTGGATCGCGCAAAAAGAAGGCCGAGCTAAAGACGGGCTGGATTATACTGATACGGCTGTTTTAAAAATGATGCACATGGCTGGGCGAAAGTTGGGTTGGGAATTTAATCAAAGCATGGACTTTTTAAATATTATACCCGTGACCATTAGTTATGAATGGGACCCATGTGATGTTGATAAAGCAAAAGAGCGTTTAACCGTTGCTCAAATGGGACGTTATGAAAAATCCCATGATGAAGATTTTAAAAGTATTTTGAAAGGACTTAATGGCCATAAAGGAAAAGTTGTACTCAACTTTGGTCAAATATTAAAGTTAGATAGTAATATTGCAGAGCACTGGAGTGATGCGATTGATCAAAATATTCATCAAAATTATCACTTATTTGAAAATAACAAACTTGCCATGAGTTTATTGGGTGAAGATAAGAATAACCTACGCGATCAGCATAAAATGTTAGCGCTTTGGAATAAACGATTTAAGTCATTGGATGGTGATGTGATGAGCAATATCAAACAATATTATGCTCAGCCAATACTGCTAAAAAATAAGGCAAAATTAAATGTTAAAGACTAATTCAATCGTACCTTTTGGTGCAGTCACGATTGCACTTGTTTTGGCAACATTGCTTTACAGCTGGTGGCATGACGATAGTTGTGAAACGTTGCAAGCTTCAGTTGATCAAGGATATTTTTTGCGCTGGGCGCAACCGCAGTTGCTGCTAATTACCGCTAAAAAAGAAACTTTCATGGTAGAAGCCAGCTCGAAGAGTCAAGCATGTAAAGCTATGCTGAAGAACTTAAGTGAAGCTAAATAATAGTGAGTGTATTATTTAACTATTTAAAGCGGCCCGCAAAGCATCTTTTAATGATGCTGGGACAATGGTTTTATCAAATAATGCGCAAACCCCAGCTTGACGCACGGCACTTAGGCGACTGGAATCTTGTTCACTGGTGACCATCAAGATGGGTAGGTATGAATACTCAGATTGTCGCAAATAGTTAGCTAACTCTTCACCGTTCATGTGCGGCATATTGTAATCACTAATAATAAAATCCACCGGTTCATTTTGCAGTATTTCAATGGCAGCAAGGCCATTCTCAGCTTGCACGGTTTGTTCAACGCCGCATGCATTGAGCAGCCTGATAATATGTTTCCTTGCAGTTAATGAGTCATCTACGATTAATGCTTTAAGGGATTCAATTTCAATGTCGTCAAGTTCGATGCTATCTACTTCAATGGTATCTTTTGCGGCATTAAGAGCGGTTAAGAAATCACGTTGATCAAAGGGCTTAGGAAGTAACGCTAGTACACCTGCTTGTTTGATGTCATCGAGCATTTTTTTGTCTGATTCGCTGGATACCAGCATGAAATTCAAGTCTTGAGTATTTGAGTTATTGCGTAATTTTGTGACTAATTCTATGGCATTCATATCGTCATAATACATAGCACTGATAATCAGGTCAGGCTGATGTACCTCAGCGTATGTAAGGGCTTCAGTGCCTGTGATGCAGATATCGACTTTTTCTATGCCATGATGAGCCATTGCATTTTTTAGAAACTTGCTTTGTGTACTTGAAGGTTCAATTAAAAGTACCGTGAGATCTTTGACATCTAATGCCATAATGCCCCCAAATATCGTGACTTTTATGAGTATAGATGAACCTATTGAGAATGCGTTGCAAATAGGTGTGTTTAGGCGCTCTGGGTTAATATTGTGCTAGGGTGAATTTAGGCGTAAGGAAAAATCATGTCAGACTATGCTCATTTGAGCCGGCAAGCCACCATCGCGAGTGTGGTAGTCGCGTTAATTCTTATTATTGCTAAAACTTGGGCCTATTGGTCTACAGGATCTGTGAGTCTGTTGGGCTCTCTTCTTGACTCCATGTTAGATGGGGTGACATCAATTATTAATTTCATCGCTCTACGTTTTGCTTTAGTCCCAGCGGATAAAGACCACAGGTTTGGTCACGGTAAGCTCGAGTCAATAGCGGCCCTTGCCCAGTCTGCTTTTATGGTGGGTTCTGCGGTTGTATTAGTTTTAAATAGCTTTGACGTGATGCTAGATAATCGCCAAATGGTGAATAGCGAAATTGGTATTGCAGTTAGTGTGCTAGCCATTGTACTTACCCTTGCGCTGGTGGCTTTTCAAAAGTATGTCATCAGTAAGTCCAAGTCATTAATTGTTGAAGCCGATTCTTTACATTATCAAGGAGATCTACTGATGAATGGTGCTGTGTTAATCGCCATGGCACTGGTTGGTTTTGGTTGGTATTGGCTTGATGCGATTATGGCTATTGGTATTGGTGTGTTCTTATGTGTTAATGCGTGGCATGTGGGTATTAAGGCGTTTAAAGAGTTAATGGATGAACAGCTACCAGAGGTTGAAGCCATTGTAGAAAAGCTGGTGCGTAAAGAACCTGGGCCAGAAGGCTGCCATGATGTGCGTTGCCGACAATCTGGGCCAGATTTGTTTATTCAGTTTCATTTAGAGCTCGATAAAGACCTTCAGCTTTGGGCCGCCCATGAAATTGGAGATCGGGTTGAGAAAAAAATCAAACAAGCTTACCCAAATGCCGATGTAATTGTTCATCATGACCCTGTAAAGATAGAGAGTTAGATTTGTTTTATAGGTTAACATCTATCATTTTATTAGGTTGGTGCTCATGGGTTTTGAGTGCACCGGATGAGGCTCAGTTTTTTGATGTTGAACCTAGTGCGCCAGATCATCATTTTGAAGTGACCGATAGACATAGTGAAGTTGAAGATTATACCAGTATTGATTTCCTCGATTGGACTCAAGATGTTGCTTCGGATTATGTTGAAAGCCTTAATGATGGCGTAGATTCTTTTTTTATGGGCGCTTTTTTTGATGATGAAATCCTTGAGGATGAGTCTTCAGGTAGTAACGGTCGAGTTTATTTTATTAGTCGTCGTGAAAACCGGTTAGAACCAAATTATCAAGCAGGTTTAAACTTACGTTTGGTTTTACCTAATACTCGCGATCGCTTTAAATTGTTGGTTGAAACCGATGAAAATGAAGATGATGTGAATGAAACCAATGTACTGGGTACCACTGATAATGTGACTTACTCTACTGCTATTCGTGTTGATTTTAAAGAAAGACGTCACTGGAAAACCAGCTTTGATAACGGGGTGCGCTGGTCAGGTGAGCCGGTGTTTTTCTCAAGGGTAAGAGCTAGGCGCACGGATTATTTTCAAACTTGGCGTACACGGGTTCTACAAACTATATCTTGGCGTACAGATGAAGAGTGGGGCACTCGTTTTAGCACAAGTGCAATTCGGCCCTTGGATTTAACTCGTCATTTTCGTATGGGGTTTAATGCTGATTATTTACTAAATGATGACTATGCAAACCTTGATAGTAGTTTTTCTATTTTTGATGAATTGAGTCCTCGTTCGGCCATGCTTTATCAGGTTGGTTTTTTTGGTGATACAGAAGACGTGACTAAATTAACTGATACGGTGTTATCGGTTAGTTACAGACGTAAAATTTATAAGCATTATATGTTTGCTGAGCTAGTACCGGAACTGGCTTGGCCAAGAAAAAATGACTATGAAATGACGCCAGCTATCACATTGTTAATTGAGATGATACTAGGCACTGATGAATAAAAAACATCAAATACAGAAAAACATTACGCCGATCAAATCGGCGCAATGCAACGAAGATTAAGCGCCTTCGTTGGCACTAAACATACCATCAAATAAGATGGTTGATAAATAGCGCTCGCCACTGTCGGGTAAGATCACCACGATGGTTTTGTTTTTAAACTCATCAAGTTCTACAATTCGAAGAGCGGCTGCCAGTGCTGCCCCACAAGAAATACCAGCCATGATGCCTTCTTCTGCCATTAAGCGTCTTGCTGTTTCAATGGCAAGCTCATTACTGACCGCCTCAACACGATCAATCATGGACAAATCTAGATTGTCTGGAATAAAGTTCGCACCAATCCCTTGGATTTTATGGGGGGCTGGCGTGATGGCTTCGCCTTTCATCGCCTGAGCAATAATCTGGGAAGCTTCTGGCTCGACAGCAACGGATGTAATGGCTTTGCCTTGAGTGTTTTTAATATAACGACTGATACCGGTTATGGTACCGCCAGTGCCCACGCCAGCTACAACCACATCAACATTGCCGTCAGTATCGTTCCAGATCTCAGGGCCTGTGGTTTGCTCATGAATAGCAGG
>JAGDZK010000075.1:0-36621 GCA_049115935.1 Bermanella sp. | reverse complement strand
GGCGAAGGTAAGTGCGGCGCTAAGTCTTAATTAGTGGTAAGGAATCATCATGGTTATTAAGGGTTCAGGGTTGGGTTTGCGCAGAGGCATGTTAGAAGAAATGTCTGAGTTATCTGCGAAACAGGTCGATTTTTTTGAAGTAGCCCCTGAAAACTGGATAGGCCTTGGTGGTCGTTTTGGTAAAGCGTTCAGAGCATTAACTGAACGCTTTCCTTTTGCTTGTCATGGGTTGTCATTATCCATTGGCAGCTCTGATCCTCTGGATGTTGAGTTTGTTAAAGCGGTTAAGCAATTTTTAAATACCCACCAAATCGAAACTTACAGTGAGCACTTAAGTTATTGCAGCCATAATGGCCATATGTATGACTTGCTACCCATTCCTTTTACGCAAGCTGCCATTGATCATGTGGTCGGGCGTATTCATCAAGTTCAAGATATTTTACAGCGCCCACTGATTCTTGAGAATGTTTCTACGTATGCAAAATTTGGCGACATGAATGAATTAACATTTACGCAAGAAGTGGTTAAACGTTCAGGTTGTAAGCTTTTACTGGATGTTAACAACGTATACGTAAACAGTATTAATCATCAATATGATTCACAGGAATTTATTCAATCTCTGCCCACAAGTGCCATTGAGTATATTCATATTGCCGGTCACTTCGACGAAGCCGATGACTTAAAGGTCGACACTCATGGCGCACCAGTTAAAGACGATGTGTGGCAACTGTTAAAACTGGCTTATGAAATTCATGGTGTTAAACCGACATTATTAGAGCGTGACTTTAATTTTCCGTCTATGGATGAATTACTGGCAGAGGTTAATCACATTAAAGCCTTGCAAGAGGTGGAATATGCCTGAAGCTGAATTTAATAATCTACAAGATGAATTCACACAAGCCATACGTTCAGAAAAGTTTCAGCATTTAAGCGGTGTAGAAGATAGACGCTTAAATATTTACCGTGAATTGTTTTATAACAATATTGAAAGTTTTATAAGTGGCACGTTCCCAATCTTAAAAGAGTGCACGTCTTTAGATAAATGGCACAAAATAGTCAGGCGCTTTTTTATCGAACACGAATCTAAAAGTCCCTACTTTTTGGAAATCAGTGAAGAGTTTTTGAATTATTTATCCGCAGATACTCAAAACACCTTAGAGCTTCCCGCTTATGCTTATGCTCTCGCCCATTGGGAGTGGATGGAGTTATTTGCGGATGCGTATGTTGCAACTCAGGCCAGCCGTTTTTCTGAGATTGATTTACAAAACGATATTCTAACCACAGTTGAATGCGCTTGGCTGCAAGCATATGAATACGCGGTACATAAAATTGAAGCACAGCAGAGCATTGAACCTGCGCCGACTTTTTTACTGATTTATCGTGATAATAATGAAGAAGTTGGATTCATTGAACTAAACCCATTGAGCTATCTGTTATTTGAAGCGTTGCAAACAAATACCCAATCGAACATCGAACAAATTGTGCAAGAAATTGCCACCAATCATGGTATGCCGTTACAGCAATTACTTGCCGGTGCCTTTGAAACCATCAACCAGTGGGCTGATCTTAAGCTAATACAACAAGTTAATTAATGATGATGACATTTATAAAAACCCTTTCCAATGGTATGGGTAACATTGAAAAACTAGATTTTTTACCTTTGCTTGCGCTTAGGTTGTATCTGGCACCTGTATTCTGGGTGGCTGGGATGAATAAATTAAGTGATATTGATAGCGTCGCATTATGGTTTGGTAATAGCGATTGGGGTTTGGGTTTACCTTTTCCTGAGTTGCTAGCTTGGTTGGCTACCTTAACTGAAGTGGGGGCAGCGGTTTTATTGGTTATTGGCTTGGCTGTTCGCTGGATCAGTATTCCATTAATTATCACCATGCTGGTGGCGATTTTTGCAGTGCATTGGCCTAATGGCTGGCAAGCAGTGGCTGACCCTAATTCGCCTTTTGCATCAGCCGATATTGAAGAAGTGATGCGCCGTTTAGGCTTTGCTAAAGACATTTTACAAGAACACGGTAACTACGACTGGTTAACCCAACGCGGCAATCTGGTGATTAGTAATAACGGTATTGAGTGGGCAAGCACTTATTTGATTATGTGTTTGGTTCTCTTGTTTAAAGGGGCTGGACGTTATGTAAGCCTTGATTATTACGCCAAGCAATACCTAAAAGCTCAAAAATAATTAAAGATCAACGTTGCTAGCTGTTCATTTGTACCAGTTGGCTCCCTCCTTTTTGTGGTTCACATTCATTTATTGCCACTTTTACTCTTAAGCTTCATAAACACTGTGTTATTGTGTATTTGCTTGTGTATATTTTAAGCATATTAGGTGATTGGCGCGTTATAGCGTTTAATTACCATAAAAAATTCATCAATCTGTCATTTAAGTGAAAGAATGTAACAAAACTGTCATATGAGATTTGTAACATAACTGTCACTAAAACTTGAAAACAAAAAAGGTGAACACGAATGAAAAAGCCCCTAATTGCTGCCGCTATCTCAATGGCTCTTGTTGGTACTGCTCAAGCTGAGTCTCAGTTTTACGGTAAGATGAATGTTTCTGCTAGCTATAACGATTCAACTGAGTCTTTTGATTTGAATAACCATGCAAGCCGTTTAGGCGTTAAAGGTTCTAGTGACTTAGGCTCTACAAAAGTAATTTACCAAGCAGAATTTAGTAACCCAACGGACACTGGTGGTCTTTCAAGTCGTGATACATATGTAGGTCTTGCCTATAGCGGTATGGGTACGGTGAAAATGGGTAAGATGGATACACCACTTAAAAAGTCACAAGGAAAGTTTGATTTATTTAATGACGTGATTGATATCAAAAATGTTTTAGACGGTGAAAATCGTATGAATAACAGCATTAACTATACGTCTGAAAAAATGGGTGCGCTTCAGGTGTCTGTATCCGCAATTTTGAATGATACAAATGAAGGCGCTGCAAGTGATACGGATGGATACTCTGCAAGTGTTACATTTAATCAAGATGCTATTTATGCAGCCGTTGCCTATGATACAAAAGTAAAAGATGAGTCTGTACAACGTGCAACATTTATCTACAACATGGGTGACCTATCGGTAGGTGCATTAATCAACAACGTTGATAAGACGGATACAGCTGATGACGAGCTTGGTTTTGGTGTAAATGCATCTATGAAAATGAATGCGAATACATTAAAAGCTCAGTATGTAACAGGTGATCAACAAGGTTCTCCTGGTGCATCTAACCTGAGTGTTGGTGTTGATCATAAGCTAGCTAAAACGACGAAAGCATACTTTTATGCAACCGCTTCAGATAGCGATGCACCAAGCTCTGATGTGACCGCATTACTTGCAGGCCTAGAACACAAGTTCTAATTTAAGCCTGAAGCCAAAATTAGCCCCTTAATTGGGGCTTTTTTGTTTCTAAAATAAGCTGTTTCATTGAGTTTACGTGGCGCCCTTGCTTTAATGTCCGAGCTTATTGATTAGGACATTTTTATGAAAATTGCCGGTTTATTTTTGGCTGTCTTTTGCTCTGTGGCGTTTATTGCGCCAAGTGTGTTTGCGAACGATCAAGACCCTTGGGAGCCTTGGAATCGTCAAGTATTTGAATTTAATGAAACCGTGGATTATTACAGTGCCAAGCCATTAGCTATGGCTTACCGTAATGTGACCCCTCAGGTGGTAGATGACGCCATTACCAATGTTTTTAGTAACCTAGGTGAGCCTTTGGTTGTGGTTAGCGATCTTGCTCAGGGTAAGTTTTTACAGGCATTGTCAGATACTGGTCGTTTTTTAGTTAACAGTACGGTGGGTATTTTAGGTATTTTTGATGTGGCTCGACACATAGGTATGCCTAAACATAATGAAGATATGGGACAGGTTTTAGCCACATGGGGTTTTGAGTCTGGGCCTTATTTGATGTTGCCATTCCTGGGCCCTAGTACTGTTCGAGATGCCACTGGTTTTACGGTGGATACATGGGGCTTAAATGCCTTAGACCCGCAAGCTCAAGCATTGGATAATACCAAGGTGTATTATTCCAGTGTGTTTATGGAGTATCTTGATGTGCGAGCTGACTTGGTCCCCGCCGAAGGGATTATCAGTGGTGATCGCTATTCATTCATTCGAAGTTTGTATTTACAGCGTCGTGAGTTTTTGATTAATGACGGGCAGGTTAAAGATGAGTTCGATGATTTTGATGATTTCGAAGAAGACTTTTAGGGGAAAACCGCGCCAGTGATGACTGGCGCGAATACTTTGTAAGTACCTACTAGCCTAGTAGCTCAATAATTTCAGCACCATAATAGTTTAAGCCATTATCTGACATATGGCGTTTGATGCTGATGCAGGCATTAAGCGGTGCGAATTGATTTTGATAAGAGGGTAGGTAGGCCACAGCCTCATCATTAATGCTGAGGGTCTCTTTTGTTTCAATACACATGCCGGTACCGCTTAAGTCTATGCAAATGCACTGAACGGTACGATCCCCTAAGGTTAAAGTGAGGGGCGACTCAACTCGCATACGGATGAAGTCACGTTTTTCTTCATAGGCTTTGGCTAGGTTCATTGTTTTTATTCCTCTTCCACGGGCCACAATACTGTGGTCACTGTGTCAAACTTCAGTAATTCGTGCAACTGTATAATATGTATGCAAAAGCTGTGACAATTTTCACACAAAAATATGAGATTTGATTAATTAGTGCATGCCTTTGTTCGCACCTTGGTGTACCTTGCTAACAAGCTATTAGCCATGTAAGGTGGCCCAGCCAAAACAATAACAAGTCTGCGCAGGCATCCATGAGTGTGGTAAGTGGTCGAGTATTAGTCATTGATGACGAAGCTATTGTCCGAGAAAGCATAGTTGCTTATCTTGAAGACAGCGGCTTTGATGTTATAGAAGCGGAAAACGGTCACGAGGGCGTTGCTTGCTTTAACAGTCAACAACCTGACATCGTTTTGTGTGATCTTCGAATGCCAAATATGGACGGTCTCTCCGTCTTAAAACAAATCAATAAAACCCATCCTAATACGCCATTTATTGTGGTCTCTGGTGCTGGTGTAATGGCTGATGTAGTCCAAGCGTTACGATTGGGTGCCAGTGATTATCTGATTAAGCCTATTCTCGATATGGAAGTGCTTGAACACAGTATCGTACGAAACCTAAAACAAAGGCGTTTGATTGAGCAAAATAGCGCCTATCGAGCCCAATTAGAAAGTAATAACCGAGAGCTAGCGGCTCGTTTAGAAGAGCTTCGTATCGATCAGCAAGCTGGTCGTGAAGTACAAAAGCGCATGCTGCCTGAAAATCAGGCACAAATGACCGGTATTGAGTTTAATTATCACATTATCCCTAGCCTTTATTTAAGTGGCGATTTTGTTGATTACTTCCCCGTTAGTAGTGACAAAATAGTATTTTATATAGCAGATGTAAGCGGCCACGGGGCCTCTTCTGCTTTTATTACGGTATTACTTAAAAACCTAAGTAATCGATTAAGGCGTAACCTCAAGCGTCAATCCAGTGATGATTTGTTAACCCCTGATAAGGTTATTAAGCGTATCAATAAAGAGCTGGTTGAAGCGCAGCTTGGAAAGCATGTGAGCTTATTCTGGGGCATGATTGATTTGCCATCCACTACACTTTCTTATAGTGTGGCGGGCCAATTTCCAATGCCCATCTTAAGTAATGAAAATGGTGTACACTACTTAGAAGGGCGTTCGCAACCTGCGGGTTTATTTGCAGCAGCTCAGTATGAGACTTATGAGGTTAAACTGGGGCTGTCGTTTCAATTAGTGGCCGTCTCTGATGGTATATTGGAAGTGTTGCCTCACACGTCTTTAGCTGAGAAAGAAGCGTGTTTACTGGAATGGGTAACCCAGGGTCAATTGACCATAGAAAACTTGGAATCCTTGCTTAAAATTGATACCGGCAATGAGATACCAGATGACATTACATTGTTAACATTGTCTAGGACAGAATGACTATGAATACGGGAAAAATTCTCGTTGCTCAAAGCCAGGGTATATACATAATTAAATTCGTCGGTGACGTGCGTTTAAATTTGTGCAGCACGCTTGATCAGTACACTGACCATATGTTCGAAAGTGAAGAGTTTAAAACCGTTATTATTGATTTAACTGAAACCCAGTGTATCGATAGCACATCTCTTGGCCAGCTTGCAAAAATATCGATTTTATATAAAGAAAAATACGGCCAGCTTCCTACCATTATTTCTACTCAAGATGATATCAATCGAATCTTATTAAGTATGGGGTTTGATCAGGTATTTTATATCGTAAAAGAATTGGTATCCCGTGTGGAATACCTTGACGAATTACCGCTTAAATCCGTTGATGAAGCAGAAATGAAACAGCGTGTGTTAGAGGCTCATAAACTATTAATGGATATGAACCAAAATAACCGCGATGCATTTCAGGATTTAGTGAATAGCTTAGAAGAAAATTGATTTACTTATGACAACACAAGAATCTTTGGTACAAAAAGCCACCGTACTTGGTGGTGGTAGTTTTGGTACCGCAATTGCGAATATACTTGCTGAAAATGGCTTTCAAGTGAGTTTATGGATGCGCAACCCTCAAGCGGTTGCTGATATCAATAATACTCATGAAAACAAGCAATATCTTCCTGGTGTGCAGTTGCATACAGGTATAAACGCAACCGATGATTTGGCTGATGCTATTCAAGCCAGTCAAGTAGTTTTTTATGCGATACCCAGTAAATCATTTCGCGAAATCGTTGAGCGTACTCAGGGGTTGGTGGATAAAGAACAAATTCTGATAAGTACCACAAAAGGGATTGAGCCTGATGGCTTTAATCTTATGAGTGATATCTTACGCGGTGTTTTTCCAACCAACCCTGTGGGCGTGATTAGCGGCCCTAACCTTGCCAAAGAAATTGCACAGGGCCAATTAGCGGCCACAGTTATTGCTAGCAAAGATAAACGAGTGCGTGATTTCATTCAGCAAAGTTTAAGCTGTAAATTTTTTAGAATTTACGTTAATGCCGATATGTATGGTGTTGAGCTTGGTGGTGCCTTAAAAAATATATACGCCATTATAACCGGCATGGCTGCGGCACTGGGTTTTGGTGAGAATACAAAGGCTATGTTGATCACTCGTAGCCTTGCAGAAATGAGCCGTTTTGCGGTTTCGCAAGGGGCGAACCCAATGACATTTTTAGGGCTAGCTGGTGTGGGTGATTTGGTTGCAACCTGTGTTTCACCGTTAAGTCGTAATTATCGTGTGGGTTTTGCGGTAGGTAAGGGCGAAAGTTTAGATCAAGCTATTGAGTCATTAGGCGAAGTGGCTGAAGGTATTAATACATTGCGTTATGTTCGTAATGAGGCCAATGAGATGGGCATTTATATGCCATTGGTGAATGCTTTATATGCGGTTCTGTTTGAAGGTGTGAAAGTGGATGAAGTAGCAAACGCCTTAATGACAGGTGATCATAATACGGATGTGGAATTTTCTTTACCAAGAGGTGCCTAGCATGGACAAGCAGTGGAAAGACAATATTAAGTCTGAATCATTTTGGTTACGCAGTTTATTTATGGTGCTGTTTTTTATTGTATATCGCATCGTGGATATCTTAGTGCTACTGGTTGCTATTAGTCAGTGGTTCTATGTGTTGCTAAGTGGTGATGCTAACCAAGGGTTAAGCAGCTTCGCCAAAGGCTTAAGTCTATATGTAGCTCAAATTATTAATTATTTGAGCTACAACACAGAAGAAAAACCATACCCGTTTACTGATTGGCCAGTTGAAGATAAACCAGCTTCAAAAACGGTTCGTAAAACCACACGCAAAACCGCAGCAAAAACCAAAAAAGCAGCTGACGATAGCGATGCATAAACTTTGGATTATGCGACATGGTCAAGCTCAATCGGTAGCGCCATCCGATGAGTTGCGACCTTTAACTGATGAAGGTTGTCGTCAAGTTAGTGTTAATGCTAAGGCGCTTGCAAATGAGGTCTTTTCTCATGTTTTTGTAAGCCCGTATTTACGAGCACAACAAACATGGGAGATCTTGCTTGAGCAAGGCATAAATTTTAAAAAATGTGAGACAGTTGATTGGGTTACCCCGGATGTGGCAACTCAACCGGCTTTAGATCATCTTTTATCCCTCAAAGGTGAATCGTTAAATGTTTTGCTTGTGTGCCATCAAACATTCGCAGGACGGTTAACAACCCATTTATGTGATGGCACTACTCGTGGTCGGCATGTTGAAACGGCGGCCATTGTAACTATCAAGGCAGAGGTGTTTGCAGGCCAATGTGGAATGTTGCAAGGCATCTTGTCCTCGTATTAGCGTTTTCTTTTTCTTCTTTTATTCAGGCCCAAGTTGGGCCTGGTTTGTTGTGGCGAATCAGTAAACCTCAGCAACCCTCTTCTTTTTTATTTGGCACCATTCATATTGATGATAAACGGGTTAAAGATTTAGATACCCAAGTCATGCATCGCTTTAATGAAGCAAAAACCCTGTGTTTAGAAATTTTACCCAATCGTGAAACGCAAGTGGGTATTGGTCGTGCGATGTTATTACCTGAAGGCCAGTTTTTAGATGAAATTTTGGGTGATCGTTTATTTAACCGTTTAAGCTTAGAGTTAAATAAACGGGGCATGACACCGCTTGAATCTGTGTATTTAAAACCGTGGGCGGCAATGGTTGTTTTGAGTCGCCCAGAGAGTCAAGGTGGCTACGCACTTGATGAACAACTCTATCATTGGGGCGTTCATCAATATAAGCAGTTATGTGCTCTTGAAACACTACAAGAACAATTGTCGGTGTTTGATTCCTTAGGGCGCGGTGATCAGGTGACACTATTAAAAGACTCGCTTGATTTTTTACCCGTCGTGCAGGAGTTAAATGAAAAACTAGTATTGGCCTATCTAAAAGGTGATCTTGATGAAATTTACCGTCGCAGTATGGAGCTTCAAAGCCAAGATGATGAACTTGCCAAGCGTTTAATGTACGCGTTGATTGATCAGCGCAATCTGAAAATGATTGAAAGAATGTTGCCTCAATTAGAAAAAGGCAGAGCCTTTGTGGCGGTGGGTGCTTTGCACTTACCGGGTGAGTACGGCTTACTTAATTTGTTGCGCCAACAAGGTTATGCTGTAACGCCACCTGATTTAAAAGTAAGCCCTTGGTGATATGTCTATGAAAATACACTTTTGTCATGCAAATGGGTTTCCCGCAAGAAGTTATGATGTGATGTTAAATCGCTTATCTGAGAGTTTTGACGTAAGCTTTTTAGATATGCATGGCCATCATCCTGATTATCCAATATCGGATAACTGGCAATACTTAGTTGATGAGTTAATAGATGAACTTACGGCAAAACATGATGAACCCATAATTGCGATAGGGCATAGCATGGGAGGAGTTCTGACTTTCCTAGCGGCGCAGCAACGACCAGATTTGTTTAAGCACCTTATTTTATTGGACCCGCCTTTGTTAGATGCTATTACGTCAATGATAATTGGCTTAGCTAAGCGATTTAAATTCATCGATAAAATTACCCCAGCCGGCCGAACCAAAGGTCGGCAGGAATTATTTGATGATCATGAGCATGCGTTTAATTATTTCTCAGGTAAATCTTTATTTAAAAGCGCAGACCCTAGGTGTGTGAAAGATTATATCTTTCATGGTACTGAATCTTCGGATGAACTTCTAAAACTTAAATATTCGGTCGATAACGAAGTGGCCATATACCGTACATTACCCCACAATATTTCTTTTAAGGCTTTAGCCGTACCCTCTACTTTATTATACGGTGATGCCAGTGATGTGGTGAGGCCTGCATTATTGAAGAAGATAAAAAAAATTCCTTTAATGAGTGTGAAGTCAGTACAAGGTGGTCATCTTTTTCCGTTAGAATCTCCAGAGCAAACTGCCGACCAGATTAAAGCAATTATCGAGGGCTTATGAACTCTTCCATTAAACTACATATTAAAGGGATTGATGTTCATGGTTTGCAGTGGGGCAACCCAGAAGGCCCTAAGATATTAGCATTACATGGCTGGTTAGATAACGCTGAAAGTTTCTCAAATTTGGCGCCATTATTAGCCGATTATCATGTGGTGGCGGTGGATTTACCCGGTCATGGTTTGAGCGGACATTGGCCTGCTCATCATCATTATCATTTATGGGCTGGAGTAGAAGATGTTGAGCATATCCTTGATGCTTTACAGTGGAAGCATTGCCATGTCATTGGCCACTCAATGGGAGCGGCGATTGCAACCTTGTATGCCGGTACCTTTCCTCATCGATTAAAAAGTTTAACTTTGATCGAAGCTATTGGTCCAATGGCCGGTGATGTTGAAACAGCGCCTGAGCGCTTAGCTCAAGCAATTGTAAGTATGAAAAAGCATAATCCCGAACAGAGGTCGCGTCATGATGCTCAAGGGTTTATTCATGCACGAATGAGTGGACCGTTAAAACTATCACAAGACTCTGCTGAGAAAATAGTAGAGCGAGGTTTAACCAAAACCGAGCATGGTTATGCTTGGTCCAACGATAAACGTTTAAGATACACATCAATGATGCGTTTGCCAGAGCCGATTATATTAAGTTTTATTAGCCAGATCAGAGCACCAGTATTAGGTGTGTTTGCTGATGATGGTTTATTTACAAAAGATAAGGTTGATGAACGTTGGAGCTCGATCACGGCTTCGAAAAAAATGATTTGGCTCACAGGTGGTCATCACTTACATCTAGATGGTGATATCAATATAGTTTCCGAGTCAATTAACCGCTTTATTGCCCAACAAGATTAATGATCTCAAGGCTTTCATGTTGCGAGTGAAAATTCATCATTGGTAATGGCGGCTTGTTTCGTCCAAACTTCTTTTATCGAAAATGGATATTACTATGACGTTAGAAGAAATCATTGCCCATCGTAAAACCCTTGCTAAAACCCATGTGACAAAAGCGGTCTTCCCTGATGCGACAAATCACCATGATACTTTGTTTGGTGGCACTGCCTTACAATGGATGGACGAAGTTTCGTTTATTGCCGCTACCCGCTTTAGCCGTCAGCGAATTGTAACGGTAAGTTCAGATAAAATAGATTTTAAGCATCCCGTGCCAGCGGGTTCTGTGGTTGAACTAATCGCACAGGTGATACACGTAGGGCGTACCAGTTTGAAAGTGCGCGTTGATATGTATGTTGAGAGCCTGTATCAAGATGGTTGTGAAAAGGCCATTACAGGTGTGTTTAGTTTTGTGGCCATTGATGAGCATAAACAACCCACTCCTGTGTTACCCCAAGATTTTATTGATTTATGTATTGCTAATAATTCAGCAACGCCAAGTCATTAATTAAAATGGCGCTTTACTCTCAAAATGAATACGTTGGTTGGTAACAGGATGATGAATGGTTAATTGCTTTGCATGTAAATGCAGGCGGTCACTCATGCTCAGTGCTTCTCCTTGAGCATAAAAATAATCGCCAATGATGGGGTGACCTAAGCTTGCTAGGTGAACCCTAAGTTGGTGGCTGCGCCCAGTGTGCGGAATTAACAACACTCGACTACGGGAGGTTGAGGATTCAATACAATGCCAATGGGTTTGAGATGGCTTGCCTTCAGGGTGTACTTCTTGTCTTGGTCGATTAGGCCAATCACAGCGCAGGGGCAAATCTATGTGGCCTTTGCTTAAAGGTAATTGCCCGAACACTTCTGCCTCATACACTTTGAATGTGGTGCGAAATTGAAATTGCTTAGCAAGGTGAGACAAGCTTTTCTGATTAAGCGCAATCACCATAATGCCAGATGTGCCCTGATCTAAGCGATGTACAACCCCCAAAAAAGGGAATTGTGCCTGTAGACGATGGGTGACACTGTCGTCTAAGCTACCCGGTTGAGACAACAGCCCACTGGGTTTGTTGATCACAAGTAAATGTTTATCCTGATATAAAATCTGCATTGAGCAATATGCCAAGAAAATTATGTGAACACTGTCAGCGACCGCTAGCAGTTTGTATATGCCCGTATTTAGTGAAACTGCAGGCCCCTTGTCGGTTGGTGATTCTACAGCACCCAAGTGAGCAAAAACAGGCATTAGCGACGGTTCCCTTGCTGCAGTTGTGTATAACGCCGCTTGAGGTGTTGGTTGGTGAAGAATTTGAAGACTTTGATGTTATTCAAGCGCTTTTAGCTAATCCAGAATCTTGCCGAGTGTTATTTCCAACGGCCAATAGTGATGAGTGGGATTTAACCGAGCATTCTCATGGCGTGAAGAACATAGAGACATTAATTATTATCGACGGCACTTGGCGTAAGGCGAAACGTATTTGGCATATGAATCCTTGGCTGGCAAAGCTGCCCAGCGTGCATTTATCTAATATTCCAAAGAGTCAGTATCAAATAAGGTCTAGCTCAGTTGAGGGTGGAGTCTCAACGTTAGAGGCGGTGATGCATGGTTGTCATTATCTAAGTGAGAATAAGACTAAGGGCGATTTTGATACGTTACTCAAACCCTTTAATGCCATGGTGGATATGCAGATAAAAAAAATGGGCCAAGAAGTTTTCTTGGCCCATTATGCAAAGCAGCTAAAAGATTAGTTTATTGTCCTGCTACTTGGGTGTTTTTTGGCTCACGATTTAAACCCAATATATCTTCTTTGAACGTTCGGCCTACGGGGTTTTCACCAATCCAGATGGATAACATGGCACGGTAAAAGTCTTTACCTGGAATTAATCCTTTTACCTCATTGTTGATAATTACTTGAGTGCCCTTACCAGGATAGTAATCAAAATAAGATTCTTCACCGCGATGCATCTTACCATTGAAGTAGCTCAGCATTTGTTCTATTTCGTCGCTTAATTCTTTGTGTTGATCCTTGCTGATATTCATAACAAGTGCTTCTTGCAACGCATTGGCAATGCGTCGAGCGCCGACTTTTTTAAGCATCACGTGAAATACCATACGTTTATGAGTTTGACTGTCCAAAATTTCTTGTGGATCAGTGGATGGTTTTTCTAAGTACAGTGCACCCACATAGGTCTCGATTAATAAGTAAAGTTCGCGAAGAGAAGCGCCATTTAGGTGTAACTCTGGTCGCTCTGCGTTAGCAGGCACGACTTCACTTAAGTCCACATCAGCCACATCATATGCATTGGCGTTAGTGATAAACAAGATTGATGTAACTAAGAGGAATATAGCGCGAATGAGTCTCATGGGTGGGCTCTTATTTTTATTTGTGTGTGGCACTTATATCACTTAAACGTGACGGCATTCAATCCTATTTTGTGACCTGGTTATTGTTTTGTGTAAACAAAGGTACGCTCAAACAGAGTTGATCATAATCAAGGTCTTATTGGGCCATTAATGCCAATAATGGCGTTATAACCACCTTAATGTTGCAAAATGAAAGGTGATACTAAGCTGTGAAATGCTCACCTATTTGGGCATAATGCGCGGCTACTAAGAGGTCGTGTATGCAGGTTAAAAATTTTTATTGGTATGTCTTAAATAAGCCCTTGCCAGCTGGGGATGCGTTAGACGAAAAGTTATCAAACAAGCCATTTGAGCCTTGTTTGTCTCAGCAATTATCATCACAAGGCTGGGTCAGCGCAGTGGACTCTGGAGAGCGTGTCTATGAAGCTCATGGTGCTCAGTTATTGATGCTTAAGCAGGAAAAGCGCCTATTGCCTGCGTCTGTGGTGAATGAACACTTACAGGTGAAAGTTGAAGAGTTTGAGCAGGCTGAAGGTTACAAGCCAAGCCGTAAGATTCGCCAACAAATGAAAGATGACCTAACTCAAGCACTGCTGCCAAAAGCATTTACTAAATCGAGTCGTTTACCCATTTTGGTTTTTCCAAAACAGGGTTGGTTAATGGTGCTTTCAGGTAGTGCAAAAAGTGCGGATGATGCCACTGCGTTTTTACGTGAAACGCTTGATGGCTTGCCGGTATCCCTAGTTAACTCTGATAATTCCCCAAGTCATGTGATGACCACTTGGTTGAAAAACCCACTCTCATTACCTCAAGATTGGGCATTAGGTGAAGAAGTGGAATTGCAAGATGCTGAAGGGGCCTTGGTTCGAGCGCGTAATCAAGACTTGTTAACCGATGAATTAAATGTACATATGGATGCGGGTAAGATTGTCAGTAAATTGGCTCTAATTTGGCGTGAAAACGTCAGTTTTATTTTGCAAGATGATTTATCCATTAAGCGTATTAAGTTATTACTTGAGCAAGAAGAAGCACCCGATAGCTCGGAAGGCCAAGACGCACGCTTCGCCCATGAATTTGCCCTTAGCTGTAACTGGTTGGTGCCATTTTGCCATGCATTACTTGAGGTAATGGGCGGTTTAGATAAAGCGCTATTAGCCAGTCAGGATAGAGCCTTCTCTGGTGCGGACAAATACTGACAATTAGCCGTTTAATCATGGCAAGCTGGTCAAAGCTTGCTAAGTTTTACTAAGGCAAGGTAAAACAAGGTCAGGAAGTTCGATAGTCGGCTTTGTTTTATCTTTGTCTTTCTCTCATGTTTTGTATTCTTTTTTTCTGCTGTTACAGTGTGGTTTTTGTTTAAAGCTACCTGATTATGTTTGCATTTGCTCAGCGTTACTCCCTGTGTGTTTGGCCATTGTGTTTGGCGGTGTTTGTTATGTTGCTAGTGGCACTTAACCCTTGGCTAAAGTCGTGGCTTCGTTTTGATGAAGGCGCTGTTGAACATGGGCAATGGTGGCGTTTAGTCAGTGCACATATCGTGCATTTGGGCTGGACCCATGGCTTGCTTAATTCTGCTGGTTTGTTTTTGATTTCTCTGATTAACCCTGCGGGGCGCGTGTGGTTATGGGCGCTCTTTTATGTTGCATGCAGTGTGCTGATTTCTATTTATATCGTTATTGACGGCATGACTTATTATTATGTTGGTGCGTCTGGGGTATTACATGGGTTGTTTGTTGTGGCCGCTTATTTTAGCCAAAGCCTTACTATGTGGCGCCGTTATGCATTGGTTGGGCTTGTGATCGCCAAGTTATTTTGGGAGCAGAGTATCTATTATCAAGATAATGGCTTGGGGGAGGCCATTGGCGGCTTTGTCTATGTGGATGCGCACCTGATTGGTGGTTTATGTGGTTTGGCGGTAGTGTTGGTTTTTTTGGTGAAAAATAGACTTAAATTTCCCACGTATGACTGAACTCGTTCTACACTTTTGTAGTGATCAGCTGAATTGGTCACTACGGGGAGTGAATGAAGTTTTGCATTGGGGTCTTGTTACTATATTGGGGTTTGCTTGGTTATGCTGGCGAGTGGGAATATGAGATTGATCCCTACTACAGTAATGTTGCTTATTATCAAACGTTAGATGAATCCCCCATTCCTGAATTAGGTGAGCGCACTGAAGCGCAAGTGTATTCTGATTTATTCTTCAGCTCCTATTTACCTCGTTTTTTCTTGTTAGAGGCCAGCTTGAATCCTATGCCTGCCCTTGGCGTCATTCTTAAAAGTGATGAGGCTGAAGATATTTATGATGATATGAAGGTCACCCAAAAACTTAACTTAGTTGAAGTAGCAACAGCCGGTTTTGAAGAGCCTTATGCCTTGTCTGTATTTTTGGGCAATATGGTTAAGTACCGTGCAAAAAACTCGTCAAACGAGGTAGATTCTCAAAGCAAGGGGTTTATGGGTTACCTTGCTAGTTATGGTCATTTGCATATTCGCAAAAATAAATTGGTGCAAGACCGTTGGGGGGAGTTTGAATGGAAAATAAAAGGCGACCGTATTACTCAAGGGCGGCTTTTGAGTTGGTCCTTTAGAGTCGGCACAAAAATTCACGATAACCCGTATGTGACTGATGAATATTATGTGGCTGTGAAACGCGAGCGCGTTGAAGAGCAGGGTGACATTTTTTCATGGATTAAAAATGGCGGCCTCGAATTTAAATACCGTGTTAGTCAGCGAACCGGGAAAACCATAGGCCAGCAAATTATACTGGATAAAAAAATTCCGTTAACTGATCTCGGCTGGGTTATCTCTTTAGGCATTGGTTTTGTTCGAGAGACTAAAGAGAAATACTCAGGGCCTCTTAGTTTGGAAGAATCCAATACCGCCTTTGTTCTTCGCCCGAGTATTACTTTTTAACCCCTTTAATTTTGGTGGGCCAATGGTCATGAACCACTAGATAGCGCATGCTTTCTATTTGAATGCCATCCATATCTTCTAATGCGATAAGCATAAGTGCAAAGGGATATTCTGAGGTTGTAAAATGCTCAGAGATGATTGTTTTTATGTCATCAGATGAATGCACGTCAACTGGGCTGTTTAAATGATGTTGATAAGGGCCGAGCCAATAAGACTTTGGTAGTAGTGCCCATCGTATTGTTTGTGTGTGACTTGTTTGCCCTTGTAGTAATGCTTCAACTTGCTGCTGGTGAAGCCAGTAAGCCCTTAATACATTCGGATTAATATCCTGATGAAAACAGCTTGGTGTGTCAGGCCATGGTTCAAATAAATAACCTTTCATCACCAGTCTTTGCTCTGGGTTATTGGGTAAGTCGTTTTCTTTCAACTGATTTTGAGTGGCTTGATGATATAAAAAAGGCAATTGCTTTTCTTGAAGTTTATTGAGCTTTAAATCTAACCGGTCATGACTTTGTGGCCCTAGCCAGTCTTGTAATTCATCGCCCTGTTTATCAGGATGCTTAAGGTAAAACTTTACAGCGAGTTCTATGTGGTAATGGCACTTTTCAGGAAGGTGCTGCGCAATAATATCCAATTCCCCCAGTGTTTGTTTCGCATCAATAACTTGTATGTGATGGCCAAGCAGTTGCCACTGTGGATTGTACTTAAAAAAGAACTGCCAAAGGCATTCAAAATAACTGCCCAGCAAAACGCGATTATGGTTATCAAGATAGGACTCTAGAGGCTCAGGATTTTGATCTAATTCAGACAGCCAATCCAGCAAGTTGTGACTAGGCTCTATGGTTAGGGCGGGTGCGCGTTCAAGAAATGCCATGGGTTCGCTAAATAAACACCATGCTAGGTGTCGAACAGAGGGATTTTTGTAATTTTTCAGCAAAGTCGACAGTCCAAATTCAAGCGGGTTTGTGGTATAAACAGCTCATATTCAAGTAAGGTTTTGGTATTCAAATGGATGAATTTCGTAATATTGGCATCATCGGCCGACTAAATAGCGCAAAGGTAATTGAAACCATTAAGCGTTTGCGCCGTTTCTTAGCGGATGAAGGTATCAATATCATTCTCGAAGAGCAAATAGCCTCAGTGATGATGGGCCATGGTTTACAGGTGTGTAGCCCTAAAATGATGGGTGAAATTTGTGACTTGGTGATTGTAGTGGGCGGTGATGGCAGCTTATTAGGTGCAGCTCGTGCGTTGGTTAAATCCAATGTGCCTATTTTAGGGGTGAACCGTGGTCGCTTGGGCTTCTTAACGGATATTAACCCTGATAATTTAGAAGAAAAAGTCCGTGAAGTGCTTGAAGGTAAATACATCACTGAACGCCGCTTCATGCTAGAAGCTGAAGTTAAGCGTAACGGTGAGCCAATTGGTTATGGTGAAGCCCTTAATGATGTGATTTTACACCCTGGCAAGTCTGCAAGAATGATCGCCTTTGATTTGGCGATTGAGGGGCAGTTTGTCTATCACCAGCGCAGTGATGGCATGATTGTTAGCACTCCTACAGGCTCAACAGCCTACTCTTTAAGTGGTGGTGGCCCAATTATGCACCCTAAACTTGATGCTGTTGCTTTAGTGCCTATGTTCCCCCATACCTTGAGCTCTCGGCCGATCGTAATTGATGCCAATAGCGAAGTTAAAATCACCATAAGTGAAGATATTGATGTGTACCCGCAAATCAGTTGTGACGGGCAAGTGCATATCACCGGTGCGCCAGGTGATACTGTGACCATTCGTAAAATGGCCCATAAAGCGCGCTTGATTCATCCAATTGACCATGATTTCTATGAAACGTGTCGTACCAAACTAGGCTGGGCCACCCAGTACGGGGAAGCCTAATATGGCGGCGGTGCAAGGCTATGATCTGATCGGAGATGTTCATGGCTGCGGAATGACGTTATGTCATTTGCTAGAGCAAATGAGCTACCGCAAGGTCAATGGCGTATACCAACATCCAAAGGGCCGAAAAGTGGTCTTTATTGGTGATATTGTTGATCGAGGCCCTAATATTCGTCTTGCGCTGAATGTGGTGCGCGACATGGTTGATAATGGTCATGCACACCTGATTATGGGTAACCATGAGTACAACGTATTAGCGTTTTGTACACCGTCCCGTCCAGGCAGTGAACATCCGTTCTTACGTGAACATACATCTCGTAATGCATTTATTGTTGAAGAAACCATGCGCCAGTTCGAGCCGTACCCTCAAGAATGGCGAGATTATTTATCATGGTTTTTAACCTTGCCGCTGTATCAAGAGTTTGAACACTTTAGAGCCGTGCATGCCTGTTGGGACCATCAACTCATAGCGCAAATGAAAGGGCGTTATAATCGTAATTACATGGATGAGGAGTTTTTACACGCATCCATGAATCGGGAGTCCTTTGAAGGGCAGCTGGTGGATCGCCTAACACGTGGTACTGCGCTTAAATTGCCAGGTGGTCGCAGCATTACAGCAAAAGATGGCTTTGTGCGTCATTTTTTCCGTACAAAATTCTGGGAAAAAGAACCTGAAGTCTATGACGAAATTGTGTTCCAGCCAGATCCATTGCCGCAAGATATTGCCGAAAAAGCCATTACCAAAGCCGATAGAAAAGAGCTTTTGTATTATGGCCCAAATGAAAAGCCACTATTTATTGGTCATTACTGGATGAAAGGTATTCCAGGGCCAATCACGCATAATATAGCGTGTATTGATTACAGTGCCGTTAAATATGGGCGATTAGTGGCTTACCGTATGGACGATGAAACGCGACTGGATCCGGATAAGTTTTGCTGGACCCGTGTTGAAAGAAAAGAAGATTAACTTTTATGCTGTTTGCTTGTCACTGTGATGAACGCTATCCAATTGAGCCCTTACTTAAAGAGCTGGCTCAGCAGGGGATTGTTTATGAAATCAAACAAGCCAATGGTGTAAGTGAGCTTTGGCTTGAGGATGCCCACGTCATTGAGCCCGTTAAAAAAGCATATGAATCTTATAAGCATGCTCAGCAACAACAGAAGCAACATACGTTATCATTTGAAAACCTAAAACAGTTACCCATTACAACAACTCTCATTGGGTTGAGTTTAGTTGTGGCGATGATTACTCAGCTAGGTGAGCAGTTCTTAGATTTATTCTTTATTGCACAAATTCAGTATTATCCAAGAAGTTGGATTCCATATTCTGGTATGCAAAGTATGTGGCACAGCATTAGTCCTATCTTTTTACATTTTGGGATAGAGCACTTAATTTTTAACAGTCTGTCTTTTTGGTATTTAGGGTCGATTTTAGAGCGTAAATTATCTGTTATTGGCTATATATCGTTAATTATTATGCTTGCCTTAGTGAGCAACTATAGCCAGTTATGGGTGTCTGGGCCCTTGTTTGGTGGGCTCTCAGGTGTTGTATATGGCTTGATTGGTTTTGCATTTATTTATCAACTTTTTTATCGCCCACTTCATATACCCAAGGGGTTATTTTATTTAGCCATCGGTTGGATTGTACTGGGTCTTACTCCGGTTTTTGCATGGGTTGGCCTTGGAAATATGGCAAATACGGCTCACATTAGCGGCCTTATTTGTGGTGCGTTTTTATTTCTCCCATTTTATTTGTTTGTTAAAAAAGAGAATCTATGAATATTGAAGATTTAATTGCGTCTATGACGCCTGCGATTTACAACAACATGAAAGAAGCCCTAGAACTTGGCCGCTGGGGTGATGGTCGCAGTGTTACCCCTGAACAAAAAGAGCATAGTCTTGAAGCATTAATTCGATATGAACACTTACATAATATCCCTGAAACAGAACGTGTGGGTTATGTGGATATGACGAACAAGCGTAAGAAAAAACCGTTAGATGGTGACGACACACAGCCTATTAAGATTATCGAATAATAAGAATAAAACTGAGTAACGATTTTTATGAAGTACCAAGGTCACCTTAAAAAAATGGGTATATCGGCTGAGACCGAAGATGCTCAGTATCATATACGCTTAGACGATCAACTAATTTCTCTAAATGAAAAGCTCGGTCAGCCGATACGTATAGAGTACTTAGGGGATATTCATTGCCAAGCATGTGGCCGACAAAGCAAAAAAAGTTTTGCTCAAGGTTATTGTTACCCTTGTTTTAGTCGTTTAGCGCAATGCGATACCTGTATTATGAGCCCGGAAAAGTGTCATTATGATAAAGGCACGTGTCGAGAGCCCAAATGGGGTGAAGAGTTTTGTATGCAAGATCATATTGTTTATCTTGCAAACTCATCAGGCATCAAAGTGGGTATCACTCGCCACAGTCAAATACCAACACGTTGGTTAGACCAAGGTGCCATGCAGGCCATGCCAATCGCACGTGTAGCCACACGACAATTATCTGGACTGCTTGAAGTTATTTTTAAGCAGCATGTGGCAGATAAAACAAATTGGCGAACGCTACTTAAGCAAGATGCTCAAGATTTAGATTTGGCAGCTAAGCGCGATGAATTGTTTGAAATATGCCACGAAGAAATTGAAGAGTTACAAGGTCATTATGGGCTGCAAGCAGTTCAGCTTATTTATGATGGTGAGCCACAGGCATTTAAATATCCTGTTATACAGTATCCAACAAAAGTCAGTAGTTTTAATTTAGATAAAGATCCAGTAGCACAAGGCATGCTAATGGGAATTAAAGGACAGTATTTAATTTTGGATACAGGCGTCATTAATTTACGTAAATATACGTCGTACTTAGTTTCAATCGAATGCTAATGGCGGATTAAGGAAAACCCATGAAAAACGCAGAACCTAAAGCCATATATTTAAAAGACTACCAAGCTCCCGCATTCAATATTGAATCTACATATTTGAATTTTGATTTGTACGATGACCATACTTTGGTAACGTCATCTTTAAAAATGCGTCGAAATTCTGGCTTTGATACGGCAAACTTATTTTTAAATGGCCAAGATTTAGAATTACTATCCGTATCAATAAATGATGAGGTAATATCAGCAGAACATTACGATCTAGCAGATGAAAGCTTATCCATTGATACCCGTGTTGTGCCTGCTGAATTTACCTTATCAATCCAAACCAAAATTAAGCCACAGGAAAATACCGCCCTTGAAGGTTTATATAAATCTTCGGGCATGTTTTGCACGCAATGTGAAGCAGAAGGTTTTCGTCGTATCACATACTTTTTAGATCGCCCTGATGTAATGAGTGTGTACGAAGTGCGCATTACAGCGGATAAAAAATCCTATCCAGTATTACTTTCCAACGGTAACTTAATTGACGCGCAAGATCTTGACGGTGGCCGTCATAGTACCACATGGCAAGATCCACATAAAAAACCGTGTTATTTATTTGCGTTGGTGGCTGGTGATCTTAAGCATATTGAAGATACGTTCACAACTATGTCAGGTGTGGATGTAACTTTACGCATTTTTGTCGAGCCACAAAATATTGATAAGTGCGATTTTGCCATGGGTGCGTTAAAGCGCTCAATGAAATGGGATGAGGATGTTTATGGTCGCGAATATGATCTAAATATCTTTAATATAGTGGCGGTTGATGCATTTAATATGGGAGCTATGGAAAATAAAAGTTTAAATATTTTTAACTCTTCCTGTGTGTTAGCCAATCCAAAAACAGCGACAGATGCAACATTTCAACGTATCGAGTCGATTGTCGCCCATGAATATTTTCATAACTGGTCTGGCAATCGTGTGACGTGTCGTGACTGGTTTCAATTAAGTTTAAAAGAAGGCTTTACGGTTTTCCGTGACTCAGAATATTCAGCCGATATTGGCTCGCGTACGGTTAAACGTATAGAGGATGTGTCTTTACTGCGCACGGCTCAGTTTGCTGAAGACGCAGGCCCAATGTCCCATCCTATTTTACCGGCATCGTTTATTGAAATTTCAAACTTCTATACCTTGACGATTTATGAGAAAGGCGCAGAAGTCGTGCGGATGATCCACAATATTTTAGGTGCACAAGACTTCAGAAAAGGCTCCGATCTTTATTTTGAACGTCATGATGGTCAAGCCGTTACCACTGAGCACTTTGTTAAAGCGATGGAAGATGCCAGTGGTAAAGATTTAACTCAGTTTAGAAATTGGTATCACCAAGCAGGTACGCCAGATATTTTTGTGACAGATAGTTATGACGAACAATCAAAATCATATGCTTTAACCATTAAACAATCATGTCGCGAAACTCCCGAAACTAAAGAGAAAAAACCTTATCATATTCCATTTGCGTTAGGTTTACTGAACGATAAAGGTAACGATTACCCACTTGTTTGTGATAACCCAAAAGTCAATAGTGAAACCGGTGTGGTTAATGTCACAGAGTTTGATGAAACATTTGTATTTAAAGATATAGATACAAAACCAGTTCCGTCTTTACTGCGTGGTTTTAGCGCGCCTGTTCGAGTGCGTTATGCGTATGATGCTGATCAGCTTCAATTTTTAATGGCTAATGATAGTGACGGGTTTAATCAGTGGGATGCAGGTCAGACACTTGCAACTAATGTGATCTTAAGCTTGTCGCAAGATGTACTGGCAGGTCGAGAGTTGGTTTTGGATGAAGGTTTATTTAATGTTTATCAATCACTTTTAACCACCTTGATGGGCGATCTTGCGATGCAGGCTCAAATGCTAAGCCTGCCAAGTTTGGCATATTTGATTGAGCAACAAGATCAGGCGCAAGTCCATGCTTTATATACAGCCAGAAGTTTTGTGAAGCAAACTTTGGCAGATCGTTTACATGAGTCGTTTAATCGAGTCTATGAGCAATGTGTTGATATCACTGAGTATGAACCCTCGCCGGAAGCGATTGCTAAGCGCACATTAAAAAATCTATGTCTGCAATACATGACGCAAACACATAGCCATGATTATTCGGTAGTCGCTCAGCAGCAGTTTGATCAAGCCAATAACATGACGGATCAGTTTTCAGCTTTGGGCGCATTAGTGAATAGTCACCACCAAAGCTTGGCACAAACAGCTCTGCAACGTTTTTATGAGCAGTGGCAACATGACGTATTGGTTGTGAATATGTGGCTTTCGTTACAGGCTTCGAGTGACCATACCGAAGGTGTTACATCGGTTAATGAACTTTTAAGTCATGATGCGTTCGATATTAAGAACCCAAATAAGGTACGTGCGGTGGTGAGTGTGTTTGCTGCTCAAAACCTAAGGCATTTTCATGGTGCGGACGGTGCAGGTTACAACTGGCTTGCAGATCGGATTATTGAGTTGGATGCATTAAACCCACAAATCGCCTCTCGATTAACGGGCCCATTAACTAAATGGAAGCGTATTGCGCAACCAAATGGCCTTTTAATGAAGCAGGCCTTAGAAAAAATCGCAGCACGCAGTAATTTGTCGAAAGATGTCTATGAAGTTGTGACGAAATCTCTAGTAAGCTAGGAACTGGGTACAAATTTACAAAACCAGTGGCGTATTCGGTTGTACGTCACTGGTTTATTTTATATGCTTGGCTAATAACAAAAATAAAAGACTCTAACTGGTACTCCTGTACTGGTTATCCAGCAACAGCCTAGACTCCTTGATCTTGGCTGGGGGAATAATAAAAAATGAAGAAATCAGGTCTACTTTTATCCACCTTTGTGTTGGCGTGTGGCTTATCCGCTGCGTCCCAGGCTCAGGTAAGTCAAAAAGAAGCAGATAAACTGCGTACGACTCTTACACCGTTGGGTGGCGAGCGTGCAGGTAATGCTGATGGTTCTATCCCTGAATGGCGCGGCGGTATTCAATTTCCGCCCGCAGGTTACAAACAAGCAGGGCAGCATCACGTTGACCCGTTCCCTAGTGATCAGCCGATGTTTGAAGTCACTGCGCAAAATATGGCTAAGTATGAAAAATTCTTAACCGATGGCCAAAAAGCATTACTTAAAACCTACCCGAATTCTTTTAAAATGCCTATTTACGAGTCTCGTCGTACAGCGGCAGCGCCTCAATGGGTTTATGACAATACGTATAAAAATGCTACCAAGGCAAAATTAGTTGAAGGTGGTAACGGTATTGAGAACGCCATTGGCGGTACGCCATTTCCTATTCCATCAAGTGGTTTAGAAATTATTTGGAATCATAATACACGCTGGCGTGGTGAGTACGCCGTACGCCGTGCATCAGAAGTAGCCGTTCAGCAAGATGGTACATATAGTCTAATTACAACTCAGGCGGAAGTTGACTACAATTTCTATCATCGTGGAATTACCCCTGCTGAATTAGACAACGTACTGATTTATTACCTCTCATTTACAAAAGCACCAGCACGTTTAGCCGGTGGTGCTGTATTGGCTCATGAAACCATGAACCAAGTAACAGAACCTCGTCGCGCCTGGGGTTATAACGCCGGTCAACGCCGTGTTCGTAAGGCACCTAACTTAGCTTATGACACACCAGTGGCAGCAGCCGATGGCCTACGTACCATTGATGAAACTGATATGTTTAACGGCTCCCCTGATCGTTACAACTGGAAGTTAGTGGGTAAACAAGAAGTTTTTATTCCATACAACAGTTATCGCGTAGGTTCTCCTGACGTGAAATACGAGTCTTTACTAAAACCAGGTCACTTAAATCCTGAATACACCCGTTATGAAAAGCACCGTGTTTGGGTTGTTGAAGCAACTTTGAAACCGGGCCAGCGCCATATTTATCATAAACGCCGATTCTATATCGATGAAGATACATGGGGCGCTGCGGTTATTGATCAGTATGACGAGCGTGGTGAATTATGGCGCGTGAGCATGGCTTATCTCAAAAACTTCTATGAACTACCTGGCACATGGACAGCAATGGACGTCTTTCATGACGTACAAGCCCGTCGCTACCACGTACAAGGTATGGATAACGAAGAACGCAGTACCATTGACTTTAGTCAGGTGTCTCCAGGTAGTCGTTATTTCACTCCGCAAGAGCTTCGTCGTCGCGGACGTTAATATTTCTTGAGCACAGCTTATTTTCTTAGCTGTGCTTAAACTAACATTTATTTATTCTTTATATTTTTAGATTGGAGATTGACTGATGCGTACACTGTTTTCAGTGCACGCCGTGCTGAGATCTGCTGGCCGATATATATCCGCTAGTATCTTAGCCTCGGTGGTAGGATTAATTGCAACAACGGCTCATGCACAATGGCAAGACCCTTTAGATACGCCGGCTATGAGTACGTTGAAAGCACATAAATCACTGTTGTTAGATGTGAGCCATGCAGGTGAGCGTCTTGTAGCTGTTGGTGAGCGTGGCCATATTATTTTTAGCGACGATGAAGGTCGTACTTGGCGTCAAGCCAAAACCCCAGTTATCACAACATTAACGGCTATTTATTTTGTGAACGAAAATACTGGTTGGGCGGTTGGCCATGATGCAGTTGTATTGAATACTCAAGATGGTGGCATGACTTGGGTTAAACAATTTGATGGTTTTAGAGCGAACGAAATGGTTCTGAACTCTGCCAAACAGACGAAAGAGCTTTATGAAAGTGAACTGAGTAAAGCCATGGTACTTGGCAGTGATGCTCGAATTTCGTTAGCCGAAGAAAATTTAGAAAATGCAACTTATGCATTAGAAGATGCTCAAATCGATTTTGAAGATAAATCAACAAAACCTTTGTTGGACGTTTGGTTTAAAAATGTAAAAGAAGGTTTTGTAATTGGCGCTTACGGCATGATGTTTAAAACCGTTGATGGTGGTAATAGTTGGTTAGCATGGGGGACTCATGTTGAGAACCCAGATCGCTTTCACTTGAACAGCATTACAAAAATTGATGATCAACGTTTAATGATGGTTGGTGAAGCTGGTTTGATGTTGCGTACTCAAGATGGTGGTGAAACTTGGAAGCAAATGCTGAGCCCTTATGATGGTTCGTTCTTTGGTGTTATGAATCTTTCGAATGATGTGCAACTGGCTTTTGGTTTACGCGGCAACTTGGCAAGATCAGATAATTTCGGTTTGAGCTGGCGCTTAGAGGATACCCACACACAACAAACGTTAATGGGAGCAACAGACCATTTAGGGCGAATTGCTTATATTGTTGGTAATGGTGGTGTTTTCCTTAAAGGTATTGACTCTGGTCGTAAGTGGGAAAGCCAAACTAGAACAGGACGCAGTAGTGCCTCTTCGATTATCGAAACTCGTTCAGGCGATTTTGTGATGGTAGGAGAAAACGGTGTTGAAATTTTAGATAAAACCGGTGAACGCCTATCGGTAGAGATAAAGAGCATCGAAGGGTAATTAATAATGAATAAAGAAAATATGCCGAATTCTGAGCCGGAACATTACATTCTTACACCTAACGCAGAGCCTTTTCTTGAAAGGTTGCTATTTGCCCGTAGAGGGTTGTTTTTAATTGTATTGTTATTGCTTACAGCGTTTTTAGCCTACAGTGCCTC
Source organism: Bermanella sp. (assembly GCA_049115935.1). Taxonomy (GTDB): domain Bacteria; phylum Pseudomonadota; class Gammaproteobacteria; order Pseudomonadales; family Oceanobacteraceae; genus Bermanella. The sequence goes on along the minus strand of JAGDZK010000075.1, from coordinate 10,066 downwards.
GAAGGTGGGTTTGGATTCACGCTCTGAAAAATATATCCCCCTAAAACATCAATACATTGAAAACCATATGCGTCATGCAAATGACTTAAGTAGTGGTTTAAATAATATTAAGATCGTCGTGGCAAACAAGTCAGGTGATATTTTTAATGCCAAATATATGGAAACCTTACGTCAAATTAATGATGAAGTGTTCTACATTAAAGGGGCTGACCGTTCTAAACTTAAATCTATGTGGACACCCAATGTTCGCTGGACAGAAGTTACCGAACAAGGCTTCCAAGGTGGTCCGGTTATTCCTGCCACTTATGATGGCAGTGAAGAAAGCATTAACCAGTTGCGTGAAAATATTTTACGTTCAGGCCAAGTGGGTCGCTTAGTTTCTAACGATTTTACTTCGACCATGATTGATGTGCCGTTATATGAAACGGACCCAGAAACCGGTGCTCCGCTAAACCCTAAAGAGCTTGCCAATACTTTAGAAGAAAAAATCCGCGACAAGTTTTCTAGCGAAGATATTTCAATTCATATTATTGGCTTTCCCAAGAAGATGGCTGACTTAATGGCGGGTGCTTTAAACGTTGGTTTATTTTTCCTTGGTGCCATTTTTATTACTTCGATTTTACTTTATATGTACTCCCGCTGTATTAAGGGCACGTTGATTCCGGTTGTGTGTTCGACTATCGCAGTTGTATGGCAATTAGGTTTATTAAACTTAATTGGTTTTGGCATTGACCCATATTCTATGCTGGTTCCATTCTTAGTATTTGCCATTGGCATAAGCCATGGCGTGCAAATCATAAACGGTATCGCGATTGAAGCGGGTAAAGGTGCTTCAAGAGAAATGGCGGCACGTTTAGCGTTCCGTGGTTTGTATGTGCCGGGAATGCTTGCATTGTTGTCTGATGCTATTGGTTTCTTAACCCTGTTGTTTATTGATATTACTGTAATCAAAGAACTAGCCATTGCTGCTTCTATTGGTGTGGCTGTAATAATTGTTACTAATCTATTATTACTGCCATTGTTAATGTCCTATGTTGGTATTAGTCGTTCAGGTATTAATCATGCTCAAAAAGCTGAGCAGTCTGAGCCAAAACTTTGGAAGTTTGTTGCTAATTTCACCCACAAAAAAGTAGCCAGTACTGCCATTGTAGTTGCTATTGTATTAGCTATTGGTGGTGTTATAGGTAGTCAAAACTTAAAAATTGGTGACTTAGATAAAGGTGCTCCAGAACTGCGTCAAGATAGTCGCTATAACAAAGATAATGCATTTGTTGTTGATAATTACTCAACAAGCTCGGATGTACTTGTGTTGATGGCTGAAACACCTCGTGAGCAATGTGCAAGTTACGAAGCACTTGATGCTATCGATCGCTTAATGTGGACAATGGAAAATGTAAAAGGGGTGCAATCTGCTGTATCTGTTGTATCTGTATCTAAGCTTGTATCAAAAGGTATGAATGAAGGTAGCCTCAAGTGGTCTGCTCTATCACGTAACCAGAATATTTTGAACTCAAGTATTCAGCGCGCACCAAGTGGCATGCTAAACCAAGATTGCTCAATGGTGCCGGTTATCATCTTCTTGAATGATCACAAAGCCGAAACCCTAGAGCGTGCGGTGAATACCGCAGCTGAGTTTGCTAAAAAGTATGAAGGAAACGAAGCCGTTCAATTCAAGCTGGCATCAGGTAATGCGGGTGTTGAAGCCGCAACCAACCAGGTGATTGCTGAAGCTCAAACTTTGATGCTGATATTTGTATACATTGTTGTATCTGTGTTGTGCTTTATTACATTCCGCTCGATTCGAGCCATCATTTGTATCATTACACCTTTAGCGTTGACCTCAATCTTGTGCCAGGCGCTAATGGCTCAAATGGGTATTGGTGTGAAAGTAGCTACATTACCTGTAATTGCATTAGGTGTGGGTATTGGTGTGGACTACGGTATTTATATCTACAGTCGTTTAGAGGCTTTGTTAATTGAAGGCAAAAACCTACATGAAGCATTTTTCCAAACCCTTAAAACCACAGGTAAAGCGGTAAGCTTTACTGGTTTAACACTGGCAATTGGTGTGGGTACTTGGATTTGGTCACCAATTAAGTTCCAAGCTGACATGGGTATCTTGTTAACCTTCATGTTCTTGTGGAATATGTTTGGTGCGCTATTGTTATTGCCAGCACTATCGCGTTTTGTATTAAAACCAGAGCGTATTATTGCTAAACATCAAGCAAAGCATGGCGAAACATCACCCGCTGAAACTCTATAAGAGTGGCAGTGTTTATTAAAACCGCGCTAGTCGCGGTTTTTTTATGGTTGTACACTTCGCGTAATAAACCTTAATGGGATGAATGTGTTGTTACAAATCGTATTTGAACACCAAGATTGGCTAGTGGCCCTTAAGCCTGCCGGAATGAATTTTCATAGTGAAGATGGCGAGCCAGGATTTATTGTGCAGCTAGAAAAGCAAACACAGATAAAACTATGGCCTGTGCACCGCCTAGATAAATTAACATCAGGTTTACTGCTTGTCGCCAAATCTAAAGAAAGCTGCCAGCAGCTAAGCGAATTGTTCGCACAGCGTTTGGTCGAAAAATTTTATTTGGCGGTTTGTTCATCAAACATGAAAAAGAAGCAGGGGTTAATCAAAGGGGATATGACGCAAGCGCGCCGCGGTGCGTTTAAGTTGCTTAAAACCCATGATAATCCGGCGGTTACTCAATTTTTATCTGCCAGTTTAAAACCTGGTTATCGGTTGTGTTTGCTTAAACCAAAGACAGGTAAAACACACCAGTTACGTGTGGCACTTAAATCACTTGGTTCACCTATGGAAGGTGATGGTTTATATGGTGGTAATAGTGCTGATCGCTTATATTTACACAGTTATGTATTGGGCTTTGAATATGATGGTGAAGTGCATAGATTTCAAAAGTTACCTGAACCTTCAGTTTTATTTGAAAAAGAGAACCTAGAGTCGCTTCTTGTGACTCAAAACTGGATTGAACCTTGGTCATTAAAATGGCCAGTTGTCTAAATCTATTATTTTATATTGGAGATTACCATGGCTTTTCCACGCCCTGTTGCCATTGTGGCCGCAAATCGAATTCCTTTTGCTAAATCAAACACCGCATATTTTGGAGTGTCGAATCAAACCATGCTAGCAGCCGCTATTTCTGGATTAGTCGAAAAGACCGGTTTAAAAGGCGAAGCAGTGGGTGAAGTAGTCGCAGGTGCTGTTATGAAACATAGCCGTGACTTTAATCTGGTGCGCGAAGCAGTATTAGATACTTCTTTGTTGGCATCAACCCCCTGTACTGATATGCAGCAAGCCTGTGGCACAGGCTTACAAGCTGTTTTTAGTGTCGCAAGTAAAATTGCACTAGGTCAGATTGAAAGTGGTATTGCCGGTGGTGTTGATACCACATCTGACGCGCCAATTGCCATAAGTGATAAATTTCAAGCAATGCTGATGAAATTAAATAAGGCAAAAACAGCGGGCGAGCGCTTGAAAATTCTAGCGTCGTTTCGTCCAAGCTTCTTAGCGCCCAATTTACCGCGTAATGGTGAACCAAGAACGGGTCTGAGTATGGGTGGTCATACAGAGCTGACGGCAAAGCGCTGGCAAATTCCTCGTAATGAACAAGACCAGTTAGCATTCGACAGTCATCAAAATTTGCATAAAGCCTATGAATCTGGATTTATGAATGACTTGGTTACGCCTTTTAACGGTTTAGAAATTGATAACCTGTTACGTCCAAGCACAAAGCTTGAAAAACTTGCCAGCCTAGGCCCAGCGTTTGATAAAAACGGTGGCACATTATCAGCCGGTAACAGTTCTGCATTAACAGATGGTGCATCCGCTGTATTATTAGCCAGCGAAGAATGGGCAAAAGAGCGTGGTTTACCGATCCTTGCCTATATTACAGATTACGAAACCAGTGCGGTTGACTTTATTGGTAAAGACAGCGATTACAAAGAAGAGTTATTACTAGCACCTGCCTATGCGGTACCTAAAATGTTAGCGCGTAATAATATGTCACTGCAGGATTTTGATTTTTATGAAATACACGAAGCATTTGCAGCGCAAGTATTAGCGACACTTAAAGCATGGAATACAGACTCATTCTGTAAAGAGCGTTTAGGCCTAGAGCGTGTTTTAGGTGAAATTGATTTTGCTAAGTTGAATGTAAACGGTAGCTCATTAGCAACAGGCCACCCGTTTGCAGCCACTGGCGGGCGTATCGTTGGCAACCTAGCTAAATTGTTATCTGAAAAAGGCTCAGGTAAAGGCTTAATTTCAATTTGCGCAGCAGGTGGCCAAGGCGTGGTTGCTATGCTTGAGCGTTAAAATTTTAAAAACAAAAAAATGGGCCAAAGGCCCATTTTTTTGCACACTATTTTTTTGAAGGAATAACCAAAATTAAACGATTTAACGCAAGATAAATAATAATCCCTAGTACTGCGATTAATCCGCTTATGGCACCAAATAAATCCGGTGCTTTCATGAGTACTGTCATTAAGGATTCTTGGTAGTAAAAAAACCATTGATGGTTATCAGGGAAGATCCATACGTGTAGAGCGTAAAAAACTTTTACAGGACCAATTATTAGAATAGCAGCAAAGCTGATTGCGCTAAAAATTAAGATACCTAGAGCTTGTTGTTTAAGGGTAGGTAATGTGATGTTTTTATATTTAAAACCTGCGATTAAGAAACAAGTAATAATAAGTGTAATGATCGAAACCAAATAAAAATAATTTATTAGGTGTGCCACATCTTTTAAATGTATCACTTCTGCTGGTCGTAGTAATCGATTTATAGGCTCGCCCTTAGGGGTATGGTAGGTGATGCTATCTAATCCTGTGCCATTGTTATGTATGGCATTAACAATTTCACTAAATAAGCGAGTTTGTTCTTGTTTGTCTGTGAGCTCAAAGTCATCTTTATAGCGGTTTTGTGGGCCATATTTATTGATATGTTGATCAATGCTCATGAGTGAATGTAGAGCGGGGTAGGCGAAGTTTGCTTTAGCCAGTAGTACCCAGCTTATGAATAGCGAACAGATGAGAAGACATAAGCTCAATAGAGTAGAGCTTAATTTCTTTAAAAGGTTGTTACTGGCTAACATAATTGTTTTTCATTGTTAATTTACATATAGCTTTACGGGTTTGGATGTTTAGGTCAAGAGCATAAGTGACATAGATTTTATACCGTTATATTTCTGTGTTTATTTTCGGCTTGTTGCTGTTTATCAATTCCTGCCTCAAGGGCGTTATCGAATCTGTGAGCCAGCCATGAAAATCGCACTCTAATTCTCTAAAGGCTTGTCATACAAGGGTTCTCAGGTTAGTGTGTGCGCTATTTTAAGATAGATTGTCAGAGTTATTATGGAACAAAAGAAATTCACAGCGACTGGTTTTTTACGTATTTTTAATGCAACGGGTTATTCGTTCAAAGGGGTAAAACGTGCCTGGAAAACTGAGGCAGCTGTTCGCCAGGAGTTCATACTCGCATTGATTCTAGCGCCGATTGCGTTTTGCATTGCCCAAAGTATTACCCAGTTTGCCATTATGCTGATCACACTGTTCATTGTTGTGATTACTGAGTTGCTGAATACTTCAATTGAATATGTAGTTGATCGTATTGGCAGTGAGCGCCATGACTTATCCGGTGCAGCAAAAGATATTGCAAGTGCTGCTGTGTTTTTTAGTCTGGCACAAGTGGTTTGTGTGTGGGGCAGTATTATTTTATTCAATTTCGGTTTATTTAGTTTACCGCTGTTTTAATGTGATCAAGGCAAACTAAGGAGAGATTTGTTATGGCGATGATGATTAAAATGAGTTTAATCCTAGGCACGTTATTAGGCATCGTTCATCAGTGGCCTGCCATGTTAGAAAACGGTTCAGTAAACTGGTTTGCTTGGCTGCTCAGCTATGCAATTTGTATGACGGCGTTTTATTTCTTAGATAAACAATACAAAAAAGTATCTGAACAAATAGAAGATGACGCCCCGTTGGGCACAATATCGCCTGCGAAATTGGATGCCTTGTACAAGCAATCGATTATCGTAGAGCGTAATGCTCATAAAGCTAATGCTGTGTTTAGTCAGCAGTTAGCGTATGTGCGTAAACTTTTGAGTAAAGCTCAAAATTTATCTCAAGGGGATGACTTTGAATCATTGCACAGCAGCTTAGTTCAAGAGCTGACGGTACTTGAACAGCATATTGAACGATTACTAGAAGAAATGAATAAAAACGTAAAACTTGGGGAAAAACTCCAACAAAGCGTTGCCAATATCGACCCTGAAATTGGAGTACTCTAAAGCGTCTTAACTATTTATTAGCTAGGTCGTTTTTATGCATGGCAGCAGCGGTTACATCATAAATAATTAAGCAAATATGTTCCGTTGCACCTTCGATATTATTTAAAGGGATCATGGTTGAATTTTGGTACATAAACTCTGCACGGCCAGTAATAGGGTGATTGTTTTTAAATTTAAATAAATAAGGGCGTTGCTCACTAATCGTAAAAGCCCTTGTATTGAGTAAAAAAACAGACTCTGCTTTCTTTTTAAACCATTCTTTATCTATTTCTTTAAATAACTCAAATAAGTTATTTCCCTTTGCTTGGTCAGGACGAATGCCACTATGGTTTTCCATGAAACCGTTCCACAGCTTTATGTTGTAGTCTCTATCTAGCACAACTAAGCCGGCATCTATGGTTTGAAGTATATCCATAAACCAGTGGAATTCAGTCATGTCATTATCGTTATTACTCATTTTAATCATCCAACAAGAAGCTGATTAAACGGTTCATGTGAAGTACGCTGTCTTCAGTGAATAACAGCAATAAATCGCAATTAATATTGTGGTCTTCAATGGTGTAATTGATTTCAATGGCCATAGTACGTTGCCATGTGTTTTTCTTTGGCGACAATAAATCGGCTATAGAGCAGTGCTGCCCAAGTACCATTGGGTGACTTTGGCTAAAGTCGATGTCCAGTTGGCCACCAATTCCTTGTATGCAGGCACCGTTAAGTACGTTGGCTACATCCATTAACATTTCTAATTCTTCGTGTTGATCTAAGTTACCCGGATAATTTAAAAGTTTGGCAATATCAGAAAAGCTGGCGTCGTTAAAAATCAGTAAAGCTTCACCCGCAATGCCTGCCCCAATAAAGCCTTGGCAAACAGCACTAACAGTGGCGTTATGTTCGAGTGACTTTAATGTCATTTTGAATTCATTAATCTCAATGATATTGACATTAGGTATGGGCAAAACCACATACACATTGAGTAAACGAGCTAAGCGATCCGCCGCTTGCCCCATGGCCACGTTGGTAATTTCTTGATAACAATCCCTTTCATCTTCGCTTAGCTTTATCACTTCACTCATCGGGATTCTCCCCAATGATGCCGTATTCGGTTAGCACATTTTGGATGCGCTCTTTATCAACGGGTTTTTTAATAAAGTCGATGGCCCCTAGTTTTTTTACTCGATCTTGCGCTTCAGGTTGAATGTCGCCGGAAACCACAATCACCATAATGGGGAGGTCATCTTTGCGAATAGCTTCAAGGGTCTGATAGCCATCCATCACTGGCATGGTTAAATCTAGAAACATGACTTCAAATTGGTTAGCTTTAATTTGCTCAATGGCATCCTCACCATGATGAGCAAATAAGACTTCAACAGGCCAGTTGTCCGGCAACGCCCGCGCCATTTGCTTGCGCGCCATATTTGAGTCATCACAGATTAAAACTTTACGGGACATGGGTGCCTCTGCTCATTACCACTAAGTAAAGTTAAGGTGGCAATTGGCCATATCGCAAGGCAATTGGCGGGTTTGGACGTTATTGGATGAGGGCTTGCTCCCAACCTAACAAGGCTTGTTTTGTCGGGACGCCCCAACGATACCCACTAATGGCGCCACTTTGTTTGATGACGCGGTGACAAGGGATGAGAAACGCCACAGGGTTAGCGCCCACCGCTTGACCGACACCACGGCTGCCTTTGGGATTGCCGATACTGACAGCGATGTCTTTGTAACTGATGAGCTGCCCAGCACTTGTGGCAAGTAAAGCGCGCCATACCTGCACCTGAAAATTGGTGGCGGGTACATGCAATGTAATGGCAGCTGGGTTTAAAAACGGGTCATGGTCTAGCAGCTGATTATCGCTACACGCTATCAGCTCTGCCTTAGGGAAGCGCTGTTGTATATTACTTATAATCTCGTCTGCCTGTTGATGAAAACCTAAGTAAAAGATACCGCGAGGGCTCAGCACTACCAGTAGTGGGCCAAATACACTTTGCTGGCGAGCATAACGCAACACCAGAGACTGCCCTTGAGATTTAAATTCCCCTGGGCTCATGGCTTCAATTTTAACAAATGCATCATGTAATCGAGAGGGGCTTGATAGCTGCAGAGATTCACTGGTATTTAAGGTGCTTTGAGTCAATAGCATCGGCTGTGCACGCTGTGTGAGAATGCTTTGCTGGAACTGCTTTGGGGAAACCCCGACGTAGCGCTTAAACATCTTTTGGAAATGACTAGGGCTTAGCTCATAGCGGCTCGCTAAAGCGGTTAAGTCGTTGCCTAAAAGCGGGTCTGATACAAGTAGCTCAATACAATGGTGGCAAACATCAAAAGGGTTCATGATTGTTGTTCAGGCATAAAAAAGCCCAGCTTACTGGGCGTTTTAATACTTGAACAGCCGAATCTTGTGATTAGGCGTTATAAGCGGACTCTGACTGGTTACCTTGCAACCCATCTAGCTCTTTGATGTTATCAAGCATCAGTGAGTGAATTTGATCCATCAGTTCTTTAACATTCTCTTGCGTGTAGCCTTCTGTACTGATTGCCGGTAGTACGCGCATGCGAGCGGTACCGTTGTCCCACTTATTAATATCAAAGCCATCTAGGTAGCTGCTGCAGCACACCGGAATAATGGGTACACCAGCATTGATGGCAGTGACAAATGCGCCTTTTTTAAATGGCAGCATGTTTTTACCCTTGTTACGGGTGCCCTCAGCAAAAAACCAGATATTGGTGTTTTTAGTGGTGAGGGCTTCTTTGGTAATCGCCATGGCTTCCATGGCTTTACGTGGATTACCGCGGTCAATAAGCACGTTACCAGCTAGCCAGTAAAGTTGACCAAATAATGGTACCCATTTTAAGCTCTTTTTGCCGACGCTTACCGTACGTTTAGGTACGATACTGCCCACAATAAATAAATCCCAGTTACTTTGGTGGTTAGCAACTACGATGTAGGGTTTGTCTGAATCAAAATGTTCAAGGCCTTCAACTTCGGTTTTTATGCCAATAATCGGCATACCAATCTTGCCATATAGGTGCGAACACCAGCGGCTATTAGTTGGATGAAATGGGCGCAATATACCAATTAAAAGCCCCACTGCACTGGTAATAACAAAGTGAATGGCGAGTAAACAAAAGCGAATGAGACGAATCATGAGTCTACCTATTGTAAATGAGGAGGCGAGCATACATTTGTTTACTCAATTCTTCTATTACTGCGTTATATTTTTGGGCAAATTTGGCCACTTCACCCTGCAAAATGACAAATATTCATTCTTATTTCGAGTAAATCAGTCAATGCTAATGAATTTGACTTTCTTGGCGCTTTCTTATCAAGGGGCTCCGGTGTGAAAATAGCTTAAAAATAATAAAAGGCCAAAGAGCAATGTCAGAACATATTGAGCTGTTTCGTGATTCTTTAAATCGCTTCTTAGATCAAAAGGTTGCGCCATTTTATAGTACTTGGGAAGAACAGGGGATCATTCCTCGAAACGTTTGGCGCGAAATGGGTGACGCTGGTTTTTTATGTATTGATGTGGATGAGGCTTATGGTGGTTGTGGCGGAGACTTCGCGTTATCGGCCCTCGTGGTGCAAGTGCTCTCGATGCGAGGTTTTGCAGCGTTGGCCACCAATGTTTCGGTACACAGTGATATCGTCGCCCCTTATATCGCTCACCTAGGTAATGAAGAGCAAAAGCAGCAATGGCTACCTAAATTAGTCAGTGGCGAAGCAGTGGGGGCCATCGCCATGACCGAACCCG
>JAGDZK010000074.1:3140-3388 GCA_049115935.1 Bermanella sp. | reverse complement strand
TGGTCGTAACCTTGCTGAAGGTATTCCACGTTCGTTCACTTTGAACAGCAACGAAATCCTAGAAGCACTTCAAGAATCACTAGCGGCTATCGTGCAAGCGGTGAAAAGCGCTCTTGAACAATGTCCACCAGAACTAGCGTCGGATATCGCCGAGCGTGGTTTGGTTTTAACCGGTGGTGGTGCCATGCTGCGTGATCTTGATAAATTATTAAGTGAAGAGACGGGCTTGCCTGTGATTGTGGCTGATG
>JAGDZK010000074.1:0-2975 GCA_049115935.1 Bermanella sp. | reverse complement strand
CGCATTTTGTACGTACAGCTCGATGAGACGATTTCTAATAACTAAAGAAGTCTTAAGGAGCACACCATTAAAGGTATTTTCAGTTCTGGGCAAGCCGTTAACTCCCGTTTTGTAATGGCTTTATTGATTTGCGCTGGGTTAATGTCAGCTGATAAATATTTAGAGCCCATGCAGAATGTGCGCAGCTTACTGGGTTATTTGATTACCCCTGTTCAGTGGGTGTCGGGTCTGCCCGGTCAACTTGGTGTGTGGGCTGAAAAATCTGCTGTTAGCCGCTCCAGTTTGCAAGAAGAAAATGATCGCCTGCGTAATGAGTCGTTAGTTCTTAAGCAAAAAGTCCAACAGATGATTTCCCTTCGCGCTGAAAATAATCGCTTACGTGAATTATTAAATGCTTCTGAATTATTGGATGATAAAGTTCAAGTAGCAGAATTAGTGGGGGTTGACCCTGATCCTTATACCCATCACATTATTATTAATAAAGGTGAAAAACACGGTGTATTTGTTGGCCAGCCAATCTTAGATGCACAAGGATTGATGGGCCAGGTAATTGAAGTATTACCGTATACCAGTCGCGTTTTATTATTAGCCGATAGTAACCATGCAATCCCTGTTTTAGTTAATCGCAACGGTATTCGTGCCATTGCGGTGGGTTCTGGTCGACTAGATGAGTTAGCCCTTATATATGTGCCAGATACCGCGGACATAAAAAAAGGGGATTTATTGGTGAGCTCTGGTTTAGGGTCTCGCTACCCTCGTGGTTATCCCGTGGCCACAATTACCTCCGTGGAGCATGATCCCGGTGAGCCATTTGCGCTTGTATCGGCACGCCCATCCGCTCAATTAGATCGCTCACGCTATGTTTTACTGGTGTTCTCAAAAGATAGCAAATTGCCTGAGCCAGTGATTAACACAAATGAAATCAGTGAGCAGGAGGAGCAACCATGATTCGAGCCTATGGTGTGATCCTACCTACCTTCTTTTTGGCTTTAGCGCTTGCAGCGTTCCCTATGCCAAGGTTGATCGATTATATTCGCCCTGAATGGGTGGCTATGACGGTTATTTTTTGGGTCTTAGTGAGCCCAACCAAGGCAGGCATTTTCTTGGCATTGAGCATGGGTATCCTGCTTGATGTATTGCATGGCAGTTTGCTGGGGCAAAACGCTATGGCATTGAGCATCATGGCGTATTTAGTTTTGTTATTGCACTCGCGTATGCGTCTGTATAACCCGTTACAACAAAGCTTTTTAGTGTTTATTTTAATAGGTTTATTTTTGCTGGTTCGTTTTTGGACTGAATCAGTCATGATAGGGCAGGGTAAAACAGCTTTATTGTGGCCATCCGTTGGCAGTGCACTGATGTGGCCACTTTGGTATAACTTGTTATTAGCTGTTCGACAGTATTTTAGAAATTAATATGGCAGATTTATTGTTAGCTTCTGCGTCCCCGCGTCGACGTGAACTGCTGGAGCAAATTGGGGTCAACTTCATAAGTGAAGCGCAAGATATTGACGAGTCTGTGCGAGCAAGCGAAACACCTAGCCAATATGTAGAGCGCTTAGCCCGCGAAAAAGCAGAACAAGGCTGTAAGGCGTTAAACATGACAGCATTGGGTTCAGATACCTGTGTGGTATTAGATGGCGAGATTTTAAGCAAACCCACATCTGCTGAAGACGCTAAAGCCATGCTTAATCGTTTATCTGGGCGCAGTCATCAAGTGCTTACGGGTGTTGCCATTTGTAAGAATGAAGGCCATGAGTTCACACTTAGTAGCCAGGTGGTCAGTACGGATGTCAGCTTTATCCCTTTAACTTCTGCCCAAATTGAGCGCTATGTGGCAACTGGGGAGCCCATGGATAAAGCCGGTTCATATGGCATTCAAGGTAAAGCCGCGGTGTTTGTGTCAGCAATTGTGGGAAGTTACAGCAATGTGGTTGGCTTACCCTTAATGGAAACCGCGCAGTTATTACAACAGCACAATATTCCGGTTTGGTGTGCTCAATAGCAAGCTACACAGAATTTAATTTAACGTGTCGTTTTATCGACCCTCAATAGCAGTCTAATCATGAATACGGAAATATTACTAAATGTGACCCCCACAGAAACCCGTATGGGGGTTGTGGAAAATGGTGTGCTGCAAGAAGTGAATATTGAGCGCAGCAATCGCCGCGGAATCGTAGGCAATATTTATATTGGCAAGGTTGTACGTGTATTGCCGGGTATGCAAGCCGCGTTTGTTGAAGTGGGCTTAGAGCGAGCTGCGTTTATTCATGCTGCGGATGTTCAAGGGCCAGTAAAAGACAGTGATGCGGCACGTCGTCAGCCAGATGCCATTACAAGTTTGCTTCATGAAGGGCAGAGTTTAGTGGTTCAGGTTACAAAAGACCCTATTGGGACAAAAGGCGCGCGCTTAACCACCCATTTATCGATTCCATCTCGTTACCTTGTTTTTATGCCACACACTCAGCACGTGGGGATTAGCCAGCGTATCGAAGCTGAAGGTGAACGGGATCGTTTACGTGATCTGGTTCAGTCTTGCATGGAAGCCGAAGGCTTAAATGATGAATGTGGGTTTATTTTACGCACCGCAGCTGAAGGTGCTGGCGAAGATGAAATATTATTAGATACGCGTTATTTGCAACGAGTTTGGAATAAAGTACAAGAGCGCATCAAAACGGTGAGTGCGCCTGGCATAATTTACGAAGAGTTACCGCTGCACTTACGTACATTTCGAGATTTTATTCGCCCCGAAATAGATAAAGTCCTGATCGACTCTCGTGAAAATTATCAAAAAGCACAAGAGTTCTCACAAGCATTTGTACCTGAAGTGACTGACAAACTTGAGTACTATCCAGGTGAGCGTCCTATATTTGATTTGTATGGCGTTGAAGATGAAATACAAAAAGCATTAGAGCGAAAGGTTCAGCTTAAATCAGGTGGCTATTTAATTATTGATCAAACCGAAGCCATGACCAC
>JAGDZK010000073.1:0-10839 GCA_049115935.1 Bermanella sp. | reverse complement strand
CTGAAAAAGCCATGATGATCGCTAAAGAAGCCTTGCTTGAGCCAATCAACATCAAAGAGCTACAAGCTCGTGGTGCGCAAAATCGTTCAGAAGAATTACGTTTAGAGCTGTACGAAAAAGTAAACAAGCTGGGTATTGGTGCACAAGGTCTAGGCGGTTTAACCACTGTGTTAGACGTTAAGGTAGCCGATTACCCAACCCACGCAGCCAACAAGCCAGTTGCCATTATTCCTAACTGTGCCGCCACTCGTCATGCGCATTTCGAACTAGACGGTTCTGGCCCTGCTAAATTGGAAGCACCTAAGTTAGAAGACTGGCCTGAAATCACGTGGGAAGTAGGCGAAAGTGTTCGTCGTGTTGATTTAAACACCATCACTCGCGAAGAAATGAAAGAGTGGAAGCCAGGCGAAACAATCTTGCTAAACGGCAAAATGCTAACCGGTCGTGATGCGGCCCATAAGCGCATGGTGGATATGATCGAAAAAGGCGAAGAACTGCCAGTGGATCTTAAAAACCGCTTTATCTATTATGTGGGCCCTGTGGACCCTGTTCGTGAAGAAGTGGTTGGTCCTGCTGGCCCGACAACTGCGACACGTATGGACAAGTTCACCCGTACCGTACTAGAAAAAACCGGTTTAATGGGCATGATTGGTAAAGCCGAACGTGGTCAAATTGCCATTGATGCCATCAAAGACAACCAAGCATCTTACTTAATGGCAGTAGGTGGTGCCGCTTATCTAGTTTCGCAGGCTATTAAAAATGCCGAAGTGGTTGGCTTTGCTGACCTAGGTATGGAAGCCATCTACGAATTTGACGTTGTGGATATGCCTGTAACGGTCGCGGTTGATGTGAATGGTACTTCTGTTCATAAGACTGGCCCACAAGAGTGGTATGCTAAAATCAACGCCAAAGATGTAAGCTAAGCTTAATCGATGGCTTGATGAATTAAGGGGCTTCGGCCCCTTTTTTTATGGGTGAATTATGAGGAGCAGTGATGTTAACGGATTTACATTGTGAAATTTGTAATCGTGACTCGGTCAAAGTAACCGAGCAAGAGTGCGCTGAGTATTTAAATTTTTTACCTCACTGGCAAATAATTACTGAGAATGATGTACAAAAATTACGCCGTGAATTTAAATTTACTACATATCAAGCAGGATTAAATTTTACCAATCAAGTGGCCGCGTTAGCAGAAGATGAAAACCATCATCCCGATATGATATTACAGTGGGGGCGCGTCACGGTAATATGGTGGACACATTCGATTAATGCTTTGCATAAAAATGATTTTATTATGGCTTCAAAGTGCGACAATATAAATTAATGGCTTTAAAATTCGGATAAATCAAATTATTAATGTTAAGGAAGATATTTGTGATTAAAGTTTTTAAAAAATTAGAAAACATGCAGCTAGATAAGTTTAAAGTTGGGTTGTTATTTTTAATGTCTTTTTCGATGTGCTCATTTTCATCAGATATTAAAGGTTATTGGGTGGATACTGAACAGGGGGTAGTAGCTGAATTTGCAGATGGCAATGTGATATTTACTTCATTGGTTCACGAAAGAAATCATTACGTATATGAATATAAAACAATAAGTGATAATCGATTTGAACTGAAACGCAAGATATCTAACTCAAAATATTCAAAGCATACAAAGATAGTTTTCGCTAACTGGAAAACTGGTTTGTTGAGGGTAGATGATATGGGGACAAGAATCGAAGGTGTAAAAGGTGAGCTGGAATTTAAAAGGCCCCCAAAATTAACATTAAGCGATGTGGTTGGCACTTGGTATTCCTCCGAAAAAACAGATGATTTTGAAAGCTCAACAATTATTCGGCAGAGAGAAGAAAGTTATGATTATGAGAGCGTAATAGTTGTTCATAATAAAAAGGAGTACAATAAGGATATTAGTCTTGATTTAGAGTCAAGATTTGAAAATGGGTTTATTTGGGTGCAAAAGGATAAAGAAACAAGAGAAATTTTTTATTCATACATCACTTCTTTTCAAGATAATAAAATAGAATATCTTGCGTCTTTTAATACTCAATGGAGTGAGCTTAAAGTAGATAACCCTAAACATGTTGTAATACCTAAAGGTTATACTGAAAATAAAGATTTGTAATTCCCGTTATGAATATGACCTAGAGTTGCTAGACATTGTAGATAAACCTGTAATTTTATGGCGTTATCTACAGTGCCAATAAAGATTTTCAAAATTTACTACAAGTAAGTTTACTGCCTTCCCAGTCTTAAGCTTTTCACCTTAAGTACACGTCCTTCACAGCCGTTGGTGATAATGGCCAGCGGCAAGCGGCTCTTAAATGCCTCAAGGGCTAACAAAAAACGCCTTTGTGCCACTGCATCATATTCACTGTAAACCCGATAAACATTGGAAGGCTTACCGCCGCAGTTATGTATTTTATTACTTGAATGAATATCAAACGGTGCTTCCTCGTCATCTTCGCGTTGCTCTAAGGCACTTACCACTAATCCCTCCACAATTTGATCGTTTGACCAAGATATGGCCGAAACTGTGCACATTAGCAGTGACCAAATAAATACGCGTAATGACATTATCATCCTGTTTTAACGTTCTATTCTTATGTTCTTGCTATCGGCTTACCGCTTAAAAACTGAAGCTTTTTCAAAACTAAACATAGCGTGTGCTCATGCTTAGACTATGCTTTGTTTATAAGTGTATGGCGAAAATGGATGATGCCAAGGATGAAGCATAATAACGGACTTTATTCATATAAATATGTAATTTTATCGGCACTATTTTTTATAGTTTGCGCCATATATTCGTCATATTCTGTGTCTGAAACGAGAGTTGTCACATCGGATGTTCCTGGTTTTGGCTTACCGCCTACCATGTATGCTGGTTTTTCTCGGCTTCTTGATGACGAAAGTATTTTAGTACCAGAAGAATTGTTAGACGTTGATAAAAATATCAAACGCATTGCCTTTTATTTTAATGGTGATCGCCTTCACCGAAAAATTCCTAAACAAGTACACCTGATGATCGAGAATAAATTACTCGGTAAATTCATGGGCCTTGGCCGCTTCGAAGTCATTGATTGTATTGAGTGTCGTACCACCCGCGTGAACTTTGAAGACTCCCGCATGTTGATTAGTCAAAGTGCTCAAAGTAACCAAGATTTGCGTAATTTATCCAAAGAAGTGCGTGCCGATGCCTTCCTGTTATGGAGTGCCAGTGTGCACGAAGATAAGTTTACCATTAACTTACGTTTGGTCAGTGCAAAAAGTAATGAGCTGGTATGGCTTAAAGAATATGCAAAGAAAACCACCCGCGAACAAGAAGAGCTTGAGTTTGAAAGTATCGAAATGGAAATGGTGGTCAGTTCTTGGGGCTTAGCAGCCGAGCGTGACGGGGTGGGTGCAGTTGAAGATGCTACTTTAAGCGGTGTAACCGGTTTTGGTATTCGCCGTCGTGAATATACAACACTTAATAAAGATGTTGAGTACAGCCTAGGGGTTGAATACTTTAGAAACTTTTCCAGCAGCGATGAATTTAATGTCAGTGGTTTTAACTTAGAAGGGCGTATTTTTGTCAATATTTCAGCCTTAAAAGACTGGGTGAATACCAAAGCATATGTGGGGATAGGGCAGGCGTTTTTTAGTGGCAGCCACGGCTTAATGATGAAGTTTGGTTTGGAGTTCCCGTTTGTCACCAATGGTTTTATGGCCATTGGTGCCGTTTATCTTGTGAAAGAAGATGTGGAATGGGACAGCAATGCGGATTATGAAGATAGTTCAGAATTTGGTGGCGCAGGCTTAGATTTAACACTTGGCTATCGCTTTTAAGGAATAAAATATGAAAACGATTTTATTACCACTCACTTTGTTAGCTGCTTTATTAAGTGGTTGCTCCATTGAGCAATTTGCCATGGAGAAAGACCCGTTTGTAGAGCAAAAGCCAGATAAAGATGTAGACCCATTAAGTGTGGATAGCGCTGAATATGCCAAAAATAACCATGGGGTTGTGAATATTCACCGTCATGGCCCAGGTTATGATGTGATGATGATGTTAAATGCAGGGGAAAGCGACATTATTTTCAGCATGGATTTACCGGTAGGCGGCGCAACCTACATGCCGGAAATATCTGAGCAGATGAAAGCCCAGCGTGAAAAAGGAAAAGCACCAGATACCATTGAAGAAGAAAAAGACTTTTTTAACGATAAAGCATTGTCATTGTTCTCAGATGCCACCAAACACATGCTGAGTGCCCAAGCATTGTTTTATCGTAAATCCTATTGGAAGGCGCTAGAAGAAACCAATAAAGCCATGTCGCTTGTACCGTCATCTGCTCAAGCTCATGCGCTTAAGGGCAGTATCTATTACAAAATGGGCCGAAAAAAAGACGCCAAAGTTTCTTGGCAGCAAGCATTGCAATTAGACCCTTCTTTAACGGATGTTAAAGAGAGTTTGAAACTCGTGAAGTAAGGGGTATCTATGTTGAAACAGTATTTATTAGTATGCCTTGCTCTTATTAGTATTTCGCTAATGGTTCAAGGGGCGAACAGTCCGGTAGAAGTACAAACGAAAACCGATGACCTTGAAGAAATTCAGCTTAAGTCTCGTTTAGAAGAAAGCCTTGCGCGGGATATACAATCTTACCTTGGGCATAATCGCTTTATTGTGAATGTAAATGTAAAGCTTGAAAAAATTCGTCAGGTTATTAAGAAAAAAAATAAACCAGAGCCTAAGCCTAATAAAGTTTACCAGCCTACTTTTTTGCCTAAGTTAACCTTCCCCAGTGCAGTTGATACAGATGATGGTGAGCAAGTAGAAAGCCTGCCTGGTTTGCCGTTTGTTGATATTCCTGGTGATAAAGAAAAAGACGCAGAGCTTCAGTTTATGCGTGAGCAAATTGAACGCCTTCAAAATGAGCAGCGTCAGCCTAGGTGGCAAAACGGTGAAGGTGATGATGAGAATGGAAATGGCTCAACGGAGGAAACCGTAGGGGTATTTAATCGCATTGCAAAATTAAAAGTGACCCTTGCGGTTGAAGAGAGTATTAGTTCAGAGCAAGAGGCGTTTTTGAGAAACCTAGTGTATCAAAAAGCTGCATTGAACGACTTACGGGGTGATGAATTAAAAATTGTGAAAACACAATTCTCAGCCTTACCAATAGCTGAAAATGAAATGGCCAGCTTGGCATCGCCATATTCAGATGAAGTTGCTCCAGCTCAAAGTTGGATGGATGAAAATTTCAATGCACTGCTGTTAGGTTTGTTAAGCCTGCTTGCCTTGTTGCTAATCAGTTTGATTATTTTATCTTTGCGCAAAAAAAATAAGCCGCATGATCTGCCAGCGGCCATGCCAGTTTCCAATGAACTGAGTGCTGAAACGGTTAAGCCAGTAGAGCAAGAAGGGCCTGATAATAAACAAATTATGCAAAAAACACGTCAAGATATTATTTCGTTAGGTTTAGGTCAGCCCCAGCACGTACAAGGCACCATGGATCAGTTGTTAAGCCAAGAAGAAAAAATCCCTATGGCGGCCTCTATTTATAAGGTGTTAGGGCGTAGTTTATTTCGTTCAATTTTTCCTAATGTTGAGCAGCTGCAACTTCAAAGCATAATGGCCCATCTGGCTGATCAGGCTCCTGATGAAGACCAGCAATTTCAAGATACCCAAGATTTTTATCAATTATTGCAAAAAGCCGTGCAAGAAACCGATGAAGTGAAATCGCATCCGTTTGAATTTTTAAGTAAGTTAAACGACAGCCAAGTATTGTATTTAATGCAACATGAAGATGCACGAATACAAGCCTTGGTGATTAGTCAGCTACAAGCACAGCAAGCGGCTCGAGTGCTAAACCGAATCAATGAAAAACGCCAAGCCCAAGTGATTGCGGAGCTTGGTCAGTTTGAAACCTTTCCGCTTGATACCTTTAAAGATGTAGCGGATCGCTTAGCAAAATCGGCGTTAAAGGTACCTAGCTTTGAAAATGTAAATGCTGATGGCTTACACATGCTGATGAATATGTTAGATAACATGAATTCAACAGAAGAAAACAAAGTACTTAAACGCTTAAAACAAGATAAGCCCGATACGTTTTATAAGCTGCGTCAGCAGTATTTTACCTTTGCCGATATAGCGAAAACCCCAAGACAAATTCTAAGTAATGCGCTACGTGAAGTGGAGCGCAGTTTTATTGGGCGTGCCATTTGTGGCACACCAGATGATTTTAAAATTCATGTTTTATCTTCGCTTACCCCAAAACTCAAAGCCTTAGCGCAAGAGGATTTAAAGCGCTATGAAGGGCGCATTGCAGCAAAAGACATTGAGCCTGCCCGCAAAGCCATCGTACACAAGTTACGGGAATACATTCATACGGGTAAGTTCTCTATGGATGAACTGCAAGTTAAAAAGCAGGCTGAATCATGATTAGCTTCAGTACGTTAATTGGCATAACCGCAGGTATTGGCTTATTTATTATGGCCATTATCAGCAGTACTGATAATTATATGATGTTCTTAAGTATTGCCAGCGCCATGATGGTGATTGGTAGTACCTTTGCGGCGTCGTTAATTAGCTTTAGTTTTTTAGAGGTGATGCATGCCATCAAAGCCATGTTTCAAACATTGGCGGCAAGTCGAACCACACAAGGGCATTTACGTGATTTGGTGAAACGCTTTGTGGAGTTTAGCCGTATTTATCGTGACGGTGGTATTTCAGCACTTGAGGACAGCCTGACCAAGCAAGAGAAAAAAGATGACTTTTTAGCCCTTGGTTTAGAGTTAATGGGTTCAGGTTACAAACAAAGTGATATTCGCGTGATCATGGGTGATGCCATGGACAGTCATTGGCAGCGCCAGAGTTTAGAAGGCAAAATCCTCAATACCATGGGTATTTATGCACCGGGCTTTGGCATGGTGGGTACAATCGTAGGCTTGATCATCATGCTCGATAATATGGGTGATGATATGGCGAACTTGGGTAAGGGTCTTGCCTTGGCGTTAATCACGACCTTGTATGGTGTGTTATTGGCCAACTTGTTATTTAAGCCCACCGCCGCCCAAGTGACCGAAAAACAAGAGCAAGAATATTTTCGCAATCAGTTGATCACAGATGGGTTTGTATTGCTGTCTGAAAAGAAAGATGCCCTTGTGATGCAAGACCGTCTCAACGCTTATGTTAAGCCCAATAAGCGTTTTACCATAGTTGAAGCCAATGAGTGATAAGGCCTACAAACGAGGGTTAAGACGTCGCCGCGCCACATTTGATGCTGATGGTGAAGGCTGGTTGGTGACCTATGCGGATGCCATAACCTTGCTGTTGGCGTTTTTTGTTATGATTCTTTCAGTGTCTGACTTAAACCAAGGCAAGATTGAAGCCCTAAAAGAAGGTTTGGCCAGTATTATTTCAGGCAAACAAGCTGAAACCCCGTTTAATGATATCAAGGATGCGCTTAACGACATCGTTGAGCAGCATGATATGCAAGAAAATGTGACGGTTGATATCGACATGAAAGGGGTGCGAGTTGAATTCTCAAATTTCTCCTTGTATCAATCTGGTAGCGCTGCCATTAAGCCTGAAGCCTTGCCCATGCTCGAAGAAGTGACGAAAGTTATTAAAGATACCAGCTCGGCCACTCATCTGATTGAAATAGAAGGCCATACTGACGATGTGCCCATTAGCACGGAGCGCTTTCCATCAAACTGGGAGCTTAGCGCGTCTCGTGCCAGCAATGTGGTGAAATACCTAATGGGCAAGGGCGTTGAAAAAGAGCGTTTAAAGGCATCCGGTTACGCAGATTCTCGTCCTAAGGCTAAACTTGAACAAGGACAAGCCTTCACAGAAGAAGACAGGGCGGCAAATCGGCGTGTGGTGATTTATGTTCGCCGTTTCTAAGGCCCATTTAGCAGGGTGTAACGAGAAAGTTTGTAAAAAAATGTGTATCTGCCTGAATATGGGGCAATCTTAATTTACCCAAGGGCCATGCTCTGGTAGACTGCAACGCCATCTCGTTACGCACAAATCCAACTTCTTTTTTCGGATTCACCTATATATGTCGACTCGTTTTATATTCGTCACAGGTGGTGTTGTGTCCTCATTGGGCAAAGGCATCGCTTCCGCTTCTCTTGGCGCAATCCTTGAGGCACGGGGACTAAAAGTTACCATGCTCAAGCTGGATCCCTACATCAATGTAGACCCAGGCACCATGAGCCCATTTCAGCACGGTGAGGTATTTGTTACCGAAGACGGCGCTGAGACCGATCTAGACCTTGGTCACTATGAACGTTTTATTCGCACGACTATGGGTCGTCGTAATAACTTCACCACGGGTCGAATTTACCAAGACGTATTAGCCAAAGAGCGTAAAGGTGACTACTTGGGCGGTACTGTTCAGGTTATCCCTCATATCACAGACGAAATTAAGCGTCGTGTATATGCAGGTGCAGAAGGTGCGGATGTTGCGTTAGTTGAGATTGGCGGTACGGTAGGTGATATTGAGTCTCTTCCTTTCTTAGAAGCTGTGCGTCAGCTAAAAGTTGAGCTAGGTAGCAAGCGTGCGCTTTCTATGCACTTAACACTTGTGCCGTACATTGCCACAGCAGGCGAGACTAAAACCAAACCGACCCAACACAGCGTGAAAGAACTACGTTCTATCGGTTTGCAGCCAGATATCCTTGTTTGTCGTTCTGATCACCGCATTGATTCAAGCTCACTGCGTAAGATTGCGTTGTTTACTAACGTAGAAGAGCGCGCGGTTATTCCATTAGAAGATGCCGATACAATTTACCGTATCCCAGATCTGTTACTTAAAACCGGTCTTGATGAGTATGTGGTTGAAAAATTTGGCCTCGAATGCGAACCCGCTGACTTAAGCGAGTGGGATCAAGTGGTGGATGCCAAACTGAACCCAGAGAAAGAAATCAACATCGCCATGGTTGGTAAATACATGGAATTGCTGGATGCGTATAAATCTCTGATCGAAGCTGTGGATCATGCAGGCCTTAAAAACCGCACAAAAGTAAACATCGAATACATTGATTCTGAAATCATCGAACGTGATGGTTGCTCAATTCTTGAAGGCAAAGACGCTATATTAGTACCAGGTGGTTTTGGTAACCGTGGCGTTGAAGGTAAGATCCGCACCATTCAATTTGCCCGTGAAAACAAAATCCCTTACTTAGGTATCTGCCTAGGTATGCAAAGCGCAGTGATCGAATTTGCCCGTAATGTATGCGGCCTTGAAGATGCCCACAGTACTGAATTTGCGCCTAAGACGACTAACCCTGTTGTTGGTCTAATCACAGAGTGGACCACAGCCGAAGGCGAAACCGAAGTGCGCACAGAAGACAGCGATCTAGGTGGCACCATGCGTTTAGGCGCACAAGAGTGTCGTTTAGAAGCAGGCTCTCTATCGGCTGATGCATATGGCACTGATGTGATCACTGAGCGTCACCGTCACCGCTATGAAGTGAATAACAACTTCTTAGAAACCTTAGAGAAAAATGGCCTTCGCATTGCAGGTCGCTCTATGGATGGAAGCTTAGTAGAAGTGGTAGAAGTGATTGATCACCCTTGGTTCGTGGCGTGTCAGTTCCACCCAGAATTTACGTCAACGCCACGAGACGGCCATGGCTTGTTCTCAGCGTTTATTGCCGCAGCGATTAAACAAGCTGGCAAAGCATAATTTTTACGATTAACGATTTTGATTAAATATTGGAGATAATCTCACAATGGCTAAAATTATTAACATTAAAGCCCGTGAAGTCATGGACAGCCGTGGTAACCCAACGGTTGAAGCAGACGTTTATTTAGAAGGTGGTTTTTTTGGTACAGCGTGTGCCCCTTCTGGCGCGTCTACTGGTACTCGTGAAGCGTTAGAACTTCGTGATGGCGATAAAAGCCGTTACATGGGTAAAGGCGTATTAAACGCAGTTGCTCACATCAATGGTGCTATCAAAGAAGCACTATTGGGAATGGACGCTACCGATCAACGCGCACTTGACGCAAAAATGATCGAACTAGACGGCACTGAAAACAAAGAGAAATTCGGTGCTAACGCCATTCTTGCAGTTTCTCTAGCGGCGGCAAAAGCGGCGGCAAATGCTAAAGGCATTGAATTATACGAGCACATTGCTGAGCTAAACGGCACAGCGGGCAAATTCTCTATGCCATTACCTATGATGAACATCATCAACGGTGGTGAGCATGCGGATAACAACGTTGATATCCAAGAGTTCATGGTACAGCCTGTTGGTTTTAAATCATTTGGTGAAGGCCTACGCGCTGGCGCGGAAATTTTCCACAACCTTAAAAAAGTACTGCAAGCAAAAGGCTTGAACACAGCAGTAGGTGATGAAGGTGGTTTCGCGCCAGATTTAGCATCTAACGCCGATGCCCTAGCGGTGATTAAAGAAGCCGTATCAAACGCCGGTTACGAGCTAGGTAAAGACGTTACGTTAGCGCTTGATTGCGCGTCTTCTGAGTTCTACAAAGATGGTAAGTACGATCTTGCAGGCGAAGGCAAAGTATTCTCTGCTGAAGAATTCTCTGATTACCTAGCTGAGTTATGTGACCAATACCCAATCGTATCCATCGAAGATGGCCAAGACGAAAGTGACTGGGCTGGTTGGAAATACCAAACTGAAAAACTAGGCGCAAAAGTTCAGCTAGTAGGTGACGATTTATTCGTTACCAATACTAAAATCCTTAAGCGTGGCATCGAAGAAAACATCGCTAACTCTATCTTGATCAAATTCAACCAAATTGGATCTCTAACTGAGACCCTTGAAGCGATCAAAATGGCACAAGACGCGGGTTTCACTGCGGTAATCTCTCACCGTTCAGGTGAAA
>JAGDZK010000072.1:0-55507 GCA_049115935.1 Bermanella sp. | reverse complement strand
TAGATCTAATCGCTCTTCTGGGCTTTTTTTGTCTGAGATTTACCCTGAACGAAAAGCGCAATACAAATCCTACGAACCCGCACCTGTGGGTAAAATAAAGCATTCGACTAAAAGAGCTCAATAGCTATCGGTACATAAGTACATCAATTGACTGTTGAAACGTTTTTAGTCCGTAATACTTATTGAAATTGCTTTTGAGTTACCAACTAAGCCTATCCAAAAAGTGTAATTATTTGTATCCTAGCTTTGCTGGCTAAAACAATAATAAAGAGGCCAACTCTTGCTACAGCATTCAATAATGACACTTCTATTGCTTTCAGTTGCTTTTAATGCGCAAGCTGAAATGGCTGACCTTTCGGAATCTGAGTTATCAGATGTTACCGGCGAGGGGATTGGCCTCGTCTATGAAGATTACCAAATAGAAATGCTTGCTGAGAGCCTAAGTGCTCGTGATGACGTTGCTGGCGGCACGTTAGCGGGTGGTGAGACAGGTAACCAATTTCAAATAACTGGCATTGTTGATTCAACAGGCAATGCGGTCGATGTACAAATCGCACAATATTACTTTGCTGGAACCGGCACAAACTACGGTACAGATTTAGCAGGTAAGACCGTCAATATTGGGCGTTTAAACAACCCAATTTCAATAGATCTAAAAGATGGTAATACCCTAGGTGGTGGTACTGACGGCTGGGCTGATAAATCAGTGCTTCAAATTGGCATGCCAACTAAATATCAAGAAGATGCAACAGGACCAGGGCTGAATGCTCAAGGCTATGATTGTACCGATGCTTCAGCGGTTCAAGGTTCTGGTTTGTGTGCCTCACGCCCTAGCGATGGCTCTTTTCGTGGTGAGCGGTTCGACATGGGTTTTCGAGTTAACCGTCAATTTTCAGATTCGACTAAAGATATTAATCTTAACTTCCATGTTCAGTCTGCCAATATGGATGGGAGCTATTGGCGTTTTTGGGGTGGCAGCGCGGATGTTGACGGCTCAGGGGCTGGCGATGTTGTTGAAACATTGATGATGGAAGTTCAAATGAACTTTTATGCCAGCAAGGTAATGTTTAATAGTTGTGAGTTAGACGGTTCTGCCTGTGGTGAAGAAGTGGGCTTTGAAGGTTTTTCGATGGAGCTAGCCTTGGGTGACGCTAAATATTATCAACCAATGACTATTGCAGTAACAGATGCTGGTTTTTTAAGTATCATTATTCAGCCTTTACCATCACCGGGTGACAGCAGAGTGCCAAATTTGGGTACAGGCACTATAGGTAGTAATGGTTCGTTAGCCACATCAGACGCTACGACCTGGAATTGGTATAACGATTATTACGAAAATGGTCGTAAAACAAATATTGAAATTGCCAACCTAAAAGTAGGTAGTGAAAGTTTTGGCAGCTCTTCACTCAAGGGTTTACAAATTCAGCATTTAGAGGTGATCAGTCGTGACCTTTAAATATTTATTATTATCTGCTTTGTTTATTTCATTTTATTCAAATGCGCTTGAAGAAATTTCGGATGAAAGCTTAGCCAATGTAAGTGGGCAGAATGGTGTCAACTTATCTGGTGAATTAAACCTGAATGAAAACGGCGGCCCGCTTACTTCATCCGATGCAGGAAATACTGGTGTTTGGGGGACTTGCACAGAAAAACAAGCATCTACCGTTGAACGTTGCGGAGCCCGACTTGCAGTGCAGCCTAGTGAAAACGGTGGCTGGATTGCCTTGGATGAAATGAAGGGTAAATTATCATTTGAAGGGTTAACGCTAAGGTCGCGAGTAATCGATGGTGCAGCTGATAACTTTGGTGGTGATGAAGTAGCAGCTGACGGAAAAACGGTTTTAGAAATTGGTTTGCCTGATAAAGTGAAATTCGAAAACTTCCAATATTCTGTTGTAACCAGTTCGCAAGCACGCCCGACAGATGTCGGTTACACACAGCAAGTACGCCATGGTGTGAACTTTAATGGCTCCGTTAATATGCAAGGGAATTTATTGGTATTCCCAACGGGGAATCCATAATGAAAAACATACTTTTAGCGCCATTATGTTTAGGTATTAGTCTGGCCAATGCAGAGCTAATAGGTATGGATGAAGATTTCCTTGAGTCTGTTTCTGGTCAAACTGGTTTAACGGTTGAGATGCATAAACAGATTAAAGTTGGTGATATTCGATATTCAGACAAAGACGGTGCTTCGGGGGAGGTAATAGATTTTAAAGATATTGTCATTGGTCACCCTGATGACGTGAATAACAAACAAGCGGTATCGATTCATACAATTGATGTGGATGGTGATGATGGTTTAGTGATTGTCAGTCAGTACCAAGCTACTCGTTTACAAATCGGTTCTATTTCTGTTGGTAATCATAGAGGCAGTGCTCTTGATGCTTACGCAACACGTCAAAGCTTTGGTCAAATTCAATATGATTGGACGGGTACAAATGTTCTGAGCATAAATGGCAAAAGTGCCGGTGACTCTGGTTTTATTATCTCAAGCGATACCAGCATTACCGATAGTGATTTCCGCTGGACAACTAATGGCAATACCCTACAAGTTAATGACATGGTTTATAACAGCACCATAACGGATATGACGTTAGATGTTGAAGACGACACAGTTAAAGCTTACTTAGCCTTACGCATGCCTACCATGTCATATGATTATAATATTGGCTCGATTTGTTTTTCTGACGTGGACTGCGTTGCAGGCAACTCTTTAGGCAACTTTGCTCAGTCGCGTGCTTATAAAGATAGTAGTATTTTTATTTATGGTGGTGGTCGTGAAGGTACGGGTATTACTATGAACATGCATTTTGAATTTGACGACAGCGTAAACGCTTCTGGTGACGGTAATGTCACATCGTATACAGATGAGGCGACAGTTAAAATTGCTAAACAATCAGGCGTGGTTGATATAACGGGATTCACGTTTGATATTGGTACTGGTGAAGCTGTGTTGGGTGATCACATTGCTATGCAATGGGATAGTGTTGTGGGTAATTTCAAATCGGATTTGGTTGAAATTGCTGGCAACAGTGCCGGTGCGTTTGAAGTACGCTATGACTTTAGTGATGGTACACACGATTCAGTGGATTATAAAAACCAATTAAAACTGGCCCCAGGCGTAGCATTTGCCGGTGAAGACTTTTTAACAGATACGGCACTTGTGAGTGCTGGTTTTGATACTCTGATGCGAGATTTTTACGCGAATGTGACCAGCGTATCGGATGGGGTTAGCTTGTATAACCAGTGGAATATGACCGCTGATTTTATCTACACAGATGATAGTCATACTGTCATGGCGGATAACTTTTATGCGTATGGTGAGGGTTACTCTACTTTAGATATTCGCGATGGCAGTTTGTCGGTAGACCCGAGTAATGCAGGGGCAGATTTTTTAGCCATTGGTATTCGTAATTACAGGGTTAATTACGGTTTAGATGGCTTGCGCGTAGGTGGCGATTCAGCTGAATTACAAAATGGTCATGAAATGCTTGGTTTATATAGTGATGCAAGTTTTACCCTGAATGGTGCCGTTGAAGTTCGTGGTGGTGGGGCCAGTGGCAGCGGTATAAACATAGATGCTGACATGCTCATAACCGATGGTAATTTTACGCTGACTAAATCAAATGGTGTGGGCATTCATCTAGATGATGTGACGTATGAATTTCATATGCGTGACATGACAATGGATGTGGACAACGACGGTATTAAACTTGTATTAGGCGAATTATGGACAGAGTTTGCAGCCAATGACATTCGCTTTGGTGGACGAACAACAGGTGAAAGCTTAGGTGGTATTGCGATGACTCAATACCAAAAAGGTTCTGAGCTTGTGATCAGTGGCGGTGGTGCAAAAGTTAATCGTTGTATGGGAGCAAGTGGTGCGGATGCTTCTGCATGTGCGGCTAATGGTGGCACTTGGATCGACACAATTGGCGCTGATGGTGATGAAGGTCTTACCATTAAGCATAAACAGGTTCTATTACAGGAAAGTATCGCTGAAGGTAAGTCTAACTCGGTGATATATGAAACGAATCGAACCGCTGGAGTGTCCGGTACTGGTCAGGCGATTAAACTGAACAATATTTATACCTCTGATGGTTATGATGATTCAACCAATACATTTGGCGTTGAAAATACGGTGACAGTGGATGTGGCGTCAGCAGGTACGGCTCAATCGGCAGAACTATTTATAACTAACAATGTGCGCTTTAAAGAGTTAAATATTGATAGTGTGCAGTTGCTACATGGTCCATCTTCCACTTCGTCAAATATGCTGCAAGGCATAAAAATGCAAAACGTCGATTTCTCTTCTCAGTTGTCAGTCAGCCCTATCCCTTAAATTCTAGGGCTGATCCCCCATACAAATCATGGAAATTAGCCTGTATTCCAGCTATAGTTTGCCCCAATATTTCTAATCTTTTTTGCATCTAAAGACCTCAAATTTGTCTATTTTATGATCTCTTTTTGAGAGTAGATGTGCAGCAGGAGTGACCATGAGTCAGTTAATCATTTTTGATACAACTATGCGTGATGGCGAGCAGAGCCCTGGCGCGTCTATGACCCGTGATGAAAAAGTGCGTATTGGTAAGGCACTGGAAAAAATGCGAGTGGATGTTATCGAAGCGGGTTTTGCAGCTGCAAGCCCTGGGGACTTTGAATCCATTGCTGCTGTTGCTGGGGCGGTTAAAGAAAGTACCATTTGTTCACTAGCCCGTGCAGTGGATGGCGATATCGATCGCGCAGCCGAAGCATTGAAAGCAGCCGAACGTGCTCGTATCCATACGTTTATCGCCACTAGCCCAATTCATATGGAGCATAAGCTGCGTATGGCTCCTGACCAGGTGGTTGAACGTGCTATTTATGCGGTAAAACGTGCTCGTAATCTAGTCGCT
The DNA here is from genome assembly GCA_049115935.1 of Bermanella sp. Lineage (GTDB taxonomy): Bacteria > Pseudomonadota > Gammaproteobacteria > Pseudomonadales > Oceanobacteraceae > Bermanella. The sequence goes on along the minus strand of JAGDZK010000072.1, from coordinate 50,609 downwards.
GATGTTGAGTTTTCTTGTGAAGACGCAGGCCGCTCTGATATGGATTTCTTGTGCCGTATTATCGAAGCCGCCATTGATGCTGGCGCGAGTACGATTAACATACCCGATACAGTGGGTTATGCCATTCCGGAAGAATTTGGTTACAAGATTAAAACCCTATTAAATCGTATTCCAAATGCAGACAAAGCAATTTTCTCTGTACATTGTCATAACGATCTTGGACTGGCTGTTGCCAACTCATTGGCGGCCGTTGCAAACGGTGCTCGCCAAGTGGAATGCACCATTAACGGTTTAGGTGAGCGTGCGGGTAACGCTGCTCTTGAAGAAATTGTGATGGGTATTAAAACCCGTAGCGATTTATTCAATATAACAACGGGTATTAATACAGAAATTATTGTGCCGACCTCTCGTATGGTATCGACCATTACAGGTTTCCCTGTTCAGCCAAACAAAGCTATTGTTGGTGCCAATGCATTTGCCCATGAATCAGGTATTCACCAAGATGGTGTGTTAAAACATCGTGAAACCTACGAAATCATGCGTGCTGAAGATGTAGGTTGGGGCGCAAATAAGATGGTTATGGGTAAACACTCAGGCCGTGCTGCATTCCGTTCACGTTTAGAAGAATTAGGTACCTCGTTTGGTAGCGACCAAGAATTAAATGTGGCATTTGCACGCTTTAAAGAATTGGCCGATAAAAAACATGAAATCTTTGATGAAGATTTGCAGGCATTAGTGAGTGCTGCTCGTAACATGGATGAAAAATATCAACTTGTTACTTTAGAAGCTCACAGTCAAACCGGTGAAACTCCAAAAGCCAAATTAACCCTAGCGGTAGATGGTAAGGAGCAAGTGGTAAGCTCTGATGGCAGTGGTCCAGTGGACGCTGTGTTTAAAGCCATAGAGTTAAATGCTAAGTCAGGTGCCAATGTGCAGTTGTATTCTGTGAATGCCATTACACAAGGCACTGATAGCCAAGGTGAAGTAACAGTACGATTAGAAAAAGGTGGTCGAATCGTCAATGGTTTGGGCAGTGATACCGACATCGTAGTGGCATCGGCAAAAGCTTATATTAACGCGTTAAACCTGTTAGAAAACAACAGTAATAAAGCACACCCTCAAGTAGAAGGCGTGTAGTTTAATGTTATATAACGCAGCACAACTAACCTATCTTGAGCATTTGGGCATTGATGTATGGGTGCCTAATCATGTTCAGTTAGATGCTGCGTCTATTGTACAAAACTCACAACTAGAACCCGTTATTGAGCCGGTTGTTCAACAAGCTACCCCTTCTCAGGCGGGTAACGAGTTTACTCCGCCTAGTCACTTTGAAGATGTGCCGGTTACCGGGTTAGAACCCGCGCCTGAAGCGCTAATAGAACAGCCAACAACTTTAAATACTCAACAACCTCAGCCAAATAAACCGTTAAGTTCAACGTTGAACTCGGCATTAACATCGGCCATACCTGCTCCTGCTTTTCCAAAGACATCTCAAGCTCAGCCAGCAGAGCAAGTGACACGTGTTGAATTTAATATTCAATTCTGGTGTTACAGTTCAGGGGTGTGGTTGGTGAGTGGTGATGTCAATACGTCACCAGAGCAGCATAAGTTAGTGCACAATCTTGCGCAATTTATACAAGGTAAGAAACGTCGACCTCGCCATGTGAATGTGTTCTCTTGGCCAATGATTGACAGCCCAAATGTGGATCAAGGTGAAGAGATCGCCGCTAAATATTTACTCGGTCATATTGATCGTTTACAACAAGCTTGTGAAAGAAATATCGTCATTGTGTTTAACGATTGCGAATATTTCCCTGAGCAAATCCCTCACATTAAATTAGATATTAGCTTGCAACAATTGCTGCATGAACCAATGGCTAAAAAAGCACTTTGGCAGCAATTGATTCCTCTTAAGCTAGAAAATTAATCTTTAAATAGAGCCCTGCAATGATTGTTTTTCGCCCCATGACGCTGGACGATATCGAAGCGGTATTTCGTATTGAAAAACAAGCGTATGATTTCCCCTGGTCTAAAACCTTATTTGAACAAGCAATAAAATCCAGCAAGTACTGTGTCGTTGCACAATGCGAAACTCAAATTGTAGGTTATGGCATTTTATCTTATGTGGTTGGTGAAGCTGAATTGTTGAACATTTGCATTGATAAAAGCCAGCAAGGTAAAGGTTATGCAAAGTTACTACTAAATCATTTAGTCGAGCATGCAGCGCAAAAAGATAATCACGAAATGTATTTAGAAGTACGGGTCACGAATGGGCCGGCTATCCATATTTATGAACAAACAGGCTTTAATGAAATTGGACGACGTAAAAATTACTATCCAACAAAAGCCGGTAAAGAAGATGCAATTTTAATGGCGTTGCCGTTATTTAAAGATTAATTGAAATGAACCCATAAAAAAAGCCGCTACCTATATAGGTAGCGGCTTTTTTTATTTTAGCTTAAGTTTATGTACTAGCCTAATTTATCTGTCGCAACATGATATTGAGGGTCTTCAATGACATCCACCTCAACCATATTTCCTGCTTTAGAAAGCAGTGTGCGGCATTCAGGGCTTAGGTGTTTAAGGCTTAGTGTTTTGCCCTCTTTATTGTAACGCTCAGCTAAGGTGTCGATTACTTCAAGGCCAGAATGATCAGCTACGCGTGAGTGTTTGAATTCAATTACCACATTTAGCGGGTCATTTTTAGGGTCAAATAATTCAAGAAAATATGAAGTTGAGCCAAAGAATAATGGGCCATGTAACTCGTAAGTTTTCACGCCATTTTCTTCTTTAATATCTGCACGAATGTGTTGGGCGTGTTCCCAAGCAAATACTAGAGCAGACACAATCACACCAATGATCACCGCCATGGCTAAGTCAGTAGCGACAGTTACACCGGATACTAAAATCAAAACAAAAGCGTCTGTTTTAGGGATTTTTTTCAAGATACGGAAACTGGACCACTCGAACGTACCCAAGACCACCATCATCATAACACCCACTAACGCAGCAAGAGGGATTTGAGCAATGATGTCAGATCCAAACAGGATGAACATAAGCAGTGCGACAGCCGCTGTAATTCCGGATAAGCGGCCACGACCACCTGAGTTAATGTTAATCATAGACTGGCCAATCATGGCACAACCGCCCATGCCTCCGAAGAAACCGTTAACTGTGTTAGATGCACCTTGAGCAATACATTCTTTGTTACTGCGACCACGAGTTTGGGTCAGTTCATCAATTAGGGTTAACGTTAATAGAGATTCAATTAAACCAACACCGGCAAGAATCAAGCTGTAAGGTAAGATGATCCAAAGGGTTTCAAGGGTAAACGGGACGGCTGGAATGCTGAATTCAGGTAGGCCGCCAGCGATATTTGCCACATCACCTACAGTGCGAGTATCTAAACCTAACCAAATCGCACCAAAGCTCACTACAACGATGGCTGCAAGTGCAGAAGGTATTGCGTTGGTTAACTTAGGTAAGAAATGAATAATGGCCATGGTCAGTGCTACAAGACCTAGCATAATGAAAAGCGCGTTACCCTCTAACCAAGCTTTCATTCCTGCATCGTCAACAAACTTAAACTGCTCAAGTTGGCTTAAGAAAATCACAATAGCCAAACCGTTTACAAAGCCCAACATAACAGGCTGGGGGACTAAACGAATAAACTTACCAAGCTTCATTACACCAAAAGCGATTTGCAATAAGCCACACAGCACAACCGCCGCAAATAAGTACTGCACTCCGTGATCTGCAACTAGGGCAACCATTACAACCGCCATGGCTCCCGTTGCACCACTGATCATGCCTGGGCGACCACCAAAGATAGAGGTAATGATACCTACCATAAAGGCTGCATATAGGCCCACAAGCGGGTTAACGCCAGCTACAAAGGCAAAGGCGACCGCTTCTGGCACAAGGGCAAGTGCAACGGTAAGACCCGATAGAATATCGTTTTTGGGGTTGTCGGTGGTTTTTCTGATGAGATTAAACATCTGATCCTCGATAAGAGTTGTGCACTGCAAAAATAGCGGCGTAGAGTACCTAAAATGCCGTAAAATAACCAGCTAAGGCATTGTAAGACGCGTCATTGAGTAAACGAATAAGGGGCCTTTTTAGTGAGTATAGAATCTGGATTATTACCCGTGTGGTTTATTTACCTGCTGTTTTTCCCAACCCTATTGATTATGGGCTGGGCTTTGTGGCGCGTGAACTGGGTTGCTCTTAAAGAGCAGTCGCTGCTACAGCACGTGTTTTATAGTGCGTGCTTGGCGCTGGCGATTTTGTGGTCCATAAGAGCAGGGTTGAGCAGTGGTTTAGGCATTCATTTTATGGGGTTGACCGCTGCGACGTTGGTTATGGGCTGGCCTTTAGCATTAATAGCCGGCGGCATCGGTTTATTGTGCGTCACTATTATTGGTTTGGAGAGTTACGCAGGCTTTGGTGTGAATTTTGTCATATCCATAGCCTTGCCAGTGTTTACCTCCTACTGGGTGCTTAAATTTGTACAGCGTAAGTTACCCGCTAACCCATTTGTGTATATTTTTTTATGTGGCTTTTTTAATGGCGCTATCTCCATATTGGCCGTGGCGTGTATTACGTCACTTATGCTTGGGGTATTACAGGTGTATACATGGGATGCGGTTTACGAAGAGTATTTTATGTACTTGCCACTTATGTTATTTCCCGAAGCATTTATTAACGGCATGGTGGTAGCAGGTGTAATGGGAACCTTTCCCCATTTGTTAAGCTCGTTTAATGTGGATAAGTATTTTAGTGATGATTGACCAAGAACACTCAAAAAAATTGTAGGAGGGTGCCCCGCGCCCGATGAATCACTAATGCTTAACCGGATGTTTCTGCAATTTACGTTGTAGTGTACGACGATGCATTCCCAGCTCACGCGCCGTCACTGAAATATTGCCATCATTTGCTTGTAGGGTTTGTTGGATCTTTTCCCACTCTAAACGTTTAACCGATGTGGGTTTGTCCGCAACTTCGGATTCGCTTGAAGGTTCCGATGTTGTTGTGTGGTTAAATGCATTCAGTAGTTCATCAATGTCGACAGGTTTACATAAGTACTGATGCGCTCCCAGTTTTATTGCATCGACAGCGGTCGCAATACTTGCGTAGCTGGTAAGCATAACGATCTGACATTGTGGAGAGTGGCTTTTCAATTGTTCAATTAGATGTAAGCCACTTTCTTGTTCAAGCTTTAAATCAAGAGAAATAAATTTAGGTTGATGTTCTTGGCAAAGGGCAAGTGCTTGTTCGCCATTCTCTGCTTGTAATACGGTGAAGCCGCGGCGATTTAAACTGCGCACCATGACGTTCAAAAGTGTGGTGTCATCATCAACGACCAAGAATGTGTTTTTATCACTCGACATGAAACGGCACCTTAATTGTCGTTAAACAGCCTTGTTTATGGTTACCAAGCGAGACACTGCCGCCTAAGCGCAAAATACTGCTGTGACTGAGCAGTAATCCAATACCTAAACCGTTGCTAGATTCTACCGGCTGATTGGGCATTGAAAAATCATCTGCTATGCCTTCACCATAATCTTGAATATCTAACTGCCATTGTTGTGTATCCCACTTAAGGGATAACTCAATAGGCTGCACTGAAGCATGATTGGCATTATCTAATAAGTTAATAATGGCCTGCATTAATACCAGCGGATACTGTACTTGGGGGCTGGTCGTCATACTCTTAAAATCATTGTGCCAAATAAACTGAGCTTTAGGTTGCAGCAATAACCACTGTTGAGTGGTGTTGTGTAAAAAAGTATGTAGCGGCTGAGCATCACTTAAATCTAACTGGCTAGGTTGGCTCAAGCGTTTTAGTTTTTGCTGGCACAACTCAATTTGCTGGTGAATTAATTGTAAATCTTCACGGCTATCTTCATCTAAGTTTTTAAGCTGTTGTAATTCATGACTAAGCATTTTGATGGTGGTGAGCGGTGAGCCTAGTTCATGGGCGGTGCTGGCGGCTTGACTGGCTAATAGCATTAGATGTTCGTTTTGCAAAACCTGTTCGCGGTAATGGGCGGTTTGTTTATCTTTCTCTCGTAAATCAAACGCCATTTCTACAACAAAATAAGCAATTAAAAGGGCGCTTAAAATAAAGGTAAACCACATACCAATAATATGAAAACTTAAACCAGCATGGGCAAGGTGATGATCAAGTGCCGGTAGGGGAAAATAAAAAAATAATAAAACACCATATAGTGCCATGGATAACATGCATAACAGCCAAGTCATGGCCCAGCTTAACGTGGCAGCGCTGATGACAATGGGGACTAATAAATAAGTGATAAACGGGTTATTGGCTCCGCCACTGACATAAATTAATGCCGCGATTAATAAGGTGTCTGCTAATAAATATGCAAAAAGTTCGTACGGTGCGGCTTGATTATGTTTGGCTCGCCAAAGATTTAATAAACTCAGCAAGGTAAGGGTCGTTAGTACGCCCCATAACATGAATTTTTGCATGGGCGGAGTTTGTTCTAACCCTATCAATGTCAGAGCCAATGCAATACCACAGCAAACAATTAAACGCAGTACCGCCAAGCGCTTTAAATTTTGAACAATAGGTGAAATGAGCACAGACGGATTACTCAGCATGCTCAAACTCACTATTGTGTAATAACTTATATGGCCCTAATAAATGCTCATATACTAACTGGCAGGCAAGATCGGTATTGCGATTAAGTAGTGCATCCATTAATGCGTCGTGATCTTTTTGGTTTGCATCAAAGACTTGGTTGTTCACCATGTATTGCTTAAGCCACAAATTTCGATAGCGCGATGCTTTTTCGTAAAGGCCATGGCGCACATCCAATAAGGTAGGAGATTGGCAACCAGAGGTAATGGCACTGTGGAAATTATGATGTAAGGCTTCCCATTGTTGCATGCTGCTGCGGGCTTCTTCTAGGTTACCTGCTTGTTTTAGGCTCTCATTTAATAACGGTGCCGCTTTTTTAAGCTGATGGGCGCTGGCGATAATGCCTGCCTCCCAAGCGTCATCGCCGTGGGCAATGGCAAGCTTCACACATAGAGATTCGATATGAGCGCGGGTGTGATAAATATCGGCCAGTTCGTCTTTTGAAATGGGGTGCACACGAAAGCCCCGCTGATTTTCAACCACCACCAGTTGCTCAACTAATAATTGTGACAGGGCTTCGCGTAATGGGCTTACTCCCACGTTATAGCGTTCTTTCAAGCGAGCCATGCGCAGCTTTTCACCTGGGGCAAAAAAGCCCTCAAGAATATCTTGCTTAAGTTGGTTTACCACTTGGCCTGCAAAGTTCTCAGTGCTGTTCTGTAAAGCATGGCTGGCCATGTAGGTCCCTATTAACAGTCTGTAAGTAAAGATAGGGCTATTCTACGGCAACTTGCATATTGTGGAAATAGCGTCTAAAAATCATAATGTTGACATTATAGTAAAATGTCGACATTATCTGAGTGATCATTAACAACTCAAGGTAGATCGGGAGAGCGAATCATGTCAGCGCAGGAATCTGTCGCCAAAGCCAGTATACATAGTGGTTTTAGCCAATCTAATCACCCACGCAACCCAAGGTTGCAGCATATTACCTTGACTGAGAATACACTGAAGACATTTGAGCAGCTGACCTCTGCTTGGGATTTACAAGCCATTGAATACAAGCCATTTTTACGATTTGCGGTGGCGAATGCCTTGGATGAAGCGTGTCATGGTGAGTTATCACCGTTACTTAATGCCATTATGCAAAACCGCGAACAAGGGGCGTTTTTGTTGGACTACCAAGGGGTGGCGCAAGGTGAAGCCACTGATTTTTATGTGAAATTATCCACTGCTATCTCCCATTTAATTGGGGTGCCCAACTTTGATTCCATGTATGGCAAGTATTACGCTTGCTTTACTGTTAGAAATAAAGACGATAGCGACAGTTATTTACGTCAAGCCCATCGCCGGATGGAGCTGCATAACGATGGTACTTACGTGAATGAGCGTACTGACTTTGTGCTGATGATGAAAATGAAAGAAGAAAATATGCAAGGGGGAGACTCCCTGATTTTGCACGTGGATGACTGGCAAGATCTAGAAAAATTTTATAATCATCCATTAGCAAAACAGGACATCCAATGGGGATCGCCACCAAGTAAACAAGTAGGTTACAAGGTGCACCACCCTGTGTTTTTTGAAGAAGATAAAAACGGTAAGCCTCATATGTTATTTATCGATCAATTTGCGGAACCGCAAAATATGCGTCAAGGTTTGTATTTGCATCAAATGGGTGAGTCATTAGAAAGCGAAGAAAATTGCAGCAATATTGAAGTGCCGGTTGGCTCAATTTTAGTGATGCAGAATCATTGTTGGTTTCATGGTCGTGATAAATTTGTATCCAACCCAGGCCTTGAGCGAGAGCTATTAAGGCAACGTGGTCACTTCACGGCGAATTAAACACTGCTTGGTATTTATACTGAGTGTGTATTTGTTATTCTTGGACCTAACTTAGGTCCATTTTCTTTTATACGGGCGGACAGCTTGAATACGTTTGATTACATCATTATTGGCGGCGGTATTGTGGGTGTGTCCACCGCGTGGCAATTACAACAGCGATTCCCCGATAAACGCATTGCGATCATAGAAAAAGAAAGTCAGTTTGCTTGTCATCAAACCGGCCACAACAGTGGTGTGATTCATGCCGGTGTGTATTATCAACCTGGTTCTTTAAAAGCGAAATTCTGCAAAGAAGGTGTGCAAGCTACTATTGAGTTTTGCAAAGACAACGGCATTCACTTCGAGCAATGTGGCAAGTTGTTAGTTGCAACCAATGAATTGGAAAAAGAGCGCATGTTGGCGTTGTATGATCGTTGCGCTGAAAATGGTATTGAGGCTGAACTATTAGATCAAGCACAGCTTAAACAGCGCGAACCAAGCATCAGTGGTATAGGTGCCATTTTTGTTAAGCAAACTGGGATCGTTAATTATCAAGAAGTGACCACTAAAATGGCCGAAAGGTTTCAGCAGCTAGGTGGCACTGTCTTTTTAGAGCATGAAGTGGTTGGGTTAAACGAAGATACAAACGGTGTTCACGTCAGGGCTAAACATGGCCAGCAAGAAGTGCCGTTTACCGCGGACTTCTTAGTCGCTTGCTCTGGGCTAATGGCGGATCGCACAACAAAAATGTTGGGCATTAAAACCGATTTTCAAATCATCCCTTTTCGTGGTGAATATTATCGTTTGCCTGCTAAGCATAATTACATAGTGAATCATCTTATTTATCCGATACCTGACCCTGACTTACCATTTTTAGGTGTGCACCTAACCCGTATGATCGATGGTAGTGTGACAGTGGGCCCTAATGCGGTACAAGGTTGGAAGCGAGAAGGTTACGGTAAGATTAACATCAGTGTTAATGATATTTTTGACATGGTGTGCTTTGCTGGTTTTTGGCGTGTGCTAAAAAATAATTTTAAAGTAGGCTTATTAGAAACCTTTAATTCCTGGTGGAAACCGGGTTATTTAAAAACGGTACAAAAATATTGCCCAAGTTTAACCCTTAAGGATTTACAGCCGTACCCTGCTGGTATTCGCGCACAAGCGGTTTTAACAGATGGCAGCATGGTACATGACTTTTTATTTGCACAAAGCCCCCGTTCACTTCATGTTTGTAATGCGCCTAGTCCCGCGGCAACTTCCGCACTGCCCATTGGAAATTACATTTGTGAAAAAATTACCCAAGCACAGTCTTAGTTATATTAATGAAAGTACTACCAGTTAATGGATTGGCTAAAGTCATGAATATGTTTGGCTAGCCAATTAACCGCTGGGTCTTCGCGATAAAGCGGATGATGAACCATGGTCATATTAATGGTTGGAATACCTTTTGGCGGTTTAACAATGCGCACGCTCATCATTTGACTAAACAATTGCGCCATATGCAGGGGCAGCGTCATAATGGCATCGGTTTTTTCCACAATGCGAGCCGCGGCCATATAGTTAACGGTTCGCGCCATGTGCTGGCGAGATAGATTTTGTTGTTCAAGCCATGTATCCACTGAGTTAGCACTGACTTGGCTTACATCCCAAAACACAACGTGTGAAAGTTTTAAATACTGCTTTAAGCTTAAGCTGTTTTTGACGCTTGGATGAGCACTTGCCACCAAACATACCTGTGATTCAGTCAACCAATGATTGCTGATTAAATGGCTAGGCAGGGACTGTTCAGCGTCCATCCCTACCACTAAATCCACCTCACCATTAGCTAAGCGTGCTTGGCTAGCGTCTTCGGCAATCATTTCAATTTCTATTTTAATATTTGGCGCAATACTTAATAAATGGCTGAGGAGCTCAGGAAAAATAACCGCTTCAAAATAATCGGTACTGGCAATGGTAAACGTACGATTGGCAGTGGTGGCATCAAACGTATCAATTGGGGTGATGGATTGTTGTAACAGTTGTAAAGCACTGCGTACTTGTGGCGCCATTGCTCGTGCTCTTGGTGTCGGTTGCAAGCCTTGTTCGGTGCGCACAAGAATAGGGTCACCCAGCTGTTCGCGTAAGCGATTCAAAGCATGGCTCATGGCAGACTGACTTAAAAATACCTTATCGGCTGCACGGCTCACATGGCATTCACTCACCAAGGCTTCGAAGATAATTAACAAATTCAAATCAAATTGGCGCAGATTCATGGGATGCATCCTTTAAGATAAAGTATTAATTATATACATACTTGTATTTAAAATATGCATTTCACTAATTATCATTCCCTAACTACACTTAGTTCATCTTTTACCTTTTACAAAGGCTGACCATGTCGGGTTCAAATGCTGCAAATGCAAATTATCCAATTTACGGCGCATTGGGTGTGACGTTTTTAGAATTCCCGTTAGTGACTGATTTAATGACCTCAGATGCGGAAGTAATTGTCAGTGGCGTCCCCTTTGATATGGCCACGTCTGGTCGCGGTGGTTCTCGTAATGGTCCGCAAGGTGTTCGTGCGGCGTCTATTAATATGGCGTGGGAAGGTGAACGTTGGCCTTGGGATTTTGCCTTAAATGATCACCTAAACGTGGCCGATATTGGCAATGTGAATTTTAAACACGGTGAACCACAAACACTTGTGGATAATCTTGAAGCTCATATTTTAGCAATAGTGAAAGCGGGCAAGAATCCACTGACCATAGGGGGTGATCATTTTATTACCTTGCCGATTTTACGTTCGGTTGCAAAAGAGCACGGCCCTGTAGCCTTGATTCATTTTGATGCTCATACCGATACCTATAGCGGCGGCAGTAAATACGATCACGGCACGTTTTTACACCACGGGGTTGAAGAAGGTATTGTGGATACTGAGCACTCATTGCAAATTGGGATTCGAACGAATTTCACGCGTAAAGACTACCCGTTTGAAGTATTAGACGGTGCATGGGTAGGTGATCACGGCCCCCATGAAACCTTAAAACGAATCAAAGAGCGTGTGGGTGATAAAAAAGTCTATGTTACTTTTGATATAGATTGTTTAGACCCTGCCTATGCACCGGGCACAGGCACTCCTGTGGCTGCGGGATTAACCACAGATTGTGCACTGAAAATTATTCGTGGTTTACAAGGTTTGAATTTAATTGGTATGGATGTAGTCGAAGTGGCACCTGCCTATGATCACGCTGAGATTACATCATTAGCAGCGGCAACCTTAGCATTGGAATATTTGTATGTGTTGGCGGCTAATAAGCAAGCCAAATAAGTGTGCCGTTTAAAAATGGTCTACCTACTGAGGTATATGGTGGCACCCGATTTAATCACGTAACGTTGTCTTTACTGATTGAAATTGAAGATGTGCTGTCTTTCATTTTATTGAGTGTTTATTAGCGCGGTCCAGTTTCCTCTGGCCGCGTTTTTTTTGTCATGGCAAAAATTTGTGACAGAATTAAGAGGTGCTTGGTGACGCCTCCAGCTCATTTAAGTGGCTAAGAAATAACGTAAAAATTTCAGATTGCGTAGAGGTATTCAAACGGGTATGAATATTTTTACGATGAACCTTTACCGTACCTAAACTAATATTGAGTTGATTTGCGATGGCCTTTGAGGAGTGGCCTTGTAAAATTAAAGCGGTAATTTCTTGCTCACGTTTTGTGAGTACGCCATTGGCAAACGTGCTTAATGCGTGATTCATGGCACCGGCTTCGGTTTCATATTTCACATACTCTTGTGATTGAGATAACCAAAATTGGCGCACTAATGAGTTAATAATAGGGTACACATCATTAAGCCGTTTAAGTTCTGCACGGGTGATGGTACCTAGGCGTGTTTTACGTCCAATGGTAATGGCGCAAGCCACATCATTATCCAAGTGAATAATAATGTTGATCTCATCAACAAAATCAAAATCTTTGTAGCAGGTTTGGTAGTACTCGGTGGTCTCAAATGAATCCGGTGCAATATCGGTTAAACGGCTTATGTTCGGTATTGTGCCGTCTTCTATCCCTTTGCAAAGTGGATCAAGTATGTATTCTTTTTTAAGGTAGCTACGTAAAGTTGGGCTGTGCTCAGCCTGATTGGTTGGGTGCAGAACAATTGGCTTAAATGCTTTTTTAAACGTCAGTATTAATACACTATCAAAATTACATTGGCTGGCCAAAAAATCTTCAAGGGCATTAGGAAAGCTGCGTAAGCGAATATGATCAATTAAGGATGCCAGTTGTTTTTGCCAATTAACCTGATGAGGTGTTTGGCCCGTTATGGAGTTCATGTTGCCTCTGTAAAATTGTGGTCAGACATCAAAACAACGTTTAGCTAATAGATTTTAGTGTTAAATCAAAACACAAAACGGCTTTATCAAGCAGTTCGTCAACTTCTGCACGACTAATAATTAATGGTGGTGAAAGCACCATGCGGCTTCCAGTTGCACGCATAATTAAGCCATTCTCAAAGCAGTGATCACGGCAAATTAACCCAATATTAATATCGTCGCCAAAAAATTCCTTTGGCGCTTTATTTTTTACAAGTGCGATACCTGCAATTAAACCAGTGCCGACTATATTACCAACCAACGGGTGGTCACCTAAACGTTTGCGCAGTTCGCTTTGAAAATAGGGGCCAATATCATTGGCAACATAGTCAACAATGTTTTCTTTTTTCATTAACCTAATATTTTCAAGTGCAACAGCCGCGCTGACTGGGTGGCCTGAATAGGTATAGCCATGATGAAAATCATCATCGTGTGCCATTAATGTATCGGTGATTCGATTACCAACCGCCACCGCGGCAATGGGTAAGTAGCCGGAAGACAAACCTTTAGCCATGGAAATAATGTCCGGTTTAATACCAAAGGTATCACTGCCAAACCAGTTACCTGTGCGACCAAAGCCGCAAATGACTTCATCAGCGGCTAATAAAATATCGTACTTTTCACAAATCTTTTGAATCTCCCCCCAATAATTGGCTGGTGGGACAATCACACCGCCTGCTCCTTGGATCGGCTCGCCAATAAAGCAGGCTACATTATCAGGGCCCACTTCGAGAAGGCGATCTTCTAGCGCTTTGGCGCAGGCAAGGCCAAATTCCTCTTCACTCATGTCACCACCTTCGCCGTACCAGTAAGGCTGGCGAATGTGCTCGATGCCAGGCACTAATGGTGCACCTTGTTTATGCATGCCACCCATGCCGCCTAAGCTAGCACCGGCTAGGGTTGAGCCGTGATAGGCATTATCGCGAGCAATGATGATATTACGGTAAGGTTTGCCTTTTATGGCCCAATAGTGGCGAACCAGACGCATAATCGTGTCGATGGCTTCAGAACCTGAGTTGGCAAAAAATATGTGGTTTAGGTCATGGGGAGTAACACTGGCAATTTCTTTTGCAAGCAGGGCAGCTTGCTGGTGGCTGGTTTGAAAGAAGGTATTGTAATAAGGCAGTTCTTGCATTTGTTTGTAGGCGGCATCAGCAAGTTCTTTGCGGCCATAACCCATGTTGACGCACCAAAGGCCCGCCATACCGTCGAGCATTTTTTTACCTTCACTGTCCCATATATAGACTCCCTGTGCTTTTTCAATCACACGGGCGCCTTTCTCATTTAATGCCGCTGTATTGGTAAAAGGGTGTAGGTGGTGCTGAGCATCGATGTGCTGGATGTCTTGTGTGTGCTTTGACATGTTCGCTCCTAGCTGGATAGCGCAGTATCAATATAGATAACATTTAATTATCTTATTTTGTGATCACAAAATTAATAAGTCAATAGCATCAGCTGCGGTATTCATGTGCAAATAGTCATGGGCATGGCTGATGGTGCTGCATAGGTGCCTGTTACTAAAAGGATTGGGCTGGATGAGTGACTCAATCCTTTCCTTACAGCTTAGCAGTGATCGTAATTGTGACGCGGTGAGTGCCTAGCCGTGGCGGTTGGACTCATCGATGAAGCGCTGCAGGGCCTCAGGTGTGCTGGCAAAATTAAAGCCTTCTCGAATATCGGCTTTAATGGCCAGTTGAAGCGCAAACCCGTCTCGATTCTCTATGGCAATCAGGGCTTCGGTGTGTCGATCTACTTGAGTGGATAGCTCTAAGTGGGCACTGGCTAGCTTCATGAATGGACCAAGCTGCAGCCATAAACTTTCTATCAAAGGAAGCGTGACTTGATGGGGGTTTGCGGTGTATAAGGTGCGATGGAATTCTTGGTTTAATGCACTGATGGGTTCGTGGTTCCCAGAGATCTGAGTATGGTCAATTTGAGCATCAATTTGTTGTAAAAGCTGTAATTTTGAGTCATCAATGTAAGGAAGTGCTCGCTCGGCAGCATGGCTTTCGATGGCCATGCGAGCATGACATAACTCATTGAATTTCATGGCGGTCATTTTGGGTACCATGACACGTCGATTACCTTGTATTTCAAGTGCATTTTCAGCCGCCAATTGGCGCAGAGCCTCGCGAACAGGCATGGGACTCACATCCAGTGCTTTCGCCACTTCGCGGATGGTGAGTGCCCGCCCGGGCAGGATTTTTCCGTACATGACCGAATGACGCAAAGTGGCATATACCCATTGGGTGATAGTTACAGATGCATCACGCTCAGCTAAGGTAAATTCAATGGGGGAGTTCTTGTCCATGTGTATTAGTGGCCTTGAATAATACTTTTAAATCGATATCGCATTTTGCTGAATAAAGCGTATGTTACTCGGTTGTGAGGGTCCTTTAAATATTTTTGTGATCACAATGATTGGATTATTGTGATCACAAAAATATTGAATGTTTTAAAATTTTTTGTAAATTGCAGTTAAAACCTGCTTTGCCGCATGTCGGTAACGATCAAAGAGAAATGACGATGTCATCTAATAGCGATATAGAGTTTGATTTATTTGTTACGGATTTAAATGGAAACTTGCGCGGTAAGCGTATGCCCGCTAGTGCCAGTAAAAAAATGGCAAAAGAAGGAATAAAGCTTCCTCGCTCTGTCATGGGTATGGATGTATGGGGTAACGACGTCATGGAGAACGGATTAGTGTTCGAAACTGGCGACAGCGATGGTATTTGTATGCCTGTTCATCCTGAGCCTATTCCAGTGCCTTGGGCGCAATCGCCACGTAATCAATTTTTAGCCACCATGTTTAATCCTGATGGCAGCCCATTCTTGGCGGACCCTCGTCAGATACTCTCGCATATTACTGAACGCTTTAAAAAGCTGGGCATTACCCCTGTAATGGCGACAGAGTTAGAGTTTTATTTGATGGATGCCGAATCTGAGAAAAATCAGCGCCCACGACCACCCAAAATGCTAGATGGTCATGGTCGTCGTTTAAGCGAAACCGATTGTTATTCGATTGATGAAATGGATAACCTTGAAGGTTTCTTTACTGAAGTACGTGAAACATGCGAAGCGCAAGGCGTGCCAGCTGACACAATTATTTCAGAGTTGGGCCCAGGTCAATTTGAGATTAACTTGAATCATGTAAATAACCCCATGCTGGCAGCTGATCAGGCCATTATGTTTAAGCGCCTAATTAAAGGTATTTCCCGTAAGCATGGCATCAGTGCTTCGTTCATGGCGAAGCCTTATGCCGATCAAAGTGGTAACGGCTTCCATGTGCATTTTAGTCTGTTAGATGACAAAGGTAACAACATCTTTGATGACGGTACCGATGAAGGCACGGATATTTTAAAACACGCCGTTGCAGGCCTAATCCATACCATGGCCGATGGCATGTTGGTATTTGCGCCACACTTAAATTCTTACCGCCGTTTTATGAAAGGGGCTCATGCACCAACCGTTGCCTGCTGGGGTTATGAAAACCGCACGGTAGCGGTTCGTATTCCAGAGAGCCCAGGTATTGCACGCCGTATTGAGCATCGTGTATCCGGTGCAGATGCTAACCCATATTTAGTACTTGCCACTATTTTAGCGGGTGCGCTTTACGGTATTGAAAATAAACTCATGCCACCTCAACCAATTGAAGGTGATGCATACACTGAAACAGAAGCAGATGACTACAGTGATGAGTACGAACTGCCAAATAAGTGGGATCAGGCCACCGAAGTGTTTAAAGAATCGGATGTTCTAAGCCAATACTTAGGTGAAGAATTTATTCGTGTTTTCTCTACTGCAAAAGAGCAAGAGCAGTTGCGTTTTGATGAGCGTATTTCCGACGTGGAATATGAGTCTTATTTAGGCGTACTATAATTTCATAAGTCATGCCAATGGGAGCCTGGGTAATCTGCACAATAACAAAGCAGGTTTTTGCAGGACTCCCCATTGCAGTGCAACTAAAGGCGTTATTTTTAGCGCTTATAGACTAAATACCTAATGGGGGGTATATAGTAAAAAGAACCCATTGCGTACATTGAAATGAGAAACACGGGACGTGTTTAAAGAATATTAAAGGCCTCCAAAGAGAGGTTGAATGTGCAAGTTTTGATCTGACGGATCCAGCCAAAACCATAAAAATAAAAATAAAACTCTCTTCAATTTTTGGGCTTATTAAGCACTTTAAAAAGGGGATGAGGTAAGACAATGTGGCCCCCACATACACATTGCAACACTGGAGATAATGATATGAATCCGTTTAGGTTAGACTGCGCAACCCCGTTAATATGGTCATTGGGTCAAAAGAATTTAATACAAACAAATTTTTTTAAAATGGATGGCGGCTCATATCAAACTGCTTTAGTTGTGTTGACTGAAACACAAAGTGCTATTGAAAGCGCGCGTTAATTTATTTATACCCACCATTTAGTGGGTATTTTATTTTTAGCCGACTAAAAGCAGAATATTGGCGGTAACCATGAATGTATCTGAATTTAAATCAACCATAACCGGTGTGGCGAATCCTGTGAATACTGAACTACCTCTATGGAAACAACCAGATGCGACACCCTTTGTACGCATCGAAAACATCACCAAAAAATTTGACGACTTCACAGCTGTCGATAACGTATCGCTAAATATTTACAAAAAAGAATTATTTTGTTTATTGGGTGGATCCGGCTCAGGTAAAAGTACTTTGCTTAGAATGCTTGCCGGTTTTGAAAGTCCAACCAGTGGTCGAATTATTATTGATGGCGTTGATATGGAAGGCATACAGCCTTGGAATCGCCCCGTTAATATGATGTTTCAGTCCTATGCTTTATTTCCCCATTTATCGGTCGCGGACAATATCGCATTTGGTTTAAAGCGAGAAGGCGCAAGCAAACAAGATGTCAAAAGACGCGTAGCGGAAATGCTCGACATGGTTCAGCTTGGCCATTTAGGTAAACGTAAACCTCATCAGTTATCCGGTGGTCAACGCCAGCGTGTTGCGTTAGCTCGTTCGTTAGTTAAGCGTCCTAAGTTATTGTTATTAGATGAGCCGCTAGGTGCATTAGATAAAAAACTGCGTGAAGAAACTCAGTTTGAAATTATGAACTTACAAGAAGACCTAGGGGTAACCTTTGTGGTGGTGACCCACGACCAAGAAGAAGCCATGACGCTAGCCACACGTATTGGTGTAATGAATCAAGGCTTAATCGTACAAACCGATGTGCCTCATGATGTGTATGAATACCCTAATAGTCGTTTTGTTGCAGAGTTTATTGGCTCTGTTAATTTGTTAGAAGGGGAAATTGTCGAAGATAATGTTGATAGTGTGCGTATTAAATCAAAAGATGCTGGGTGTGAGTTTTATGTACCGCACGGTATTAGCTGTGCGCCCCATCAAAAAGTACACGTGGCGCTGCGCCCTGAAAAAATTAATATGACACGCATTAAACCGGTTCAAGAAGAAAACCTGATGCAAGGTGAAATTCTTGAGATGGCTTATATGGGAAGTTTATCTGTTTATCGTGTAAAGCTGAAAAGCGGTAAAGAAATTCGAGTGACCCAGCCTAACTTTTCTCGTGATATGGGCGAACGTTTTACATGGAACGAACAAGTCTATATGTCATGGGATGTTGATAGTAGCGTGGTGTTAACATCATGAGTTCATTTTCTGGGAACGTGTGGCTTTCTGGATTTTCGACCTGGAAGGCACGCTTTAATATTTTTAGAAACATAAACTGGGGTCGCCTTGGGGTGATTGCCGTTCCTTATCTATGGTTGGCCGTTTTCTTTTTTATACCCTTTTTAGTGGTATTTAAAATTTCACTAGCGGAATCCGCTATTGCGATTCCACCATACAGCGATTTACTGGATTTTAATGTTGAAGAAGCCTATCTCAATATTAAGTTGAATCTAGGTAATTACCTATACTTGTGGGAAGACAGCTTTTATCTCGATGCCTATTTAAGTTCGATTAAAATTGCAGCTGTGTCGACCTTCTTTGCCTTGCTGGTGGGTTTTCCCATTGCATACTTAATTGCACGCAGTGATGAAAAAATCCGAGGAATCTTATTAGCGTTGGTAATCTTACCGTTTTGGACGTCATTCTTATTGCGCGTGTATGCTTGGGTGGGATTACTTAAAAACCAAGGCTTGATTAATGAAGTGCTCATGTCATTTGGCATTATTAATGAGCCATTAACCATGCTGCAAACCGATTTTGCCGTGTATATTGGTATTGTCTATACCTACTTACCTTTTATGATTTTACCTTTGTATTCTGCGCTTGAGAAAATGGATATATCATTACTTGAAGCAGCGGAGGATCTAGGCGCTCGGCCTATTCAAAGTTTCTTTATGGTCACGATTCCATTAGCGATGCCAGGCATTATTGCCGGTTGCATGCTTGTTTTTATTCCGGCAGTAGGTGAATACGTGATCCCTGCCTTGTTGGGCGGCTCTGATACGCTAATGATAGGTCGTGTGTTATGGGATGAATTCTCACTGAATCGTGATTGGCCAATGGCATCCGCGGTTGCTACCGTTATGCTTGTATTCTTGGTGTTACCCATCATGTTGATACGTAATAAATCGGGTAAAGAGGAGGGCATGTAATGAAAAGACGTTCTCTATTTCTAAATTCAACCGCGGCATTTGGTTTTATATTTTTATATGCGCCAATTATCTCACTGATTATTTACAGCTTTAACGAGTCTAAGTTGGTAACCGTTTGGGGTGGTTGGTCAGTCAAATGGTATAGCGAGCTATTTAAAAATGATCAAATAATGGATGCGGCATTTTTAAGTTTAAAAATCGCTTTTATTAGTGCCACGCTTGCAGTGATACTGGGTACTATGGCAGGTTTTGCATTGTCACGTATGGGGCGATTCCGCGGTAAACTATTGTTTTCTGGTTGGGTGAGTGCGCCGCTGGTGATGCCTGAAGTGATTACGGGTCTTTCGTTGTTACTTTTATTTGTAGCAATGGAAAGCGCGTTTGGCTGGCCAGCAGGTCGCGGTGAGTTAACAGTAATTATTGCCCACACAACATTCTGTTTGGCGTATGTTGCGGTGATTGTGCAGTCACGCTTGGTCGTGCTTGATAACACATTAGAAGAAGCGGCTATGGACTTAGGTGCAAAACCATCAACGTTATTTTTCTTAGTAACCTTGCCGCTAATATCGCCAGCAATTATCGCCGGTTGGTTATTGTCGTTTACGTTGTCGCTTGATGATTTAGTTATCGCAAGTTTTGTCTCCGGCCCGGGTGACAGTACCTTACCAATGGTGATTTTTTCCAAAGTGCGTTTAGGAGTGACACCAGAAGTGAATGCATTAGCAACATTGATGATCGCCATTGTGGCCATAGGCGTTATTTTCGCTATGTTATATATGCGTAAACAAAATAAAATGTTGGCCGCTGCACAAGAAAGTTAATGAATATTAATACAGGTGCTCAGCGCAGCACCTATTTAACAGTAGGTTAGAAAATGAAAGTCGGTATTTTAGCCACAGGCATTACGCCGGATGAATTGATTCATCAATTTGGCTCGTATTCTGAAATGTTTATGCAGTTATTTAACAATAACGGTTATGAATTTGAATACGAGGTTTACGATGTGCGCGATGATGTTTTTCCTGCCTCAGTGAATGAGTGTGAGGCTTGGATCATCACGGGTTCTAAATTCAATGTGTATCAAAACCTTGAGTGGATGCAAAAATTAAAGGTACTTATCTTAGATATTCATGCCAGTAAAAAACCGTTAGTGGGAATTTGTTTTGGTCATCAAATTATTGCAGAAGCATTTGGTGGGAAAGTAGATAAATACCCAGGAGGCTGGGGTGTTGGTCTGCACAATTATCGTCTAACGGGTAACCAGAGTTTTATTGCAGATGGTTCTCAAGATTTTATCATTAACGCGATGCACCAAGATCAAGTGCTAGTAAAACCTGAGAATGCAGTGGTGTTTGCAGAATCTGACTTCTGCGAATATGCAGGCCTTGTATATGATGATCGTATTTTAACCTTTCAAGCGCATCCTGAGTTTACATTAGACTATGAAGATGCATTAGTTGAGGCGCGTAAAGGTCCAGTTGTACCGACCGACGTGGCAGAAGAGGGTTTGAAAACCTTACGTGCAGAAAATGCGCAAACCGAGTCAAATAAAGTGGCCCACTGGATGGCTGAATTTATTAAAGATCGAGTGTGATCACTTTTTAATATTGTCAGCTTTTCAATGCAAAAGTCGTAAAGGAAACTGTTACGGCTTTTTTTTTGATGTTTTTGATGGTGAGAGATGAAAATTGGGTTATTAGTCACAGGCCACATCGATGAGCCACACATAGAAAATTATGATGGCTATGCTCAAATGTTTAAGCATTTATTTGAAGCGGCGGGCGTTACATTTGAATATGAGGTGTTTTATGTCATTGATGATCAATGGCCGGATTACATTGACAGTTGTGATGGTTGGTTATTAACCGGATCAGCTTGTGCTGTATATGACAATACACCGTGGATGCAAAAATTAAAAAAATGGATTATTCATGCCTATGAACAAGATATTCCCATGGTAGGTATTTGTTTTGGCCATCAGATCATTGCACAAGCCTTTGCCGGAAAGGTTGAAAAATACAGTGGCGGTTGGGGTGTTGGGCCGCATAAATATCAGTTAAATGATATTTTATTAGAAGGTAAAAGTGAGATTCAACTGAATGCGGTGCATCAAGATCAGGTGATTAAAAAGCCATTAAATGCGGTTTGCCTAGGGCGTTCTGATTTTTGTGAAAATGCGATTTTAGCTTACGGCAATACTATCTTAACTGTTCAGGCTCATCCTGAATTTACCAGAGAATACATAACGGATTTACTAGAGTTTCATCAAGGAAGTGCTATCTCTCCAGAACCTGCCCAAAAAGCACTGGATAAGTTAAAAAATAGCTATTATGTTGATGATATGGCGATGGCTCGTTGGATGGCGAGTGTATTCCTGCTAAAGGCCTAAGTAATGTTTACATTACTTTACCCGATGCGGGCTCGAATTTGTCATTAAGCTTAGGCAAAATCCACTGTCTAATATGATCATAGGGGTGCATATGTCATCGATAGCGTTATCAAAAACAACGATTACTTTTCACTGGGTGACGGGCCTGTTTTTTCTGACAGTGCTTGGACTGGGCTTGTATATGGAAGAGCTCCCTCGTGGCCCTGAAAAATTTGAAATCATGGGCATTCATAAGTCACTAGGTTTTGCATTTTTATTTATCGCATTGTCTCGAGTGGCATGGCGCTTATATGAGGGAAAAATTCCTCATCTAAATACCCAGATAACTTGGCAAGATAAGCTCGCAAACGTGATTCATTATGCACTGCTGATAGCGACTTTATTGATGCCTATTTCTGGTTTAGTCATGAGTGTAGCAGGCGGTCGTGCGTTAGAGTTTTTTGGTGTGCAACTGCTATCAGCCGGTGAAGAAATTGAATGGTTAGCAGGTCTTGGTCATGAATTGCATGAAATAGGCGCAAGCCTTGTTATGTTGGCATTGTTGCTACATATCGCTGGCGCGTTAAAGCATCAGTTTATCGATAAAGATGCAACTCTAAGACGCATGCTGGGTAAACAGTAATACTACATATTAAATGCTCGTAACCCGAAAAAAATACTCATGCTTAATAAAGTGGTCAGTAGTGTGTTGCGAGTCGTCATGGCTAATATGATAGCCGCCACTGCACATAATAAATAATCATTATTCCAACTGATATTTAGGCTGTGTTCATTTACAAAAACAATCGGCCCCCATATTGCGGTTAGTACAGCAGGGGCCGAATAGCTTAAAAATTTTAAGGTTGCGGCGTTTAATGTAATGGGTAGGCGAGGCTCTAAAAAGCCATAGCGGCTTAAATAAATAATACCTGCCATTAAAAATATCGTTAGCATAATCATTTATCTTCCCCTGTTAATTTTGCGTACAAGGTGCCTACTGTCATACCTAAAAGAGCCGCAATCAATAAACCAGAAGGTATTTGAAATAATTCACATACTACGGACGTAACTAAACTGACTAACACACACATTAAAATAGAGGGTTGATTAATTTGTGGCGTCACGATGGCGATAAACGTAGCGGCAATGGCAAAGTCTAATCCCCAGCTCTCTAAGTTAGGAATCGAGTGCCCTAAAAAAATACCCGCTGCTGTGGCTATATTCCAAACAATATAAAAGCTTAGGCCTGCTCCCAATGCGTACCAGCGATCAAACCCTTGTGGTGATGTTTTAGCCGACTTAGATTTAGCCGTAACCGCAAACAATTCATCTGTCAGCAAAAAACCTAATGCCAGCCGCCACTTTAAAGGCAGTGGGCTGATGTGTGGGCGCATGGCCATGGAATATAAAAAGTGCCGTGATGTAATGAGCAGGGTGGTAATTAAAATACTACTCAGACCTACTCCCGCTTTGATCATACCAACAGCCACTAATTGAGCAGCACCTGCAAATACAATGGCAGATATGGCTTGGCTTTCAAACGGGTTTAAACCTGCATCCATGGCGAGTGATCCGGCTAGGATCCCCCAAGGAATGACGGCGATGCTTAATGGCATAACAGCGAGTGCGCCTTTGAGCCAACGATGCCAGCGAGAATGTTGATTCTGATCAGTCATGAGCAATATAAATAATAAACAGGAGCGGAGTATACCCATTTTTTTGACTGAGTTTGACGAGAATATAGAACGCTTCGTTGCGCTCAATTTAAAGATGAAAATTGATAAAGGGTAAGTATGTACTTACCCTTATATTGAGTATTTAGTAAGCCCCTTCGCTATAGATTAATTCATAGCTGTGACTGTAAATTTCAAGAATATTGCCAAATGGGTCTTCCATGTAAATCATACGATATGGCTTCTCCCCTGGGTAATAATAGCGTGGTGCTTGCATGCGTTTTTTACCGCCTGCGGCCACAATACGCTCGGCTAACTCTTCTACATTTGGGTCTTGTACACAAAAGTGAAAAATACCCGTTTTCCAGTATTCGAAGTTATTCTCTGGGTTCTTTTGATTTTTGAACTGGAATAACTCCACACCTATGCGATCACCTGTTGATAAGTGCGCAATACGGAAGCTTTCCCAGCCTGCGCCAAATACATCGGTACACATTTCACCAATGGCGCTGTTATCTTCGATGATCTCGGTGGGTTCCATAATACGGTACCAGCCAAGTACTTCTGTGTAGAACTTAACGGCTGCTTCTAAATCAGGCACAGAAATGCCGATATGAGAAAAGTTGCGAGGGTAAACGTTATTCATCTTGAGCCTATGGGTTGCGGGTGAAAGTTGAATAAATCTTACACAGGGACGATAATTAGTAAAAATTATCAAATTTTATGATTATGAGTATATTTTGTAATGATTAATCCAGTATGGCTGCGCAGCTTTTGCACCTTGGTAGAGGTGGGGCACTTTACACGTACGGCTGAGCAACTGCATATGACACAGTCAGGTGTGAGTCAGCATATTCATAAATTAGAAGAGCAGCTTGGCCAGTTATTATTAGCCCGAGACGGTAAGCAGTTTACCCTGACACAAGCGGGGCAAAACCTATATGAAGAAGGGCGTCAGATTGTATTGGCACTTTCAAATTTAGAGCAGCGCGTTAGTTTGGATCCAAGCCATGAAGGCTTGGTTAGAATCATGTCACCGGGCAGCGTGGGATTAAAGCTGTATTCAAAATTGATTGCGTTTCAACAGCAGCATCAAAAATTAGCCATTGATTACCGCTTTGCTCCTAATGCCAGTATCGAAAAAGCCCTTATTAATAATGAAATAGACTTTGGCTTTATGTCTCGCCCCTCACAATTAAGCGAAATAAAAACACAAGCAGTGGCGAATGAGCCATTATTACTGGTTACGCCTCGAGCAGTGAAGAAACCCAGTTGGGAAGCGCTTAGGCAGTTAGGGTTTATTGATCACCCTGATGGCGCCCATCATGCGCAGTTGTTATTAAGTGAAAACTTTACATCGTTTCAACATGTTAATGATTTTAAACAATCCGGTTTTTCTAATCAGATTCACTTAATTTTAGAACCGGTGAGTTTAGGTTTAGGGTTTACCGTGTTGCCCGCTTATGCCGTTGAAGCGTTTCACAATAAAAAATCAATTTGTATACATGCACTTAAAAAACCGGTGAGTGAAACCTTGTATTTATGTTCGTATAAAAATAAGGCTCTGGCCAAGCGCGTGCTTACATTAATAAATGAATCCTGTTCTTACTTATTATGAGCTATGTATAAAATTTTATACGTTTTATATTTGCTCATTAATATATTTTTTGTGCACGCGTCGCGTAATACCCGTGAATAAGGTATAGGGGATAGTGTCACAGTAAGTAGCCACTTCAGCGGCAGGAAGTTGATCACCCCATAGCTCGACTTTAGACCCAACGGTTACATCTTTAATATGAGTAAGATCCACGGTTAACATATCCATTGAAACGCGGCCAATGATTTGAGTACGTTGACCATTTACTATAATCGGTGTGCCTTCTTGAGCGTGACGAGGATAACCATCCGCATAACCCATTGCGACGGTGCCAACTCTTGTTGATATTTGGCAGGTATGACGATGGCTGTAGCCAACACCATCACCAGCGTTAACGTCACGTATGGCAATAATTTCAGAAGTCAGTGTCATAACGGTTTTGAGTCGATCGGCCAGTGGGTGGGAATTTTCAAAAGGTGTTGCGCCATACAGCATAATACCAGGTCGTTGAAAATCACGGCGTGCGTGTTTGTGCCCTAAGGTGGCGGCGCTATTGGCAATACTAGCGGGGGCGTCGATGTGTGCGGTAACGGTATTAAAGCATTCAATTTGTTTGTGTGTGATGTCACAGGTTAAATCATCGGCACTGGCAAAATGGCTCATTAATACAATACTTTCCACTTGCGCTAATGCATTAAGTTTTTTAAATGCCAGTGCATAATCTTGTGGCATAACGCCTAAACGATGCATGCCACTATCCATTTTTAACCAAATGTTAATTGGCTTTGATAATTTTGCCTGACTGATAATGTTGATTTGTTCAAGGCTATGAATCGCGCACCAAAAATCATTGTGACTAATTAATGGTAATTCGTCAGCACTAAAAAAACCTTCTAATAATAAAATAGGTTTTTTGATACCCGCTTCTCTTAACTCTAGGGCTTCTTCAATACAGGCTACGCCAAATGCATCGGCTTCATCTTCAAGTGCGAATGCCATTTTTACTGCGCCGTGGCCATAAGCATCCGCTTTGATAATGGCAACGGCCTGTTGGTTAGGGGCCACTGATTTCGCTAAGCGATAGTTCTCACGAAATGCGTTTAGGTTAATGGTGGCGGTGGCGGCTCTGCCCATGATACTTCTCTCATATCCTTTTTTATAAAAGGCGTTTATTGGTTTGAAAAAAATTATGCGTAGTAACGCTCGATGGATAAACCTTCGGGATCTATGTCGGGCGTTTTTTGATTAATAATGTCGCATACAAATTTGGCAGACCCTAATGACATGGTCCAACCTAATGTACCGTGTCCGGTATTTAAATATAAATTTGAATACTGTGTACCGCCAAGCACAGGCGTGCTGTCGGGGGTCATGGGACGTAGGCCCGTCCAAAATTCTGCTTTGTTAATGTCGGTAGCCCCTGGGAACATATCTTGGATGACAAAGTCGATGCTGGCGCGGCGTTTTTTGGGACATTCTAAATTATAAGACGCAATTTCAGCGGTACCGCCTACACGAATGCGATCATCAAAACGGGTGACCGCCACCTTGTAGGTTTCATCCATAATCGTTGATTGGGGGGCGCGACTTTCAACCTCAATCGGCAGTGTCAGTGAATAACCTTTAATAGGGTAAATAGGCACATCAATACCGACGGTTTTTAAAACTTGCGGGGAATAACTGCCCAGCGCACATAAAAAATTATCGGCCATGATGATGCCAGCATTTGTGCTGACACTGGTGATTTTGCCTTTGCTTTCATTTAATTTTTCTATGCGGGTGTTCATCATAAAATTCACACCTAGCTTTTCGCATTCTTTTGCAAGAGCGGTTGTGAATTTAAAACAGTCTCCAGTTTCATCACCGGGCAAGCGTAAGCCACCAACAAATTTATCTTTTACTTGTGCTAAGGCTGGTTCGTGTAGAAGGCAGCCGTCCATATCCAGTCTTTGGTGTTCAATGCCAAGTTCTTGCAGTACATTGACGTCTTTTTGTAAGGCATCGATTTGTTTTTGTTTGCGAAATAATTGCAGTGTTCCACGTTGACGGCCATCGTAATCAAGCTCGAGTTCTTTACGAATATCCACAAAACAGTCGCGGCTGTATTCAGCGATACGCAACATACGGGCTTTATTGGTTTGATAAGAGCGTGTATTGCAATTAGCTAACATTTTGCCCATCCAAGATAAGGTATAACCATCAATTTCTTTAAGGTTGATCATGAAGGGAGCAAGATCTTGCAGTATCCAACCAATGGCTTTGATTGGTACACCCGGTGCCGCCCAAGGGGAGCTGTAACCGGGAGATATCATGCCGGCGTTACCATGGCTGGTTTCTTGAGCCACACTGTTTTGGCGGTCGATAACCGTGACTTGATGCCCTGACTTGGCTAAATACCACGCGCTAGCAACGCCTAAAACCCCGCCACCGAGTATCGTTATATGCATGATTGGCCTCAAAAAAGCTGTGTTATTGCTTTATGGATAAACGCTAGTTTATGTGAGGTTTGTGAGAATATTCCTTTGATTTTTGCTTTATAAAAGGATAAAACACTAAGTATATTTAAAAATGCAGTGAAAAGGCCGTGTATGAAAGAGCTTAAGAGACGTGTGCTAGATCGATTGGATATGAGCATTTTGCGAACGTTGCAAAATGATGCTCGCATTAGTTATGTAGATCTAGCAGACAAAGTAGGTTTAAGCTCAACTCCGTGTATTGAGCGGGTCAAACGACTTGAGAAAGAAGGTTACATCGAGGGGTATTACACACGGTTAAACCCTGAAGCACTGGGGTTTAGTATGCTGGTGTTTGTGGAAATATCCCTTTCTTACCAATCCCCGGATGCGTTTCAAGAATTTAATAAAGCGGTGAAAAAACTGCCTTACATTCTAGAGTGCCACTTGGTATCCGGCGATGCGGATTATCTGATCAAAGCCCGCATTGATGGTATGTCTGAATATCGTGCGCTTTTAGGGGATATGTTGCTGACTCTACCTGGGGTTAAACATTCAAAGAGTTATATCGTCATGGAAGAAGTAAAAGAAACTCAAGAGTTGCCCTTAGAATTTAGCCAGAAAAAAATATAATAACAAAAATCGTCTTGCAAAATGAAAGTAACGAGTTATGATCAAAAGCATGAAGACATTAATTGCTACCACTCAAACCATTTTAAGTACTCGCATGGCACACCTTGCGGGTATTTTTGTGGGTGTTGAAAAAGCAGTATCTCTAGTGGCTTCTTATTGGTATTCAGCAGTGTTTTATTTTGGCTATTTTAGCCAATTGCCGAATCGCCATTAGCAAAACACAATTTATGGCAGTTCGGCTCAATCAGCCGACTGCTTAAAAACCCCGATTAGCAGTTAGCTGATCGGGGTTTTTTTTTGGTGCTTTTTCACATTGAAAAAGAGAAAACAAAAGGGGATTAAATTAATTTAAGGAAGCGATCATGCAATCGGCTCAAGTTTTAACAACAGAATCCCCCGTTCAACAGTCTGCCAAGCCTGTTATTAGTCAGGCATTACCATCGCCTAATGCGTTAAAGCAATCGTTGGGACTAAGCAGACAACTGGCAGAACAAGTCGAAGGACACCGACAGCAAATTCGAAATATTTTACAAGGCATAGATAAACGTTTAATGGTGATAACAGGGCCATGTTCATTGCATGATGAAGTGGCCGCACTGGATTACGCGCGCCGTCTTAAACTACTAAGTGATCAAGTGGGTGACAAAATATTAATCGTGATGCGCGCTTATGTTGAAAAGCCTCGTACCACAACCGGTTGGAAAGGGCTCGCTTACGACCCTCAGCGAAATGGTACTGGTGACATTGAACATGGTTTACATTGCTCTCGCCAATTAATGCTTAAACTGGTTGAAATAGGCCTGCCCTTAGCAACAGAAGCGTTAAACCCAATGACCATGATGTACCTAGATGATGTGATTAGTTGGACTGCTATCGGTGCGCGTACCGCAGAATCGCAAATTCACCGCGAAATGATCAGTCACTTAACAATGCCTGTGGGTATTAAAAACGGCACCGATGGCTCGGTCGATACGGCAGTGAACGCGATGATATCAGCCAGTCGCGAACACCATTGTTTAGGTATGGACGCCAACGGCAATATTGCCATGTTGGATACACCGGGTAATCCCGATACCCATGTTGTATTGCGTGGTGGGCGTAACCTAACCAATTACGATGCCGATAGTATTGCGCAAACATTAACGCAATTACAAAAAGCAGAGCAAGGGAATAACCTACATGCAAAAGTGATTGTGGATTGTTCTCATGATAACTCGCAAAAAGAACATGAAAACCAATTGCCTATTGCAAAAGAAGTGGTACAGCAAATTGTAAACGGTAATCAAAATATTAGCGGCATCATGTTAGAAAGCTTCATTGAGCCAGGAAAGCAATCGATGGCCGGTTGTGAACATGATGGTTGTTTAAAATACGGTATGTCAATTACCGATGCTTGTATCAGCTGGGAGCAAACTCACCAGTTAATACAAGGTTTACATAAAACATTGATGAATGAAGCAAGCTACCAATAGTTATATCTAATATTTAGCAGGAATATAAAAATGGGAAACCAACCAAATATCGTCATTACGCAACTAGACTTAGAGAGACTAGAAACGTTGATTGAATCTTTATCTAGCGCCGCCTTTCCAGGTAAGGCAGCGTTAGAAACGGAGCTATCACGTGCCGACGTAGTTGATTCCCACGATATTCCTGAGACAGTGGTTACCATGAACTCAACGGTACGCTTTAAAGTAAATGAATCAAAAGAAGAGTTTAGTTTGACGCTAGTTTATCCAAAAGATGCTGACAATAGCGGAAAAACCCTTTCAATCTTAGCGCCTGTAGGCAGTGCTTTGTTGGGGCTAAACCAAGGTGACGAAATAGAGTGGCCAAAACCGGATGGTCGTGTAATGACGGTGCGTATAGAAGAAGTGATGTTTCAACCTGAGCGAGCAGGTGAGTATCACCGTTAAATGTTTCTATTTTAAAATATTTAATAAGTTTGTAGAAAAAATCACAACTAACATGTTAGTCCTGACTCAGGCTTTTTAAAAGAGCCTGCGTTTTATGACTTAATATGGAATATGATTTTATATCATCATTATGCCGTGAATCCTAGCTTGCTTTAACTTAGCATAATAGGGTTTTTCGAGTTTCGTTTTGGGCTTGATTGAGCGTAGTCACACTGCTAGAGCATATTTTAAGGCGGTTAAAATGGAAACTGATCGTTTGGTGTTAAGGCAATGGAAAGAAAGCGAT
Organism: Bermanella sp.; assembly: GCA_049115935.1. GTDB lineage: Bacteria > Pseudomonadota > Gammaproteobacteria > Pseudomonadales > Oceanobacteraceae > Bermanella. The sequence continues at coordinate 20,295 of JAGDZK010000072.1, read as the reverse complement.
TTGCCTATATTTGTTATCAATACGAGTAATGGAAAAACTAGGGATGTTAGACAGTAAGCTAATATTTAATCACCCGCCTTGCCTGTTTCTCATAAATTGTCAAAACACTGTTTGTATTCAATAACTAAATCGCAATGGATCGCTAATATGCGTTAATATTTACTTGATACCCATCAAGTAAGGTTATGCAAAATGTTAATTCATACTATTCAACCAAGATTCAGCGATACAGATGCCCTTGGGCATATTAGCAATACCGCATTTCCTATTTGGTTTGAAGAAGCTCGCACGCCATTATTTGAGATTTATCACCCAACCCTTGATGTGAAGTCGTGGCCATTAATCATTGCTCGTATTGAGCTTGATTTATTGGCCCAAACTTATTGGGGCGATGATGTGCAAATTAAAACCTATATTAATAAATTAGGTAACTCATCTTGTGAGGTGGCCCATGAAGCGTGGCAAAAAGATAAGATAGTAGCCAAGGGTAAGGCGGTGATGATTTATTTTGATTATGAAAATGAAGTGTCTCAGCCAATACCTGATGAAGTACGCAAAGCGCTAGAACAACATTTAGTTTAATTAATTTCGCTTACTAACCATTTTCGATAGTAAAAAAATACCCAGCATGGCTGGATATTTTTTTTACTTAATCGGGCGCAGGGCACCCTCGTACAGGTGGGATTAAAAACCCAATTTATCACGCAGGTTATAGTAAAATGCGCCCATGGCAGTAAATGGCACACGGAAAGTATGGCCACCTGGGAATGGGTATTGTGGCAAACCTGCAAACACATCAAAGCGTTGGCTGTCACCGGTAATCACTTCACTTAATACTTTACCGGCAAGGTGTGTACAAGTTAGGCCGTGGCCTGAGTAACCTTGGGCGTAGTACATGTTTTTACCAATGCGACCAAATTGGGGTAAACGCATTAGAGTTAACAAGAAATTACCTGTCCATGCAAAGTCTACTTTGGTGCCTTTTAATTGTGGGAAGGTTTTTAACATGTTCGGCACAATCATAGATTCTATCTTGCTTGGCTCGCGCGCGCCGTAAGTCACGCCACCACCATAAATCAAACGTCCTTCGTTAGACAGACGGTAATAATCTAATAAGTAATTACAGTCTTCTACGCAGTTATCTTTTGGTAGCAATTGTTTTTGCTGCGCTTCGCTTAGCACTTCTGTGGTGATTACCTGAGTACCACACGGAATCGCTTTTGATTGCAGTTTAGGAATTAAGCCGCCTAAGTACGCATTACCGGCTACCACAATATAATCACAGGTCACGCTACCATTGGCGGTGTAAACCACTGGTTTGTCGCCTTCTTCTATGCGAATGACTTCTGAGTCTTCATAGATTTTACCGCCCATAGATTCAACCGCAGCCGCTTCACCAAGGGCTAGATTTAACGGGTGAAAGTGACCACCTGATTTATCTAACAAACCACCACTGTAACGTTCAGAGCCAATGTGCTCTTTTATTGTGTCGGCGCTTAGTAGCTCAAGGTCTTTGTGGCCATGGGATTCCCAAAGGGCTTTTTTACCTTCTAATTCTTTTAGCTGTCGCTCGTTACAGGCTGCAAAAATACCACCATCTTTAAGGTGACAGTCGATATTATATAGCTGTGCAAAACGACGAATAATGCGACCACCTTCAAATGCCATTTTACCCATCTCGGTGCCCACTTCTTTACCGTAATGTTTTTCGATAAAGTCGATATCGCGGCTGTAAGAATGAACAATCTGACCGCCGTTGCGACCGGATGCACCAAAGCCAATGCGTTTTGCTTCAAGTACCGTGACATTGAAACCTTTCTCTGCCAAATGAATAGCAGTAGACAATCCAGTAAAGCCTGCACCAATTACACAGATATCAGAAGTGATATTGCCATTTAATGACGGGCGTAAATTTTTGTCATTGGCAGAATCGGCGTAATACGATGTTGTGTGTTCAGGGGCTGTCATGTATTTACCTCGACCTAGGGTATTTCTTACCTTTCTAGGTTAGTTTATTAAGGCAACAAGCTTAGTTTTAAGCTCAATTAATTCATGCTGTAACGATACTGCGCCAGCCGCTACGCTGGATATACCCAGTAGGGGATATATTGTTTTAGTGCGTTTCATCGTGTGAGCAAAGCTGTTTTTGTTAGCTCAAGAATCGTGGCAATAGTGCGACTTTTTATTTAAATAAGCACGCATTATTTTTGTGATTTATCGATGTTTTACACGCTCTAAACACAGGCAAAATTGTTCGATGATCATCTGGTTTGAATGACTGCTTCGATAGATGGCGCTGAAGGTGTTTGTGTAACCATAACGCTGGCTTAAAAGTGGTTTAAGTTGTTTATCTAACCCCCAGTTGTTCACCATATGAGTGGGCAACATCCCAAGATAATGGCCACTTAAAACCAGTGTAGCACGGGCTTCTTGATGGTGAGCTTTAGCGTGTTTCTCCCATTTGAGCATGTCTGGGTGCATTTCACGCCCAGGCATTAAGCGTGGGGATTCTACAAATTTGTACTGCAGAAGTTGGCTGGGTTTGATTTGTTCATCGGCTATGTCATGTAAAGGATGGCCCTTGGCACAATACAGCAGCATTTGCTCGTCAAATAAGTCAATGTGATTGAGCTCGTTAAAATCTTGTGTAAGCACTGTGATGCCAATATCGACTTTTTTATCCAACACGGCGGTGGTGATCTCATCTGATGACATGGTGCTAATGTGAACGTTAACATCAGGGGCTTGTTTTGAAAATAAGTCCAAGGCACTCACAATACAGGAGTCATGGCCACCTAACATGTGCTCCGCAAATCCTAAGTGTAACTGGCCAATTAAGCGGTTGTGATTGTGATTAATGCGGTTACGAAAACTATCTAGGGCACCTAATAAATCAAGCGTCGCATCGAAAACCACTTGGCCATGGCTAGTGAGGCTAAAACCGCTGCGCCCGCGTTCACAAAGGCGCATATCCAAGCGTTTTTCCAGATCAGATATATAGTTAGATATAGTAGAGTTGGCCAAGTTGAGTTGTAACTCGGCCGCGGTAAAACCACCGGCCTCTACAACTGATTTAAATACTCTGAGTAGGCGCAGGTCAATGTCGGCCAACTGGCCTGAGATAGCCGCTTTTTTACGACCCATGATGGCCTCCACGGTGATGTTTTTATATTTATATATTTAAATGTAAGTCTTATTAAATCATTATATAAACAAAAGAAATACTGCTTTATAACTCACCCATAAATGCAAGGGCCGACAGGCCGTAAGGAATTCACATGAGTATCCAGCTAAACAATCCAAGTTTGTTACAAACCCAAGCATTCATTAATGGCCAATGGTGTGATGCCGATAGCGGTAAAACCTTTGCCGTGGTGAATCCGGCAACGGGTGAAGAGATTGCTCAGGTAGCGGATTCAGGCCAAGCCGAAACGTTACGTGCGATTGAAGCCGCTAAAGCAGCCATGCCTGCTTGGAAGGCCGAGCCTGCCAAAGTACGTGCGGCAATCTTAGAAAAATGGCATGACCTAGTAATGACTAACCAAGCTGATTTAGCCAAGCTCATGACATTAGAGCAGGGTAAAACCCTTGCTGAATCCACAGGTGAAGTGGCTTATGGCGCATCTTTTATTAAGTGGTTCGCAGAAGAAAGTAAACGTATTTATGGCGATGTATTACAAGGCACACCGGATCGTCGTGGCATCGTAATCAAACAACCGGTTGGTATTGTGGGTGCGATTACGCCGTGGAATTTCCCAAATGCCATGATTACCCGTAAAGCGGCACCTGCGTTGGCCGTAGGGTGTGCCATGGTATTAAAACCAGCAGCAGAAACCCCGCTTTCTGCATTGGCACTAGCAGAACTTGCCAAACAAGCGGGTTTGCCAGATGGCCTATTTAATGTGGTTGTAGGGACAGATGCCCCTGCCATTGGTGGTGAATTAACCTCAAACCCAGATGTGAAAAAAGTCACGTTCACGGGCTCAACCCCTGTGGGTAAGTTATTAATGAAGCAATGCGCTGAAACGGTAAAGCGAACCTCCATGGAGCTAGGTGGCAACGCCCCTGTGATTGTCTTTGATGACGCTGATTTAGATGCCGCGGTACAAGGGGCGCTGGTTTCCAAATATCGTAATTCTGGGCAAACCTGTATTTGCTCAAACCGTTTAATCGTACAAGAAGGTATTTACGACGCATTCGTAGAAAAATTCACACAAGCGGTTAATAACTTCAACTTTGGTAACGGTTTAGAAGATGGCATCACTCATGGGCCTGTGATTACTGAAAAAGCCATGAATGATATCCATGAAAAAGTAGAAAGCGCTATTGCACAAGGTGCCAAAGTGGTTGCTGGTGGTAAACCAAAAGGTGGTAACGGTTATTTTTATGAGCCAACCATTTTGACCAATGTCGATAGCAGCATGCGCGTGTTCCGTGAAGAAATTTTTGGCCCTGTGGCGCCCATCTTTAAATTTAAAACCGAACAAGAAGCCATTGAAATGGCCAACGATACTGAGTTTGGTTTAGCGGCATATTTTTACAGCGAAAACTTATCACGTATTTGGCGTGTGGCTGAAAGCATTGATTACGGCATGGTGGGGGTTAATGAAACGGCCATCAGTTCTGAAATCATTCCTTTTGGTGGCGTAAAAGAATCGGGCCAAGGCAGGGAGGGTTCTAAATACGGTTTAGATGATTATTTAGAAATTAAATACATCTGTATTGGCGGCATTAATAAGTAAAATTTTTTATGGCAGTTAATAAAGTTTAGCTGCCTGTTATGGGCTTAATTTAAGAAACTGGAAATATCATGAGCACCATTATTTATCCAACCACTAATCTAAAACATACTGAAACGTTAACCATCGAGCGTGGCGAAGGTGTGTATATATACGATAACCAAGGTAATAAGTATATCGAAGGCTTAGCGGGTCTTTGGTGCACATCACTTGGTTATGGTAATCAAGAGTTAATCGATACAGCGGCTGAGCAAATGGGCAAGCTTTCTTACTCACATATGTTTGGCGGTAAAACACACCAAGTGGGCATGGATTTATCGGAAAAAATCTCCGCTATGGTGCCAGTGGATAACGCAAAAGTATTTTTTGGTAACTCTGGTAGTGATGCTAACGACAGTCATATTAAATTATTGCGATATTATTTTAATGCCATTGGTAAACCTGAAAAATTTAAAATTATTTCGCGCGAGCGTTCATACCATGGCGTGACGGTTGCATCAGCGGCATTAACTGGTTTGCCACCCAATCATACACATTTCGATTTACCGTTTGATGCGCTGGGGATTTTACGTACCGATGCGCCGCACTATTATCGCGGAAAATTAGAGGGAGAAAGTGAAACACAATTTGTTGATCGCATTACCACTAATCTAGAAAACATGATCCTAACTGAAGGCCCAGAAACCATTGCGGCATTTATTGCAGAGCCCATTACAGGGGCCAGTGGCGTCATCGTGCCGCCAGCGGGTTACTATGAAAAAGTGCAGGCCATTTTAGCTAAATACGATATTTTATTTTGGGCGGATGAAGTAATCACTGGGTTTGGTCGCACCGGTAATGACTTTGGCTCAACCACCATGGGCATTAAGCCTGACATGATGACGTTAGCAAAACAATTGTCATCTGCCTATATGCCAATAAGCGCGTCAGTGATTCGTGGTGATATGTACGAAGCCATAGTTGAGCCTTCAAACCAAGTGGGCGTGTTTGGTCATGGTTATACCTATTCAGGTCATCCTGTTGCTTGCGCGGTATCTCTTAAAGTACTTGAGATTTATGAGCGCGATAATATTTTTGAAAAAGCCGCTGATGTGGGGGATTACCTGCAAAGCGAATTGAGAAAATTTGCAGATCATCCATTAGTGGGCGAGATTCGTGGTGCAGGCATGATTGGCGCACTTGAGTTAGTTGCCAACAAGCAAACTGGCCAGTCTTTCTCTGGTGGTGTGATAGGTGGTTACGCCATGCAAGCTTGCCAAAATCACGGCATGATCACGCGCGCAGTTGCAGGCTCATCATTGGCGTTTTGCCCGCCATTAATTTGTACCAAAACACACATTGATGAAATAATGATGAAGTTAGCAAAAGCCCTTGATGATACGTTAGCTTATGCGGTTAAAGAGAAATTGCTGGTGGCTTAAGATGTAAAGCGGTACGAACTCGCACCCGCGAGTGAATAAAAAGTAGTTCGGGTTAGTGAGAGAAAGAAGCGAGGTTACCCCATTATTTAATGCAAGCTGTAATTGATGGGTTACGATGTTCGTTGTACTCACACCTAACCCATCCTACGGTACAATTTAATAAATGGTACGAACTCGCACCTGCGAGTGAATAAAAACGGCCTCTTAAGAGGCCGTTTTTATATGGAAATATAAGCGACTGAAATATGTTGTACAGGGATGAAACACATCTCACATCTCAAAAAAGCAATTAAGCTTTTTCAATGCTCATATAAACCAAAGTCTGGTTAAGCAGCTGATAGCCAATTTCACCAAACGTCATTGGGCCGGTTAGGTTGCCGGTTTTCTTTCCTTCTAATTCAGAATATAAGAAATTCAAAATACAGTTACAGCCGTAACTGGCTTTATCGGTTTCTTGGCTGGTGATCGCTTGATTAAAACTCGACACATAATCAGCAACCGGGGTCGCAAATTGATATTCAACATCAGCAAATACTGGTGCGTATAATGCTACATCGCCGCCGTTAATGGCTTGAACCGAGACGTTAACATTGATGCCATTGTAGTCAGCCACTAATGGTAGGCGGGTATCAATGCCATTATTGTTTATATATTGCGCTAAGTTAGTTTCAACACCGTCAACCAAACAAGTATCCACGCTAAAGCTTGTGCTTGGGAAAACAATTTTAGGACCATTACCTTGCTCAAATAAATTCACAATGTGAATACTCGCCATTTGATCAGCTGGTAAAGGCACATGCATCGCCACGGCTTTGTCGGCCATAGCCATTGCACCTGGGCCAAACACTGTTTTGGCTTGATGAGTTTCAACGTCATCTAAATGTACGCCCGCAACCCAACCAATTAATGGTGAGAAAAACATGTTTGGAAAGCTAGGTGCATTTTGCGCGTATTCAGCATGTACATCACTACCTGCTGGCAAAATAGTAATGGTAAAACCATTATCCGGAGCATCTTGGGCGATACGTGAAATAGACTTGCTATCGTAAGGTGTAATACGCGGTTGAGTATTACCACTTAAACCTTCGATGGCGTTTACAAAGATTTTATCTTTGCTCACTAAGCCGCCGTTCTCGCTCATAAAATAAGGGATGGTTCCACCAATCCAATTACCACTTGGTAACTGGGATAATAGTGATTCATCGGCAGCAATAACTAAAAAATCACCCGATTCAATGCGATCAATTGTGCTGTCTAAATCTAGTAGTTGGCTCGTAATATTGACGTTTGACATATACTTCTCTTTATTCGTGTAGATCAACTAGCCATAGCTAGATGTTGTTCAATTTGTTTAATTTCGTTGTTCAATGAACGTAAGTTACGAGCAAAATACTGTTGAATCATTTCGCGTGCTTCATTGTCATCTTCTGTTGTACGGGCTTTAACTAATAATAGTTTTAAAGCCATTTGGCCCGATTCAATGAAAACTTTACCTTGAATGATATCAGCCCAAATAGAGTGGTTGCTATCAGGTAATTCCATATCATTATTTTGTTCATTGAGCTGGCGAACCATTTTTGAAATAGACAGTAATTCAGGCTTAAGTTTCGCCATGTTCTTTTTCAAGTACGACAAAAGCTCTTTAGAAATTTGAAAGCGCTCATCTTGGCTTATATCGTTTTTACGGTATAAGTTTTTAAGCTGTGCAATGTATAAGCTCAAGCCTGTATTTTTTGAAAGTAAGTCTACTTCACCACTTAAAATGCTGTGCCAAATTGGATGGTCAGCAGTCAGAGTCACTTTTTTATTCTGACTGGTTTGAGTAGCGGCTTGCTCATTGGCAGCAACAGGCTTCGCTTCAATCACACCAATTTGTGCATATTCACTTTTAAGGTGAGAGCGATTCTTGATGAAAAACTGACGTAAGGTTGCCACCGAGTCTTGCATAACACTCGCATCATCTTTGCTGTTAAAACAAGATAACTCTAAGCGTGATAGTAAGAATTTCAATGACGGCAAATTAGTTTTAAAGCTAATTTCGTGTTTAATAATGCCACGCCAAACTGGGTCGGTTAACAACGGCAACTGGCTTTGTACCTGGCTTTCTTGTTGTTCAGTTTGATTATCAGAAATAATCTGGCTGACCAATGTGCGGTCAATTCCCGTTAAACTGTGAATGGTATCTGAGCTTAATTGCTTGCTGGCGGCCAGTAACACCGTTTGTTGTAATTGATAGGTATACTTACTGTGCTCCGGCCCAATAAACGCAGGGGGGTTTAAAGTCCTGTGTTTAGAAAACGTTTGGCTTGAAGCTTGCATTTCAATAATGGTATCGAAGCGACCGGTTTTTATATGGTGCCAGCGAATTTTCTGAGTTCGTTGTTTAGTTGTTGCACTAAACAAGCCTCTCGATTTATTAACCATTTCTTCGATTTGAACTTCAAGAACTTCGTTCTCTAAATTCATCGTCATGTCTTTTATTCTAAAAGGGGGATAAATCCCCATTATTTGTTCCACTTCTCGCCGATTTAAGCGTTCCATCTGACCGTCCTAGTTGAGAATATTTATTATTCATTATTCTTTTTGTTTATGAGAAGTAATTCTAATCTAATGAATTGTTCTTACAAGTGTTTTGTGATTATATTGTCTAAGACAATTAGAGCCACCACTCAACTAAGGAAAGTAAGATGGAAATGCTAGATTTACGCCCAAACTTGGATCAACTAAATGGATTGCCGCACATAAAAGCAGCAGCTGGTGAATGCCTCTTAGCTCAGGGCAGTAAGCCTTCACACTGCTTTTATATTTTGAGCGGTGAAATACAACTAGAAGTACATGATAAAGAGCTAGATCGCAAAGCAAGGTTGTCGACCACTTTTTCGTCAGGTGACTGCATTGCGGCAAAAGAATTACTGAGCGAGCAAGCATCCCTGCATAACGTTATTGCCCATTGTGACATCGAATACATTACATTAACGTTACCCCAGCTTAGAAAATTATTATTAGATGAGCCTAATTTTTACTCATTAATCCTACAAACGCTTAGTAAACAAATTAATCTAGCCCTGCAAAATGAAGCGGATATGGCGTTAAACCAAGCACCAATTAAAGAAGTGGAGTTCATTGTAAGTGGTGCAAACGAGGCTTACCAAGCGATTCAAAACCTACCAGAAAACGTAATTGATGATGCCATTATGGCGGTTGCCAATGCCGTTAATAAGCAAGCTGAAAATCTTGCTAAGTTAACTGTATTGGAAAGTAATATGGGTGTGCTTGAGCATAAAATTCAAAAAATTAAATTAGGTACAGTAGCGGTTGCGCAAGGTCTGCAAGGTAAACCTGGCGTGGGCAGTATCATAGAGCAAAAAGATGGCAGTACTGGCTTGGCAAATAGCATGGGCGTAGTGTTTGCCATGATTCCAGTTACAAACCCAGTTGAAACCCTTACATTTAAATTTTTAATCGCATTAAAGTCCCGCAACGCCATTATTATTAGTAGTCACCGAAAAGCAAAAAATGTGGGTAACCAAACGGTTGAAATTATTCAAAACGTATTAAAGCAATTGGGCTTGCCTGTTAATTTAATTCAAACATCGCAACAACCGTCATCACGTGCTTTAACCCAAGCATTTATGACCCATGATAATGTGCATTTTATTTTAGCCACTGGTGGCCCTTCAATGGTGAAGTCCGCTTATCAATCAGGCACGCCGGCTATTGGTGTGGGTAAAGGCAATGCGCCAGTGTGGATAGAAAAAACATGTGATGTTCAAAAAGCCGCGCAAGACGTGGTATTTAGTAAAAGCTTTGATAACGGCATTGTGTGTGGCTCAGAAAATAATTTATTAGTGGATGCCATTATTTATGATGACTTTTTAAATAACGCTGAAAAAGCGGGTGCCGCTGTGTTTAATGATTTTGAAATTCACGCCTTACTAGACGTGGTTTTCCATGATGATCATTTAGATAGCCGTTTTGTAGGTAAAAGCGCTCAAGATGTGTGTGATGAATTAGGTATTAAACGAGACTACCCGATTAAATTGATTCTAGCTGAAACAGAAGGTCAGCCTGACAACACACCATTGCTCAAAGAAAAATTATTACCCGTATTATCGGTAACAAAAATTCAAAACGATGAACATGCTATGCGCCTTGCGCAAACCATTCTTGCGGATGAAGGGGCGGGTCATACCGCTATCATGCACAGTAATAATGAGCAGTTAGTAAAAGCCTATGCACAATGTGCCGATGTGAGTCGAGTATTGGTCAATGGTGCGGGTACATTAGGCTGTATCGGTGCGAATAATGGTTTACAGCTTTCTTGGACACTAGGTTGCGGCACACAAGGTGGCGGCGCCACCAGTGATAACGTCAGTTATGAGCACTTGTTAAATATTAAACGTATTGCTTACGCACAGAACTAATTATTATTGCACGTTTGTAGGATGGGTTAGCATTACCCGTTAGGGTAAAGCGTAACCCATCAGTATGTAAGTTGAAGGTTATAGGGCGCGTTGCTTGCGCCACCAATCTATCCTTTAACGTTGTTTTTTTATGTAGGATTCAAGCTATTTTTCGAATGCAAAAAAAAAGCCCGCTATAAAAAGCGGGCTTTTTTATTCATGCTAGATTCTCATTATTTGGCAGCGTTGTAAGCTGCGATAGAATCAACGATGGCTTTTTTAGCCTCAGCCGCGTCACCCCAGCCTTCTACTTTAACCCACTTGCCTTGCTCTAGGTCTTTGTAGTTTTCGAAGAAGTGAGCGATTTGATCACGCAATAATTTAGGCACGTCGTTGATGTCATTGATGTCATCGTACATTTTTGTGATTTTAGTGTGCGGTACGGCCAGTAATTTAGCATCACCACCGGCTTCGTCTGTCATGTTTAATACGCCAACCGGGCGACAACGAATCACAGACCCCGCTTGTACTGGGTAAGGAGTGATCACTAATACGTCTAGTGCATCGCCGTCATCCGCTAGGGTGTGGTTAATGAAGCCATAGTTAGCCGGGTAAAACATGGGTGTTGCCATGAAGCGGTCAACCAATAGCGCGCCGCCCATATCTTTGTCGATTTCGTATTTGATTGGGCTTGAGTTTGCTGGGATCTCGATCGCTACGTAGATGTCTTCAGGAGTGTCTTTGCCTGCTGGGATTTGATCGAAGTTCATGATGATGTCCTATTTATAATAAGAATGACAAATATAAGATAGAAATTATAACGCCCAATATCTATAAGGGCTAGCGATGAAATAGTAGTGGTTAAACTGGGGATTTCAAGAAAGAGATCAGGCTCTACTTTAGCAGAGCCTGATTTAACTAAGCCTTAGCAATAATCCCCTTGATTTCAGGTACACAGCTACCACAGTTGGTACCGGCTTTGAGTTTATCGCCCACCATGGCGGGGGTTTTACAGCCTGCTTTTACCGCGGCGGCAATGGTTTTTTCACCCACGCTAAAACACGCACACACGATGCGACCAATGTCTTCACCGGCGGGAGCGTGACCACTTAATAGGGCCATACGAGCGCGTTCATCTAAGCTCTGTTTTGCAAATTGGCTGGCAAGCCAAGTGCGTTCAGGCAGTTGAGTATTGGGTGCGACCATGGCGACGGCTTCAAGTTGGCCTTGTTTATTCATAAGTGCCAGACGAAATAAACCTGAGGCTGCATCTTCAAAGCTTAATATTTCTAATTCTTGTTGTTCAATTTGAGCAATGCTGTCAAAACCTAACCAGCTCATCATGGCTTTAAATGGCGATTCCAACTTTTCGCTGTGAGCAAGTTCAAGCCGAGTGTGCTGGTTGCCTTGCGCGGATACCACGTATTCGCTGTCAGGCCATTGGATTGGATTACGACTCAATACAAAACCAAACCAGCTTGCATTAAACGCACTGACTTGCACAGGGGTATGTTTGCTCTCAGGTTGTTTGCTGAAAGTATCCACTTCTGGATTGACCACGGGATTAACGCGGCCTGTGCGAGAAAGTTGAGCGGTCCAATGCATGGGCACAAAAATATCACCGCTTTTAGGATTTTGATTAATGCTAATAGGGGCTAACATCTTGCCCCATTTACTTCTTACACTCACTAATTGACCATCAGTTAAACCGCGAGCTTGAGCATCTTTTGTGTGCATTTCAACGTAAGGCTGACTGATATGCTGGTTTAATTGTGGCGCGAGGGCTGTGCGTGTCATGGTGTGCCATTGATCACGAATACGGCCAGTATTTAAACGCAGCGGGTAATCGTTTGTCGGCAAGTTAATGGGCAACTTAGGTGTGATAGGCAGTAATTTTGCTTTGCGATTAGGCGTAAAAAAATCACCGTTTTCAAAAAAGCGTTCACGACCTTTTGGAAATTCTGCATTCACAGGCCATTGAATCGGCTCAAGATTTTCGTATTCGTCATTACTTAAATTGGCTAAACCACTAATATCAAAATCACGGCGTTTATGCTTAGCAGCGTCTGAATTTTCAAAACCAGAAAGAGCAGCATGTTCACGGAAAATTTCCGCTTGGGTTTGATAATTAAAACCGTCTGCAAAGCCCATGCGCTTGGCTACATCACAAATAATTTGCCAATCATGCATGGCATTGCAAGCGGGTTGAAATAAACCACGCTGGCGAGAAATACGGCGTTCACTATTGGTCACTGTGCCGTCTTTTTCGCTCCAGCCGGTGGCGGGTAATTTAACATGGGCTAAATCGCCGGTATCGGTTTGGTCAATGCAGTCACTGATCACCACAAGCTCACATTTTTCTAAGGCGCGTTTTACTTTATCGGCATTGGGTAAACTAACAACGGGATTGGTCGCCATTACCCAAACTGCTTTTATTTTGCCTTCGTCAATGGCATCAAACATATCTACCGCCATTAAACCACTTTGTGTGGCCATGGTAGGTGACTGCCAAAAGGTTTTAACGCGGGCAATGCTATCGTCAGTAAAATCCATATGAGCAGCCAGTGTATTGGCAAGGCCACCCACTTCACGACCACCCATGGCATTGGGCTGGCCAGTCATTGAAAACGGCCCCATTCCCGGTTTACCTATGCGACCTGTTGCCAAGTGACAGTTAATAATACTGTTGACTTTATCAGTGCCTGAGCTGGATTGATTCACACCTTGGCTATATAACGTGACGCTTTTTTCGGTATTGCAAAACCAGTTATAGAATTGTTTTAAGTCGTCTTCATTAACGCCTAGTGTACTGGCGAGTGTTTTAATTTCGCCTGCACTTTGTTGCGCACTATTTATGGCTTCGTCTAAACCATCGCAATGTTGCTGCACATAATCGGAATTGATTTTATTTTGCTGGTTAATACTGTTTAGCAAACCGTTGAACAACCAGGTATCCGTGCCAAGATTAAGAGGTAAATGTAAATCAGCAATGTCGCAGGTTTGAGTACGACGGGGATCGATCACCACTACTTTTACATTTGAGTTGGCTTCTTTGTATTTTTTAATACGTTGAAATAATACAGGGTGGCACCAAGCGGTATTGCTGCCAACTAAGGTAATTAATTCAGCTTGTTCAAAGTCGTCATAACAACCGGGTACGGTATCGGTGCCAAATGCACGTTTATGACCAACAACCGATGACGACATACATAAACGAGAATTGGTATCGATGTTGCCACTACCTATGTAGCCTTTCATCAACTTATTAGCGACATAATAATCTTCGGTTAATAGCTGGCCAGATACATAAAACGCGACGGCATCAGGGCCGTGTTGTTTGATGATCTCACTAAAGCCATTGGCCACTTTATCCAATGCCTTATCCCAAGAAACCACTTGGTTATTGATTTTAGGTTCCAGTAAACGCTCATTTAGTGACACGGTTTGGTCAAGCGCACTGCCTTTTGAACACAAGCGACCAAGGTTGGCAGGGTGGTGGTCAAGTCCGGTTACGCTAATGCTGCGATCCGTTTCATTTACTGTGGCTTTTATGCCACAGCCAACGCCGCAATAAGCACAGGTAGTGTGCTTAGTGGTTTCGTTTGTATGTGTACTTGTTTGGGTTGAGGCGATCACACTCATGCAGCCACCTCAGAATGGTTAACGTGTTGATTCATTGTGTCACTTTGAGTTTGGCATAATGCTTTGCCAAACATTAAATAAGGGCGAATAGATTGGATATCCGTTTGGGCATCAAGAAGCTCATGATAAAACGGCCCTTCCTGTGTGTCACCATATAACACGACGCCAATGATTTTATTATTCTCAATGACGATTTTTTTATAAATGCCTTGTTGTGTGTGGCGATAGTAGATGTACTCACTTTCAGGGGTGCCTAAAAAATTACCAACAGAAAATAAATTAATCCCTGTTACTTTTAATTTGGTGGCGGTAGGTAGTGTTTGAAATTGTGCTACGCCATGTTCGCTTAAATGGTTTGCCAGCACTTTTGCTTGATCATATAAAGGGGCAACTAAACCGAAAGTATCCCCACGATGTTCGATACATTCGCCTAACGCATAAATACTTGGATCATAGGTTTGTAAAGTATCGCTCACGACAATACCATTTTTACAATATAAACCACAGTCTTGCGCTAGCTGGATATTAGGGCGAATACCGATGGCCATAATAACAAGGTCTGCTTCTAATTCGCTGCCGTCAGCAAAGCAGACTTTTTCAACCCGGTTGTTACCTTGAATGGATTGCGTAGCCGCTTCCATTTTAAAATTCAAACCACGGGTTTGTAATGCGTGCTTAAGTAGTTCGCCGGCTTCTTGGTCAAGCTGGCGGTTCAACGGTATATCGCAGTTATGCACAACGGTAACGTCCATGCCACGACCACATAAGCCCATGGCCGCTTCTAAACCTAATAAACCTGCGCCAATCACCACAGCTTTTTTATGTTGTCCTGCCACATTAATCATGTTTTCAACATCACGAATATCGCGAAAGCTCATGACGCCATCTAATTCAGCCCCTTCAATGGGTAACATAAATGGGTTTGAACCTGTTGCAATCACTAAACGGTCATAGGGGGTGCTCTCGCCATCTTTGGTAATGACACATTTGCGAAGACGATCAATTTTTACAATAGCTTTATCTGTACCAGCGTGAAGGGTGATGCCATTGGCGTCATACCAAGGGCGATCAAAAATCATAATTTCGTCTAACGTTTTTTCACCGGCTAATAAAGGGGAAAGCATGATGCGGTTGTAGTTGCCATAAGGCTCATTACCAAAAACAGTGATGTCATAGGCATGTTCAGTACTGATTAACTCTTCTAATAATTTAGCACCGGCCATACCGTTGCCAATAATCACTAATTTGGCTGTCATGCTTTGCTCTTTATGTTGGATAGGTTGATTAAGGAGAGAAAAAAGGGGCCATCGGATTAGGCATTCGATGGCCCAAAGGGGTTCTCTACCTTAAGCGATGCTTAATTTTACGGCTTCCGCTTGGATTAGGTAAAACGCCACATTGTTTAAGTCTTTATAAATTTTTAGTGGCGGTTATACAGCCACTAATACTCGATTGTTTTCAATCTTAGTTTGATAGGTCATAACACGTACGGTTTCATCTTCTAAGCACTCACCTGTGCTTAAAGAGTAATGCTGTTTGTATAAAGGACTGGCTACGCTTAGCACGCCTTTTACGTCACAGATTAAACCGCGGCTCAGCACATTGGCTTTACCGATCGGGTCAAAGTTGTTAATCGCAAATATTTGCTCGCCAACCGCTGGGCGAAAAATCGCCACTTGCTGTTCACTTACTAATGCACAAACGCCAGTATCAAGATTGATATCATCTAATGCGCATACGTCGATAAAATTACTCATGATCAATCCTTAGCTGATGGCGATTAAGTTTTCTTTTTTCATGCGTTCAGTTTCATTGGCTGGACGAATTTGACCACGTTCTTTTACAAACTTGATGTTATCGTCTTTTTTGTCAGCGTTGATGAAGTGGCTGAAGCGTTTTAATTTTTCAGGCGATTCGATGGTGGTTTTCCACTCGCATTGATAAGTACCTACAACCGCGGCCATTTGGCTTTCTAATTCGTCTGCCATGCCTAGGGTATCGTCTAAAACCACTTGTTTTAGGTAATCTAAACCACCTTCCAAGTTGTCCATCCAAACGCTGGTACGTTGTAGGCGATCAGCGGTTTTTACATAAAACATTAAGAAGCGGTCAATGTATTTGATTAGCGTTTCTTTATCTAAACCTTGCGCCAGTAAATCTGTGTGGCGTGGCTTCATACCACCGTTACCACATACATATAGATTCCAGCCGTTTTCTGTGGCGATGACACCCACGTCTTTTGATTGGGCTTCGGCACATTCACGGGTACAACCAGATACTGCAAATTTAATTTTGTGTGGCGAACGTAAACCCTTGTAGCGGTTTTCTAATTCAATGGCTAAACCGACTGAGTCATCAACACCGTAACGACACCAGGTTGAGCCGACACAAGATTTAACGGTACGTAATGATTTGCCGTAAGCGTGGCCCGTTTCAAAACCGGCATCCACTAAGCGTCTCCAGATTTCAGGCAGTTCGTGTAATTGCGCACCAAACATATCCACGCGCTGGCCACCGGTTAGTTTTGTGTATAAACCATAATCTTTAGCAATTTGACCAATGGTGATTAAACCTTCAGGCGTCACTTCACCACCGGCCATGCGTGGTACAACAGAATAAGTACCATCTTTTTGCATGTTGCCTAGGTAAATGTCGTTGGTGTCTTGTAGGCCAATGTGTTTGTCATCTAGTACGTATTCGTTCCAGCAAGAGGCTAATACCGAACCAATAAGAGGTTTACAGATTTCACAACCGTGGCCTTTACCGTGTTTAGATAAAAGCTCACCAAATGACTTGATGCCTTCGATGCGCACAATGTTGTAAATATCTTGGCGAGTGTAAGCAAAGTGTTCACAAATATCGGTATTTACTTCTACCCCTAACTTGGCAAGTTCGCTGTTCATCACTTGTGTCACAAGTGCTGTACAACCACCACAACCTGTACCTGCTTTAGTATCGGCTTTTACATCACCAATGGTTTGAGAGCCGTCTTGAACTGAACAACAAATAGAGCCTTTTGTAACATCAAAGCATGAACAAATTTGCGCAGTATCCGGTAGAGCATCTGGTCCAAGCATTGGCTTAGCAGCACCATCAAGAGACGGCAGAATTAATGCCTCAGGTGATGCGGGTAATTCAATGTTGTTTAATGCCATTTGTAAAAGATTACCGTAATCTTCAGCGTCACCAATCATTACGGCACCCAGCAATAATTTCTTATCTGCGCTGACGACAATCTTTTTATAAACTTGGTTGACTTCATCTGTGTAGGCATAACTCAGTGCCCCTTCACTGCGAGCATGGCAATCGCCAATGGATGCCACATCAACGCCCATTAATTTAAGCTTGGTGCTCATGTCGGCGCCTTCAAATACGGCATCACCACTTTGTGTTAAGTGCTGCGCCGCCACTTTAGCCATGTTGTAACCCGGTGCGACTAAACCGTAAATCATGCCGCCCCAAAGTGCACATTCACCAATGGCATAAATGTTTTCATCAGAGGTTTGGCAATGGTTATTGATGCTGATACCGCCACGTGGACCAAGTTCTAATTCACTTTCGCGGGCAATGGCGTCAGATGGGCGAATACCGGCGCTGAATAAAATAACGTCGGTTTCTAAGCTTTCACCATCCGCGAATTCCATTTTATGGAAACACTCATCACCATCAGTAATGTTTTGAGTATTTTTACTAGTGTGTACTTTTACACCCAGCTCTTCAATTTTGGTTTTCAGTAATGCGCCACCGGCGTCATCTACTTGCACCGCCATGAGGCGAGGGGCGAATTCAACCACGTGTGTTTCTAAACCTAAATCACGTAATGCTTTCGCGGCTTCTAAACCTAACAAACCACCACCGACAACCACACCTACTTTGCCTTTAGCGGCAGATGCTTTAATGCTTTCTAAATCTTCAATGGTACGGTAAACCAAGCAGTTGTCACGTTCATGGCCCGGTACAGGTGGTACAAATGGGTAAGAACCTGTGGCTAAAATGATTTTGTCATAACTTAATGTTTCACCGGTTTGTGTAGTGACGGTTTTGCCTGCGCGATCAATACTGTCAGCTTTGCAATTTAATTTAAGCTCAATATTATTCGCTTCAAAAAAACCATCGCTCACTAAGCTTAAGTCTTCTGCGGTTTTACCTGAGAAGTAAGATGAAAGATAAACACGGTCATAAGCTGGGCGAGGTTCTTCACACAAAACAGTTATGTTGTAGTTTTGTGCTTGTTCTAACTCAACCAAGCTTTCAAGAAATTTATGGCCCACCATGCCATTACCAATCACGATGAGGTTTTGTTTGTTTGTCATTTTCTCTCTCCATGCCGAATTAAACGGGCGGGCAAAGTTCATATCTGATGTATCTTTAGCAATGGCTGTGCCATTTTTGTAAGTCGTTGTTTTTAAAGGGTTATATGGTTTTTGTGGCGTTTTTTGTGCACGTAAATCGAGGTGTTAGCAATTTTATGTTCTTTGATGGTGCGTGGCACCAAGGGTGGTGTGTTTACTCTTGGTGCAAAAAGTATTTGCAGTTAACTGGCTGCAATGAGCTTTTTGTTGCGGTCTATTTCTTCGTACAAGGCGGTGATGTCATTCATTTGTTTTAGGATGCTTTCAGTGGTCATGGATATAACCAACGGTGTGCTGCTGCCTTTATCTAAAACCTTGAAGCCTTGTTTTGAAAAATTCCATTGTGTAGCCACTTTTTTCAGTTTGTGGTTTACAAAGTGTGTGTTGTCTGGGCTGTTGATCAGTTCGTTTAATGCTTGGTCAAATTCTGATATGGCTTGTTTTAGCCCGTGATCATAACTTTTGATATCGCCTGATAAGCTGATTGCGCTGTACAGTTTAGCGATGCGTTGACTTAACATGCGTTGGCGGCCGGATAGGTTGACCCAGCGGGCACTGTCTCGTTCTGCGGCTTTTTCAAGTTCACTGACTAATGTTTCACACGTCTGTAGTGTTTCATCGCTTAGAGCTAGTATATTTGCGGTACTGTCTTCATTGGCTTGTTTGCTTAACTCTGATTTATATATAGCCCACTGTGCTTGTATGGCGGACAAGCTGGCTTCTATTTGAACTGGTGAGCCAAGTTCCACTGAAAATTTATTAAGGTCCACTAAATTGGATTCAAACTTTTCAAAGCTGCTTGTAAATTGTTGTTCGGCTTTTGCAGGTTGAATATCCATGGCTTTTAATAAGTACGCTTTTGCCATGCGCTGACTTAACATGCGCAGTCGACCAGATTCGTTAATGGCTTGAGATAGGCTATTTATTTCGGCAAAGCTTGGAATCGAAAAAGAGCTTAAGGCAAGGGTGCAAATTAAAATGAGAACTTTCATTCTAATGTCCTTTTACATGGGTGTTAATGTTGGATGGTATCGGTGGGAAACAATGAAATGGCAGAGTGCCATTTCATTGTTAAGACTTAAGCAGTGTTAGAATTTAGCACTGGCCGTTAACCAGATTTTAGTTGTATCTTCCTTTGTATCGCTCCCTGAAAGCTGTGCAACTTTAAAACTAGCCCCGTAATTACCAAAGTTTTTCGCGGCCAAAAATCCTAGTTCAGTACCTAGATCAGCACTGCCTTTATTGGCGCTAAAGTTGTGGATTTGACCAACTAACTTAACCCCTGACACTTTTGTAACCGCTGATAGATAGATATCTTCAATACCGTTAGCTCCCCATTGAGCGGCACTAAGGTAAGCATCGCTCCAGCCTAAGAATTTATGGTTGGTTCCTAAAGGCGTATTAAATGATGCTTCGCCATCGTCACTGCCCATTACTTCATAACCTAGTGTCGCTTTTACCGCTCCAATTTTTTTAGAGCCGTTTAAGTGGTAATAAAGAGTGTCATTGGTTTCGTTGTCTTGGGTTGCAACTTCTGCTTCAAAGCCGAAGCCTGCAGCCATCCCTGTTGCCCGAAGGCCAAATGTATCTAATTTTGAGCCAGCCGCAGGATCAATTCCGTAATAGAAGGCGCTTGTAGCTAGGTCTTTGTTAATGCTGTATTTAACATTTAATAATGAAATATCTGCTTCGACATTATCATTTTTGATGTTGTTAAGATTGTTTGCAAAAGCGGCAA
>JAGDZK010000071.1:0-46073 GCA_049115935.1 Bermanella sp. | reverse complement strand
AGGAAGTAACTTTGATCTTTATTGTTGTCTAAGCCGCGCAGTAAAAACGTTTTGCCGTCCTCATCTTTTCGGCGCACATAGTGGCCTGTGGCAATAAAGTCTGCGCCTAGCACTTTTGCGTAATCAAGGAACGCTTTAAATTTTATTTCACGGTTGCATAGGATGTCTGGGTTTGGAGTGCGACCGGCCTTGTATTCATGTAAAAAGTGCTCAAATACATTATCCCAATATTCAGCGGCAAAATTTGCTGTATGGAGCTTAATGCCGAGTTTATCGCATACGGCCTGAGCATCTGCTAGGTCTTCCATGGCGGTGCAGTAGTCCGTACCGTCATCTTCATCCCAGTTTTTCATGAATAGACCTTCAACTTGATAGCCTTGCTCCATGAGCAAATAGGCTGATACAGAAGAATCTACGCCGCCAGACATGCCAACGATTACGGATTTTTGAGAGTTAGTTTCAGTCATTTGCGTGGTCATATATTAAATTCAAAGGGTAGCGCTTACCATTAAGGAAATC
Organism: Bermanella sp.; assembly: GCA_049115935.1. Classification (GTDB taxonomy): domain Bacteria; phylum Pseudomonadota; class Gammaproteobacteria; order Pseudomonadales; family Oceanobacteraceae; genus Bermanella. Next base: position 45,554 of record JAGDZK010000071.1, on the reverse strand, counting down.
CTGTGCGCACTTTATAACCAGTGGGCTTCGAGCGCAGTTGCTTGCTATGAGCTCTTCCAAGGTTAACCATTTAATGCCAATAATACCTTCGTCTAGCTTGTAATCTGCATCATAGCTAGCAGAAGTACCGATGAAGCAGTGGCGATGATAGGTTGTATTATTGCTTGGCGCTGTATAGGTGTAGAGCCCCATATAATGTGTGATTTCACAGGTGTGCCCTGTTTCCTCAAGTACTTCGCGCTTAGCCGCTTCAACTAGGGTTTCATTTGCTTCTAGGTGACCTGCTGGTTGGTTAAAGACCGGCTTATTGTTATCGAGCTCTTCAACAAATAGTAATTTGCCTTCGTGCTCGATAATTGTCGCCACTGTGCTGTTGGGCTTAAAGCGCATTGGGTTACCTTTTTTTACGTGGGCGCATTTTATCGAATTTAGTCTTTTGTGGATATGCTCTTTTCTTGATTGGCGGTGCTTCTACTTGTATTTCACGGTATTCACCTGGAACAATGTTTTTTACGGACCATTCCCCAATGCGCGTGCGAACCAATCGTAAAGTAGGATGACCAATTGCGGCTGTCATTCTTCGAACTTGCCTATTTTTACCTTCTGTTATCTCTATTTCTATCCATGTGGTGGGTATGTTTGCGCGCTCTCTGATGGGGGGGTGGCGCTCCCATAGTTCTGGCTCTGGAATAATTTTAACGTTTGCGGGCAGGGTTAAGCCGTCTTTTAATTTCACGCCTTGTCTTAATTGCTCAATGCTTTCTTGAGTAGGTATGCCTTCCACCTGCACCCAGTAGGTCTTGGTAGATTTGTGCTTTGGGTGGGCTATTCTATGCTGTAGTTGACCGTTATCTGTTAATAGCAGGAGCCCTTCAGAGTCATAATCAAGGCGACCTGCAGGATATATATCGGGAATATCAATGTAATTGGCAAGCGTCTCTTTGTTGTCACTTTGAGAGAACTGGGACATAACCTTGAAGGGTTTATTGAATAAAATTAACTTAGCCATAGGTTTTGTAATAAAATTACCAAATACAGTGGGTATAACATGAAATGTAAGACCTTTATGTAAAAAATCTACAAAAAGGGATTTCGATTATACCAGTGCGTGATATAATTCGCCGCCTTTAAGAACCAATGTGCAGTTGCATAATGATCAAAAGTCTTTATGTAAGCCAGTTAGGCATCAATTATAAGAGAAGCCAAAAGCAACTCTTCATTTGAGTTTCGGCGCAATAGCCATAGAACTTTAGGATAGAAAATGACCAATAAAACCCCAAAGATCATTTACACACTGACGGACGAAGCACCTGCTTTAGCGACTTACTCTTTTTTACCTATAGTTAAAGCATTCTCAAAGCCGGCCAACCTTGCAGTAGAAACACGTGACATCTCACTTGCGGGTCGAATTCTTTCAAGTTTTCCCGATTACCTGGCAGAAAACCAACGCCAAAGTGATGATCTAAGTGAACTGGGCGAGCTAGCAAAAACACCTGAAGCCAATATCATTAAATTACCAAACATCAGTGCCTCTATACCTCAGCTATGTGAAGCCATTAAAGAACTTCAAGAACAGGGCTACAAAGTACCAGACTACCCTGTAAAACCGGCAGATGAAAAAGATGAAGACGTAAAAGCGCGTTACTCTAAAATTTTGGGCAGTGCAGTTAACCCTGTATTGCGCGAAGGTAATAGTGATCGTCGCGTTGCCGCTCCGGTTAAAGTTTATGCACAGCAAAATCCTCACAGCATGGGTGAGTGGTCAAAAGATTCCAAGTCTCATGTGGCCCATATGGATCATGGTGACTTTTATGGTTCTGAAAAATCGTATGTTTCACCAAAAGCGGGTAATGTTTCGATTGTATTGTTTGCTAATGGTACTGAGAAAGTATTAAAGCCTGTTGTTGAATTACAAAAAGACGAAGTGATTGATGCGTCTGTAATGTCGAGCAATGCGCTTAGAGAGTTTTATGAAGTGCAAATGCAAGACGCCAAAGAAAATGACGTAATGCTGTCTCTTCATCTTAAAGCAACCATGATGAAAGTTAGCGACCCTGTTATGTTTGGTCATGCGGTTACCGTTTACTATAAGGATGTATTTGAAAAGCATGCAGAGTTATTCGCTTCGCTAGGAGTGAATACCAAAAATGGCCTGGGTGATGTTTACGCAAAAATCAGCACGCTTCCTGCCGAGCAAAAGGCAGAAATTGAAGCGGATATTCAAGCGGTTTATCAATCGCGTCCACGTCTTGCCATGGTGGATTCAGATAAGGGTATTACGAATCTACACGTACCCAATGATGTGATCGTTGATGCATCAATGCCAGCTGCGATTCGTGCATCAGGTAAAATGTGGGGTTCAGATGGCAAGCTTCACGATACAAAAGCCATGATTCCTGATCGCTGTTATGCCGATGTTTTCCAGCAAACCATTGAATTTTGCCAAAAACATGGTGCATTTGATGTTACCACTATGGGTAACGTTTCAAATGTGGGCTTAATGGCACAAAAAGCAGAAGAGTATGGTTCTCATGATAAGACTTTCATCCTAAAAGAAGATGGTGTTGTAAAAGTTCTTGATGAGTCAGGCAGTGTGCTAATTGAACACAATGTTGAAAAAGGTGACATCTGGCGCATGTGCCAAACTAAAGATGCGCCTATTCAAGATTGGGTTAAGCTTGCCGTTAATCGAGCAAAAGCAACAGGGCAGCCGGCTGTTTTTTGGCTTGATGAGCAGCGCGCTCATGACGCAAACTTAATTAAGATTGTTCAGCGCTATTTGAAAGACCATGATACGTCTGGTTTAGACATTCAAATAATGTCTCCAGTTGATGCTGTTCGCTACACCCTAGAGCGTGTTAAGAAAGGCGAGAACACTATATCTGTAACGGGTAATGTGTTACGTGATTATCTAACAGATCTTTTCCCAATTCTTGAGTTAGGCACAAGCGCTAAGATGCTTTCAATTGTGCCTTTATTGGCCGGTGGCGGCTTGTATGAAACGGGTGCAGGTGGTTCGGCACCTAAGCATGCTCAACAGCTAGCTGAAGAAGGGCACTTACGCTGGGATTCACTAGGTGAATTCCTTGCGCTTGCAGTATCTCTTGAGGATCTTGGCCGTAAAACGAATAACTCGAAGGCATTGCTTTTGGCTGATGCACTCAATGAAGCAACCGGTAAGTTTTTAGATCATGACCGCTCACCGCATCGTAGTGTGGGTGAGGTTGATAACCGTGGTAGTCATTACTATTTATCGCTTTATTGGGCAGAGGCGCTTGCAGAGCAGTCTGAAGATGAAGAATTACAAAGTACTTTTGCTGGTATTGCTAAAGAGCTAGAAGAAAACCGCTCTGTTATTGTTAAAGAGTTGAGTGCCGCTCAAGGTCATGCAGTTGATCTTGGTGGTTATTATCACCCTGATCAGTCAAAGGCCTCTAAGGCTATGCGACCAAGCGCTACGCTTAATAAGATAATTGATGCGCTTTAATTAAAAAAAGCCCGGTGAGAACCGGGCTTTTTTTTGCATAAATTATTATGCGTCTTCAGCAGAGCCAAGGACTTTTTCAATATTATTAGGCTGACTTTCTTTGCTTGGGCTTAGCATGTCTAGTGGTGTGATATTGATAGCATGAGTGCCGTTATCACTTGGCTTAGTATCAAATTCTACCGATTGACCCGCTTTTAGTGTCTTATATCCTTCAGTTTGAATTGAGGAATAGTGAGCAAACAGATCTTCGCCGCCAGTGTCAGATAAGATGAATCCATAACCCTTGGCATTGTTAAACCATTTTACTTTCCCTGTTTGCATGAGTTGTACTCCAAAACCAGACTTGTATTTATTATTTTTGGAACCATATAGTCGTAAGATGACAACTTAATATTAATTCCGTACAAAAGTTACATTGTGGCAATCTTTCTTATTTGTCAAGGCTTTGGCGGGTAAAATACAATTAGAATTGAAATCAAAAATTGAACACTTAGGGCTCAGCAGAATGTATGAAAGTAATCTAACCTTATCTATGGAAGATGACAGTAAAGATGAGGCTCATGGCATAGCTGTTGCACCAGTTAAACCTGAACTCAAAAGACCGTCAATGTACCAAGTAATCATGCTAAATGATGACTATACGCCGATGGATTTTGTAATTGAGGTTTTGACCTTGTACTTTTCAATGGATATAGAAAAGGCATCACAGGTGATGCTGGCCGTACATACACAGGGCAAGGCAGTATGTGGGGTTTTCACTAAAGATATTGCCGAGACAAAAGCTGCTCAAGTTGTAGCTTTTGCTAAAGAAAATCAGCATCCTTTAATGTGTGATGTTCAGCAGGTTAAATAAAGGGGAACCTTATGCTAAATCGAGATCTAGAAGCCACCCTAAATACTGCATTTAAAGAAGCCAGAGCCAAGCATCATGAGTTCATGACGGTTGAGCATCTTCTTTTATCATTAGTCGCAAATGATGCCGCAAAAGAGGTCTTAGTTGCGTGCGGCGCTGAAATTGACCGATTAAGCAAAGACCTGCAAGATTTTGTGGATTCTACCACCCCATTATTGAGTGAAGCGGATTCTGAGCGAGAAACCCAGCCAACATTGGGTTTTCAGCGGGTTTTACAGCGCGCTGTTTTCCATGTTCAAAGCTCTGGAAAATCTGAAGTGACAGGTGCCAATGTGTTGGTTGCCATCTTTAGTGAGCAAGAAAGCCAGGCTGTTTACTTTTTGAAGCAGCAAAATATTGCACGTATTGATGTGGTTAATTTTATTAGTCATGGGATATCTAAACTTACTGGCGAGCAAGAAGAAGCCGAAGCCGAAAACCTAGAAGATGATACTGCAAGTGACAGCTCATCAGCCGCTTTAGATAATTACGCAACCAATTTAAATAAACTGGCCAAAGAGGGCAAAATTGATCCGCTTATTGGCCGTGATGAGGAATTGCTGCGTTGCATACAAATTTTATCCCGCCGTCGCAAAAATAATCCGCTTTTAGTAGGCGAGTCTGGCGTAGGCAAGACAGCCATAGCTGAAGGTTTGGCCAAGCGAATTGTTGACAATAAAATCCCAGAAATCATGAAGGATGCTGTCGTTTATAGTCTTGATATGGGTGCGCTACTGGCAGGCACTAAATACCGTGGGGATTTCGAAAAACGCTTTAAAGCATTGCTTGCTGAATTAAAGCGCCAGCCACACTCCATTTTATTTATTGATGAAATTCATACCATTATTGGTGCAGGTGCTGCTTCTGGTGGTGTCATGGATGCATCTAATCTTTTGAAACCACTATTAAGTGGCGGTCAATTGCGCTGCATGGGGTCCACTACCTTTAATGAATTTAGAGGGATATTTGAAAAAGACAGCGCCCTTGCTCGTCGTTTCCAAAAAATAGATGTACTTGAGCCTAATGTAGAAGACACCTATAAAATTTTAAAAGGCCTCAAAACGCAATTTGAAGAGCATCACCACCTTAAGTATACCGATAAAGCTTTACGTGCCGCCTCTGAGTTAGCAGATCGCTATATCCGTGATCGCCATATGCCTGATAAAGCAATTGACGTTATTGATGAGGTGGGTGCTGGGCAGCAGCTGCTTGCAGCAAGCAAGCGCAAAAAAGTTATTCAAGTTGCAGATGTAGAAAAGGTGGTTGCCAAAATCGCACGCATACCTTCTCGTACGGTTAATGTAGATGACAAAAAGGCATTACAGAATCTTGATAAGAATATGAAGATGATGGTTTTTGGCCAAGATGAAGCCATTACAGGCTTGGCAAATTCGATCAAGCTTTCTCGTGCAGGTTTAAAATCACCTGAAAAACCAATTGGTTCTTTCTTGTTTGCTGGCCCAACAGGTGTTGGTAAAACAGAGGTTACCAAGCAACTTGCCCATGTAATGGGTATGGAGCTTGTGCGCTTTGATATGTCTGAGTATATGGAGGCCCATACCGTTTCACGTTTGATTGGTGCACCTCCTGGTTATGTGGGTTATGACCAGGGTGGCTTATTAACAGAGGCGGTTAATAAAACACCTCATTGCGTATTGTTGCTTGATGAAATTGAGAAGGCCCATCCTGATGTGTTTAATCTGCTTCTTCAGGTTATGGATCACGGCACGCTAACCGACAATAATGGGCGTAAAACAGACTTCCGTCATGTGGTTTTAATTATGACAACAAACGCCGGGGCTGAAATCAGCAGTCGACGCTCAATTGGTTTTAATGAACAAAACCACACTACAGACGCCATGGAGGTTATTCGCAAGCAGTTTACGCCAGAGTTCCGCAATAGGCTGGATGCGATTATTCAGTTTGATGCGCTTGGTAAGGATGTAATAGGGCATGTGGTTGATAAGTTCTTAACTGAGCTTCAGTCTCAGCTAGATGATAAGAAAGTGGTTATTTATGCTGCTGACGATGCTAGAGCTTGGCTGTCTGAGCATGGGTATGACCCTCAAATGGGCGCTAGACCTATGGCTCGATTAATTCAGGATAAGGTTAAAAAGCCTTTAGCTGAAATGATTTTATTTGGAGAGCTGTCTGAAAAAGGCGGTACAGTGAGGATCGACTTAAAAGAAGACGATATAGTGCTGTCAGTTATTCATGATGAGGTAGTTGAGCTGGAGAGTTAATGCTCTCTAGTTCAGTTAGGCATAAAAAAGCCCCAGAGGGGCTTTTTTTACTAGCGAGCGCGGTAAGTAATGCGCCCTTTGCTCAGGTCATAAGGGGTTAGTTCAACCTTAACCTTATCACCTGTCAGAATACGGATATAATTCTTACGCATTTTGCCTGAGATGTGAGCCGTAACAACGTGGCCATTTTCAAGTTTAACGCGGAACATTGTGTTTGGAAGGGTATCAACTACCTCACCATCCATTTCAATGTGGTCTTCTCTAGACATTCATTCACCTGGGATACATTCAAAACGGAGCGCATTTTGCCTGAAAATCAGGCAGTTGGCTAGGCCTGCGCGGGCAAGGATTGCCAATTATCACCATTAAATATCTCAAGTGGCTGAAATTGCACCTTATAGTGCATTTTTTGGCTATTTTTTACCCAGTAGCCCAGATAAACATATGGTAGGTTCATTTCTCGAGCTATTTTACAGAGCAAAAGAACCGCTAGCGTTCCGGGGCTTGATTTCTCAAAGTCCGGATCGAAATAGGTATAGATGGCACTTAGACCATCATCCAGTGCATCCGTCACACAGCAAGCAACAAGTTTCCCCTCAAGCCTGATTTCTAAAAAATAACTGTATTTCTCACTTGAGGTTAAGAAGCTTCGATACTGATCAGGTGAAGGCGGATACATATCGCCATCACTATGTCGCTCATTAATATACTTCTCATACAACTTGTAATGCTCTGATGAATACTGCGAGCCGCAAAGTGTATAGCTTAATTGCTTATTACGATTAAGGATTCGCTTAAAGCGCTTGCTGGATAAATTAATTTCTTGAGCGCAAACACGGCATGATAAACAAGCGTCACATTGCTTGCAGTGTGGTCTGTAAAAGTGATTCCCTGAGCGACGAAAGCCAATGCGCGTTAGTTGAGAGTATTGATGCCAACTAGGTGGTGTCTCATGATCTAAAAAGACTGAATTGGCTTTATGGTTATCAAGGTAACTGCAGGCGTGGTCTTCACTTAATGTGAGCAGTTTGATTTGCTGTGTGTTGTTGGAATGTACTTCATCCAAAATGCCATTCCTCATCAGGTTCTAATGTAATAGCCGTTTCCAGTTTTTTTAAAAACTCAGATCTTGGGATCTCTATTGCCCCTAGGCTTTCTAGGTGAGGACTATGAACTTGGCAATCGATAATTTCAAAGCCCCATTCGCTAAGCTTTTCACATAAAAATGCAAAGGCAATTTTACTTGAATTACTTTCCTTGGAAAACATGGATTCACCAAAAAATGCCTTTCCAATTGCAATTCCATAAAGCCCTCCAATCAACTCGCCTTCGTGCCAGCACTCAATTGAGTGTGCAAAGCCAAGATCATGGAGGTTTTTATAGCTATTAATAATTTCGTTATTAATCCATGTGCCATCCTGCTTGGATCTTGGTGCGGCACATTCTGTCATAACTTGCTCAAAGCACTTGTCACTGGTGACTTTAAATCCACTATTTCTGATTGCCTTAGAGAGGCTTCTGGAGGGTTTGAACTCTTGCGGGATTAATACGCATCGCGGATCAGGCGACCACCAAAGTATAGGGTCGTCTTCGCTATACCAGGGGAATATGCCAATGCTGTATGCGTTCAAAAGCCGCTCACACGATAAATCGCCGCCAGCGGCAAGCAAGCCATTAGGCTCTTTCAATGCGTATTCATGGCTTGGAAATAGCCTTGGATCGTCATTTAACCAATGAATTGGCTGGGACATAGGAAAGCCTGCTAGATAATTTCAGCTGACACAGTACAATCAGGGTCAATAAATACAATATTCTAGGCTATTAGCTAAGTGCTTCAAAATAAAGAAAAAGTTAATATAGATTGGCACTCCCAGTTAAGCGCGGTCATAAAAGAGGCTAGGGTTTTACTGCTAATATCCCTTGCCGCCTTTTTATTGCTGTCTTTACTTTCATACAGCACGACCGACCCTGGCTGGAGGCAAGCCCAAAGTGGGCTTTCTGTCACTAATTATGGTGGTCGCATTGGGGCGTTTATTTCTGACCTACTATTCTCTTTATTCGGTCAGATGGCTTATCTATTGGCGGTCATTCCCATCTTAAGAGGTGTGCAGCGCTTTAGGGGTATTGATATTAAGTATGGCTGGGCTGGCTGGACATGGCGCTTTACCGGTGTGCTTTTAGTCATTATTGCTGGCTGTGTTTTAACCCACCTATATGATGCGGCGGGTAATTTGCCAAGCGGTAATGGCGGCGTGATTGGTCAGACATTAGCCATTCCATTAGCCACCTATCTTGGCCTTGCGGGCGCAACTATTCTTTTGGTTGTTTTCTTTTTATTTGGGCTTACGGTTTGCGGTGACATTGCTTGGCTTTCTACTTTGGATGTCATTGGTGATAAAGCGCTTAAAATTTATAGTTGGTTAAAAACAAAACTTTCCTCATCTAAAAAAACACCTAAAGCCAAGCCAGCTAGCGAAAACAAAGATGACCCGCTAGAAAAGAAAATCAGTAGCATTCCTGTTTTAAATGTTAAGCATGAGCCGGCAGTAAAAGATGAGAAATCTCCGTCAGTTTCTTTGATTAAAAAGCCCATAAAGAAAATTGCACAAAAAATAGAAGAAGTAGCTGAAGAGAAAAAAATCAAAATTCAGCCATTTGAAAAAAAATCTCAACCCGGTTTAGGCGTGCAGGGTAAGCTTTTTGAAAAATCAGAGTTGCCATCACTTGCATTGCTAAGCCATCAAGATGGTCCGCAAGAAACTGGATACAGTCCAGATAAATTAGAAGAAATGTCTCGCCTACTTGAGCAGAAACTTCAGGATTTTGGCGTTAAAATTGAAGTGGTGGCTGTTAACCCTGGGCCGGTTATCACTCGATTTGAGATACAACCAGCACCTGGTGTAAAGGCGTCTAAGATTACAAATCTTGCCAGTGATTTGGCGCGATCATTAGCCATGGTCAGCGTACGAGTAGTGGAGGTAATTCCTGGTAAGTCTGTCATGGGGCTTGAAATTCCCAATGAAAATAGGGCAATGGTGTTTTTAGGCGATGTATTGGCTGCCCATGAATACCAAAAAATGACATCACCTTTATCATTTGCACTAGGGCACGATATAGCTGGGGATCCAGTGACCGCAGACTTAGCTAAGATGCCCCATTTATTGGTAGCAGGGACAACGGGCTCAGGTAAATCTGTGGGTGTAAACAGCATGATTATTAGCATGCTTTATAAAGCGGGCCCAGAAGATGTACGTATGATCATGGTTGACCCCAAAATGCTTGAGCTTTCAATCTACGAAGGCATTCCTCATTTATTAACACCTGTTATCACTGACATGAAAGAAGCTGCCAATGGGTTGCGATGGTGCGTTGGGGAAATGGAGCGTCGTTATAAACTTATGGCCGCAATGGGTGTTCGTAATTTGGCAGGCTATAACAAAAAGGTGCTTGAAGCCATTGAGGCTGGAGAGCCTTTGAAGGATCCTTTCTGGAAAGCAGAAGAAAGCTTTGATGAGTATGCACCAGATTTAGGCAAGCTGCCGTATATCGTAGTGGTAATTGATGAGTTTGCCGACATGATGATGATTGTAGGCAAAAAAGTCGAAGAGTTAATTGCACGAATTGCGCAAAAAGCCCGAGCAGCTGGTATTCATTTAATACTGGCTACGCAGCGGCCGTCTGTTGATATTATTACCGGTTTGATAAAAGCAAACGTACCCACTCGTATGGCGTTTCAAGTGAGCTCGAGAATAGATTCACGAACAATTCTTGATCAAGGTGGTGCAGAGCAACTTCTTGGTCATGGTGATATGCTTTATTTGCCACCAGGGACTTCGCTGCCTATTCGTGTTCATGGTGCATTTGTTGATGACCATGAAGTGCACGCAGTTGTTGCAGATTGGAAGGCCCGCGCAAAACCAGAATACATTGAATCCATTACTGATGGTGGTGACAGCAGTGTTGCGATCCCAGGATTTAGTAATGAAAATGAGGATGGTGAAACGGATGCGCTTTTTGATGAAGCCGTTGCTTTTGTCACTCAAACCAGAAAAGTCTCTATTTCCAGCGTGCAGCGCAAATTGCGCATTGGTTATAATCGCGCTGCTCGATTAGTTGAGACAATGGAACAAGCTGGAGTGGTTTCTACTCCTAGTCAAAATGGTTCGCGAGAAGTCCTTGCTCCACCACCTGTTAGTTAACTTGGAACAATATGAAGTATTTTAATTTTTTGTGGCTATTTATCTGCCTGACAGCTTTTGCGCAAAACCCCGAGTATCAAAAATTATCGAGCAACCTTAAGCGCTTAGATAATATTCAAGCTGAATTTGTGCAACATACATTTGATGGCAAGGGGGCTTTACTACAAACACAGGCCGGCAGTCTTGCATTAAAGCATCCAAATAAGTTTCGCTGGTTAAGTAATGAGCCTTTTGCGCAACTTTTGATTAGCAATGGCGAAACCTTGTGGCAGTATGATGAAGATCTAGAGCAGGTAACGGTTCAGGCTTTAAATAAAAAATTATCAGCAACTCCGGCACTTCTGCTCTCTGGAGATACAGGTCAAATTGCCAGTGAATATGATATCTATTCTGAACAGCTGCAGGATGAAGAGCACTTTGTTTTAATTCCCAAGCAAGTTGATGTGCTTTTTGATCGTCTACGCTTAGAGTTTAATGCCGAGCACCTTTTAACCCGGATGGTTATTCAGGATGAGGTTGGGCAAAAAACCATCATTCGTTTTCAAAATATCAAAAGTAATAAAGCACTAAATGACGCTGATTTTGTCTTTGAAATTCCAACTGGCATAGACGTTATTCGTAACGAATAAAATGCAAGATTCTCTATTTGATAAGGCTAGTAACAATCAAGAACCTTTAGCTTCAAGGGTGCGCCCTGATGATTTAGATAATTACCTAGGTCAGGAGCATTTATTAGGTGAGGGGAAGGCGCTTAGAAAAGTCATAGAGCATGGACAGCTTCACTCTATGATTTTCTGGGGACCTCCAGGTGTTGGCAAGACGACGCTTGCGAAGTTGCTTGCCAATTATGCAGATGCTCAATTTCTTGCGTTATCAGCAGTTATGGATGGCGTAAAAGAAATACGAACCTGCATGGAAAATGCTAAGCACTTAAAGCAACAGGGGAAAGGCGCTTTGCTTTTTGTGGATGAAGTGCACCGCTTTAATAAATCCCAGCAAGATGCATTTTTGCCGTTCGTCGAGGATGGTACGGTTATCTTTATTGGCGCTACCACCGAAAATCCAAGTTTTGAGCTGAACTCAGCACTGTTATCTCGTGCGCGAGTATACAAGCTTCGCGGGCTAGGCATAGAGACCATAGACGGCCTGCTTCAAAAAACAGTTATGAGTGATGATCAAATTAAAGCTCTTGGAATCAGCATTGATTTGGATGCGTCTAGATTTTTAGCCAGCATGGCTGATGGCGATGCTCGACGAGCCCTCAACTTACTTGAAATGGCCGTGGATCTCGCTCATGCGGATAGTCAATCTCGAATCACCATTCAACTGGCTCAAGAAATCGCTCAGGAATCTGTAAGGCAGTTTGATAAGGGCGGAGATATTTTTTACGAGCAAATATCGGCGCTGCATAAATCTGTTAGAGGCTCCAGCCCTGACGGCGCTATGTACTGGTATTGTAGAATGCTTGATGGCGGTTGCGACCCTTTATATATAGCTCGTAGAGTCGTTCGCATGGCAGCAGAAGACATAGGCAATGCAGACCCAAGAGGTCTAGAAGTAGCTATGAATGCATGGCAAGCTTATGAGCGACTGGGCAGCCCAGAAGGTGAGCTAGTTATTGCACAGGCCATTAACTACCTTGCTTGTGCACCTAAAAGCAATGCAGTTTATGTGGCATACAACCAGGCTCGAGAGTTGATTCGAAACACCCCTAGTTATGATGTGCCCATACATTTACGCAATGCGCCTACTGCACTTATGAAAAAAGAGGATTACGGCAAGGAGTATCGTTATGCTCACGACGAACCCATGGCATACGCAGCTGGCGAATGTTATCTACCCCAAGAGTTAAAAGATCAAGCCTTTTATCACCCGGTTGATAGGGGTCTTGAAAGCAAGATAGCTGCAAAATTCCAATATTTTGCGGAACTTGATCAACAAAGCACCAAAAAGAGGTATGACTAACCCATGTATTATCTTGTGATTGCAATCGGAGGTGCTCTTGGGGCCATGTCTCGGGCTTTTTTGAGTGCTCAGCTCACTAAAATATTGGGTACAAGCTTTCCCTTTGCTACACTTGCCATCAATTTTCTAGGCTCATTCTTAATGGGTGTTTGTGCTGTCGTTATTCTCGATTACCTTAAAATGACAGGGTATTGGAGAGAGCTTGTTATGGTGGGCTTTCTGGGTGCGTTAACGACATTTTCTACTTTCTCCCTAGAAGGCTTAAATTTGTTGCATTCTGGCCAGTGGGCTGCTGCGATAACCTATTTTTCAGTTAGTGTTATTGGTTGTGTATTTGCCTGTTTTGTAGGCTTTTATTTGGCCAAATTGTTTGTTTAATCGGAATTAAATATGCTTGATATTCGTAAAGTTCGTGAAAATCCTGAAGCAGTTGCGCAAGCGCTGAAAGTAAAAGGATTTGAATTTAATGTTTCTGAATTCATTGATTTAGACGCCAAGCGCAAATCCGCTGACGTATCCTCTCAAAACTTACAAGCTGAAAAGAAAAAAGCATCAAAACAAATAGGCCAGTTTATAGCTCAGGGTTTAAGTGTTGACGAAGCCAAGGCTAAAGTATCGGAAGTGCTTGCAGAGATTGACGGCAAACTTAATGCAGAAGTAGAGCAAGCAAAAAGTATTCAGGATGCAATAAATACTATTTTGATGGCAACCCCAAACCTACCAGATGAATCTGTTCAGGCTGGTAAGGATGAGGATGACAATGTAGAAATTCGTGTTTGGGGTGAGCCCCGCAAGTTTGATTTTGATGTTAAAGATCATGTTGATGTAGGGCAAGACAATGGCGGTTTAAATTTTGAAGTGGCAGCCAAACTGACTGGTTCTCGCTTTGCTGTCATGCAAGGGCAAATAGCCCGAATGCATCGCGCTTTGATTCAATTAATGCTTGATACTCATTCAGAAGAACACGGCTACGTTGAAACTTATGTCCCTTACATGGTTAACGCAGATAGTTTAAAAGGCACAGGACAGCTACCTAAGTTCGAAGAAGATTTGTTCAAGATCCCTTTTAACGATACCCACTACTACTTGATCCCGACAGCAGAAGTGCCTGTTACCAATTTGGTGCGCGACGAAATCGTGGAGGAAAAAGAATTACCGTTAAAATTTACCGCCCACACTCCGTGTTTTAGAAGTGAAGCAGGTAGTTATGGTCGCGATACTCGCGGCATGATTCGCCAGCACCAATTCGAAAAAGTTGAACTAGTGCAAATGGTAAAACCGCAAGATAGCGCGCAGGCACTTGAAGATTTAACGTCTCATGCAGAGGCGATTCTTAAAAAATTAAATTTACCATATCGTTTGGTCAAGTTATGTGGTGGTGATCTTGGTTTCTCTGCGTGCATGACATATGACCTTGAAGTTTGGTTGCCAGGTCAAGAAAAATACCGTGAGATTTCTTCATGCAGTAATATGGGTGACTACCAAGCAAGGCGTATGCAAGCGCGCTGGAGAAACCCAGAAACAGGCAAACCTGAACTCCTACACACACTTAATGGCTCTGGTTTAGCGGTTGGACGCACACTTGTGGCCATTTTAGAAAACTACCAGCAAGCAGACGGTCGAATTGAGGTTCCTGTAGCCCTAAGGCCTTATATGAATAACCTTGAGATTATAGGCTAATGCAATTTCTGCCGCTTTTCTTTAGTTTAAAAGGTCGCCCAGTACTCATTGTAGGCGGCGGCGAAGTGGCGCTTCGCAAGGCGTCCTTGCTTCTTAAAGCTGAGGCATTAGTTACGGTAATTAGCCTAAATATAAAACCTGAGCTGGAAGCGTTAATTTCCAAAAGCGGCGGGAGCACTGAAACTCGGACTTTTGAAAAAAGTGATGCGATCGGTAAAACCTTAATAGTTGCAGCGACTGATGACAAACAAATCAATCAACTCGTTGCAAAGAATGCAGGCGAGTTAAACATACCTGTAAACGTGGTTGACCAGCCTGAACTATGCAGTTTTATTTTCCCTGCCATCGTCGATAGAAGCCCAATAATTGCAGCCGTGAGCTCTGGTGGCAGCTCTCCGGTATTGGCTCGCATCTTAAGGGCCAAACTAGAAACCGTACTGCCAAGTGCTTATGGAAGGCTTGCACAATTAGCTGAAAAATATCGACTACAGGTTAAGCAGACCTTTTCTCACGTCAACCTGCGCAGAGGTTTTTGGGAGAAAATATTAACAGGGCCTGTTGCTGATTTAGTGTTTGCCGGAAAAGAACATGAAGCCGAAGCACTGCTAAATAAAGAACTTAACAGTGAAGCACCAACCAAGCGCGAGCTCGGTGAAGTATATTTAGTGGGGGCAGGGCCTGGTGATCCTGATTTATTAACATTTAAAGCCTTACGTCTTATGCAGCAAGCCGATGTTGTTTTGTTCGATCGACTTGTTAGTCAGCCGATTCTTGATCTATGTAGGCGTGACGCGCAAATGGTTAATGTGGGTAAGGCACGATCTGAGCACTTGGTACCTCAAGAAGGCATTAATCAGCTACTGGTAGATTATGCTAAAAAAGGCCATCGTGTTCTTAGGCTTAAAGGCGGTGACCCATTTATTTTTGGTCGCGGCGGAGAGGAAATTCAAGAGCTTACTGAAAACGGAGTGCCGTTTCAGGTTGTTCCCGGTATCACTGCGGCCGCAGGGTGCTCCTCTTATGCGGGAATACCTTTAACACATAGGGATTTCGCTCAGTCTGTTCGCTTTGTAACCGGTCACCTTAAAAACAATACAACCGATCTTCCCTGGTCAGAACTTGCCTATGCGAATCAGACTATTGTCTTTTATATGGGTTTAATGGGACTACCTATAATCTGTAGTAAGCTAATTGAGCATGGAATGCCCAAGGGTACACCAATTGCACTTGTGCAAAAAGGCACAACACCTGATCAAAAAGTCGTCATTGCAACACTAGAGACAATGGTAAAAACCATTGAAAATCAAAAAATTAGCGCGCCTACGCTTATTATTGTGGGAAATGTCGTCTCGCTGCATGATAAGTTAAAGTGGTTCGATCCTAATTTAACTCTTAGCATCTAATAATCATTAGACCTTAGCCATTCTTTGTCTATGCTTATATTAAGCAAGGAAAAGCAGTGTAGCTGAGGTCTAAATGAATCCATTAAGTCGCGTATCCATTAAAGCTAAAATATTGGTGATACCCGCCATTGCAGTGCTAGGGTTTATTGCAAGTTTGGCGGTTAATTCAAGTATTAATAGCGATAACTCTGAACGCCTAGCGAAAATACAAGATTTGTACTTCCCTGTGGTGCAATCCAGTCGTGAGAATATAGTTAGAATCAATCGAACCGAAGAGCTGCTTAATACTGCTGTCAGTACTGGCGAGAGCGACATGGTTGTTTCTGCCAAAAAAACTTATTCCGAGTTAGTCAAAAAAATTGAAGAACAAAAGACACTCTGGCCAGAACAAAAGAAAATACTAGAGCAATTAGAAAACCATACAAGAGCCTATTTTGATGTGGCACTTAAGCTATCGGAAGGTATGGTGAATGGTAATCTTGATCCTAGTGAAATCCCTCAGCTTGTACAAAGCATGAACGACAAACTATCCGTAACTAAAGATGAGTTGAATCGCTTTAATGAAGCTGCACTAAAGGCGTTTAACGACACAGTTGAAGCCTCTAATGCTGCCACTCAAGATGCGCTAGTTGTATCACTAGGGCTTAGTGTTGGTGCGATCCTTATTATTATTCTTATTAGTGCTAGTAGTGTGATTTTGATTACGCGCAATCTTAATCTTATGCTTGAATCTCTCAAGGATATTGCCAGTGGTGAGGGTGATTTAACTAAGCGCATAGAGCAAACAAGCCAAGATGAGATAGGGGATCTTGTTTATTGGTTTAATTTATTTATGGAAAAACTACACGAAAGTATTAACGAGGTGGTTAAGTCAATCACGCCGCTGGCAAGTGTTTCAGATGATCTAGGTGGCATGACAACCAAAACCAGTCAAATCACTGACCAACAAAGTCGCGCGACTGATGAAGTGACACGCTTTGTTGATGAAATGTTTCGTAGTGTTCAAAATGTGGCCCAAAATGCTTCTAGTGCAGCCGATGCAGCCAAAGAAGCTGATGTCGAAGCGAAAGCTGGTCGCAGTGTTGTAACACAGTCCGTAGAATCAATTAATGACCTAGCTAGCGAAGTAGAGCGTGCTGCAAAAGTAATCGCCAAACTTGAGACCGACACTGAAAACGTGGGCACAATTCTTGATGTCATAAAAGGCATTGCCGAGCAAACCAACCTACTGGCACTTAATGCGGCTATTGAGGCGGCAAGGGCTGGTGAGCAGGGTCGTGGTTTTGCCGTGGTTGCAGACGAAGTTCGTACATTGGCTTCGCGCACGCAAGACTCAACACAGGAAATTCAGCGTGTAATTGAAGAGCTTCAATCAGCCGCTAGAAGTGCTGCGGAAGTTATGTCTCACAGCCAGGAGCAAGCAAAAAATAGTGTTGACCAGGCGGCGAAGACCGATAACTCATTGGCAACCATTACTGAGAAGGTCGGCTCTATAACGCGAATGAATACTGAAATAGCAGACGCCACTGGCCAGCAGGAGAAGGTTAGTAATAATATTAAAACAAATGTCGAGGGTATTCGTGCTAATGCTGAGGCTGCCGTTAAGAATGTTCAAGAGGTGGGCGCAGCCAGCGAGTCCCTATTAGAGATTTCCAATAATCTTCGTAAAATCACAGCTCAGTTTAAAGTTTAACCAATAGGGCGATCAATATAGATTGGTCGCCCTATAAATCTCACTCCTTTTAGTAATCTCCCCGATCATATTAAAATCATCAGTTGAACTTTCTTTTTGAAAATGGCTCTCATTAAGCTTATTTTCAGGTATCCTATGGTTAAATTAAAATTCAGCTTATTTAAGGCATATTTACTATGGTTCATCAAAGTTTTCGTCTATTAAGAACCAGAGAAATTGAATCACTTGGCGTACTGGTTGAAGAGTATGAGCACATCAAAACCGGTGCTGTGCACTATCATTTGGCTGCTGAAAACGATGAGAATGTTTTCTTAGTTGCGCTGCGCACAATGCCAATGGATTCAACAGGGGTTGCACATATTCTTGAACACACAGCTTTGTGTGGCAGTAAGAGCTACCCTGTGCGAGATCCATTCTTTATGATGATTCGCCGCTCACTTAATACGTTTATGAATGCATTTACATCGAGCGATTGGACTGCCTATCCATTTGCCTCTAAAAACAAGAAGGATTTTAACAACCTATTATCTGTGTACCTCGATGCTGTTTTCTTTGCCAGCCTTAATGAGCAAGATTTTAAACAAGAAGGACATAGATTAGAGTTCGAAGACCCTTCAGACCCAAGCACCCCCTTGCAATATAAGGGTGTTGTTTACAATGAAATGAAGGGGGCTATGAGCAGTGTAACAAGCCAACTATGGCAGACTGTAAGTAAGTATTTATATCCAACCAATACTTACCATTACAATAGTGGCGGCGACCCAGAAACCATTCTTGATTTAAGCTATGAAGAATTAAAGGCGTTCTACAAAGAGCACTACCACCCGAGCAATTCAATTTTTATGACGTATGGCGACATCCCAGCGTCTGAACACCATGAAAAATTTGAATCTTATCTTAATCAGTTTGAAAAGAGTGATCATCGTATAGAGGTGTCTGATGAAAAGCGGTACTACGCGCCTATTCGAGCCGAAGAATTCTATGGTCACAATGAAACAGACAATAAAACCCATCATGTTATGGGTTGGCTTTTAGGCCATAGCGCCAATCTTGAAGAGCAACTAGAGGCACATTTTCTATCAAGCCTATTACTTGAAAATAGTAGCTCACCACTAAGGTTAGCTTTGGAGACCACTGACCTGGCGAGCTCTCCAAGTCCTTTATGTGGGCTTGAAGACTCAAACAAGGAAATGGCATTTCTTTGTGGTGTTGAGGGTAGTACAGATGAAAATAAAGAGGCCGTAGAGCGCTTAATCATTGAGACGCTAGAAAAAGTTGCCAGCGAAGGGGTTAGCGAACTACAAATTGAGTCAGTACTTCATCAGCTTGAATTAAGTCAGCGTGAAGTGGGTGGTGATGGCTATCCTTATGGCCTGCAAATTATTTTATCGGCCATATCTGCATGTACACATTATAGTGACCCTGTTGAGTTATTGGATTTAGATCCTGTGCTTGATAAATTAAGAGAAAAAGCAAAATCCCCCGATTTTGTTAAAAACCTGATTGATAAATATTTATTGAATAACACTCATAGAGTAACACTAACCTTTAAACCCAGCGCTGAACTTGATGAGCGTAAAAACCTTGCTGAAAAAACGAACTTAGAAAAAATAAAAGCTGCATTGACTGAGGATGAAATCAAAGAAATCGTTACTCAGGGTGAGGCACTAAAGGCTCGTCAATTATTAAAAGATGATGAGTCAATTTTACCAAAGGTTGGTATTGAGGATGTTGCCAAGCAACTCCACGCACCAATATCTAATGTAATAAAAACGAATGGTGAGACTACAACTTGCTATGAGCAGGGAACTAATGGCCTGACTTATCATCAGGTTGTTATGTCTTTACCGCAATTAAATCTCGAAGAATTAAGTCTGTTGCCAATGGTGCTTGGCTATATGACAGAGGTTGGTATAGGTGATGAAGATTACTTAAGTGTTCAGCAGAAGCAGTCCTTACTGGTTGGGGGAATTTCTGCTTATTCAAGTATTCGCTCTGAACTACTAAACCCTGAGCAAGCGCAAGCTTATTGGGTTTTATCAGGTAAGGCATTAGCCAGAAATTCAGAAGCGTTTATTAAATTAATGAATGAGACACTATATCTTGCTGATTTCTCAAACAAAAAAAGATTAGGTGATTTACTTTCACAATCCTTAAGTCGAAAAGAGCAATCAATAAGTGGCAATGGACATGGCTTGGCGATGAATATAGCGTCATCCGGCATCTCTCAAATCGCACACTTGGCATATAAGTCATCCGGGTTACCATCTTTGCTTAATTTAAGAAAACTAAGCAAAGACGCTAATATTGATGATGTTATTCAGCGCTTCACTGCCCTGCATAAAAAGATCACAGCAACCGATCCGCAGCATCTGCTTGTTAGCGACCCGTCGAATATTGCCCAAGCGCAAAAAGCACTACAAGATCAATGGGCCTCGCAGTCTAATTCAAAAGAAAGTGGCCTTATGCGATTAGCATTCGAAGCGCGTCAAGTTAAAGAGGCCTGGGTGGTTCCGACCCAGGCAAATTTTTGTGCCAAAGCCTATCCGACTGTGTGTGCAAATCATGATGACTCGCCAGCACTGTCTGTACTGGGGGTGTTTTTACGAAATGGCTTTTTGCATACTGCCATTCGAGAACAAGGCGGGGCTTATGGTGGTGGTGCCAGTCAAGATAGTTCTATCGGCGTATTTAAGTTTTATAGTTATCGCGATCCTAGAATTAAAGGCACTTTCGAGGATTTTGATCGCTCAATCGATTGGTTTAAAAATACTGAGCATGACGCAGAAGCCTTAGAGCAATCAATTCTTGGTGTTGTATCAAGTATTGACAAGCCTAGTTCCCCAGCGGGTGAGGCCAAGCAGGCGTTTCATAATAATCTGCAAGGCAGAGATATTAATTGGCGCAACGCATACCGCCAAAAGATTTTAAATGTGACGATGAGCGATTTGCACAGAGTCGTAAATGCATACTTTGATCCGGCACTAGCAAGTACTGGTGCTGTAATATCTGCACAAAATAAACAAGAAGCCCAAGCCTTGGGTATGACAATTTTTGAAATTTAAAGGCTTCATAATGACACATAGATCTTTTGCCATGGGCATTACGCTGGCAACTTTATTGACTGCAGGGCCGCTTGCATTTTCTGCAGATGAGTTAAAGCAGTCGATAAGTGCCGCACAAAAAAATCAAAACGCAGGGGCTGCATCTCAAGTTAAAGTTGATGCGCTTTATGAAGCTAAGCGAGAAGCCTTACAAGAAATGCGAATCACTCAAGCCGAGATTGATCAGCTTAGTGTTTACAATCGCCAGCTTCGCGAAATAATTAAAAATCAAGACGCTCAAATCAGCTCCCTAAATAAGCAAATAAACGATATAGAGAGTACTCAGCAAGGCATCATGCCTTTGATGGAAAGAATGATTAACGGCCTAGAGACATTTGTTTCTTTGGATTTGCCTTTTCTTATTGACGAGCGCGAACAACGCATCTCTGCATTAAGAACACTGTTGTTAGCATCCGATATTACGGTTAGTGAGAAATTTAGGCGCGTATTAGAAGCCTATCAAATTGAAATTGAATATGGTCGTACAATTGAAGCATATCGTGGTGAAAGCGTCGCAGGTGAAACGGTTGACTTTTTGCGCGTTGGGCGAAGCGCATTGATGAGCATTTCTCTTGATGGCAGCTATGCGCAAGCTTGGAATAATAAAAGTAAGCAATGGGAAGATCTAGATAACACCTATACAAGGTCTATTTCGCAGGGTGTTAGCATAGCTCGCAAACAAGCTGCCCCTTCGTTACTTGCGCTTCCACTTCAGCCTGTAATGGAGGTTAAATAATGCGATCATTAATAAATTATAGTTTTCTACTATTGTTGTCTTTTTCTGCTTTTGTTACAGCTGAAAGCACTGAGAAAAAAGTACCTGAGAATATTCAAAGCCTGCAGCAGTTACTTGAACAAGTTAAAGAGGATGGCTTAAAAGAGCGCTCGGTGCATCAAGAGCGTGAACGCATTTTTTTACAGGACGCCTCAAAGCAAAAGCAAGCACTTTCAAAAAGCAAAACTGAATTAAAAGAAGTGAAGCAAGAAACCAATAGGTTAAAAAACACCTTTGATTCAAATGAAGAAAGTCTGGCCTCTCTTGAAGAGGAGTTGCGTAAGCGCATGGGTAATCTTGGCGAAATGTTTGGCGTTGTTCGCCAGGTTTCACAAGATGTGTCTTCAATTCGAGAGAACTCATTATTAGCTAATGAACTTGGGGCTCGCTCGGACTTGCTTGATCAGTTATCTGAAAGTAAAGCATTACCAAGTATCTCTGAGCTTGAGAAGTTATGGTATGAAATGCAGCTTCACATGACAAAACAAGGTGAAAGCAAGCAATACAAAACCACATTCCTAAATGCTCAAGGTCAAAAGGTTGAAGGCCTTGTAAGCCATATCGGTCCATTTGTCGCCTTTAATGACGATGGTTTTTTGAGTTACGACACGCAGACTCAACTATTCATTGCTTTAAATAAACAGCCTAGTGAAGCTGGTTTAATTTCATCATTTCTTTCTACTGATAAAAACTTTGAAGAAATGATCATCGACCCTACGAGAGGTACGTTATTAAGCATAGGTAGTCAAAGCCCAAGTATTATTGATCGAATCCATCAAGGTGGCTTGATCGGTTATATTATTTTGTTGCTAGCTCTATGTGGCTTTGTTTATGCGGTATTCTTATTGGTGCAGCGCTTGAAAATGCAAAGCAAAATGAAAGCGCAGCTTGCAGCTCCTTCGCAAATCGATACTGGTAATCCACTGGGTCGTGTATTGGCGGTATATCAAGATGAAAAAACAGATAAAGATCTCGAAACGCTGGAAATGAAACTGGATGAAGCAGTATTAAAAGAACTCCCTGAACTAGAGAAGGGGTTGTCGATCGTTAAATTGCTAGCAGCTGTCGCACCATTATTAGGTTTATTAGGCACAGTGACAGGGATGATTGCGACGTTTCAATCCATTACTCTATTCGGTACAGGGGATCCTAAGCTTATGGCGGGAGGTATCTCCCAAGCACTGATCACGACGGTACTAGGACTTGTTGCTGCGATTCCACTTTTGTTTATGCACAATATACTTAACGGTCGTAGTAAAGAAATGATTCAGGTACTAGATCAGCAAGCCGCAGGGATAATTGCTGAACAGGCACAAAAGAGATCATAATTATGCTTGCAGATGTTTCTGGATTTTTAGCAAGCGGTGGCCCTGTCCTTTATGGGATATTGATTATCTCTATTGTACTTTGGATTCTCATACTGGATCGCTACTGGTTTTTTGCAAGAGATTCTCAAAAGCTTTGTGCAAACTATCAAGCGTCATGGCATGCACTTGCATCCCATGATGATTGGAATGCCCATAAAATCAGAAGCTTAATTATTTCTAAGGTTGCCATTGAATTTGAACGCTACCGTTCGCTCATTACATTACTTGTTGTGATTTGCCCGTTGATGGGATTACTTGGCACGGTTACAGGGATGATTAGTGTCTTCGATGTAATGGCTATTACAGGTACGGGCAATGCAAGAGCTATGGCTTCTGGTATTTCCATGGCAACAGTACCAACAATGGCCGGCATGGTAGTGTCATTAATTGGTTTATATTTTAAAACACGGTTCGATAGCATGGCCAAAAAGCAGTTAGATATTTTTAAAGATAGGCTGCTTAAGTAACAGGGTTTATATATGAGAAAACAACACGCGAGCCTAGATTCAGAAGAATCTGCAATTGATATGACACCCATGTTGGATATTGTATTCATCATGCTGATTTTCTTTATTGTAACCACTTCATTTGTAAAAGAGAGTGGCGTCACCGTGAGTCGCCCGTCAGCACAAACAGCTGCGGAAGATAAAAAGGGCAATATCATGGTTGCCATAAAGCCGACTGGCGAAATATGGATTGATAAGCGCGCTGTAGACGTAAGGTCTGTGCGTGCCAATATCGAAAAACTAAAAGCCGAAAGTCCTGAAAGTGGCGTGGTTATTCAAGCCGATACAGACGCTCGAACTGGTATATTGGTTCAGGTAATGGATCAAATTAGATTGGCTGGCGTAACGAATATATCCATTGCCGCTGACCCGGGTGTGTAATGCGATTATTGTATATAACACCAATTGGATTGGTATTGGCGCTTTCAGTATTTTGGTTGATGCAATGGATGATTGCACCTCAAGGTGCGCAGCCAAATCGCGAAGATAGTATTGCAATGGTTGATTTTATTCGCAGTCTTAAAGATAGCAGTAGCGATAAAAAAGTTAGAAATCCTAAAGAGCCACCAAAACCCAAAACACCCCCTATGCTGGACAGCCCTAAAATACAACAGGCCAATGTTAAGCAAATGGAGTTAAATATGCCTGATATATCATCTTCCTTATCTAGCTTTAAAGGGCAAGGGGTTGGCAGTATGTTGTCCGGCTATGGTTTTGGTGATAGTGATGTCATACCTTTAGTTCAAGTTGAGCCTAAATATCCATCACAAGCTTTATCTAGGAAAATTGAAGGCTATGTGGTTGTGCGCTTACAGGTAACAAAGGAGGGTTCAGTAAGTGACGTAGAGGTGATTGATGCCAATCCTAAAGGTGTTTTTGAGCGCGAAGCAATCAGGGCTGCATGGCGATATAAGTTCAAACCAAAATTGGTAGACGGAAAACCTGTTGAGCAGGTTGCCACATTGCCGTTTGAATTCAACTTAGAGAAGTAATTATGCTGCGTTATATTTTTATATTTGTGTTGTTTATCTCTAGTTTTTCAGTTGCCGCTTCAATTAGCCCTAGAACATATAATTTGCTAAATGATATTCAGGAGCAGGTTGCACAGCAGCCTGACGCTGAAAAAACAAAACAATTAAATAATGAATTACAAGAGCTGGCTGATGACCTGTCTGGCAACTCATTAGGCCTTGCGCTGACTTACCAAACTCATGCGCAACTTAAAACCTATGAGCAAAAAGAAAGTGAAGCACAGGCGCTTTTATTAAAGGCTCTGGCATTACCAAATTTAAAAAATGACACGACAAGTCAATTGCGCTCCATACTAGCCTATTCCTATTTTAATCAAGGTGAATATCAGTCCGCTATTGAACAATTAAAAAAAATCATCAATAAATCTGAGAAGCCCTCAGCGAACATTTATGCATTATTAGCCGCAGCGTTTTATAGTATAGAAGAGATTGAGAAGGGGTTGCCGCATATAGAAACAGCCTGCGAACTATCAGAAACACCGAAAGAAGCCTGGCTTCAAATGGCTTTTTCAGGCAATTATCAAATAAAAAAATATGAAAAGGCGATTTCATATGTAAATCAACTTATTTATAACTACCCAGATAAAAAAGAATATTGGCAGCAAAAAGCCGGTATTCATCAAATACTAGAAGACTACCCAAAGGCAGCTACAACAAAAGAGCTATCCTATAAAAAAGGGTTTATCGAAAAAGAGGGTGATTTTATAAGCTTGGGTCAGTTACTTGCTTCTCAAGGTGATGCATACAAGGTTGCTGTGGTTTTGGAGCAGGCTTTAAACAATAAAGTAATTGAGCCTACCGAGAAGGTATTAAACCTATACTTCCAAGCTTGGTTGCAAGCAAAAGAAATCGACAAGGCGATAGCGGCATTATCTACACTGTATACTAGCTTTTCAGAGGCCGATGATGGTTTTCAATTATTGCAATATTATACTGATAACGAGTCTTGGCAGTCAGCTGATGAGCTGGCAAATAAATTGTTAAAGCAATCCCTTACTGAAAAGCAAAAAGGTAAAGTGTTGCTTTATCAAGGTATGGCTAAATATCGTTTAGGTGATGATCGTGAATCACTAAAGATTCTAGGTAAAGCGACGGCGTTTGAAAACTCAGCCAGCCAAGCTAAAAGCTGGATGAGTTACATCAAACAAATGGGAGCCTAGGGGGGGGTTCTAGTAATCCAATTCAATAAATATTGGGGCGTGGTCACTTGGTTTTTCCATGCCTCGTGTTTCGTAATCTATTCCTGCGTTTACAAGTCGCTCAATGAGCGGCTTACTTATCATTATTAGATCAATCCTTAAGCCTCTTTTAGGTGTATCTTCAAATCCTTTACTACGATAATCAAACCAGCTAAAGCGATCATTAATAGTAGGATTCAATAAGCGATAGCTGTCAGAAAGTCCCCAATCTAAAAGTGTTTGAACCCATTCACGCTCTTCTGGTAAAAATGCACACTTACCCGTTTTAAGCCAGCGCTTCGCATTCACCTCACCAATACCAATATCATCATCAATAGGTGCTACATTGATATCCCCCATGACGATAATATTGTCACTAGGCTTAAATTCAGCCTCAAGATACGCCAATAAATCAGCGTAATACTTCTGTTTGGCTGGAAATTTACTCTCATGGCTGCGGTTTTCCCCTTGCGGGAAGTAACCATTTATAACATGTAAGACTTCACCATTTGGTGTTTGGTGGCTTGTATGAATGAAGCGTTTTTGCGAGTCCTCATCATCAGTTGGAAATCCCTTTTGAACTGAAAGAGGCTTACCAATAGATAAAGTTGCCACACCATAGTGTGCTTTTTGACTGTGAACCTCTGTATGCCAGCCTAGCGCTTCTATTTCTTCCAATGGAAGCTGATCAGGCATGGCTTTCACTTCTTGCAAGCCAAGCACGTCTGCTTTTAGGTTTTGCTTGATGGCTTCAAGCTGGTGCATGCGTGCGCGAATGCCATTTACGTTAAATGAGACAATTTTCATGGTTTGTTCCGTGACTTTTAAAACAATATCGGCATTATAAGCAGCTGATACTTAATACTAAAAAGGTTTTTCATGACTTGGCTGGTTTCTGACCCTTCATACGCGATGTTTTTACTGGTGGATTTCGTTGCTATTTTTACTCTTGTTGCCGCCATGCGTTGGATAAGCCGCTTTATTGTTAAACCTGTCGACAAATATTCAGAAGCCAGCAACATAGAAACAGCCTGTGCCGTTATTGCGTTAATGCTTGCGCTAACAGGGGTAACATCAGGGGCTTTTAGTCTTACATTGTTTGATGAATGGCTACTGGTCACTGTGTATGGGGTTTTGGCTATCACGCTATTACGCTTAGGCGCATTGATACAAGACAAGCTGGTATTGCCGACACTAAACTTATCTAGTGCGACTCAGCACGGCAATATAACGGCAGCATATATCACTGGTGCGCATTTGATCGGTACCGCCATTGTTATTCGAGCAACAATGGAATGGTCATCGCAAGATGTGAACCTGGGTCTTAATGAATTACTACTTGGTTTCGTTCTATCTCAGCTCTTATTGGCTATCGAAACCCGTTTAAGACTTGTATGGACGTCTGGTGGCCTGCTTAAGTCCATTAGTGAGTCAAATAGAGCATCCATCATTAAAGCCGCTATGCAGCACATAGGTGCTGCACTGGCCATTAGCAGTAGTGCTTATTTTGTTACAGATCTAGACACCCAGTGGCAACTTGCGGTTGTTGCTTGGTTTGTAAGCTCAATTGTTTTCTTATTAGCATACCTAGCGCTCGCTGAATTATGTGTGAGAATTATTTTGCCAAAAGATGAAGCTTATGAAGGTGGGCGCGCAGTACTGGAAGGGGCTATTTATTTGGGCTGGGGTTTTATTCTGCCTGCTCTTGCAAGCTAAAACAAAATCACTGACTGTATTGTTTACAGTCAGTGATTTGAGTAGTTTAAGGTTTAAACACCTTAATATTTTCCAATCCGCTTTGTGTTAACTGTTCTGCATGTAACTGGCTCATGGTTCCTTTTGCACAATAAAGCAAAATATTACGATCTTTAGGAAGTTGATCCATATTGGTCAAAAGCTGATAAAAAGGGATTTTAATAATTTCATTATTGGTTAAATGAAGCGGAGCTGACTCTTCTTCTTGTGGGTGTCGAATATCAACCACTAAATCATTGGCAGCCGGCACTTGAACCAAGTCTACTTCGGTTACACCTTCTGAGCTTCTTAATACATTCTGAATTTTTTCGATTCGAGCGTTTGCAATCGCATCATCTAAAACTGAAAAACTAAAATTATTTTCTTCGGCTTCAATTTTCTCAGGTTTTGCTCGGGTAGTGGGTTTAACTGAAATAACACCACAATATTCAGGCATGCTTGCTGCAAAGTCATACACGCCAATTTCACGAGACAAGTCGATAATGTCTGGTTTGTCCATTGCAATAAGAGGGCGCAGCACCAAGGTATCGGTTACGGAATCAATTACGGTTAGGTTGCGTAGGGTTTGACTGGATACCTGAGCAATACTTTCACCGGTTACCATGGCATCAATATTCAACTCTTTTGCAACATGGCTGCCCGCTCTTAACATCATGCGTTTAAGAATGACGCCCATTTGTGAGTTATCGACTTTCTCTAAAATCTCACTGACAACGCCTTCAAACGGGACGGTCACAAACTTTACACCATGAGACACGGCATAGGTTTCCCACAAGTAATGAGCAACCTGCTTAACGCCAATTTCATGGGCGCTGCCGCCTAGGTTAAAAAACAAAAAGTGTGTTTGTAATCCACGACGGGACATTAAATAACTTGCAATGTTTGAATCAAAACCACCAGACACTAAAGATAGAACACCATCCAGGCAACCCATAGGGTAGCCGCCTAACCCTTTATCAACAGCGGATATCGTATGTAAGCGCTGCCCACGTATCTCCATTTGAACTGTGTACTCAGGGTTTTTAAGTTCGACTGCTTTCGCTTCGCAATGCTGCATTAAGCCACCGCCAACATAGCGCTCTGCATCTACCGATTTAAAATCATGCTGGCCTGTGCGCTTAATTCGCACACAAAAGGTTTTGCCTTTTATTTCTTCTGCATAGATGGATTTAGCAATGGCAAAAATATCGTCGAATGTTTCAAAGTTGTGCTCTTTAACGGTAAGAATTTTGGCAATACCTGGAATGCGTTTTAGGTATTTACGCACTTCCATTTCAAGTGAGTCGTCTTGGATGACAATTTCAATGCTATCCCACTGACCCTGAACATGAGCATCAATATCGAAATGCTTCAAAGTGTCCTTGATGTTGCGACGTAATTGAACAATAAAGCGCTTACGAACAGGCTTTGATTTAATGGTAATTTCAGGGAAAAGCTTAATAACAAATTTCATACGACAGCACTTGGGGGCGAAAGCGGCGGATTATATCAAAATATGGATGTAAGAAGCAGTGTTCTTAAGATGCTTTAGGTATAAGAGCCGTACAAAAAACAGCCTACTTATAACTCTTCAGGCTCTCGACGTATTTTCTTGTTGATTGCGCTGGCATGGCGCTCACGTAATTCAGAGTCGATGTACTTGTCGGTGGTTGCCATGCTTGAGTGGCCTGCATCTTCTTTGACGTGTTCACGGGGGCGAATCTTTACATCCTCTGATATGCCGGTATGGCGCAACCAGTGAACGGTTGCCACCTTAAGCTCCATGGCTTCACTTTCTTGCCCTGCTTTAACCAGGTTCTCATGAGCTTGATTAAAACAAACTTGAACAAGATTTCGAATTTGTCGAGTACTGGTAACAGGCCCACTGCCATGACTTTTAGGAATCAACGGCGTTTGCTCACCTAAATAGGGGAGGGGAGAAAGCCCTAAGTGACTCCGATAGCGTTTTAAGGCATCCAACATACCGTTAGAGACGGTGATAATTCTGCTCTTATTGCCTTTACCAACCACATGAAACCACCAATTACGATCTCGGTCGGGCCTAAAGTCACCCATAACAGGGATGGAGCGCTCATCAGCCACTAATTCTGAAATACGTAGGTACATACCCAGCAAGCAATTTAAAATAAAAAGTGTCCGTTCATGCTGTATCGGATCTTTGAGGGCTAAAGCTTCTGCCACTCGAATCACTTCATCCCATTGGTAATTACTGATTCTCCTGACAGGTTCTTGGTTTTGTGATTTTTGAATAAAGCGACTGCGTTGACGTACTAGCGTCACTGGATTAGCTGATATGTATTCTTCTTGAATAAGGAAATTAAAAAAGGAGCTTAAGATCGCAAAAGAAGACTGGATAGCCTTTTGTGAAAGTGAATAAGCGTTGGCGCCGATTCTTTCCCCCGTTGCTTTATTTGAGCCGCTAACAAAAGGGCGCCACTCATTGTTGCCAATGCGCTCACCCTGTTTGGTTTTAAAGCGAGCCACATTTTTATTGCCAATCCAATGAAGCGGAGGAGAAAAACAAAACTCCATAAACTCTTCAATGTGCTCTCGTTTTACATCGCTTAAAGTAAACTGCTTTATTTGCCATAACCATTGCAATAAACGCTCAACTTCACGACGGTAAGAGTTAAATGTGGCAGTACTGCCTTTATAACTTAGCAAATACCTTACGCCATAAAAATAATCTAACTGCTGAGCATGATTTAAATTCGGCGCAATGTCTTTTGGGCCGTATTTAAATGCATCAGGCAAAAACTGAAGATTATCAAATATAGGATAAGGTATGGCTTCGTTTTTCATGTTTAGCTTTTAAGCTTCCACTTAAGTGTTTCACCACCTCTTAGCGGTACAATAACATCGCCAGCAAAATCCATTGTTTCTGGTGCAACCCATGACTCTTTAATTAATGTAATTTTGTCTAGGTTACGAGGCATTTGATAAAAATCAGGCCCGTTAAAGCTGGCGAAGGCTTCTAGTTTGTCGAGTGCACCTAGGTCTTCAAAAATCTCAGCATACAATTCGATTGCAGCATAAGCACTGAAGCAACCTGCACAACCACATGCATTCTCTTTAGCTGAGCGAGCATGAGGAGCAGAGTCGGTCCCCAAAAAGAAACGTTTATGACCACTTGATACGGCATCTTGAAGTGCTTGTTGGTGAACATTGCGCTTAAGAATAGGTAGGCAAAATAGATGCGGGCGAATCCCCCCAACTAACATGTGGTTGCGATTAAATGCCAAGTGCTGAACAGTGATGGTTGCACCAACGTTATCACCTTGAGACTTAACAAAATCAGCAGAGTCTTTGGTTGTTATATGCTCAACCACTAGTCTTAGTTTTGGCACTTTAGCCACAAGCGGCGCTAAAATTTCATCTAAAAATGCTTTTTCACGGTCAAAAATATCAACATGATTATCCGTTACTTCACCATGAACAAGAAGCGGCATATTGTTTTCAGCTAATGCATGTGCAATATCTTCCAATTTAGCAAGATCCGTCACACCAGAGTCAGAATTCGTTGTGGCGCCTGCAGGGTAAAGCTTTGCAGCCACAACATGGCCTGTTTTAGCGGCTTGTGTAATTAGCTCAGGTGTTGTGTTATCAGTAAGGTATAACACCATTAAAGGATTAAACTGAGGATAGCCTTTGCTGTGCGCCAATATGCGTTCGCGATAAGCAAGGGCCTGAGCGCCGTCCATTACAGGAGGCATAAGATTCGGCATAATAATCGCGCGAGACATGACCTTGGCAGTTGCTGGAACCGTATATTGCAGGGCATCGCCGTCGCGTAAGTGTAAGTGCCAGTCGTCAGGGCGGGTAATGACAAGTTGATCAGTCATAATTCTGTCCAAATAAGTAAATTTTAAACATTATACCTAGCCAGACTCAAAGCTCATAACCTAAACGAAAAAAGGCGGCCAATTGGCCGCCTTTTGTTTCTATTTAGTGGGCCTCTTTATGTTCTTTTGCGATTAGCATATAGAAAGAAGGGACGATAAATAGAGTCAGCAGGGTGCCTATAGACATACCACCTACAATAACCCAACCTATTTGCTCGCGGCTTTCAGCGCCTGCACCTGTGGCCAGCGCCAGAGGAATAGCACCAAGCACCATGGCGGCCGTGGTCATTAGAATAGGGCGCAAACGCATAGATGCTGATTCAATAACCGCGGTTAGTTTTTGTTTGCCTTGTTCTTGCAATTGATCAGCAAACTCAACAATCAAAATGCCATGCTTGGTAATTAAGCCAACCAAAGTTAACAAACCAATTTGGCTATAAACATTGGCACTGCCGCCACTTAACCAAAGTGCAATTACAGCGCCCAGCAAAGCAGGCGGCACTGATAACATGATGATTAACGGGCTTTTAAAACTTTCAAATTGAGCCGCCAATACCAGATATATAAACAGCAATGCCAATACAAAAGTTTGCATCAAGCCAGCACCAGACTCTTTATATTCACGGGTTTGTCCTGCGTAATCTACTTGAACCGGAATATTCATCTCTTTAGAAAGCTCATCAATGGCTGACTCAATAAATGCAAGGCCCGTCTCTACATCTACGCCAGGTACAAGTCCGGCTTGAACAATAGCTGACTTTAACTTATTAAAGTGATTCAGCTCTTTAGGTGCAATGCTTTCTTTAACGGTGACCAAGTTAGACAATGGGATCATCACATTGCCATTACCACGAACATATATTTGGCTAATATCTTGAGGGCTTGCACGATCTTCATCTTCAACCTGCAAAATAACATCGTACTGCTCAGCACCTTTTTTATAACGAGTGACTTCGCGGCCAGCCATCATGGTTTCAAGTGTCGCTCCTAACTCTGAAACTGCAACACCTAAGTCAGCAGCTTTGTCACGATCTACTGAGATATCAAGCTGAGGCTTATTTAGTTTTAAGTCGGTATCTGGCTGTGTAAATAAACCAGCCGTATAAACCTTGCCCATAAGCGCTTGCATAAATGTATTAAGCTGCTCATAACCTTGCGTAGTTTGCACGACCACTTCGATGGGTCGAGAAATAATACTCTGTCCCAAGGATGGAGGCAGCATTGGAAATGACATGGTCCCTGTAATGCCACCAAACATCGGCCCCATTATTGAGTTGGCAATTGCTTGAGTTGAGCGATCCCTGTCTTCCCAGTCAAGTACACGCAAAAAGGAAATACTATTGGTAGCCGAAGGGAAGCCCGTGATCATAAAGTAGCGATCTTTTTCCGGGATACCTTTATATACGTCTTCAATCTGTTTTGCGTAACGATCGACATAGGCAGTGGTTGCACCTTCAGGTGCAATAGAAAAACCAATGATAAAGCCACGATCTTCCACTGGCGCAAGCTCGCTTGGCAGCCATTTGTACAAAACACCAAGACCAACAACGGTAAGCATGGCAATGCCGGCAACGATCTTAGTTTTAGTTAGTGCAGAAGTAAGAATTCGCTTATAAAAATCAGTCATGCTATTTAAAACTTCTTCACCCTTTAAATAAAACTTACTAGGATTTTTTTCGTGGCGAAGAATTTTTGAGGCCATCATAGGTGCAAGTGTTAATGCAACAAAGCCTGATACGATAACAGCGCCTGCTAATGTTAAGGCGAACTCACTAAATAACTTACCTGTACGACCTGGTGTGAATGCAACGGGGGCAAATACTGCGGCCAAAGTGAAGGTCATCGCGATAACAGCAAAGGCAATTTCACGCATGCCTTTAAATGCAGCCTGTAAGGGCTCCATGCCTTCTTCTATATAACGATAGATGTTTTCCAGAACAACAATGGCATCATCCACAACCAAGCCAACGGCTAATACAAGTGCCAGTAGGGTGAGTGTATTAATACTAAACCCGAAAAGCAGCATGATGCTGAACACACCTATGAGAGAAACGGGGATTGTCATTAAAGGTATTAGCGTTGCACGTAGATTTCGTAAAAACAAAAATATGACGACAACTACCAAGGCAACGGCTTCAAAAATCGTAGTGAATACAGAATCAATCGAGCGTGAAATAAACACAGAAGAATCGTAAGCGATTTCTACTTTCATGCCTTCAGGAAGCGCCTCACGTATTTTAGGCAAACGCGCCTGAATGCCATCACTTACAGAAAGCGGGTTGGCAACCGATTGTTTAACAACACCTAAAGCTACTGCGCTTTTGCCGTTAAACCTTGTAACAACACGTTCACTTTTAGCAGCCTGTTCAATGCGAGCCACATCTTTTAAGCGAACTAAATAATTATTGCTTTTACGCAGTATGATATTTTCAAATTCAACTTCTTTGTTTAAGTCGGTTTGTGTCAGCACTGTAAATTCACGCTCAACGCTTTCGATACGACCGCCTGGTACCTCAATGTTTTGCTGGCGAAGGGCAGCTTCAACTTCTTGAGGTGTTACATTAAAGGCTGCCATTTTATTTCGATCTAGCCAAATGCGCATGGCGTATTCACGCTCTCCGGCAAGCATAACATTGGCCACCCCTGGAACAGTTTGCAGTGGGTCTTTTACTTGTCTATCAGCGTATTCAGTTACATCTAACGCTGAGTGACGGTCACTAGAGAACGCCATCCAAATAATGGGCTGTGCATCGGCTTCCACTTTAGAAACAATGGGCTCTTCAATACCAGTGGGTAACTGACCTCGTACACGTCCAACACGATCGCGCACATCGTTGGCCGCGCTGTCTGCATCACGATCCAGTTTAAAATAAACTGTAATTTGAGATTTTTCTGAGCTGTTTTTTGAGACCAAATAATCAATGCCTTCAACACCTGAAAGGGAGTCCTCAAGTATTTGGGCAACCTGTGATTCCATAATGGAAGCATTGGCACCAATATAAACTGTTTCAACTGTTACGACAGGTACATCAATATTTGGATATTCACGGACTGTTAGGCGATCAAATGCGATAACACCCAATAGCACTACAATGATATTTAAAACGGTAGCAAATACCGGGCGCTTTATACTAAGATCTGAGATACTCATGCAATCACCTATTGATTATTTGCTTGTAGCATTTCAGGGAAAAGTGGTGTCACAGGTGCGCCAGGCTGTAATTTAATTTGCCCTGCAATGATCACTACATCACCAGCGGATAAACCAGACACAAGCTCAACTTCCGCTTTTCTGCGCTGCCCAATTTTAACCGGTACTTGTTCCACTTTGCCGTCAACCACTTTCATGACGAAATATTGCTGACCTTGAGGAATAAGAGCCTGTTCTGGTACAAGTAAAGCGTTATCATTTTTGCTGATTTCTAAAATGGCACTTGCAAATAAGCCGGGTCTTAATTCTAGATTTTCGTTATTGATAACCGCCCTTACCATAAAGCTGCGCGACTGCTCATTAATAGCAGGGGAGATAGCGGTTACCGTTCCAGAATAAACCTGGTTTGGAAATGCAGGAGTGGTAATTTCAATTCTTTGAGCAAGCTTAACCTTACTTAAATATGTTTCAGGCAGGGCAAAATCAAACTTTAAAGTCGTTAGATCAACGAGGGTTACCAAATCTTGTCCAGCATTGACATATTCGCCCGCACTGATGCTATGAAGGCCAATCATGCCTTTAAAGGGTGCTTTGATCGCCAATTTTTTCAGCTGGGCCTGTGCAAATTCGGCCTGAGATTGATTTATGCTTAGGTTTGCAGCAGCCGAATCGAGATCATTTTCACTGGCTGCTTTTTGTTTGAATAGCTTTTGAATACGCTTGTATTCAATTTTACTTAAATTCACACGTGCGCGAGCTTCATTAAGCTGTGCTTGCTGAGTGCGATCATCCAGTTGAAATAATAGTGTGTCTTTTTCAACGCTGGTGCCGTCACTGAAACCTACATTGGTAATGCGACCAGAAACTTCAGGTGACAAAATAACTGATGAATTGGCTTTCAATGTACCAATTGAATTGATGGTTGATTTTAAAGATTGTGGCTCAACCTTTATAACTTCTGCTGGCAAGCCGCCTTCAGCGCTGGTATTTAATGATAAAGCCAATAAAACACCCAGGCTGACAGCCTTTGTGATACTAGATTTTGTTTTCATGGAAAGTCCCTAAATTAAGATTGGCCCAATATTAATACCCAAAGCGATGAATTACATTCAATTGTTTCAAGACTCATTGTTGCAAATAAAGAACAAAATCAAAGAATATTAGGCATTGCATATAATTTATGATCATGTGCAATATCACCAGCATTATTTTACATATCAGTCATATAGGTTAGCTCATGACATACAAAAGCTATTTATGGGTTTAAAAGCCCTATAAAAACCTCAAATAGATAATTCCGATAATAATAATTATCGGAAATTGTATATATCCGTACATTGGCTAATATTAAGGAAAATATAATCTTGAGACCTAAATTAAATGGATGCCGCCAAAGAGTTAACTAATACTCTGTTTGAGTCTATGGACTATCTAGAAGTCATAACCTTTTATGTTGGAGACACCCAGTATGCAACGCCAGTTAGCGAAGTGCGTTACATTGAGCAAGATAAGCGTAAAACTACGCGCATAGAAGTGAATGCAAAGCTGGGCGCTGAAGTCACCACATATCAGGGCAAACCTGTACCTATTTATGATTTTGCTCAACTTATGGGTTGTGAAGCTGAATATCTAAAAAACATAGAATTACTTCAGATATTAACAAACCGTGAAAAAGATCATGTGACTTGGATGACTGACCTCGAACACTCTCTACTAACTGACGAGCCATTTAATAAAGCCAGAGATCCTAATCAATGTGAGTTCGGCAAATGGTATAAAACATTCCATCCTGAAGATGAGTTATTAGCTGACATAATGAAAGACTTCGACGAGCCGCATAAACGTATTCACGGACTGGCTGATGAGTTATTAAACCTTAAAGATGAAGGTAGCCTTGATAAAGCACTGAGCAAACTTGAATATGAAAAAACAAGAACGATGGCAAAGTTATTGGGGCTATTTAAGGCATCCAGAGAGCGCCTTGAAAATATCACTCGCCCTATTTTACTTTACATTAATACAGGCAAAAAAATGATCGCCGTGCGATTAAATGCCATAAGCGATATAGTGACCTACTACCGCAATGATTACACCGCCCAGCTTGATGTTGATGACAATAAAGAAATTATTAATTTAAGTTTTGTGGCTGGCTACCTTGAGAATAAAGATAACCAACCCCCTTGTGTATTGTTAGATTGGCGATTATTTAATCGCTAGTTTGAAGGCGTGCGCATTGTGACAAACTCTTCTGCTGAACTTGGGTGAATCCCAATAGTTTCATCAAAGATAGCTTTGGTGGCGCCCGCTTTAATGGCTATGGCAATACCCTGCATAATTTCAGCAGAATGTTCACCCACCATATGTGCACCTAGAACTCTGTCTGATTTGGAATCAACAACAAGCTTCATATAAGTGCGCTCAGTTGAGTCTGTCATCGTAAGCTTTAACGCTCTAAATTCACTTTCAAATATTTTTACTTCAAAACCTTCCGAGGTGGCTTTTTCTTGAGACAAGCCGACGGTTGCTAAATTAGGTTGGCTGAACACGGCTGTGGCGATATTGTCATAATTTAATGTCGACGGCTGATCTTGATATTGTTGTTTAAGAAAAGTCATCGCTTCAGCTAAAGCAACCGGTGTAAGTTGTGGTGTATCAATTAAATCACCCATAGCAAAAATACTATCGATATTGGTTTGATACTGAGAATCGACAGAGATAAAACCATTGCCATCTAATTTTACGCCCGCTTCATCAATACCAAGGTTCTCTAAGTTTGGGGTGCGGCCAGTTGCACAAATGACCAAGTCTGTATCAATTGATTGGCCGTCAGAGAATTTGACGGTATACCCATTGATAGTCTTAATAATTTCAGTTGGCTGTGCAACTAAGCTTATGCCTTTTTTAAGAATTTCGGTTTGCGCAAATTCACGAGTGCTTTCGTCAAAACCACGCAATAACTTTCCAGAGCGTGACGCAATAAACGTTTCACATCCTAAACCATTAAGAACACCAGCAAATTCTACTGCGATATAACCACTGCCCACTACAACCGCATGCTTGGGAAAAGACTCAAGGTAAAAGAATTCATTTGAACTAATACAATGTTCTTTACCAGGAATATTAGGTAGTGTGGGCCACCCGCCTGTTGCTAGTAATATTTTTTCAGCAGAGTAAACGGTGCCGTTTACGCTTACATGGTGCTTGTCAACAAGCTTGGCATGGCCAATAATGGTTTCAACGCCAGAGCTATCCAGGAGCTTTTGATATATCCCATTAAGCCGCTCAATTTCTTTTGTTTTATTGTCTCTAAGTGTCGGCCAATCAAACTTATTGATACTAATATCTAAGCCGTAACCTTTCCCTTCTTCTGCCATGTGAGGGAATTCACTGGCATAAACAAAGAGTTTCTTAGGTACGCAGCCAACATTCACACAGGTACCACCTAGATAACGAGATTCAGCAACCGCAACCTTTTTACCCATGCCTGCTGCCATACGGCTTGCGCGCACGCCAGCAGAGCCCGCACCTATGACAAATAGATCAAATTGAAAATCACTCATAACTGTAAAACCGCCCTAGCATTGACTATGCCTGAGTTGACCTTATCAATTGATATTTGTTCAACTTTTATCCCTCTGGTTGTCTCAAGTAACTCAAGCCAATCTATTAATGAGTTAAAGTTCACTTGATCGAGCCATATCCTTATGCCCGTTTTACCATCTGGCTCAAATCGCTTCAGCTGGATGTTTTTAACTTTGGCGGTACTATTTACTGTGGTTAAAATAGAAGCGCCATTTGATCCAATAGATTCGCTGCCACTTGCAAACAAATAGGCATTCTCTTTCATTTTTTTATGAAAGCTCATCTCAGTATTAAATTTACGCTCCGCTTTTTCTTTGCCTGCTATAACTGGCTGCCACACCCAAGCAAATACAAGAGCTATGAGCACAAGTACAAGTAATACTTTCACAATGAGCTGATCTTTACTGGCAAGCTGGCTGTACCAGTTATTAGTAGACTTATAGATACTACTATTGTGTAACTGCAAGCGTAAATTTGCTTTTAAATTATCAATGGAATTAGCCATTTTTACTAACCTTCAACACGCCTTTGATGCGTTTACCTGTATTAGTTGCAGATGCAATATCCACTACCAACCCATTAGCGCTTAACTTTTGTTTGATCGTATCTAGTTGCGCAATATTTTCGACAATAAGATTAATCTCTATTTCATTTTTTGAGCGCGTAAAACGTACGGCGTCCCACTCTACATTCTTTGGATTTATATCATTTGTCACGCTGGCAAGAAGAGAGACGAATCCTGAGCTGCTAACTGGTCCCGCGCCAGCCTCATCAAGTTTGTCTTTAAACTGACGACGAATGCTGCGTACTCTCTCGCCTGGAAAGAGTGCAGAATAAAAAGATTTTGAGGCATCTGACACCAAGGTGGTCATTTGCTGATATTGTTTCATTTGAATAAGTTGAGCAAAAAATACAGTGGCAATCAAAACTGCGGCAATGGCAATGGGGGCTTTTAACTTTGATTGTTTGCTTGAGGTAACTATTTTTTTCTTTGTATAGTCCCCTGATAATAAGTTCCACTGGTAATTTGCCGATGCATTGACTATGGCTTTAAATAAATTATCTGCAGAAGGCTGCTGCACTTCAAAACCAAGATTCTCAATTTCAAGAGGAAGTAATGAATGCGCCTCATCAAGATCATAAAATTCAACAATGGAATGGTTTTCTGTTTTTAAATTTTCAAGCACATGACTTAATATTTCAGGGGAAACACTAAGAGCTTCAAATTTTGAAATTCGAATGCTCGCCACTCCATTTAAAATACAAACACATATACCCTGTTCAATTTGTGGCAATAAAAGCGGAAGGTATTGAATCGAGTCAGGATTATACTGACCATTGATTTTTGAGATTGTGGTATGCTCAATCACCAATGCATAGGCTTGAACGCCTTCGCGCCCAATGTAATGGATATGATTATTATCAATTTCATTAGCCAATTGCTCTTCTAGGGCAAATGGTAGTGCTTTGATAATCTGCCTTGCCTGCTTAACTGGCATTTGAGTAGCAAGTACTTGGCAGTGTGCCCCATTTATAATGAGACGGCTGACAGTTTCATTACTGTCAGCTGTGGTGATGACACCCTCTTCTAATTGCTGAAGGCTCTGTGATCGGTCATTCAATAAATGTAATTTCATAAGTTCTTAGCAATTTACAATTTTAAGGCGGTCAATATCATTAACCGACCTGGATAAGTCTCGGTAAATAACACCAATAAAGCCACTGTTACCATTCGAGCTTGGTTTTCTGCGGATAATACTTTCGCTTACCAAGTCTCGATCATTAAACTCTATTCGAATAAATACACTAAAATACTGGCTTTTTACGCTGAAGTCACCTTGACTCCATATACCATTTGGATTTTGTTTTTTGTCGGCTAACTTCGTTATCTCAGCTGTTTGCCAAAGCTCAGCCACATCTTTATAAACTTTGTTGTTTCGATCAAAGCCACACTTTCCTGAGTGTATTTGGTCTAGTAACTTAGTGCTATCCGTCATTGTGAGCATTGAATCCCAGCTGGAGAGGATTTTGTCTGCGGTAGTATTGATGTTTAACGGTGTAGCTGCAGGAAGTGCCGTTATATAAGGCTCCAGTTTCTGATACGTTGCGATATCAACATCTTTTACTAACTTAAGTTCTGAAGGGTGGGTAAATTCGATCTCCCCTGCACGATAAGCCGGGTTCATATTTTGGTAATCAAAATTATTACTATTACCCGGTGTTAGCCATTCTTTTACATTATTGGCTATAGAGCTGCTGACTTGAGGGTCCACCTCAGTTAATAAGCGCTGAAATCTTGCCAATGCAGCAGCTGAGTCCGGCGCACTGGGAGATAAAGAGTTCAAGTTGAAAAGACCTTGGAGATCTCTAATGGTCACAAAAACTTTGGCACCATTTAGTTGTGTTGGAAAAGGCTGATTCCAAAGTTCTGAAGCTGTATCCCACTCTTCGTTAGAGTTTATATCTCGTTGAAGATCAAACGATAAACCTGCTTTAGCAATATCTTCTGCGCTTAGCATTAATAACTGCGCTTGAGTTTGTGTAAAGGTGACAGAAGCTTGAGCAATATCCATTGACTGGCGCTGTTGCATGGCAATTGCCAGTAGTGATACTAATGCAAAAATAAATAATACCGTGATCAGAGCAAGTCCTGATTCTTTTTTATGGCTGTGTAAACGCATAACGCGGCACCTCATACCATCTCTCTATTTCACCAAGTTGCTTGGTTTTAATCACTACTTTTATTTGCGCTAAATCTTGCAGTAGATTTTCATTCGCATAAGGGCTTGGCCAAGCTTCTTGCCAATCTTCTATCACTATCGTATTAGTTGGATTGTTTTGATCAATCAGCTGACCACGAAAATAAAAACGCACGTCCTCTACTTCACTTAACAACACTTGTTTTATAGGCTCTGAGTTTGCAGAAAAATCGAGTACTGGCCAAAAATACCGAATAAAACAATTTCCATCTTCGACATCTCTTGGTTTTATCGCATCATTGCAATCTTCGTTATTGTAGCTGCGAACTGCATAAGCGGTACGCTGAAGATTCGAACGTTTTAGTTCAGTATCTGAGTCTGGTGCTGCAAACGCTGCCGCCCATCCCGAATGGGTGAATTCAATGGCATAGTCTTCTTCAGTGGTAACGGTTTGTGTAAGCTCGCCATATAGGTTTCTTGTCTTTCTCCCAGCTACCTGCCATAAATCGCGCTTTAACCAAAAGTCCATTCGCTGAATACTTTTTAACTGCTCAGCCCGAACATCGGTTACTTTTTTTGTTTCTGCCGTGCTAGAAAGAAGCTGGCTCGCACCAATACCAATTAATGCAGTAATAGAGACGGCCATTAATACTTCTAATAAGGTAAAGCCTGATTGGTTTGACTTAATCATTGGCCACATACGCTGTTAAAGTTTGAAGGGGCTCATCTTCTGAATCTTTTAGGCTGACGGATACCTCTATGGATTTGATTTCTAGTGGTAACGTTGCAGGCATACCAGGCAATTGTTTTTTAAGCGCAGCAGTTGTATTGATAATCCAGTCTCTTTCAGAATATTTGATGTCTTTTTTGCTGCTTTTAATATTATTAAAGGGCGTGGATCGTAATTCAATAATTTCGTTTTCAGCTATCCATGTTGCCAGTAGCTTTTTTTCAATATGGATTTGATTGTCAACTGTAATGGCAGCGGTTTGTGAAAGTGTTGTTGCCATTAGAGCGAAAATAGTCAATGCAATCATCACTTCCAACAAGGTGAAGCCTTTATTCTTCTTCACGAATCACCTCATTATAATACTGCCCTACGCCATTGCCCCTTACTTGCGCAAAGCCGTTAAACTCTTCAATTGAGATAGTTAACTTAATTGGTGTTTGCTCGCCAGCGGCAAGTAAATACATATTTGGGGAAACTTCATCTGCGTCCTGCTTCAAGGCATAAGGCAATGTGACTTCCTGTCCTTCTACTTCAAGTGAATAACTCATGCTTTCAGGTAGGGGCTCAAGTTTTAAATTTTTCACAGTGTAAGGTTGCCAAGAAAATTCTGGGATAGGTGTTGCATTGACTGCAGTCGGTGCTGTATTTGTTGTTTTAGTTAAATCAATATCGTATGAGTAAAACTGGAATTCAGTCTTACTGAATAAAACCCCAAGATTTTTATTTTCAAATAATGCCACATCGGAAGCGGTCATTAATTGAAATTTAATTTTTTCACTTTGATTTTTCAACTCATCGTAGCGCCCATCGTGAGACGTATTGATTGTTGCCATCGATACCAGCATGGCAATAATAACCAATACAACAAGGATCTCGATTAATGTAAAACCGGCACTACGATGTTTCATTTAAATTATAGGTCTTTACTTGAGATATCAGCAGCATCGTCTTCGCCGCCCTCTTCACCATCAGCACCTAAAGAGATAATCTCAAATTCGTTGCTCTTTTTAGAGAAATACTGATATGCGTTACCCCATGGGTCTGTCGGTAACTTTTTCATATAGCCATTGGCTTTGTAGTTTTTAGGCTCAGGTGTGCCTGACGGCTTAGATACGAGCGCTTCAATGCCTTGCGATGTTGATGGATAAGAGAAATTATCTAAGCGGTACATATCAAGTGCTTGTGAAATATTGGCCATTTCCGCTTTGGCTGTTTTTACTCGCGCTGCGCCTGCTTCACCAATAATATTAGGTGCAACCATTGCCACCAAGCCAGCTAAGATGGCAAGTACCACCATGATTTCGATTAGAGTAAAGCCTGATTGTTTTTTCATAATATTTCCTTTTTAGTTATCCAATCATTTGATTCATATTTAATATCGGCAGCATGATCGCAATTACGATCAATACCACCACCCCACCCATAACCAATAGCATGATAGGTTCAAACATACTGACCAATGTGGTGATAGTGTTTTGCAAATCGGTTTCTTGTGTTTTTGCTGTACGCTCAAGCATGCTATCTAATTCACCGCTCGCCTCGCCACTGGCTATCATGTGAAGCATCATAGGCGGGAAAATTTCAGTTTGCTGTAATGATTGATGCAAACTCCCCCCTTCTGTTACTTGCTGGCAGGCAATAGATAAGCGCTCTTGAATGACCACATTGCTTACCACGCGTCCTGCAATTTTCATGGCTTCAACCAATGGCACGCCACTTGAGTTCAAAATAGCCAAGGTACTGATAAATCGAGAAGTATTAAACCCTTTAACCATTTTGCCAAAAAATGGTAAGTGCAATAACCATAGGTGATAACGCTCTTTAATTTTTTCTTTTCGCACAAGCCATTTAAATCCAACGAATAACAGTACAATAAAGATGGCTAAAAGCATGCCGTGTGCCAGCAGGAAGTTACTCGAGTTGATCATTATTTGTGTGAGTGTGGGTAGCTCCTGACCATTTTTTACAAACACATCAACAATATCAGGCACAACGTATGTTAAGAGTAATACAACAATACCAATGGCAACGACGCATAAAATAATAGGATAAACAGCGGCCAGTTTTATTTTTTGCTGGTTTACTTGGCTGTTTTCCATGTAATCCGCTAGGCGGTTTAATACC
Organism: Bermanella sp.; assembly: GCA_049115935.1. Taxonomy (GTDB): domain Bacteria; phylum Pseudomonadota; class Gammaproteobacteria; order Pseudomonadales; family Oceanobacteraceae; genus Bermanella. The sequence goes on along the minus strand of JAGDZK010000071.1, from coordinate 2,148 downwards.
GTATCCAAATGACCAGCATGTTCCCCTGCCGCAACTGTTGCTCGATATAATGCTGGGAAGGCATAGTCAAAATCATTTAGTGCATTGGCTAGACTGTGCCCTTCTAATACTTTCGAGCGAATCTCAAGCACCATGGATTGTATGCGCTTTTTTTCAGTCTGATCAGCCGTCGCTTTCAGCGCTTCTTCGATGGGCAGGCCTGCACCAATTAATGTAGATAATTGGCGGGTGAGCATTGCTAGGTCGGCAGTAGGAATTGGGCGTTTAAATAAGTTTTTAAGTGGGTTCTCAAAATTACGCGAAGAAGCCAGCTCAACAGAGGTGGGCATTAAACTTTTATCACGCAACTGTTGGCGAACTTGCCTTGGGCTGTCTGCTTCGATCACGCCCTTTTTCTGTTTGCCGTTAGCATCCAGTGCTATGTATTCAAATGCTGCCATGATTTAAGCCTTGGTTACCCTTAGTACTTCTTCTAGGGTGGTTTCACCTTCAATCACTTTTTGAAAGCCATCTTGCTGAATGCTTTTACTTTGGGTGCGCGCATGCTTGGTCATATCGATTTCGCCTGCACCATTGTGTATTAAGGTCTTCATGTGATCGTCGATTTCGATGATCTCATAAATACCTCGGCGACCTTTGTAACCCGTGCCACCACAATCTGAGCAGCCAGCCGCATGGTAAAGAGTGGTTTGAGCATTGGGGGCGAAACCAAGTAGCTCATTTTCTGCTTCATCAGCATGATATGGTTGCTTACAATCAGGGCATAACGTTCTTACAAGTCGCTGTGCAACCACGCCCACTAAACTTGATGCCAATAAAAAGGGTTCGATCCCCATATCTTGAATACGTGTAACGGCACCCACCGCAGTGTTTGTGTGCAACGTAGACAATACCATGTGGCCCGTTAATGAAGCCTGTACGGCAATCTCTACTGTTTCACGGTCACGTATCTCACCAATCATGACGACATCAGGGTCTTGTCGTAAAATAGCACGCAGGCCTCGGGCAAATGTCATGTCTACTTTTGTATTGACCTGAGTTTGACCAATACCAGGCAGGCTGTATTCGATTGGATCTTCTACGGTGAGAATATTGCGCGAACGATCATTAAGTTCACTAAGCGCTGCGTACAACGAAGTGGTTTTACCTGAACCGGTGGGGCCTGTTACCAACATAATACCGTGAGGCTTATGGATAATATTCAAAAGACTTTTAAGGTTGTCGCCTTTCATACCAAGCTGGCTTAGATTTAATCGCCCTGCTTGCTTATCAAGTAGTCGCATTACAACACGCTCACCATGACTGGATGGCATGGTTGATACGCGCACATCTACTTCGCGACCGGCAATTCTTAGTGCGATTCGTCCATCTTGTGGAATGCGTTTTTCAGCGATATCAAGCTTTGACATTACCTTGATACGACTCACCAGTAATGGTGCTAATGCGCGACGAGGTTCCAGGACTTCCTGCAAAACGCCGTCGACACGGGAGCGTACAACTAGGCGCTTTTCAAATGTCTCAATGTGAATATCAGAAGCGTTGCGTTTAACGGCATCCGTAAGAATGCCGTTTATTAAACGCACAATTGGGGCGTCATCTTCTTGCTCTAATAGGTCAGCCGTTTCTTGAATCATGTTGGCAAGACTAGCTAAGTCTAGGTCATCACCTAGCTCTTCCATGGCCTCACGACTATCGGCAGATTCTTGGTAAATACGTGCAAGCTGAAGATCAAACTCATCATCAGTGACCGCCTCAAACTTCATTTCACCGGGCAGTACTCGAAGGCATTCCGTAAATGCTTGATTGGGTGTCGATTCTTTATGCCAAACTTTATATGTTTGGTCAGTCTGGTTTTGCGCAACCAAACCGTAACGCTTGGCAAAACCATAAGGCAGACGCTCTGGTCTAATTTCAGATTCAACTGATTCCACTGCTACTTCACTTATTATTATCAGGACCTAATAGACCGCTAGTGTACAGGCTAGTTTCATATAATTAAAACGACCTATTACAAATTTGCGAACATATTAATACGCAATTGTGACAGATAAAAAAAAGCCTGGTAAATACCAGGCTTTTTTAGGGCTTTAACGGCTAAAACTTAAAGTTTGCCGTCTAGCTCTGGAATGGCTTCAAATAAATCAGCCA
>JAGDZK010000070.1:0-21577 GCA_049115935.1 Bermanella sp. | reverse complement strand
GATAGGATTGTTCGTGGGCGTATGCCCACATTGGAAATGATTAACGAACGTTTTGCGCGTTATACCCGCATTAGCATGTTCAACTTTTTACGTCGCAGTGCAGATGTTGCTAGCGGCGGCATTCAAATCATGAAGTTTGGTGAATACATTCACACACTTTATGTTCCTACCTCGTTAAATATGGTTAAAGCACGTCCTTTACGTGGGACCGCACTATTTATTCTTGATGCAAAATTGGTTTTTAAGTTAGTCGATAACTTTTTTGGCGGTGATGGGCGTCACGCAAAAATCGAAGGCCGTGAATTTACTCCTACAGAATTACGAGTGGTTCAGCTTATTTTAAGTCAAGTATTTAAAGACATGAAAGAAGCCTGGCACGCAGTAATGCCATTAGAGTTTGAATATTATGGCAGTGAAGTAAACCCTGCCATGGCTAATATTGTGAGCCCAAGTGAAGTGGTTGTGGTTAGCTCATTCCACATTGAGTTAGATGGCGGTGGTGGTGACCTACATGTGGCATTGCCTTATTCAATGATTGAACCTATCCGAGAGGTGTTAGATGCGGGCGTTCAATCAGATGTGGATGAAGTAGATGAAAGATGGGTGCATTCTTTGCAAGAAGATATTCAAAGCGCCAAAGTTCCGGTGCACGGCACCATTGTCCAGCAGGAAATATCATTACGCGAAGTGGCGGCATTTAAAACAGGGGATGTTATTCCCATAGATATGCCAGAAGATTTCATTCTACAAGCTAATGGTACGCCTATTTTTAGAGGTCAGCTGGGTGTTTCAAATGATGTTTTGGCAGTAAAAATTAAAGAACCAATAAAAAGAAAACTAAATACCGGCAATAAAGATGGATTACCAGTATGAGTGATGACGAAAACACCACAGAAGAACCAACTGAAGGTGCCCCAGAAAAACCAACTGAAGGCACTGAAGAGTCAGGCGTAGACGCGGATTCACTAGCTAATGAAGTGGCTGACGGTGTTGAAGAAGCCGGTGGCGATGACGAGGGCTTGGCCGATGAGTGGGCGGCTGCCATGGAAGAGGCGGGCGAAACCGATGACGATGATGAAGATGGTGTAAAGCCGGCGCCAATGGAAGAGTTTGATGCTGATGAAGCTCATGAAAACTTTGACAAAACCACACCAGAACTTGACGTTATATTAGATATCTCCGTTGTGATTTCAATGGAGGTAGGCAATACACAAATACCCATCCGTAATTTGTTACAACTTAACCAAGGCTCAGTAATAGAGTTGGATCGTTTGGCCGGTGAGCCATTAGATGTGTTAGTTAACGGTACATTAATCGCTCATGGGGAAGTAGTAATGGTAAATGATAAGTTTGGTATTCGCTTAACCGATGTGATTAGTCAAAGTGAGCGTATACAGCGTTTGCGTTAACGATTACAGAAAACTAAACAAAAATAATAAAAGAGTAGCGCTATGATTCTTGTCTCTGCACAAGCACTGGCGAGCGCACAAGCCGCGCCAGTATTAGCCAGTCCAATTGTCCCCAATTCTCAAGATCAATTAATACAAGTGAGTCTTGCATTGGCTGCGGTAGTGGCATTAATTTATGCCATTGCGTGGTTTATTAAGCGTAAACAAGGCATGCAAGGGCTATCCAATATTCCTATGAAAACCATCGGCGTACTGCCTATGGGAATGAAAGAAAAAATTATTTTAATCGAAGTCGGTGGCAAACAAATTTTACTGGGAATGACACCATCAAATATCAATACGCTAGCTACCTTTGATGAGGCAATTATTGAAGAGAAACCAACCACTTCTTCGTTTTCACAAAAACTAAAAGACATTATCTCTCAACAAAAAAAACAAGCCGAATCAGACTCCCATGAAGTTAAGGCAAGCCATGAAGACCATCACTAAAAATGGATTAGCTTTAATATCATTATTGATTTTTAGCTCAATTACATTGGCTGAAGATAAGTTTGGTATTCCTGCAGTGACATTAGTCACCGAACCTGATGGCAGTGGTCGTTATAGTGTAACGATTCAAATACTCGCTATCATGTCGTTGCTGACGATTTTGCCGACCTTAATCATTATGATGACTTCATTTACTCGTATCATTGTGGTCTTTGCAATTTTGCGTCAAGCGCTGGGTTTACAACAAACACCTTCTAATCAAATCTTGCTTGGGTTAGCCATGTTTTTGTCTATGTTCATTATGATGCCTGTGTTTAAAGTGATGAATGAAACGGCTATTCAGCCTTATATTAATGAACAAATCATGCCCTTGGAGGCCTTAGAAAAAGCCAGTATTCCTCTTCGCGAATTCATGCTGGCACAAATCCGTGAAGATGATTTGACGTTATTTGTGCGTTTATCCGGTGAAAAGGACATTGCCAGTGCCAGTGAAACCCCTTTGCATATTTTAATTCCAGCATTTGTCACCAGTGAGCTGAAAACCGCTTTTCAAATTGGATTTATGTTATTTATCCCGTTCTTAATTATTGACCTAGTGGTTGCCAGTGTATTGATGGCCATGGGTATGATGATGCTGTCACCTATCATTATTTCCTTACCATTTAAAATTATGTTGTTTGTATTGGTTGATGGTTGGGCCATGGTAATTGGTACGTTAGCGGCCAGTTATGGGTTTTAACTATGAAAGGATAATTTATGGGGCCTGAACATTTAGGTGATTTTTTAAGAGAAGGTTTATTTGTCGTAATTGTGATTGTGGCGGTGGTTTTGGTGCCAGGCTTAATTGTAGGTTTAATTGTAGCGACCTTCCAAGCTGCCACTCAAATAAACGAACAAACCTTAAGTTTTTTACCTCGATTAGTCATTACATTGCTTTGTATTTTAATTTTTGGACCTTGGATTATTAACAAATTAGTCACATATGCAAAAACTTTATATATGAATATTCCCTATTTGATTAGTTAGCATTATGGAATCAGGCCTAGGCTTTATATTAAATTTAGACGGTGCTGAAATATCCAGTTGGGTCAGCCGTTATATGTGGCCATTTGCACGTATTGCTGGTTTTTTTATGGTCATGCCGTTATTCGGCACACGCCTTGTTACCCAGCGTGTTAGATTATACTTAGCATTAGCCACCACGGTGGTTGTGACACCCTTACTTCCCCCCATGCCGGTTATAGAATCTCTTAGTGTTCAAACCATGATTATTATTGCCCAGCAAATATTTATCGGCATTGCACTGGCATTTGCGTTAGAAATATTGATGAATATTTTTATTATGTCTGGTCAGCTTGTGGCTATGCAAACGGGTTTAGGTATGGCCATGATGGTGGATCCATCAAATGGTGTGAACGTAGCGGTGGTTGCCCAATGGTTTTTAATTTTTGTAAATCTTTTGTTTATTTCTTTAAATGGTCATCTGGTGGCCATCGAAGTTATGACTGATAGTTTTTATACCATTCCAGTGGGTGAGGGGATGTTGTCAGGTAATACGTTAATGGAGGTAGCATTGTTAGCTCAGTGGATGTTCAGTGCTGCCATTGTATTAGCATTACCGGCAATAGCGGCCATGCTGGTGGTCAATATTGCTTTTGGTGTGATGGCTAGGCTTGCGCCACAGCTGAATATTTTTGCCGTGGGCTTTCCTGTCACAATGATGTTGGGCTTAATTGTTTTATGGATCACCTTCTCAGGTTATGGTGATAAGTTTTCGGGCTTACTTTCAGAAACCTTTCAGTTCATGCGAAGCTACAGAGCATGATGAATTGCATGAGGCGTTATTATGGCTGAAGGCGATAGTAGTCAAGAAAAAACGGAGGAACCCACGGCCAAGCGCTTACAAAAAGCGCGAGAAGATGGCCAAATTCCCCGATCAAAAGAACTCAGTACCAGCCTAGTTCTCATTGTGGGTGCGTTATCCCTTTGGATTTTTGGCGGGTTTATTTTCAGTGGTGCTGAAAATATATTTAGATTTAATTTTACGTTAGAAAGAAGCCATTTGTTTGATGATAAAGAAATGGTTATCCATTTATCCGCATCAGCACTTGAAGCCATTCTAGTTATTTCCCCTGTTATGATTGCATTGATTATCGCTGCTATTTTAGGACCACTGGCCTTAGGGGGCTGGATGTTCAGTGGGAAGTCATTACTACCAAAACTCAGTCGTATTAGTCCGCTTGCAGGTTTTAAGAGAATGTTTGGCTTAAAAAGCTTGGTTGAGCTTTTAAAAAGCTGGGCAAAAGTATTGGTGATTGCAGCTTGTACTATTTTGTTATTCTTCACATTAGAGAATTCAATTTTATATTTAAATCAAGAACCTGATCGTCAAGCGATTATTCATGCAATGGATTTAGTGATGTTAGGGGCGCTAGCGTTGGCTGTTAGCACGCTATTGGTGAGTATTATTGATGTGCCCTTTCAAATTTATGATTTCACTAAAAAAATGAAAATGAGTTTGCAAGAAGTGAAAGATGAGCATAAAGATACAGAAGGTAAGCCAGAGGTTAAACAAAGAATACGCCGCCTGCAGTACGAAATGAGTCAGCGAAAAATGATGCAAGATGTGCCGGAAGCGGATGTGGTTATTACCAACCCGACTCACTATGCGGTGGCTTTAAAATATCATAGTGAAGGTATGGAGGCTCCGGTACTGGTTGCCAAAGGCGCAGATGAAGTGGCAATGAAAATAAGAGAAATTGCAAAAGCTCATAAAGTGCCTATTGTTGAAGCGCCAGCGCTAGCTCGTTCGGTTTACACGTATACGCGTGTGGGCAAAGAAATTCCAGAAGGGCTGTATGTGGCTATTGCTCAAGTATTAGCATTTGTTTATCAACTTAACCAACACTTTAAAGGTCTGGGACCTAAACCTAAGCAGCCAGTATTTCCTGTGCCACCTAATTTACGCGCTTAGAATCTTTAGTAATGTTTTTCCATCACCAAGTGGGGAATGCTGTTTGCAATAAATTCATCAGACGTAATTGTATAGTTGAGAGATTTATAAAACCCTAAGGCTATCTTTCTTGCATCCAATACGATACGTGTCCCATTGTTATTTTTAATGCATTCTTCAGCTAATAAAACGAGCGCTCGGCCAATTCCTTTTTGTCGATAAGATTCTTTAACCGCCATTTGCCTAATACGAAATGAGGAAGGCTCATTTTCTAACATGGCAACCACAATACAGCCAATCAATTCAGTTTGATTAAATGCGCCAATATGAATCTGTTGTGAGTCCCATTCAACGTCTTTACTGCTCAGTGTTAAACCTAACGGTATGCGTAAAATGGACTCCCTTAGTTTGAGAGCTTGCTGGTATGCGGTATCGGATACGTCAAATTCTCGGTAACTGATCGGGCCGTTCATATTGGACTTATGCTCTTTAGTTATGGTGAAGTCTTTGGCGTTCGGTAAGTAGACTAAAGCGCCATAAGGGGAATATTTTTCTGGCCATATTCTTGCACTAACCCAACAAGCGTCAAATTTTTCGAATGTAGTTGGGATGTAAATGGCAGTTACTCGCGCAAGCTTACCACAAATTAATTTTAAGCAAGTATTGCTACAAGGGCGCTCGTTATTAGCAGGTAACTTAGGTGTGCCGTTAATGCTCATGGTGCTGTTGGGCATGATGACCTTACCGGTTCCTACTTTTCTGTTGGATGTGTTCTTCACCTTTAATATCGCCTTGGCCATTGTTGTCTTAATGGTAAGCATTTATGCAGGACGGCCTTTAGATTTTGCTATTTTCCCCAGTGTTTTATTAATCGCTACATTGTTGCGCTTGGCATTAAATGTAGCGTCAACTCGTGTGGTATTGCTTGAAGGTCACGAGGGTGGTGCGGCTGCGGGTAAAGTAATAGAAGCCTTTGGTGAAGTATTAGTAGGCGGAAACTACGCCGTGGGCTTGGTGGTGTTTTTGATCCTCATGATCATCAACTTTGTGGTGGTAACAAAAGGTGCTGGCAGGATTTCAGAAGTAAGCGCGCGTTTCACCTTGGATGCTATGCCGGGTAAACAAATGGCCATCGATGCGGATTTAAACGCAGGTTTAATTGATGCCGATGAAGCCAAAACCCGTCGAAAAGATGTGGCAAATGAAGCCGACTTTTATGGCTCCATGGACGGTGCTAGTAAATTCGTAAAAGGGGATGCCATTGCAGGCATGCTTATTCTTCTGATTAATATTATCGGTGGGCTGGCCATTGGTATGGCCCAGCATGATCTTGATTTTTCACGTGCCACCGAGGTATATGCATTACTGACCATTGGTGATGGTTTGGTGGCGCAAATTCCGTCTCTTTTACTATCAACGGCCACCGCCATCATTGTGACTCGCAATAATGATGAGCGTGACATGGGCGGCCAAGTATTTGATCAAATGTTTGGTTCGGCTCGCGCCCTAGCGGTGGCCTCTGGCATTTTATTATTAATGGGTTTAATCCCAGGTATGCCGCATTTGGCATTTTTAGGTTTAGGGGCCCTGGCTGCAGGCATCTCGTATTTGATTTATAAACGAGATCAAAAACTAGAAGTGGTGGATGAAGGTATGGGTGGCTCGGCTCGCCAAGCCGCGCAAAAATCAGCAGGTGGCGCGGCTGCTTCACCTCAAACACAAGGTGGGGGTTCACAGCCTTTAAAAGCCTTACCCGGCAACGACAGTAAAGAAGTGGATTGGGATGATGTAGAAGCGGTCGATATTATTGGATTAGAAGTAGGTTACCGCTTAATCCCCTTGGTAGATAAAAACCAAGGTGGTCAATTACTCAGTCGCATAAAAGGCATTCGCCGTAAGTTGTCGCAAGATTTAGGGTTTCTAATTCCAAGCGTTCATATTCGCGATAACTTAGATTTAATGCCTAATTCATATCGTATTTTGTTAATGGGGGTAAGTGTTGCCGAAGCGCTCATTGAGCCTGATAAAGATATGGCCATTAATCCCGGACAAGTTTTTGGCACATTGGATGGTACCGTCACCAAAGATCCAGCCTTTGGTTTAGATGCAGTTTGGATTGATGAGTATAAAAAAGACCAAGCTCAAACCCTAGGTTATACCGTGGTGGATTCCAGTACGGTAGTGGCCACTCATTTAAATCAACTGCTACAAAAACATGCCCACGAATTAATTGGTCATGAAGAAGTTCAGCAAATGCTCGATCGTCTTGCCAAGATTTCCCCTAAATTAGCGGAAGAATTAGTACCTAATACCTTAAACCTCAGTCAATTGTTAAACGTATTGCAAAACTTATTAGCCGAAGGGGTGCCGGTTCGAGACATGCGTTCAATTGCTGAGGCGTTAGCGAATACCAAAATAGATAGTCAAGATACCGCCGCTCTTACGGTGCAAGTACGTAAAGTGCTTAAACGCTTAATCATACAAAGTATTTACGGTAATGCGGACGATCTGTCGGTTATTACGCTTGAGCCATCATTGGAACAGTTATTGCTGAAAACAGTACAGCAAAGTAAACAGCAAAATGGTGGCGCGGATAATATGATTTTAGAGCCAAGCATGGCCGAGAAACTGCAAAACTCATTATTAGAAGCGGCTCGTAACCAAGAAATGGCGGGCAACCCTGCTGTGCTTTTAGTGAGTGGCATGTTACGCCCAGTGCTCGCTAATTTTGTTAAAACCGTTACCGATACTTTGCACGTGGTGTCATACCAAGAAGTGCCAGACAACAAACAAATTACCATTGCTGCCACCATTGGCGCATAGCCATGAAGTTAGCTAAAACATGGTTGGTTTGAACTTAGAAATTTAAAGGATTAAAACCTAAGCGCAGCTTACGTTAATTGAGACTAATATTATGAAGGTACGTCGTTTTACTGCCAGCAGTATGCAAAAAGCGTTAAAAACCGTTCGTGATGAAATGGGGCCTGATGCTGTAATTTTGTCGAATCACCGTGTAAATGGTGGTGTTGAAATTATTGTTGCTCAAAACTATGAACCGGTCAGTGCTAAGAAATCGGCGCCTGTTTATCATGATGAAGATCTTGAAGAGCTTGACGAAAAGAAAGCTCAACCCACGCTAAACAAACCTAAAAATGCGAATCCTTGGCCTTTTCTTAATGATAACGAACGCCATGACGTAGAAGAACAATTAAAACTGCAAGATCAGTTAGAAGCTCTTAAGCGCCAGCGGGAAAAAGAGCACGGTCCGGTAGGCCAAGCAAAAGAAAGTACCGCTTCAATGGGTGTTCAAAGCAAGTCAGATTTACAACAATCACTGCAGCAGATTAAACAGCAACGCCAAGATCCAAGTTACGCATATCAGCCTCCTGAGTCAGTCGCTAATCATAAAAATTCTGAGCAAAAAGGCGCTGCCAAGTCTCAACACAATCAGCAAATTCTGAACGATGTGCGTAATGAGTTAAATGATCTTAAAGATCTATTAGTGAACCACTCAAGCAGTCCAGCGGTTCAGCCATCCAATAATTTTGTGTGGAAAAAATTCAGCCCAGCCAACGCATTACAAGCCAAACTCTGGCAACGCCTTGAACAAATGGGTTTTGATGACTGGATTATTTACCAGCTATTGCACAAGGTTCAAAGCCATGCCGATGAAAAACAAACTTGGCAAGCCATGCTGCATGATCTTGCCCAGCACATCAATATAAGCCCAAGTGATCGCTTAAAACGCGGTGGCGTATTCGCATTAGTTGGTCCAACTGGCGCCGGTAAAACCACCACGATTGCCAAAATGGCAGTACGTTACACCCTTGAGCATGAAGGGGCAAAAGTGGGCTTGATCACCATGGACAACTACCGCTTAGCGGCCCACGACCAACTGCGCACGTTAGGGCAAATCTTAGGTGTACCGGTGCAAGTGGCCGATCAAGATCATCCGTTAAGTGCCTGTATCAAGGAGCTTGAGCAATGTGATCTTGTATTAATTGACACGGCAGGACTAACCCCTGAGCACCCAATGTTGAAATATCAGTTAGATCAATTAGCCCAGTTACAAACACCTGTTAATACATTATTGGCCTTACCAGCCACCAGTAACTCTCGAGTATTGCGCAAGGTTTACCAGAATTATAAAGCGGCCAAATTAAGTGGCTGTGTACTGACTAAAATTGATGAAGCCAGCAGTTTAGGTGATGCCATTACAGTATTACTCGAATGCAAATTGAGTTTAGCCTACAGCACAGATGGGCAGCGTATTCCGGATGATTTTGACCCTGCGAATGCCAAGGCATTGGTCAAAGAAGCTGTGAAAATGGCGCAACAAGAGCAGCAAGTTGCCGCGCAACATCAAATTGCAGCTGGTGCTTGGTGATGCCATTTACAACTGTGCATAAAACACAGGGGATGGATTTAATGGGGAAATATGTCTTTATGATGAATGGAATTGCAGCGATTTGCTTTAATTGCACTAAGCTCTTAATTAAGGGGAGTATTTAATGCATCCAGTTCAAGTGATAGCGATCACCGGTGGCAAGGGTGGCGTGGGAAAAAGTAACGTATCGGTGAATCTTAGCATTGCGTTAGCTGAGATGGGTCGCCGTGTGGTTTTATTAGATGCTGACTTAGGCTTAGCAAATATTGATGTACTGCTAGGCATCACCTCAAAAAATAACATCAGCAATGTTTTAAATGGCGATGTGAGTCTGCGCGATGTATTGGTCAATGGCCCAGGGGGCATCAGAATCATACCAGCGGCTTCCGGTACACAAGAAATGGCCCAGCTGGATGCTAGAGAGCATGCAGGGTTAATCCGCGCGTTTAGCTCGATTGCCGATCAGTTAGATATTTTAGTCATCGATACTGCAGCGGGTATTGGCGATGGTGTCACCAGTTTTGTTAAAGCGGCGCAAGAAGCCGTCATCGTCGTGACCGATGAACCCACCAGTATCACAGATGCCTATGCACTGATTAAATTACTCAATCGCGATCACGGCATGTTTCGTTTTCGGGTACTGGCAAATATGGTGAAAACTTCCCAGGATGGGCACAACCTATTTGCCAAGTTAACCAAAGTGACTGATCGTTTCTTAGATGTGGCCTTACAGTATGTAGGTTGCATTCCGTTTGACGATAGCGTGAAACGATCGGTGCAAAGACAACGGGCGGTTGTCGAAGCATATCCAAGAGCCAAAGCCTCATTGGCATATAAATCTCTAGCGAAAAAGGTCGATTCTTGGCCATTACCCACCACTGCGCGAGGTAATTTAGAGTTTTTTGTGGAGAATTTAGTATCAACAGCTCGTGGATGATTTATGGCCGTAGCAAGTGGTTTCGCCATGTATACAGGTGAGCAAAATCCAAACTATAACCAGCTCGTTGAAGAGTACGCGACTTTAGTGAAACGCATTGGGCATCACTTAAAAGGACGCTTGCCTCCATCGGTGCAGCTGGATGACTTGATTCAATCGGGCATGATTGGCTTGATCGAAGCCGCACGTAAATATGAACCTAGCAAAGGTGCGAGTTTTGAAACCTATGCAGGTATTCGTATACGCGGCGCTATGTTAGATGAAATTCGTAAAGGGGACTGGGCACCGCGCTCGGTGCACCGCAACAGTCGTAAAATCTCTGAAGCCATTCGCTATGTTGAATCGCAAACTGGCCGTGACGCACAAGATCACGAAGTGGCATCTGCCTTAGATATGAACCTAGATGAATACCACCAGCATTTACAAGATGGTATGGGATCACGCTTATTTAGCTTTGAAGACCTCCTTAGCCAACCAGGGGAGCGAGAAGGGGATCTGATTAGTCACGATGAAACAGGGCCCTTTGAAGGCTTGCAATCAGAGCACTTTCAACAACATCTCGCTCAAGCCATTGCTAAGCTGCCTGAACGCGAACAGTTAGTGCTGGCTCTTTATTACGATGAAGAGTTAAACCTAAAAGAAATAGGGGCTGTATTGGATGTGAGTGAGTCACGGGTCAGTCAAATTCATAGCCAAGCGGCGCTACGCTTACGAGCCCGTTTATCACAATGGACAGAACAGCAAGCAGAATAACTCAGGGTATTGAGAGTGGGCCAATTTCGCCTAGTCTTATATTTAACATCAACCTGCTGGATAACTTGATAACACTGGCTAGACTAAAAAATAGGTAATAGAGTCTTTGGCCAGGGCGCTGGGAGGTAGCTTTGGATAAAAATATGAAAATACTCGTCGTGGACGATTTCTCCACCATGAGACGCATCATCAAAAACCTGTTGAGAGATTTGGGCTTTACCAATACTCAAGAAGCAGATGACGGAAATACGGCCTTGCCCATGTTGCAAAGCGGTGACTTTGATTTCTTAGTGACCGACTGGAATATGCCCGGCATGACAGGTATTGAACTGTTAAAGCATGTGCGTGAAGACGAGCGCTTGAAAAAGTTGCCAGTGCTAATGGTTACCGCTGAAGCAAAACGAGATCAAATTGTGGCGGCGGCTCAAGCTGGGGTAAATGGTTATGTTATTAAACCATTTACGGCAGCCGTGCTTAAGGAAAAGATCGAAAAAATCTTTGAGCGCGTTGAAGGCTGACTAGGGAATTGTCATGGCAGAAGCAGATATTAAAAACTCAAGTAATGAGTTTGCAAAGCTGTTTTCTGAAAAAGCCAATGAGTTAATGGGTCGGCTAGAGAGCAATGATTTAGCCGGTGCTGTTGGTTTAATTCAGGATTTGCAAAAAGTAAGGGACGAAAATCTCTACCAAGAGATTGGCCAACTTACACGAGCACTACATGAGTCCATTAAGAATTTTAAAATTAATGGCAATGCTCCAGGGGCGGGTTCTGATATAGACGAAGCCCATGAAGGGCTGCAGTATGTTGTTGAAATGACAGCGAAAGCGGCTAATAAAACCATGGATAAGGTTGACGAAAGTATGCCGCTTTCTGAAGCCATTGCCAGTGAAGCGTCGGACATTCAACAGCAATGGAACCGCTTTTTAAATAAAGATTTAAGTGCTGATGAGTTTCGTGATTTAACCAAACGCATCAGCACATTTTTAGAAAACACTGAACACAACACGCGAAAATTAAACGCGAATTTAAGTGATATTTTATTAGCGCAAGATTTTCAGGACTTAACCGGACAAGTGATTCAACGTATTACAGCGATGGTAACGGATGTTGAGTCCCGCTTAGTGAATTTAGTGGCCATGGCAGGTCATGTGGATCAAATGACAGGGATTAAACATAAAGAAATTGAAGTCCCTGATGAAGAAGATGATCCAAATAAAGGGGTTGGACCTCAGTTAAATGCTGAAGACAAAGAAGATGTAGCATCAGGCCAAGATGATGTGGATGACTTATTATCCAGTCTTGGTTTTTAAAGGAGTGAAAGGATGAGTTTGGACGCTGATGAAGAGATCCTCCAGGACTTCCTTGTTGAAGCAGGTGAGATTCTAGAATTGCTATCTGAGCAATTGGTCGACTTAGAAAATCGCCCAGATGATCATGATTTGCTGAACTCTATTTTCCGTGGATTCCACACAGTTAAAGGTGGAGCAGGCTTCTTGCAACTCAACCCACTTGTTGCTTGCTGTCATGTGGCTGAAAACGTATTTGATATTTTACGTAACGGCCAAAGAGCGGTTACTTCCGATTTAATGGACGTGGTATTAAGAGCACTTGATACCGTAAATGAAATGTTTGACTCCGTACGAGCAGGTGAAATGCCAGCAGATGCGGACCCACAACTTATTGCTGATTTAACCCGTTATTCCAAACCAGAATCAGCCGCGCCTGCAGAAGCACCGACCGCAGAGTCGGCGCCAGTAGAAGAGCCCGCAGCAGAAGCGCCTCCCGAACCACAAGCGCCAGTGGCTGAAACGTCAGCAGCTTCAGATGATGGTGATATCACAGATGAAGAATTTGAAAATCTACTGGATTCCTTAGAAGCACCCGCCGATGGCCAAGCACCGGCAGAACCAGCAGCAGCCGCTGCGGATGATGATTTATTTGATACCTCACCGGATAGTGATGATTCGTCTGATGAAATAACCCCAGATGAATTCGAAGCGCTTTTAGATAAGCTACATGGTTCAGGTAAAGGCCCAACTGAAAAAGACGGTGGTGATAAACCTGCCGCAGCTGATCCTGTTATTGCTGATGATGGTGATAGTGATGCCACCATTTCAGAGTCCGAATTTGAAGATTTATTAGATAAACTTCACGGTAAAGGTAAAGGACCAACTGTAGAAGGTAAAACCGCCTCCGAACCAGCTAGTACGCCAAACGAAAACACGCCAGCTGCGCCACAAGAGCCAGTTAAAGCGGCAGAACCGCCACCAGCAGCACCTACACCACCACCCGCTTCACCCGCAGCAGCTCCTGCAGCAAAAGCAGCGGCTCCCGCTTCTGCACCGGCGAAAAAAGCAGAACCACCTGCCGCTGTTGAAACCACTGTTCGTGTTGATACTAAGCGCTTAGATGACATTATGAATATGGTTGGTGAGCTCGTATTAGTTCGAAATCGATTAGTTCGTTTGGGCTTGAAAAGCACAGATGAATCTATGGCAAAAGCGGTTGCGAACCTAGATGTTGTAACCGGTGACTTGCAAACATCTGTGATGAAAACACGGATGCAACCGATCAAAAAAGTATTTGGGCGTTTCCCTCGAGTGGTACGTGACTTAGCCCGTAACCTTAAAAAAGAAGTAACGTTAGAGCTTAAAGGTGAGGAAACCGATTTAGATAAAAACTTAGTTGAAGCTTTGGCTGATCCATTAGTCCACTTAGTGCGAAACGCGGTTGATCACGGTATCGAACAACCAGAAGAGCGTGAAGCGGCAGGCAAGTCCCGTAATGGCACAGTGGTATTATCCGCTGAGCAAGAAGGGGATCATATCTTGTTATCTATTCAAGATGACGGTAAAGGTATGGACCCTAAAAAACTGCAACAAATCGCGGTTGAAAAAGGGGTGATGGATCAAGATGCCGCAGACCGATTAACAGATTCAGAATCATTTAATTTAATCTTTGCACCGGGATTTTCAACCAAAACCGAAATCAGTGATATTTCGGGCCGTGGTGTGGGTATGGATGTGGTGAAAACCAAAATCACACAATTAAACGGCACGCTTAATATTGATTCTGTACAAGGTCGTGGTTCAAAAATCATGATCAAGGTTCCATTAACATTGGCCATCATGCCCACGTTAATGGTCATGCTACAAGATCAGGCGTTTGCTTTCCCGTTGGTGAGTGTAAATGAAATATTCCACTTAGATTTGACTCGTACCAATGTGATTGACGGTCAAGAGGTGGTGGTAGTGCGCGACAAAGCCGTACCGTTATTTCATTTGAAAAACTGGCTTGTTCATAAAGTTAAAAAAGATGAAAGATCAGGAAAAGAAGGCCATGTAGTGGTGGTTTCTGTGGGCACACAGCGGGTTGGTTTTGTGGTTGATCAGCTGATTGGTCAAGAAGAAGTGGTGATTAAACCCCTTGGCAAAATGCTGCAAGGCACGCCTGGTATGGCAGGTGCGACAATCACAGGGGATGGGCGAATAGCATTGATACTCGATGTACCCAGTATGCTTCATCATTACGCTAAGAAGACCAGCTTAATAGCGGCCTAAATAAAGCCGCTATTATTCTCAATACGTTGCCTGTGCAGATACGCTGAATAAAAAAAATTGATGGAGTCGCAATGGCAATACGTTTGTTAGTGGTGGATGATTCCGGTTTTTTTCAAAAACGAATTTCTGAAATCCTTAAGCCTGTCACTGATATTCAGATTGTTGGTTTTGCAAATAATGGCCGCGAAGCAATTGATAAAGTCGACAGCCTAAAACCAGATGTTGTCACCATGGATTATGAAATGCCGGTTATGGATGGCTTAACCGCACTTCGTAATATTATGAAATCAAGACCCACACCGGTTTTGATGTTTTCATCTTTAACTTACGATGGCGCGCGCGTTACTCTCGACGCATTAGATGCCGGTGCTGTTGATTTTTTACCTAAAAACTTCGAAGACTTGCAACGTGGTGGGGATAAAATACGAAATATCTTAAGCGACAAAATTAAAAGTGTTGCTAAATATTATAATCGTTCAGCATCAAGTGAATCTCGTACTGTCATCTCGTCAGCTGCTACTCCTATTACTAATGATGACTCTAATCCCTCTGTTTCTCGTGAGCCTAGAGCCTCTAATGTATCAACAGATAAACAAGCCGAAACATCTGTAAATTCAAATACACACTCAAAAAGAATTGAAAATAATACCCGGTTAAATTCTGTAGAAGTGGTGCTAATAGGGACAAGTACTGGTGGCCCGGTAGCCTTGCAAAAAGTGTTAACAGAACTGCCAAGTAATTTCTCTAAACCCATTATTTTAATACAACACATGCCAGCGTCTTTTACGGGGGCGTTCGCGGAGCGTTTAGATAAGCTATGCAATATTGATGTTAAGTTGGCGCAAGACGGGGATACGTTAAAAGCAGGGCAAGCACTTTTAGCCCCAGGTGGTCAGCAATTAATGCTAGATCGCGGCAGAGTAAGAGTCATAGATGGGGATGATCGTGTTAATTATCGACCTTGTGTGGATATTACGTTTGCTAGTGCAGCAAAGCATTACCCTGGTAAAGCCCTAGGTATAGTACTAACGGGTATGGGTAGTGATGGTAAAGAAGGGGCGGCTTTGATGAAGCAGGGTGGCTCATCGATATGGGCGCAGGATCAGCAAACTTGTGTGATTTACGGTATGCCCATGGCCATTGCAAAAGCAAATTTAGCCGATGCCGTATTACCGATACAAGATATTGCAGCGAAGTTGATCAAAGAGGTTCGTTGATGGATATTTTAAGCCTAGCAGGGATTGTGCTGGGAATTGCCGCTATCTTATTGGGCAATATGTTGGAAGGAGGCCTCAACTCAGCCCTACTTAATGGCCCTGCAGCTATAATTGTTTTTGGCGGTACCTTTGCAGCGGTATTGGTACAAACCCCTTTTCCTGTTATGAAATCTGCATTTAGCCGAACCTTTTGGCTGATTTACCCCCCTGATCATAGTCTTGATGAGTTGCTAAACATACTATGTAAGTGGTCTCAAACAGCACGAAAAGAAGGTTTGATTGGCTTAGAAAGTAGCGCTAAGTCTGCAACGCTACTAGCTAAAAAAGGATTAAATTTACTGGCTGATGGTCAAACACCAACCGCGATTCGGTCAAGCTTAGAGTTAGATTTATACCGGCAAGAAGACGCTGGTTTACAGTCTGCACATGTTTACGAAAGCTTAGGTGGTTACGCTCCCACAATTGGTATTTTAGGTGCTGTACTGGGCTTAATGCAGGTGCTGGGTAATTTAACTGATCCTGAACAAATTGGCCCTGGTATTGCCACTGCATTTGTAGCCACTATTTATGGCGTGGGTAGCGCCAACTTAATATTTTTACCTATTGCACAGCGTTTAAAATTCTTAGTACGTAAAGAATATTTATATAACGAACTGATAATCGAGGGTTTGGTGGCCATTGCTGAAGGTGAGCATCCTAACTCCATTCGTTATCGCTACGAAAATATTAAAAAAGGTGCACATTAATGCAAAGGGAATGTGATGCCTAGGCGACATGCTCCACCAGAATCCGTACATGCCCAGCGTTGGATGGTGTCTTACGCTGATTTCATGACACTGATGTTTGCATTTTTTGTGGTGCTATATGCATCCTCTTCTTTAAATGATGAAAAGTTTAAACAGATGAGTGACGTGTTTATAGGTGTTTTTGATCAGCCTGCTGCTTTATCTTTGCCGCAAGACTTTCAAACATTAATGTCACAACTCTCAGATAGTTTGAAAGAGCCTGAGGCTAAGTCAAATGAAACACTGAATTTAGATAAAAAAGAAGAGGCTCTGCATAACTCATTGCAAACCTTGATTGATCAATCTATTAACAAACCTCGTGTTAGCCTAAATAAAGTTCGTGAGTATTTACAATTAGAAATTCCCTCTGATTATATTTTTAATGGGAATACTGCTGTTATCTCTATCGAGGGGGAATACATCTTATCGCAATTGGCGGATGTGTTTGAAACGATACCAAATTTCATTGCAATAGAAGTGTTTACCGATGATCAAGTGGACCAAGAGAATCCTTGGCAGCTTGCAGCTAACCAAGGTATGGCTATTTTACAGCTGCTATCTTTAGATGATGTCTCCCCATTAAGACTTGCGGCCGTTAATTATGGGCCGTTTCAGCCAATTGCGACGAATGATGATGAAGACGGGCAGTCAATTAATCGTCGAGTGCTATTCTTAATTCATAGCAGTAGCGAAAGCGTTAATCGCATTAAAACGGTGACGGATGCGCACTTATCTGCTAATCCTTAATAAGGATAGGAATAAAATCTGCATAGTATTGTGTAGGTCGACAAGGTTGCCGCTTTTGGCAATATGTTTTAGGCCAAGGAGTGAGTTGTGCACGTATGGGCCGTAGCTAATCAAAAAGGTGGTGTTGGTAAAACCACCACCACAGTCAGTCTTGCGGGTTTACTGCGCGAGCAAGGCCATCGTGTGCTAATGGTAGACCTTGATCCACATGGCTCCCTCACTAGTTATTTTAAATATGACCCTGATGAGATTGAGTTCAGCACGTTTGACCTGTTCATGCATGAAGGTAAAGTACCTGATGACTTGCCTAAGAAAATTATTCGTAAAACCACAAAAGAGGGCATTGATTTATTTCCAGCCAGTACCGCTCTTGCCACATTAGAACGTAAAGTAGCAGGACAAGGTGGGATGGGTTTAGTTATTTCAAAAGCATTGGCCAGCTTATGGGATGATTATGAATTTGTGTTAATAGATACGCCGCCTATTTTAGGCGTGTTAATGATTAATGCTTTAGCGGCAGCGCAAAGATTATTGATTCCTGTACAAACAGAATTTTTAGCCGTAAAAGGGCTAGAGCGTATGACCCATACTTTGGGTATGGTGATGCAAAGTACAAAAAAACAATTACCGTTTATGATTATTCCAACGCTTTACGATCGCCGTACTCATGCCTCTATTCAAGCCTTAAAAAAAATTCGTGAACTCTATGGTGATCAGGTATTCGCTGAGTCTATTCCTGTTGATACAAAATTTAGGGATGCCAGTGCGATGGCAAAAGTGCCATCTGATTTAGACCCTGATAGTCGTGGTGTTAGGGTATATCGTCATTTGCTTAGTAATTTATTAAGCACTGCAAGTGCGGCCTAGATTATGGCAGGAACATCAGACAAGGCCGTTAGTGATTATTTAGATAACCTCTTTTTTGAGACTCTACCACCAGTTAATAATGACATTACCCCATATCAACCACTTGATAGCGTTGATCTTGGTTGTCGCTTACAACCATGTACTGATCCATTTTTATTGATGAGTATGTCAGATGTTTCTGAACACATTATTTGGGAAACGTTTTTGCAATTATTATTGCTAGGGCAAACTCTGCCTCAGGGGCAATTGCAGCGCTATGTATTTAAACAAAGCCAAATTCTGTTACAAAAGACGCGGATTAAACCGCAGGGGTAGGTGAAGTATGAATAACCCCAGTACGCCAAAACCAACCATCACAAAATCCACCCATGTGGCTACAGTTGTTCAGGAATACATGGACAATTTGCTGGTGGATTTATTCCCAGATGTTGCACAAGACATTGAAGCGCTTCAACAAGAACCTGAGCTGGAAACCCTAGCACCTCAAGAGCGGGTGGTGAGTGAACTAACGGTCGCCGATGATGTTGAGGTTGATACTGAAACAGTCCAAGAAGCGCCTCTTAAAGTAGAAGCAAAAACGCAAGTTGAGGTGGCCCCTTCATTACCAGTTTCCGAGCCAGTTAATCCCAAGGTTGAACATAAACCATTGGATGTTCAGCCTCAATTAAGTGTCAAAGAAACGCCAGCGGTAGTGCCAGAAGTTGAGACATCAATAGATAGCCAAATCATTGACAAACTAGCCGTTAAACCGGAAGCGTTACGTTACCCTCAAGCACCACAATGGGCACAAGAAGCGTTTGATGTTTTGTTATTTGATGTGTGTGGTTTAAAGCTAGCTGTACCAATGGAAGCCCTAGGCAAAATCATTAAAGTTGAGCACGAAACCAACCAGCTGATCGGCCGTCCTAAATGGTTTATTGGCGCTTACATCGAAAACGAGCAACATTTGTATGTGGTTGATACGGCTCAATACATCATGCCTGAGAAGGGTTTTAATCTGGCTGATGACGGCTTTGACTACGTGATTCAGTTACAGAGAAGTAAATGGTCATTGGCGTGTAAAAAAGTTCACAGCACCGTGAAATTGCAACCAGACCAAGTGAAATGGCGCTCCCAGCAGGGCAAACGTCAGTGGCTATCTGGCACAGTGGTGGATCACATGTGCGCATTGATTCATGTGGATAGCTTGATTGACTTACTAGAAGCCGAAGCCAAATAACCCCAGTTTAAAATTTCAACTCGACTGGCACACAACCTGCTCTAGTCTAAACTAATAACAGGGAATGTTATGAATTTGACAAGTGGCTCGAATTTAAGTGGTCGCTGGCGTTATCGGCAACATTAAGTTGGCTGCGCCATATATAGGAGTGAGTTGATGAGTACCTATGAAGCAAAAGGGGTAGCTGAAGATCCCGTGTTGCAGTGGGTCACCTTTCGTTTAGACAACGAGACCTACGGCATCAATGTAATGCAGGTACAAGAAGTGCTGCGCTATACCGAGATTGCGCCAGTACCCGGTGCGCCACCATACGTACTAGGTATCATCAATCTTCGTGGTAACGTCGTTACGGTCATTGATACGCGATTACGCTTTGGTTTAAGTGAAACTGAAACCAATGATCAAACCCGTATCGTGATAATTGAAACAGAAAACCAAGTAGTGGGTATTTTAGTCGATGCGGTGGCCGAAGTGGTTTACTTGCGTCAATCTGAAATCGAAACCACCCCGAATGTTGGTAACGAAGAAACCGCCAAATTCATTCAAGGGGTTTGTCATAAAAACGAAGAACTGCTTATTTTGGTTGATCTAGAGAAAATGATGTCCGATGAAGAATGGGCAGAACTCAACGACTTTTAATCGTTAAATAGCATCACAAAAAAACGCAGCTTCATGCAGTTGATACCAAGCGCTTTTTACATTGCTTAAAGTGCTTGGTATTCATAATAAATTTAAAATTTGCCAACACGGCAACTGCGAGTGAATCATGTTAGAACTTGTATCGTCTTGGGCGCTTAGTGCGTCTGTGCATCCTTTATTACTGACCATCGCTGCCAGCACTGCAATACTTGGGTGTTCAATGGCTATTTATAATGCACGTGTTTTGTTAAAACAAAAACGACAGCAAGAATTGGTTAACCGACGACTGCAAGAAGACATGGCCTCATTATCAAAAAGTGCCATCGGCATGGGGCAAAAGGTATTAGAAACCGAACGTCGCTTGGCCGAAGTCCTTAAAAAGCAATTTGCAATATTAAATTCGCAACCTGAGCATCCATCATATGACCAAGCCTCTCGCTTAATTGCCATGGGTGCCACTGAAAATGACCTAGTAAGCAGTTGCGGCTTTAGTCATTCAGAGGCTGAATTATTGCTGTCGTTAAATCGAAAACGCCAAGGTGGCTTTGAAAGTGCCGTGCATTAACGGCATTATTTAAAATACCAATAAAAACCGAGACGTCGTCTCGGTTTTTTTATGCCTGTTGATCGGAAGTGAAATTTCTGTGAATTAGAATATCTTGTGCAGGCTTGGATCCCCGATAAAAGCATTCGGGGATGACGGTACCCCACAAGTTCCCAAAGCTAAATTAGTCAAATATTTGCTTGGGCTGTTTAGCTATATCTCCTCCCAAAGCTTACAGCTATAAGTTACAAGCTAGGCTGATTACACGACCTATACTCAAGTTAACACTGTTAAAGGGAGAATGGCCGTGAGTATTAAAACCTCCTTATTGAGCCTAATTATATTGCTTAACTTAAACACCGCATACGCTGAAGAGATCCAGTCCATTACAGGTGCAAACACCATAGATGCCTATGAAGCCTTAAAATTATTTGAAAAAGGTGCCACATTTATCGATGTGCGCGATCAATTTGAATACCAGCTAGGTCATATTCGAAGCGCAGTGCACCTAGATTTGAAACGTGACTTTAACGACTTATACCTTATAGAGACTCTGGATAAAGACATACCAATCGTTATTTATTGCAATAGCGCCCATTGTTACCGCAGCGCAGTGGCTACTTTCTTGGCTGTTGCCTGGGGTTATGAAAACGTCCACTACTTTAAAGACGGCTATTTCACATGGTTAGCACTGGACTTGCCAGTAGTGATGGACCAAAGCCAAGACTCCATTGCACAAAAAGATGTGGCAGACAGCCAATGGCGTGTGCAAATGCAAGATGCACTAGAACAAGTGCAGCTGGCAAAATCCCAAGGTTTTGAGCAAGCTTCAGCACCCACAGTAAGATCGTTAGCTCAGTAATTGCACTGAGCTCTGAGCCTTACATGCCGTACTGCCAGCTAAACTCATATCTAAGCTAACAGATTGTTTTAATTCGTAAAAAAATCTAGGAATAGGGGTGACAAAGGGAAATCTATCCGTATAATGCACGCCACATCTAAGCAGCTTGCTGTTTTGGTCAATCCCAACGACCAAGTATTAGATGGGTGTGGGGCCTTAGCTCAGCTGG